>JAXLYT010000045.1:0-92579 GCA_046351295.1 Byssovorax sp.
TCCCCCGCCTGCGCCGCCCGCGCCGCCGAGCCCTCCATCCGGCGGGGGCTCGCCCTCGGAGGTCGCGAGGACGCTCGTGCAGTCCGGATCGGCCGGGTAGTCGATGAAGCCGTCGCTGTCGTTGTCGAGCCCGTCGTCGCAGTCCGGCTTGTTCCCCCCGAAAGCCTTTTGAGCTAGAGCGACTTTCTTCAGGAAGGGGAAGACGGGCTTCGGCTCGTAGCCGCCGGGCTTCGTGTCGTCGTGCATCACCACGCCCCACGAATACCCGCCGTTCGGCTCGTCGAAGGCCTCGTAGAAGATCGTCGCCGCCCACCAGGGACGGCTCGGCATGTTCTCCAGCACATGCCGGTAGAAGGTCACCTGCGCGTCGAGGGCGGTCGCGTCGCCGAGGGGCGCCTCCCGGCCCGTCTCGGTGAGCCAGAAGGGCTTCGTGACGCCGTGCTTGTCCATCACCTCCTTGAACGAGAGCGGCCCCTCGAAGACCACGACATCACCGCTCTTGAGCACGCGATGCCTCTCCAGCTTGTTGAAGAAATTGTCCGCCGACATGCCGAGGCCGAAATCCGCGTAGACATGGCCGCTCACGATGTCGATCTGGTCCTTCGCGGCCGAAAGCGCGGCGTCCATCCACACGTCGTACTTGCCCCCCACCGTGGCGAGCCCGGGCGCGATCACCATGCAGCTCGGGCAAGCCGCATGCACGGCCGCGGCGCCGGGCACGAGCACGCGCTTCGTGTAATCGTCGGGCGTGCCCTCGAAGAACTGCTCCAGGTTCGGCTCGTTCCAGAGCTCGTAGTGCGTGATCTTGCCCTGGAAGTGCTGCACCGCGGCGGTGACGAACGCGGCATACGTGCCCTCCTTGGGGACATCGTTGAGCGCGCCGCCGCCCTTCAGATCGCCCGACGAGGCCCATTCCGGCGTGTAGCCGACCACCGCGAGGACCGAGAGGCCGCGGGCCGAGGCGCCGTCGACGATGGCGTCGAAGAGCGAGAAATCATAGACCCCCTCGGAGGGCTCGGCGTTGAACCAGTTGAGATCGATCCGCACCCAGCCGAGCCCCGCGTCACGCGTGGCGTCGAGCCCCACGGTCGTCGACTGGTGGGTGTTGAGCCCGAGCTCCTGCTTGGCGAGGGCGCTCGAAGGGAGGAGCGAGAGGGCGAGGGCGGCCGAGCCGCGAGCGAGACAGCGGGTGAAGCGCGTCATGCAACGACGATAGAGCGATCGTCGCGCGGCGGCGAGCGCTCGTCAGCGCCGCTTCTTGACGTAAAAGAAATCGCGCTCCGCGGGCTTCTTCACGTACCCCTGCGCGACGAACTTCATCTTGGGGACGAGGGTGGAGGTGACCTGCAAGGGCTCGCCCGGCGATGGATGACCGAAGAAGAGGAAGCGCGTGTACGACCAGTTGATGTCGATCTCCGCGACGTTGACCGCGCCCGCCGCCTTCATCGACTCGGCGAGCTGGCGGGCGGTGATCCACTCGCCCATGCCGTAGAAAAGCGTGCGCCCGCTCGCGTCGAGGCCGAGCGCGCTCCGCCGGATGTCGAGCTGACCGGTCTCGGACGAGCCCCACTTCTTGCTCCTGGGCTCGCTCAGCAGAACCGGGTGGAGCTCGCCCTGCTCGATGAGGCAAGGCGGCGTCTGGCGGAAGGCGACCATCGACGGGACCGCGTCCTTGAGCGCAGGCCATGTGCCGATCTTCACCGCGCCGTCCTTGAGCAGAGCGATCGTGCAGCCCTCGTCGCGCGGGGGGACGTACATGTCCCCGTTGAGCATCATGCCCCAGCCGCCGTGCTTGGCCATGAACCCGCCGTTGAAGACGGCGATGAGATCGTCGAGATCGGCCGGGGCAACCAGGCCCGAACGGTGATCGTCCGGCACGCTCTTGGAGGCGGGCTCGATCGTCCCTGCGACGAGGCGGAGATCGATGCGACGGAGGTCCATGGCGACGATCGCGGCGAAGACATGGCCCTTGATCGCGTCGGGGTGCGCGAGGGTGCGGAGCATGGCCGGCGTGGCGCCCCCTCCCCCTTCGGGCACCGCCGCCCACACGCCGTCGCCGGGCTTCTTGGTGCGCTCGACGAGCGGCGAGAAGGAGGCGGGAGGAAACACACCGGGGTCGGCGACCGGGGCCGCCGAGGGCGCTGCGGAAGGCGCCGCGCTCGCGGTCGCAAGCGCAGGCTCGACGGCCGCGGAGGAGGCAGGCGCGAGCGCGCTCGGGAGCGGAGGAGGAGGCGCCGTGGGGACGGGCGCGGGCTCGCCCACCGGGGCCGGCGCTCCACCGCAGGCCGCGAGCGCGATCGAGGAGGCGAGGGCGCAGAGGGCGCGCTTCATGGCGATCCGATCTAGCACCGCCGGGCCGATCGCTTCCATCCGAAGCACCGAGATTGACGGCCTCCCCGGAAAACGCCAGCGTCCCCCCATGCAAACGCTGTCGAGGAGCGCGTCGGGCCTCCGGCACCTGCGCTGGGCACGCGAGATCCTGGCCACCCTGGAGGCGCACTACGAGCACAACGGGCGGCTCGCCCAGCGCGAGCGCGACGTGGTGCTCGACGAGGCGATGAAGCTGCGCGCGCTGGTGACGCACCTCAGCGGCGCGGTGAAGCCCTACCGGGATTTCCTTGAGCGGCGGCGGGTGCTCTTCCGGGGGATGCAGCGCGTGGGCCGCTACCTGTGCGAGGACGCGCGCGCCCGCGCCGAGAAGGCCCTCGTCCCCCTCGGCGCCGAGGGCGCGCTCTCGGGTGATCGAACGCAGCGCTCTCAGGGCCGCCCCGAGGACGCCGCGGACCTCGTGACGCGCACGCGCGAGGCCGCCGAGGCCGTGCGATCGATGAGCCGCGCGGTGGCCTCCCTCGGCCCGCACGCCGACGCGCTGAGCGAGGCCGCGTCCATTCTGGAAGGCTTCAACGAGGCCTCGGCGAACCTGGAGGCCGGCGAGCGAAAAGAGCTCGCCACCGCCCTCGACGAGGCGATCGACGCGCTCCGCAAGGGACTCGAGGGCATGAACGGCGTGCTCAGCCGCGCGGTGAGCCCGGCGTTTGCTGCAAGCCTCTATCCGGCGCTGGCGCGCGAGGGGACGATCATTGCCGACCGGGAAGATCCGAACGACGACGCGACGGCGGGCGGCTGACGCTCTGCCCGAGAGCACGTGTGATCGACATCGCACGTCCCAGGTCTCAGGTGCACCTCCGCGGGTCTCGACGCCGGCGGCAAAGCAAGGCCAGCACCGGACAGAGCGCCCCGAGCCAAAGCAGATCGCTCGCCGAGCGATCGTCGAAGGCGCACGAGCACCCTTTGCTCGATCCTGCGCCGCCGTCGCCGCCCGATCCTCCGGTCCCGGTCGTCCCCGATCCTCCTCCCGCGCCTGATCCGCTCGATCCTCCGGCGCCGGAGCCGCCGCTGCCGGAGCTGCCGCCGGATCCTCCGCCGTCGGGCATCACCCCGCCGTCGGGCAGCGCGGTCACGTCGACCAGGAGGCGCGGCGGGTGGGTGCCTGGGCCGGCCTCCTTCGACTGGTAATGGGCACCATCGGCGTCGGTCGACACGAGCGCAAAGCTCACGGTCCCGCCGGCCACGAGCTCGGTCACGTCCCAGTCGACATCGCTGTCCGGGCTGACCGGGTGGGCGACGCCATAGGCGGTCGCCGCGTAGGGAGGCCGGTTACCCCAGGTGAGGGTATTTTCATCCCAGCTCGTGTCGTCCACTCCATAGATGGCGCCCGTGCCGCCGGCCGCCGAAGGATAGGTGTGGGTGTGGAGGCGGAGCGTGGCCTTGTTGACGGTGCCGGCGATGGGCGGAAACCGCAGATAGACAATCCCCGCGGGCTCCGAGCCGGTGCCCTCCACGTTCAGATCGGTCACGTCGTCGAACACGTTCGGGCTCCACACGGCGGCCGTGACATCGGCCAGCACCGGGATCTCGCCGGGAGTCATGCTCCCGCCGTCCATCTCCGGTCCTCCGTCGGGGATCACGGGGGGCCCGCACACCGGCGTCATGGCGCCGGGCGCGCCGCTCACGATCATGTCTTTGAAGGTGAGCCCTTGCGGCATATAGGCCACGTCGCTGATGCCATGTCGCGGGGAGCCGAGGCGCACGCGGAGGGGCTTGGGCGCATAGGTCCCGTCATAGGCGATGGCGGCGAGCTGGGCCCCGTTCCGGGTGAAGGCGACGGTGCCATTTCCCCAGGTGATCCCGATGGTGTACCAGGTTGCCGGGTCCCACCCGATGTCCTTGTCCATCCCGTTGGCATAGGCCAGATCGCCCTTGCCGCAGTCGGGTGTGCAAGGCTCGTCGTGATACCAGGGCTCGCCGCGCGGACAGAGGGTGAATTCCATCTTCATGGCCCCGGCGCGGTTCGGCTCCTGCACGCCGAAGATGCGGGTGAAGATCTTGAAATCGTTGTTGCGGAAATAGGGTGAATAGGCGACGGGCTCGCCCTGCCCGCTCGGCGCCTGGTACATGGCGAAGATGTCGTGATCGGCGCCGGTCAGCGTCGCTGTGGTGGAGACGCCGGTCACGCTGAAGGTGATGCTCCCGGCGGGCAGCGCGTCGCCGATCTCGTACCAAATGGCGTCGGTCGGACCGGTGGTCGTCCACCCGTTCGGCCCGAAGGAGCCGCCTTGCGAGCCGCGGCCGGGGAAGGCCGCGTCGGTCAGCGGGTCGTTCACGTAGTCGCCGGCGAAGGCCGGCGCGGAGAGGGAGAGGAGGGCGAGACAGGCGGACAGGAACGGGGAGCGGCGCATGCCTCGATTGCACGCACCTCGCGTGTGGATGTCAAGGATGGCCGTCCGAGCGGTCGATCAGTTGTCGTTGCATTGCATGGCCTGCGTCCCGCAGAGGCTCTGAAGGCAGCTCGCGCAGAATTGATCCGGAACGCCGCCGGCGCAGAAGGCGGGGCAGAACTGACCGCAGCCGCCGGCCCCACAGGTGCAGCTCTCGTAGGCGTCCCAGTAGGGGCTCGCGTCGGGGCAAATCGTCGCCGGATCTGCGCCGTTCTTCACCTCTGCGCAGGTACTGCACGACGCGCACTTGCCGTTCTTGCAGTAGCCGTCGCAGCACTGGGCGCTATTCGCACACGAGGTCCCGAGCGGGTGGCAGGGCTCCATGCTCGTGCACGTGCCTCCCACGCAGAAGAGGCCGTTGCAGCAGTCGGCCTGCTTCTGGCAGAAGAGGCCCTCCGGGTGGCAAGGCGGCGCGTCACCGCACTTGCCGTTCACGCAGGCGTTGCCGCCGCAGCACTGCCAGGTCCCGGCGCAGGGCGTCCCCGGGTCCGCGCAGCACTGGCCTCCTTCGCAGGTCGTCCCGAGGCAGCAGCTCGCGGCCCCGCCCGGGCCGCCGCAGAACCCCCCGATGGGCTCGCATGCCTTGCACTTTCCGCTGTTGCAGATGTTCGAGCAGCAGTCGCTCGCCAGGTTGCAGTCGGTGTTGTCCACCTGGCACTTGCCGCAGGCGCCGTTGTAACAGGTGAGGTCTCCGCAGCAGCCGTTCGTGGAGCAGCCCTCTCCCTGCCAGCCGCAGGTCGTGCAGATCTGGTTGGCGCACTCGCCGCTGCAGCACTCGGTGAACGAGGCGCAGGCCGCACCGCCATCCTTGCACGATCCGCCGGAGCTGCTGGAGCTCGAGCTCGACGCGCCGCCGGCGCCGGTGCTCGGATCGCCCCCGCCGCTCGACGTGCTGCTCGTGGTCGCGGGATCTCCGCCCGAGCCGGTGCCCGCGCCGCTGCCCGTGCCCGGCCCGCTCGATCCGCCGCCGCTGCCGAGCGGGTTCTTGTGGGTGGAGCCGCATGCGGCGGCGGTGAGGCAAAGGAGCACGACGACGGCGGCGGACGAGAGAGAAGCTCGGAGCATGGCGACCTCGCGGTGGTTCTGGGCCCCGGGCCGGGACGATCCCTGGCTCGTGCGCAGACCGCGGACGATAAGGACCGGATCCGGAACCGCCATTCCCGTTCCGGCGCACCGCGGCGGGACTTGATTTTGCGGGGTTTGATGAACCCGGTTGAATCGCCCGCGCACCTGGGATCGCATGGCCGCCTGCCATGGCCGCCCGACCTCCTCCCAAGCCGCGCCAGCGACGTGCCCTCGCGACCGCCGAGGCGATGGTCACCGCCGGGGAGCTGCTGCTCGACGGGCGCGATCCCGAGGCGATGAGCATCGAGGAGATCCTCCGCAGGGCGGGCACCTCGGCGAGCTCGTTTTACCAGTGCTTCGGCTCGAAGGAGGGCTTCTTCGATCTGCTCCACGAGCGCTTCTGCGGGCGGATCCAGGCCGAGACGGCGGCCCTCACCGACCCCGCGCGCTGGGCGGGGCGCCCGCTCGAGGAGGTCGCGCGCGAGGGCCTCCGGAGCTACCTCGGCTTCCGGCGGGCGCACACCGGGGCGCTCCGCTCGTTCGAGGTGCTGGAGGGCCGCGAGCCGAAGCTGATGGCGCGGCGGAGGCGCGTGGACGTGGAGCTCGCGCGCGGCGCGCTCGGCTGCGTGGAGACGCTGAAGACGGCCGACGGTCGGGCTCCTTCGCCCGAACGCATCCGCATGGCGCTCGACTTCGCGGTCTCCTCGATGAAGGGCGCCGTGGACGCGAGCGCCCGGGTGCGCGCCGCGTCGCACGAGGACGACGCGCGGCTCGTCGAGGAGCTGGCGACCGCGCTGACGAGCTTCCTCGTGGGCCCGTGAGCGCCCTCGACGCGCGCGCGGCGGGCGTCTAGCAAAGGCGCATGGCCCGCGCCCGCACCGCCCCCTCGCCGAAGAGCCCGATGAGCACCCAGATCGCGCTCCTGCGCGGGGTCAACGTCGGGGGGAAGAACCCGGTGCCGATGAAGGAGCTCGCGGCGCTCTTCGCGAAGCTCGGCTGCGCCTCGGTGCGCACGTACATCCAGAGCGGCAACGTGGTCTTCCAGGTCCCGGAAGATCTCCTCGACGATCTCGCGAAGAGGCTCGCGGCCGGCATCGCGCAGCGCTTCGGCGTCACCTCCCCCGTGGTGCTGCGCAGCGCCGAGGCCTTCGCCCAGGCCGCCGCGCGGAACCCCTTCCTCGCCGAGGGCGCAGATCCCGACAAGCTCCACCTGATGTTCCTCGCCGCCGCGGCCGACAAAGAGCGCGTGGCGCGCCTCGATCCCGGCCGCTCTCCGCCCGATCGCTTCATCGTGACCGGGGCGGAGGTCTACCTCCATTGCCCGAACGGCCTCGCCCGCAGCAAGCTCACGAACGACTACTTCGACCGGACGCTCGGGACGACGAGCACGGTGCGCAACCTGCGGACGGTCGGCGCGCTGATCGAGATGACGCGCGCCGCGAGCGGGGAAGGATGCTGAGGCCGTCGGGGTCGGAACAAAAGGAGTTGGCGTCGATCGAGGCGGTTCGCTAGCATTTGCCCCATGTCTCCCCCGCCCGCCCAGGCAGCGCTCGCGACCGCCTCGATCGATCCGGTCTGGGCAGCCGCTCTCGCGGCCCCTCCAGCCGACGAGCCCGAGACGGAGGACCAGCGCGCCGCCTTCGAGGAAGGCATGGCCGACATTCGCGCCGGGCGCGTCGTGTCGCGTGGAGAGATCCTGGCGACGATCGAGAAGATGCGGCGTGCACAGGGCGAATGAGCTGGTCGCTCTCGTGGTCCATCGTCGCCGAGCGTGACCTGCTCGCAATCCACTGGCTTCTGGCGGCGAGGGTGGACGCCGCCGTGATGCGCTTCGCCGCCAGCGGTCAAGGGAACGTGAGGCGGATCGAGCCGCTCGATCCAAAGAGGCTGTGCCTCTACGTCGACGGGGCGGAGGCGCGCCTCTTTCTCGATCCCAACGAGCGCGTCCTCTACGTATCGCGCGTCTTCGCGCGAAGGGCGGCGCCGCCGAGGTGAGCCTGGCAATGCCCTCCTCGGCGATCATCGCTTCGTCGCGCTACACGTTGAAGCGGAAGTTCACGACGTCGCCGTCTTGCATCAGGTACTCCTTCCCCTCGACGCGGATCTTCCCCTGCGTCTTGAGGACGGCCTCGCTCCCGGCCTGCTTCAGGTCTTCCGGCCGGTAGATCTCGGCGCGGATGAAGCCGCGCTCGATGTCGCTGTGCACCTTGCCGGCGGCCTTGCGAGCGACGGTGCCGCGGCGGATCGGCCAGGCGCGGCACTCGTCGGGGCCCGCGGTGAGGAAGCTGATGAGGTCGAGCAGCGCGTAGGCCGTCTTGATGAAGCCGTTGCGCGCGGGCTCGCCGAGGCCGAGGCCCTGGAGGAACTCGGTCTGCTCCTCGGCGGCCATCCCGGCGATCTCCGCCTCGATCGCCCCGCAGATGGCCATGGTCGCCGAGAAGGTCCCGCGCTTGGTTTCACGCAGGGCGGCGTTCTTCGGGTCGGCCCAGGCTTCTTCCGAGAGGTTGTAGAGGGTGATGAGCGGCGTCAGCGACAGGAGCTGGATGCCCGCGCCGAGGGCCTTGATCTCGTCCTCGGTGAGGCCGGCCGTGCGGAGCGGCTCGCCCTTCTCGAGGTGGTCGATGCACTTCTTGTTCACGTCGACCTCGGGGCCCTTCTTCGCCTCCTTCTTGAAGCGCTCGCCGCGCTTCTCGAGGATGGTGAGGTCGAGCAGGAGCAGCTCGTCGTTGAACATCCGCTCGTCGCGCACCGGATCCGCCGCCGCGGTGAGGGACGGGTTCTCGAAGCCGCGCACCACGTGGACGAGCACGTCGGCGTTGCGCATGGCCTGGAGCACCTCGGGCGGGAAGGCGCCGCCGGCGCGGCCGCCGGTGCCGCCGACGTCGACGAAGGTGATCTCGGCGAGCGTCGTCTTCTTCGGCTTGAAGACGGAGGCGAGGAAATCCACGCGCTCGTCGGGCACCTTGATGTTGCCGAAGGCGACCTCGCGGTCGGCCTTGCCGCCGGGGGCGAGGGCGGTGAAGACCGTCGATTTACCAGACCCGGGGTAGCCGCAGATTCCGACGCGCATGGCCTCTCCTTGGAAGGGCCCTTCCCTAGCAACCTTCGCCCATCCCATCAATCCCGCTCTTTCATTGCCGTGGGCCGAGCCCGGGGCTAGCTTCAAACGAGTGCAGCTCGTCTCCGATCCGCGCACTTGCGTTCACCCACCATCTGCCGGGAAACAAAGCCCTCCGACCCTCTCCCGCGCCCGCTCCCGTTCCCCCTCCCGCGACCCCCGCCGGATGGGGCAGAGGGTCGCGGGAACGGGAGCGGGAGCGGACAGAGCGATAATGCCGGCGATGGGCATCTTCCTCGTCCTCGCCGTCTCCGGCTGCGATCGCAATGGCGCCGCCGCCGGATCGAGCGGCGCCGCGGGCAGCGCGAGCGCCCCGGCCGCGAGCGCCTCGGCGAAGAAAGAAGACCCGGGCGTGACGGGCACGTATCGCGCCGCCTGGGGCGATACGGCCTTCGTCCAGAAGGGCAGCGCGGTCACCGCGACGTACCCGGGGGGCTCGCTCACCTGCACGGCGGCGGGCGACGTGCTCGACTGCGGCTGGAAAGAGGGCAGCGCCTCCGGCAAGGCGCTGCTCATCCGGCAGCCCGACGGGAGCATCAAGGGCAACTGGGGCAACGGCGCGAGCCCCACCGATGGTGGTCAATGGACGTTCACCCCGAAGAAGTGAGCGGCGCGAAGGACGCGAAGGACGCGAAAGGCGCGGAGCCGCGCGAGGCGGCGCTCCGCGTGCGCGGCGTGAAGAAGACCTACGCCCTCGGCGAGACCCGCCTCGAGGTGCTGAAGGGCGTCGATCTCGCGGTGCCTCCCGGTGAGATGTGCGCGGTGATGGGCCCTTCCGGCGTGGGCAAGAGCACGCTGCTCAACTGCATCGCGGGCCTCGACGTGCCGGACGCGGGCTCGATCGAGGTGCTCGGCGGCGACATGGCCAAGCTCGACGACCTCGGGCGCACGCTCCTCCGCAGGCGGCGGATCGGCATCGTCTACCAGTTCTTCAACCTCGTCAGTAACCTCACCGCGCGGGAGAACGTGCTCCTGCCGTTCCTGATCGACGGCGTGAAAGAGGCGCCCGGCGAGGTCGATCGCGCGCTCGAGCGGGTGGGCATGGCGAAGCGCAAGGATCACCTGCCGGCCCAGCTCTCCGGCGGGGAGATGCAGCTCGTGTCGATCGCGCGCGCCCTCGTGCGCAAGCCGCCGCTCCTCCTCGCCGACGAGCCCACCGGCAACGTCAACGTCGCCACGGGGCGCAGGATCATGGCCTTGCTCGCGGAGATCTTGAAGGAGACGCAGAGCGCCATGCTCCTCGTCACGCACAACCCGGAGGACGCCGCGCGGGCCGACCGCGTGGTGTTCATGAAGGACGGCGCCTTCTGCGACGAGGCCACCCTGAAGGGGGCCGAGGTCTCGTCCGCCGCGGTGCACGATCGCCTCAAATCGCTGGGGATCTGAGCATGAGCGAGCCAGGACGAGCGCCGGCCGAGAGCGACACCATCCCGCTCTACCGGGTGCTCTTCGACGCGATGGTTCGCCTGCTCACGGCGCGCAACCTGGCGAGCGACAAGTTCGGGACGATGGCGGCGATCCTCGGCGTCGCGCTCGGCACCGCCACCGTCAACGTGGTGCTCGTCCTCGACGTCAACACGCAGCGCACCGAGGGCCGGTCGTGGATCACCAACCCGGATCTGCCCGTCGAGAAGGGGACGGTCGCGATCTACGGCGCGCACAAGGGCGGTGTGCGCGTGCAGGCGCGCGACGTGAAGGTCGAGACCCACGAGGACTACCAGGTGATGCGCTCGGCGATCCGCCTCGGCTCGCTCTCGGCGTTCCTCGTGGGCGCGCTCATCGTCTTTTTCACCTTCGGGGTGATCGTCGACAAGCGGCGGCGGGAGGCCGCGCTGCTCCGGAGCCTGGGCGCGCTCCCGCGCCAGGTCGCGGCGATCTTCGTGCGCGAGGCCTTCCTGATCGGCCTCTGCGGCGCGGCGCTCGGCCTGCTCGCGGCGATCCCCATGGCGTACCTCGCGGCCAAGGCGGGCATCACCACCACCGGCCGCTCGCGCATCCTGCTCCGCACGCTGCGCTACCCGTGGGGCGCGATGCTGCGCATCTCGCTGATCGGCGCGTTCATGGCCGTGCTCGGCGTGCTCCGCCCCGCGCGCGACATGCTCCGCCTCAAGGTGGCCGAGGCGCTGCGGCCGCGCTTCCTGGAGCAGCCCGGCGGGGCGATCGCCCGGCGGACGAGCGGGATCACCCTCGTCGCGCTGCCCTTCATGCTGCTCGTCTACATCCTGCTCCGGCCCTTCTTCAAGAACGCCCTGCCCTCGCTCACCTTCTTCGTGCTCGAGGCGGGCCTCGTGTGCGCCGCATCGCTCCTCACGATCCTGCTCGTGCCCGAGCTCGTGCGCCGGCTCGGGGGCCAGCTCGTGCGCCTCTACCCGCGCGGCCCCGCGGCCGAGCGGCTGCTGACGCAGCGGCGGATCGAGCACACCGGGCACGAGCTCGGGTGGGCGGTGAGCGGGATCATGCTGGTCTTCGCGCTGCTCCTCTCGCTCCACATCGCGACGCATGCGCTCAAGCAGGAGGTGGTGGTCTGGGCCAAGGGCGCCATCCGCGATCGCGCCTTCTTGATGCCCCAGAACCCCTACAAGCTCCCCGGCTTCGTGGGCCGGACGAAGCCCGCCGGCTCGGCGAGCGCGGCTCCCTCGGCGAGCGCGGCGCCCCCCGCGGGGTCGATGGTTGCAGCTCCAACGAATGTGCCTTCCGGATCGGCGGCGCCCCCCGCGGGGTCGATGGTTGCAGCTCCAACGAATGTGCCCGCCGAGCCCCCGGCGCCTTCACCGTCGGCGCCTTCGCCCTCGTCGGCTCCCTCGGCCGCGCCCCCGGAGCCCTGGCCGTCGAGCAGCAGCATCGCCCGGGCGGTGATGGTCGACGAGCAGATCGAGAAGGACGCGGTGCTTAAGCTGCCGCCTCGCTACGCGCAGGCCCAGTTCACCGGGCGCACGCCCTGGCCCAACGCGGTGCTCGCGGTGCCGGGCAAGCAGCTCGTCGACGTCGCCGAGGCGCTCCGGCGGCCCGAGCTCGTGACGGTGGCGAAGCGGCTCGGGCCGGGCAAGATCATCCTCTCCAAGATGATGGCGCGGCGCTTCCGCGTGGGCGAGGGCGACCTCCTCGTGCTCGACGGCAAGGGGGGCCAGAAGACCCTCGAGGTCGTCGGGGTGACGGACGACATCGGCTACACGCCGATGATCGGGCCCTACCGCAACAGCAAGACCTACGCGCTCATCGATCACGCCGACTGGCGTCTCATCAGCCCGTACGTGTCCCCGCTCGGCACGGTCACCATGGTGGTGGATCGCGATCACCCCGAAGGCGCCGCCGACTTCCAGGAGCTCGGCAAGGCCCTGCCGCGCGATCACCAGATGCAGCTCCTCCGGGGCGACCTCTTCGAGCAGGATCGGGTCGAGGAGACGGGGCGCGATTTCTTGATCTTCGACATCATCCTCGCCCTCACCAGCGTGCTCGCCGCGGTGGGCGTCGCCAACCAGATGGTGCTCTCGGTGCGCGGCAGGAGGCGGGAGATCGCGCTCTACCGCGTGCTCGGGATGACGGCCTCGCAGGTGCAGCGGCTGGTGGTGATGGAGGGCGGGTTCACCGGGCTCCTCGGCGGCGTGCTCTCGGCCTTGCTCGGCATCCCCCTCGGCTACGCGGCGATCGGCGCGCTCAAGGCGGTGAGCGCCTTCGAGGTCGAGTTCGATCTGCCCGCGGCCTACGCGGCCCTCACCGTGGCGGGAGCCTTCCTCATCGCCCTCGTCGCGTCGCTTTACCCCGCCGCGCAGGCGAGCAAAATGGACTCCGCGGAATCGGTGCACTACGAATGAACCGCCTCGCTCGCCCTTGCCTGATCGCGTCGATCGCGTCGATCGCGCTACTGCTCGCCGGCTGCGCCTCTTCCCCTGCGCCTCCCCAGGCTGCCCGGGCGACCGACGCATGCGGCGGGACGGTGGGGCCGAACGAGATCTGCGTGCCCCCGCCGATCGCGGCCACTGCGGTCGCGGCCGAGGCCCCCGCGCCGGAGCAGCCCTCCCTCGCCAGGATGGTGCGGATCCCGACGGGCGTCTTCCAGATGGGCTCGGAGGACGGCGAGTCGGACGAGCAGCCGGTGCATGCGGTGACCGTGCCGTCGTTCGAGATCGACCTCACCGAGGTCACCGTCGGCGCCTACCGCGACTGCGTGGCGAAGAAGGCGTGCCCCAAGATCGAGATCGGCGTGCGCTGGGCCGGCGTGTCCGAGGACGTGGAGGGCGTGCACCGCGGCTTCTGCAACGGGAACCGCGACGATCGCCTCGATCACCCGATGAACTGCGTCACGTGGAACGAGGCCGACACCTACTGCCGCTCGGTCGACAAGCGCCTGCCCACCGAGGAAGAGTGGGAGTACGCCGCCCGCGGGAGGACGGGCGCGCACTACCCCTGGGGCGATCGGGAGCGCGGCCCGGAGCTGCTCAACGGCTGCGGAGAAGAGTGCCTCGCGCTCGGCCGGCAGCACCACGAGGAGTGGAACGCGAGCTACGACGGGCGCGATGGCTTCCCGACCACGGCGCCCGTCGGGAGCTTCCCCTCGGGCAAGAGCCCGTTCGGCGTGCTCGACATGGCGGGCAACGTCTGGGAGTGGACGGCGAGCCCGCACTGCGAGTACGGGACGCAGAGCTGCAACCAGGGGCAGCGGATCAGCCGCGGCGGCGGGTGGTCGGGCGACCCGGCCTACGCCTCGAACCACCGCACGACCTACCGCGGCTACGGCAACCCCGAGGAGCGCAGCGACAGCCTGGGCTTCCGCTGCGCTCGCTGAGCGCGTCTCACGTCGTCCTGCGTCGTTGCCCATCGGGAAACGTCGATGACCGGCGTGCCCCGATGGTCGACGGCATCACGGCGCGACCCTGTGGCCCTTCATCCGGTCCACCGCCTTGAAGTAGGTCCGGATGTAGGCGACGAGCTGCCGGTCGGTCGGGTGATCGACCGTCTCCACACCGACGACCCGCTCGGCGATCTTGGGGTCTTTGTGGTGGAGGTACTTGATCAGCTCGAGCTTGGCGGTCGCCGGGCCGAGGACGAGGATCTCGGTCGCCTCGCCGAGGGCGCGGGCGATCTCCTCGTAGTACCGATCGTCCTCGGGGGCGCGGTGTCCGTCGTCCGATCCCAGCTTGCGGTGGAGCTGGGTGTGCGCCTTGGGTGAGGCCACGATCGCCTCCTCGAAGCTCTGGGAGGTGACGTGGAAGATCTTGGCTTCGTTGTGGTCGAGCCACACGGCGAGGTGTACGTGGAGCATGCCCCTCGTCGATCGCAACGCGCGTGCCGCGCGGATCGAAGGGGAAATCGGGGCGTGCCACGGGAAATCGGCGCAAGGGCTGCGGGGCTCTGTGCAACCCCCGCAGGGGTCGCGGGCGCGCTACCATCGCGCCTCGCCGCGCCCCGGGCGGCCTGGAGAACGAGGACCGAATGTCGGAGAACACCGTCGAGAAGAGCTATGACGAGGTGCCCTACCCGAGCGGCGCCTTCGAGCAGACGCACCCCGATCGGCTCGCCACCATCGCCGCCCTCTTCGGCATGTCGCCCGCGCCGCTCGAGACCTGCCGGGTGCTCGAATTGGGGTGCGCGAGCGGCGGGAACCTCGTGCCCATGGCCCACGCGCTGCCCGGCGCGACCTTCGTGGGGATCGACATCTCCGCGCGGGAGATCGCCGACGGGATGCCCTGGATCGAGCGGCTCGGGCTCACGAACCTTCGCCTCCTGCACAAGGACATCCTCGACCTCGACGCGTCCTTCGGGACCTTCGATTACATCCTCTGCCACGGCGTGCTCTCGTGGGTGCCCCGGGTCGTGCAAGACAAGATCTTCTCCGTCTTCGGCGAGCTGCTCTCTCCGAACGGCGTCGCCTACGTGAGCTACGGCGCGCTGCCCGGCGATCACATCCGGCGGATGCTCCGGGAGATGATGCAGTTCCACGTCCAGAAGCTCCCCGAGCCCGCGCGGCGCACGGCCCAGGCGCGCGCCCTCACCGCCTTCCTCGCCCGCTCGATCCCGGCGAGCAACCCGCTCTACGCGCAGCTCCTCAAGGGCGAGTCCGAGCGCATCCAGAAGCGCGCCGACGAGGTGCTGCTCCACGACGACCTGAGCGCGCTGAACGAGGCGTTCTACTTCCACCAGATCGTGGATCGGGCCTCCGCCCACGGGCTCAAGTACCTGGGCGAGGCGGTGTTCGCCGACATGCAGGATCAGCCGTTCTCCCCCGACGTGCGCAAGACGATCCGCGCCTCGGGCGACCTCGTGACCTGCGAGCAGTACCTCGATTTCCTCTCGTGCCGGGCCTTCCGCCAGACGCTCCTCTGCCGGACCGACGTGCCCCTCGAGCGCGACCTCGACGCCCGCGCTGCGCGGCGCTTCCGCGCGCTCTCGCTGTCCAGGCCGCTCTCGACGAAGCCCGACGTGCAGGGCGCCGGCGTGGAGCGCTTCGAGAGCCTCTCCGGCGCCACCGTGAGCATCGGCTTCCCCCTGGCCAAGGCCGCGATGGTCGAGCTCTCCGCGCGGGCGCCCGAGGCCCTCTCCTTCGACGAGCTGCTCTCGGCCGTGCGCGAGCGCCTGCGTCCTCCGGGCTCGCCCGTGCTCACCGAGGACGAGCTCCGCCAGGAGGAGCAGGACCTCGGCGAGACGCTGCTCATGGCCTACGGCAGCAACATGATCGAGATGCACCTCCACGCGCCGGCCCTCTCGCTCTCGCCGGGCGAGCGCCCGAAAGCGAGCCTCATCGCGCGCACGCAGGCCGAGACGAGCCCGCACGTGACGAACCTCTGGCACAAGAACATCTTCATCGACGAGCCCTTCGCCCTGCGCCTGCTCTGCGCCCTCGACGGCACCCGCGACCGGGACGCGCTCGTCGATCGGCTGACCGCGGAGACGCTCGCGGGGGCGTTCCCGCTCCTCCGCGACGGAGAGCCCGTGAAGGACGAGGCCGAGGCGCGCGCGATGGTGCGCGACAGGCTCGGCCCGGCCCTCGAGAAGATGGCCCGCTACGCGCTCCTCGCGCGGTGATGACTCAGCGCACCCAGATGCCGCCGATCGTGCCGTAGGTGGTCGAGTTGGCCTGGAGCCCCGCGCCCACGCGCCAGGCCGACTCGAGCCCGTCGCACACGTTGGCGCCGTAAGCGCTCGCGCCGAAGCCCGCGGTGTCGTTGAGCGTCACGATGTTGCACTCGTTGTTGGCCATGTACCCGAAGCGCACCCGCGCGTGGTAGCAGGACTGGTCGTCGTCCACGTTGAGGCCGATGCGCTCGTAGCAGTTCGCCGTGGAGAGCTGCCCGGTGTTGTGGCCCCACATGGTGAGCCAGCTCGACGGCGTGGCCTCGCTGAAGAACAGGCCCTTGCCCGCCGCGTCGGAGCCGATCGGCGTGTCGGTGAAGAGCGCGCGCAGCGTCTTCGCGGCGCCGTAGCTGTAGAACTTGCAACCGAAGACGCCCGTCGAGGTGTTGCGCAGACAGCCGCGGATGCTCGTCCCGGTGACGCCGGTGAAGCTCGCGTACTTCGCGTCGGCGTCGGTGGTCGGGTCGATGCTGGACACGCTGTTGAGGAGCACCGCGTCCGTCCAGTACGAGGAATAGAAGTCGCGGAAGGCGCTGTTCGCGGACTGCACGCGCATGGCGAGCGTCCAGCCGCCGCCGTCCGCCGTCATCTCGCAGTAGGCCTGGAAGGGGGCGATCGGGCCGCCGCCGTCGGGATCGATGTAGTAGACGCCGCTCCCGACCGAGCCGCCTCCGTTGAGGATCGCGAGGCAGGAGGTGCCCGGGTTGCCCTGGCAGCCGAGGCTCGGCGTGTGCACGCACGCGGGCGCCGCGGCGCTGCCGTTGCAGAAGTCGGCGGTGCACGAGATGCCATCGCTCGAGCATGCGGTGGCCGCGGATTTGACCGCGTCGGCCGGGCAGGCCGCCGACGAGCCCGTGCACGTCTCCTGCACGTCGCACTCGTTGACCGCGGCGCGGCACACGGTCGCCGCCGAGGCCAGGGCGTCGGCCGGGCAGTCGAGCGCCGCGCCGTTGCACGTCTCGGCGGGATCGCATGCGCCGGTCGACGCGCGGCAGACGGTGCCCGCCG
Organism: Byssovorax sp.; assembly: GCA_046351295.1. Lineage (GTDB taxonomy): Bacteria > Myxococcota_A > Polyangia > Polyangiales > Polyangiaceae > JAXLYT01. The sequence goes on from JAXLYT010000045.1 coordinate 17,038, forward strand.
GCAAGGCCGAGCCGGCGCACACCCCGGCCTGGCAGACATCGCTCCCCGTACAGTTGTGCCCGTCGTTGCACGCCACGCCGTCCTTCGCGTGGGCGTTGCACACCTGGGGCACACCGTTGACACAGGAGGACACCGTGGTCGAGCAGACACCGGCGCCGCAGGAGAGCACCGGCAGGCCGTCGTCGACCTGGCCGTTGCAGTCGTTGTCCTTGCCGTCGCAGGTCTCGGCGCTCGGCGCGCCGGGCACGCAGCTCTGCACCACGCCGCCCACGCAGTTCTGCACCATCACCTGGCAGGCGCCGACGCCGCAGATGGTCGAGCCGAGGTCCTCGTCGGTCTGGCCATCGCAGTCGTTGTCGGCGCCGTCGCAGGTCTCGGCGCCCGGGGTCACCTGCCCGACGCACGCGCCCCAGTGGCCGAGCGTGCAGGTTTGCGTCCCGCCGTGGCAGACGCCGACGTTCTTCGTCGCCGCCGCGCCCGTGTAGCAGCCCTGGGTCGCCCCGTTCACGCAGTCGCAGCCGTTGTCGACCACGCCGTCACAGTCGTCGTCGAGCGCGCCGTCGCAGATCTCGGCGACGGGCTGGCCGGGCACGCAGCTCTGCACCTGGCCGCCGACGCAGCTCTGCACCGTCCGCTGACAGGCGCCGATGCCGCAGGTCGTCGAGCCGAGGCCCTCGTCGACGCTGCCGTTGCAGTCGTCGTCCTGGCCGTTGCAGGTCTCGGGCACGGCGCACGCGCCGCCGCAATCGACGCCCGTCTCGTTTCCGTTCTTCACGCCGTCGGTGCAGGTCGCCGGGTGGCAGTGCCCATTCGCGCACACGCCGTTCGCGCAGTCGGTGTTGCCGGTGCACACGGCGTTGTCGTTGCAGACGGGGCAGGTCCCACCGCAGTCCACGTCGGTCTCGGCGCCGTTCTTGATGCCATCGGCGCAGCTCGGGATCTGGCAGACCTGGCCCACGCAGTGGAGGCTCGCGCAGTCGGCCGCGACGAGGCACCCGCTCCCGCTCGGGCAGGGGGCGCAGGTGCCGCCGCAGTCGACGCCGGTCTCGCTCCCGTTCTTGACGCCGTCGCCGCATGCCGCGGCGTGGCACGCGCCGCCCAGGCAGACGCCGCTCTGGCAGTCGCCGCCGCCCGCGCAGGGCTGCCCCTCGGCGCACGGCGCGCAGCTCCCGCCGCAGTCGGGCGCGCTCTCGTTCCCGTTCTTGATGCCATCGTTGCACGACGGTGCCGCGCAGGACCCACCGTTGCACACGAGGCTCTGGCAGTCCTCGCCCGCCTGGCACGCTCCGCCGTCGCCGCAGGGCGGGCAACCCCCGCCGCAGTCGAGGCCCGTCTCGCTCCCGTTCTGCACATGGTCGTTGCAGGCGGGCGAGGAGCAGAAGCCGCCGGCGCAGATCTGGCTCGTGCAGCCGCTGCTCCCGGCGCAGTGCGCGCCGACGCCGCAGGGCAGGGCCTCGCAGCCGTCCTGCGGGTTACCGTCGCAGTCGTAGTGCCCCGCGTCGCAGCTCACGAGCTTGCAGCTCCCGCCCGCGCAGGAGGCGGCCCCGCCGGGCAGCGCGCACGCGACCCCGCATGCGCCGCAGTCGGTGGCCGTGGTCAGGCTCGTCTCGCAGCCGTTCTGCGGGTTGCCGTCGCAGTCGGCGTAGCCGAGATCGCAGCTCCCGATCGCGCAGACGCCGTTCCCGCATGCGCCCGTGGCATGCGGCGGCGCGCAGGGAGTGCCGCAGGAGCCGCAGGTCGCGGCGCTCAGGAGGTCGGCCTCGCAGCCGTCGGCGGCGACGCCGTTGCAGTCGGCGTGGTTCGGCGCGCAGGCCACCTTGTAACAAGCCGCGAGGAAGGGGCGATCGTTCGCCACCACGTACTCCTCGGTCTTGATCTTGGACTGCGACGCGCCCGGCTGCTCGATGAGCAGGCCGTGGTTCGGCGCGGCGCCGCTCACCCACGCCTGGAGCTGCGGGACGATGCTGAACACCACGCTCGCGGTGGCCGTGCTCGGGCTCTTCAAGATCTGCGGCGAAAACGCGCTCTGGAAGCTGTTCCACGTGACCGTGGCCTCGTCCCACGGCGCGGTGATCAGGTGGACGTTCCAGGTGCCCGGGGCCGCGGCGACCTGGTTGAGGCCGACGTTGGCCGAGGTGATCGTGGCGTTGGCGGGGATGGGGGAGAGGTCGAACTTGAAGAGCGCGTAGAAGTGATCGACGCCGCCGGAGGCCTGGCCGACGAGGGCGATGGTGGACGCGCCGTAGTTGTTCGCGGCCTTCTCGCTGGAGACCATCGTGTCGAAGGCCTTCGAGAGCCCCCGCCGGAGCGTGACGCAGGTGATCGGCGTGCTGTCGGCCTGGCGCGCCTCGCCGAGGCTCCCGCGCTCGCTGTCCGCGTCGACCTCGCCCCGGCTGTCCACCGTGTCCCCGCAGCCCGACGCGCCCATGAAGCCCAGGGCGAGGCCGCCGGCGACCACCGGCAGGAGCTTGCCGAGGAGCCCGGGGAGCCGCGCGCGGCGGGCCTTCGGGGTGGAAGAGGGGGCCTTGGGGGTGCTGCGGTCCATCATCGTCTCCTGTCGCCTCGGGCGTAAATCGGAGCGAGTGCGCAAGACTCCGATTATCGCGGAGCATCTCTTGGCGGCGGACCCGCTGCAATGGTCTTGCGCCCGCGCCCCTGCGCAGATTCTGCGCAAGCGTCTTGCGAATCAGGGGGCTCGAACTGGGTTTGAATTGGGCTCGGATCAGCCGACGAGGAGCGCTGCTTTGCAGAGACGATCGAGCTTCTTCTGGGTGATCTCCAGGATCGTGTCCCGGTCGGAGCGCGGCTCTCCCTCGACCTCGACGGTGAGCTTGCCCGCGTCGATGTCCTCGATCACCCCTGTCACGAGCGCGTCGATCCCGCGCGTCCCGTCCATCCGGCTGAGCAGCGCGCGCTCGAAGCCGTCGATCGGGATGCGCGTGTGGCCGAGGCTCGTGCACGCGCCCTTGCCGAGCTGGGCTTGCCGCCTCGCGAGCGCCGACGCGGTGGGCCGCGGGCCGGGGAAGGACACGTACGGCTTGGCGAACGCGCCGATCTCGATGTAGCCGCGCGAGAAGATCCCGAGCAGGTTGGAGCCGAGCAGCTCGCCGTCCGCGGGCGTCGGATCGCGGGGATCGGCCTCGTCGACGAGGGCGCGGGCCCGGGCGCAGAGCTCCTCGAAGACCATGCCGCGCGAGCCCTGGCCGGCGAGGATCACCATCGCGGCCTTGAGGAGCGGCAGGCCGGTCGACAGCTCCGTCGACGGGCCGGCGCTGAAGGTCTCCTTCTCGTCCGAGCGGAGATCGGGCTGCTCGGAGGCGGGCGTGAGGGTGGAGGAGATCCACAGGCCGGTGAGGCGCTGCCAGTCGATGCCCCGGTCGACCTTCACCTCTTTGTGGCAGAGCAGCGAGCGCCGGAAGAAGCGCACCTCGAGGTAGTCGAGGCACTGCTCGGTGTCGACGATGGTGGAGCTCATCCGATCGATCATCTCGGCGGCCTCGGGGCCGAAGCGATCGGGCACCATGGTCGTGAAGTGCGCGTCCGCCAGGTACTGCATGCCGGCGCGCGCCGCGTCGCGGGCGAAGTCGCGGAAGTACTGCGGCCGGTTGTGCTCGACCATGTGCTCGTAGAGCAGGTACTGGTCCGAGAGCTGGCCGAGCAGCTTGAGCTCGCTCTTGAGCCACGTCTGGGCCGGGCTCATCCGCCCGGGCAAATGCTCGAGGAACGAGAGGAAGGCGCGGCCGCGGGCGATCCGCTCCTCCGGCAGGCCCGAAGGGTCGACCTCGCGCAGGAGCAGATCGCGGATCATCCCGCGCATGTGCCAGCCGGGGAGCGTGTTGTAGCTGATGTACGCGATGCCGTGCGGGGCGAGGTGCTCGCGGCAGATCTGGAGGATCTTCTGCTGCACCGGCTCGGGCACCCACGAGTAGACGCCGTGGCAGACGATGTAGTCGAAGGTCCCGAAGGACGCGTCCACGTCGAGGATGTCCCTCGCCATGATCTGGACGTTGGTGAGGCCGAGCGCGGCGATCTCGCCGAGGCCGACCTCGATCTGCCGGGCGGAGAGGTCGACGCCGACGAAGGTGCTCTCGGGCATCGAGAGCGCCATGGGGATGATGTTGCCGCCGAGCGCGCAGCCGAGCTCGAGCACGCGGCAGCGCTCGGGGGGCGCGGGGCTCAGGCCGAAGAGACGGCCGAAGGCGGCGAGGTTGTCCGGGTGGGTCTCGACGAAGGGGTGATCGTCGTAGAGGAACTCGTCGTAGTCGGCCAAGGCGCGCTCTCAGCGGGGAGACGTGGATCTCGCGGGGTTAGGGAGCGGGGATGCTCGCCGCGAATCGTCGGCGATCGCCGGCGAAAGGGCCAGGACGATCAGGGCTTTTCTTTCTTCGGCGGGCACTTGTGCGGCTTGCCCGGGACGACCAGCCCGCCCAGGTCGCAGTCGGTGCACCACCACATGCTGACGCGCTGGGGCTCGGGCGGCGGGCCGGATTTCTGCGGCTGCCAGCTCTCGAGCGCCACTTCGAGCGCGGCGATCCTCTCCCCGCTCTTGGTGAGGAGGGCCTCGCGCTCGTCGAGCTTCTTCTGGAGGCCCTCGCGCGCCGAGGACTCCTCGGTGACCCGGGCGGAGAGGCGCTGGAGCTCGGCGCGGACGGCGCGCATTTCGAAGGAGAGCGACTCTTTCGCGTTCTTCTCGCGGAACGCCTCGTCCCGGGCGAGGCGGGCCTCGTCCTCGAGCGCCTCGCGCTGGGCTTGCTCGGCGGCCAGGCGCTCCCGCAGCATCCGCTCGTAGCGGGCCTTCTCCTCGGCCCGCGCCCTGTCGACGAGGGCCTCGTGCTGATCGAGCGCGGCCTTCTGCTCGGCGATCTCGCGGCGGCGGGCGGCGGCGTCGTCCCGGGCCGCGGCGAGCTGCGTCGTGAGGGTGCGCTTGTCGTTCGAGAGTGCGCGCGACGCCTCCTCGGCGGCCTCGGCCCGGGCGATCAGGGCGCGCCGCTGCTCGTCTGCCGAGGCGCGGGCCTTCGCCGCGTCGGAGAGCGCCGCCTCGGCCGCCGTGCGCGCCCTCGCCGCGTCGGAGAGCGCCGCCTCGGCCTGACCGAGGCGCCCCTCGACGCCGGAGAGCTTGCCCCGGATGCCCTCGCGCTCGTTCCGCTCGGCGAGGACCTGGGCCTCGGCCTCGTGCCTGTGCTCGACGAGCTCACCCTTGACGCGATCGCGCTCGGCCCGCTCGGCGAGGAGCTTGGCCTCGGCGTCCGCGAGGCGCGCGCGAAGGCGCTGGATCCCGAGCGTGAGCACACCCAGGCCGAGGAGCGCGGCGACGAGGAGGACGAGGAACGGGACCGGCATGGTCACCCGGAGCCCCGGGAGAATGGTCCCCAACCGCGGCGACGGGCAACCTTCTCGTGATCGTAAAGCGACGCGACCACCCCCGGAGCGTCGATCGAAACCGCGCGGTTGGCGCCTTCCGCGCCGCGCGATAGCCTGCGCGCGCGCATGGTCACGGTCCCCGGGCAGGGCGCTGCGAGCCCTCGAGAGCGCGCGGTCCCCTGGCCCGCGATCCTCGCCGCCGTTCCCTGGGCCCTCTCGGTGGCCGGGCCGTACCACTTCGACGATTTCACGACCCCGGCGCGCGACCCGGCGAGCGCCTCGCTCGGCGCCTTCCTCCGCGAGCTCCCGCGCACGATCCGCCCGCTCACCAAGCTCACCTACGCGATCGAGGGCAGCCTCGGGCTCGGCGAGGTGCCCTGGGCGCGGCGCCTCGTCTCGATCGCGATCCTGATCGGGCTCGGCGCGTCCCTCCTGCGCATCCTGAAGGCGCTCGCCGTCCCGCGCGCCCTCGGCGCGCTGCTCGTGGTCGCCTTCGTGGCGCACCCGATCCAGGCCGAAGGCGTGCTCGCGGTGGCCGGCCGCAGCGCGGTGCTCTCGGCGCTCCTCGGCGCCCTCGCGGTCGAGGCGGCCCTCGCCGAACGGATCTTCGCCTGCGCAGCGCTCCTCGGCGGCGCGGCGCTCGCGCGGGAGACGGGCCTCGCCTTCGCCCTCCCCGTGGCCGCAGCCTTGCTCTCGACCGGTGAGGGAACACGCTGGGCGCGCCTCCGGAGGCTCGAGTGGCCGGCGACGATCGCGCTCGCCACGCTGGGCTTCATCGCGCTCCACGCGCGCTACCAGGCCCTCGGCGCCTACTCGCTCTCGTCGCTCTCGTACCGCCCGCATGTCGCCGCGCAGCTCTCGGCGATCCCCGTCGGCCTGAGCCTCTACCTGCGCCCCGGCGCGCTCACCATGGACCACGGCGAGCGCCTGGCCGAGCGCCTCGGCGATCCGCTCGCGATCGGCGGCATCGCCCTGCTCGTCGCGATCGCGGCCCTCGGCGGTTGGGCCGCGCTCCGGCAGAAGCCGCTCGTCGCGATCGGCTGCGCGTTCGTCCTCGCCGCGCTGATCCCCACCCAGACGATCATCCCCAAGCTCGACGCCCTCACCGAGCGCCCCTTCGCGACGGCCCTGTTCGGCGTGACGCTCGCCCTCGCCGAGGTCCTCCGCGCCCTCCCCCGGCCTGCGCTCCTCCGCGCCGCGCTGAGCGCGGCCTGCCTCGCCGCGGCCTTCTTCACGATGGAGCGAGGCCACCTCTACGCCTCCGAGCTGCGCCTGCTCGCCGACAGCGCCGGCAAGAGCGTGGCGAGGGCGCGCCCCCACGAGAACTATGCCCTCGAGCTGCGGACCGCCGGCCAGCCGGCCCTCGCGTGTGAAGAGGCCCGCCGCGCGCGGGCGATCGAGCCGCTCGACATCCACGCGGAAGACCTTTGCACCCAGATCTGCGATCCCTTACCGTGCGAGGTCCTCGATCCCCGATGGATACCTTTCTTGAACGCGCCGTCGTCCGCCTCGGCACCCTGATCGTCGCCCTCGTCGTCCCGAGCCCCTTCGCCTTCGACCCGGGGGCCGATCCGCTCCATTGCCTGCCGCAGCCGGGCTGCAAGGGCAAGGAATGCTGCGACTTCTCCCACGAGAAGGACATCGACTTCGCGATCTACCAGGCGGAGCTGCGGGCCAAGCTGTACACCGACCCGGACAACGGGATCGCCGCGCGGATCCGGGCGCTCGCCTCGGCGTCGCACGACTTCCTCGAGAAGGGGCTCGATCTCGACGAGAAGGGGAACCTCGACCTCCGCGGCTTCAAGGGGACGGACGCCGAGCGCGCTGCCATGCGCGACAAGTTCGAGCGGGCGGCGGCCGCCGAGATGCAAGACGTCGTCAACGACATCCTCGGCGAGGCTGCATCCCAGTACACCACGGATATCGCCGCAGAAGCGAAGAGGCTCGGCGCGACCGCCCTCAACCCGAGCGGATCCTGGTCCACCAACGCCGACACCTGCACACCCTTCGCCGACGCGCCGGACAAAGACGACGCGGACCGATCCGGCGGCAAGGTGTGCTCGGAGGTGCTCGACGTGCAGCCCATCCACGAGGCGTTCCACGCCGAGACCTGCCAGATCATGAAGGACGGCGGAGCCCAGGCCAAGCTCCTGCTCGGCCTGCTCGGGGCCGACCTGAAGACGCTCGCCGGCACGCAGCAGGACGAGCGGCTGGCCTACACGCGGGAAGCGCTGGAGCTGCGGCGCCGCAAGGACGAAGCCTACAAGCTCTGCACGGTCGACAAGGGCAAGCCCGACTTCGAGAACCGGAAGAAGAAGGCGAGCGACGACTACAAGCGCGCACAAAAAGCCTTCGACGGGATGATGAAGGGCGTCGGCGTCAGCGGGTCGTCCACGCCGAAGAAGCCGCCGAGCAAACCCTCGAGCACGCCGTCGAGCAGCCCATCGAGCGCGCCGCCGACACCCAAGCCCTGGTGGGAGCAGTCGGGGAATACGCCCTCGAAGCCGAAATCCTGGTGGGACAAGTGAGCACCATGCGACCGAGCCCCATCACCGACCTGCTGCGGCGCCCGATCCTCTGGGCCGCTTCCTTCGCGATCGCCTCGCTCGCCATCGCGTGCGGCGCCGGGTCGAGCAGCGGCCCCGGCGCGAGCGACCCCGGCCGGCGCAGCGGGAAGATCGACCCCGAGGTGGCGGCCGCCTTCGCCCGCCCCGGCATCACGGGCGGCGACTACCCGACCGACTACATCCCGTGCAGCAAGAAGACGATGGCGGCCTGCGCCGAGTACGAGTCGGCCGCCTCCGCGCTCATCGAGGACGTGCGCGCGATGCGCTTCGTCAACGACGCGAACGACATCGGGCCGGCGCTCTCCATGCTCGCGCTCCCCGACGCGCGGGTGCAGGCCGAGCTGCTCAAGCTCCTCGCGCTCCACGCGGACGACAAGCGCGTCGAGGCCGTGCTGCTCACGTACCTCGTCGATCCGCACACGGGCCTCCAGCAGATCGCCGCCGAGGGGCTCGCGCACGGGAGCGACGACGCGCAGCGCCTCGCCGAGATGTGGAAGGCCGGCCACCGCGGCTACGAGGTCGACCCGCGCGATCGCGATCCTGCGCGCGATCCCTCGTGGTGGGGCTTCCCCGGCTATGCAGGCGCGGCGCCCTACCCGCCCGCCGATTCGTTCATCACCATGGGCCTCACGACGAGCGACCCGGTGGAGAAGGTGGCCGCCGCGCTCGGTCGCGACTTGAAACAGAAGCCCGTCGAGCTCGCGATGCTCCAGGGCGCCGTGCAGCTCATGATGGCCGACCTGACCACCGCCGCGCAGGCCGAAGCCACCGACCGGCACGACGATCTGCCGTTCAAGCGCCTCTCGCTCGTCTCCCCGCTCGCCGCGCCGCTGCCCCGCCCCGAGATCGCGCGCGACGGGAAGTTCTTCGTGCTGAACGACGATCACGGGCAACCGACGCGCGCAGCCCTCGTCTACCGCGAGCCCGCCCTCGGGGTGACGGTGATCGAGTACCTGTGGAACGCGCGCGCACACCGGGCGCTCCCGCGGGTGACGCAACCGCTGGAGCTCGGGCACTTCGTTCCGGGCTGAGACGCGGCTCGGCCGTCACCGAAGACGTCGATCCGTCGCGCCGGAAGAGGTCGCGAAAAGCGACGCCTTCAGCGGTTCGGGACGAACACGGTCGTGCCCGCGAGCGCTTCGAGCTCCGGGGTCGTGCGGCGGATGCTGCGTCAGGTGTCGAGCGCCCAGCCATGCTCCGACTCGGCTTTGCAGGTGATCGTGAGGCGCGCGATCTTCTGCGCCTCCTCGGAGACGACCATGCCCATCAGCACCCACGCCGGGCCCTCGACGTCGTCATCAGGGACGTCGGAGCGATTCATGGGGGGTAGGCCAGCGCTTCGTGGCGCTAGGTCTTCTCGATCGTGGAGGCGCCGGCCTCACCGAAGACCTCGCCGAGGCTGCCCGCGGTGATGGCCTTCTTGTGCCACGATGCGAGCTGAGCCGGGTCGCGACAATCGTCGATGCGCCGCGCCGCCGCGGCGGTGATCTCGATGCCGCGCGCCGCGAGCACGTCGCGCAACGCATCGGCCAGGGCCTCCGCACGGCCTTCTTCGCGACCTTTTTCGCGCCCTTCTTCGCGGCCTTCTTCACGGCCCTCGCCGCGCACTTCGTCGAGGCTCTCGTACCCCTCGCGCTGCAGGAGGTTGCGGAAGGTGAGGCGGTGCGCTGCTTCCCGGTCGAAGAGCGCCTCGACCAGCACGGGGTTCTTCAGCACGCCGGGGGCGACGAGCTCATCCCCCACGCCGAGGACGCGCACCGGCTTGCCCTTTTCATAGACTTCGACGCGGCGCGGGCCGACGAGGCGGACGACCCAGACCCAGCGGGTGCCGCCTTCGAGCAGGTCGGCGATCTTGGTCTGGAGCTTGTCTTCGTCCTGGCCTGTGCCCGCATATTCGAGCGCGAGCGGAGGGACGCCCTGGATCCACCCCGGCTTGTCGGGGACGTTGCCGACCGAGACATCCGGCGCCCAGAGGTCGCCCGGGGCGTTGGAGTAGCCGGCGTCGATGCCGGTCTCGGTGACGGCCGGATCGGTGTCGAGGATCTCGGCGCCGAGGACAGTGCTGCGCGCGCCCGTGCCGCCGGTGGGAGCGCAGTAGAAGGAATGGCCGTCGCGTAGCTCGTAGCGGCTTCCTTCAGGCAGGTTGGCCGCGCGGAAGGGGCCGTACGCGTCGTACGAGGCGAGAGCGCGGGGGGAGCGAGCCATGAGCCGAAGGTAGCACGTCGGCAGGTCGATCACGACGGGCAGCCCGGGCCGGAGCTGCTCGCCGCCGGCCCCGGGTCACCGGTAGGAGGCGTGGGCGGACCGGCAGGGAGCGCCGTGACGGAGCGCTCCCTGCCCATCGCGCCGGTGCGCGTCAGGGTGCGCTGGCGAGCGTGACCGTGGTGATGGTTGCGGTGGCATCGACCACGGCGCCGGCGCTCCACAGGCCGCTGCTGAGCCGCGAGTGGTACACCTTGTTGTCTCCCTTGATGTACACCATCTCCGCGGTCGTGCCGCCGATGCCGTGCGTCACCGCCACGGCCGATCCGGCGAGGATCGCGGCGCCGCTCACGTCGGTCGGCGCGCTCCAGCCGGTCCCGGGATCGTAGACCGTCGCGAGCGCGCGGTTGTTGCCCGTGTTGCGGAACCCGAGCACCGCCTTGCCGCCCGGCAGCGCGTCGAGCGACATCGGATCGGTCGTGGACGCGCCGGCGATCGCCTGCGGCACGGACCACGCACCGCCGATGGATCGGGTGGTGTAGAAGATGCCGTTGGCTGCGTTGTCGACGAACACGGCCAGGAAGTCGGGCCCGGAGCTCATGGCGACGATCTCCGGCGCCACGTTGGCGGTGGGGGCCGACGAGCCCTTCCGCTCCGGGTCCCAGACCGCGTTGATCCGGTCGCGCGAGTCGAACTCGTTGCTCCCCGCGAGCTTGATGAAGCCGACCTCCGCGTTGTTGCCGAAGGTGGCGATCGACGGCCGCGACACGCCGGTGCTCGCCGCGACGCCGACCGTCTCCACGGCCGACCAGACGCCGCCGGCGAACGACGCGTAGTAGTACTTCGTGTCGGGCGCGAACCCGTAGAACGCGGCCTGCACGAGCCCCGCGGGCGACGAGGCGATCGACGGCCCGGCGCTCGTCTTCGGGTTGCCCGTGGTGTTCGCGAAGGCCGACCAGACGTTGGCGCTGAACTGCGTCCACTGCACCTGATCGGTGGTGGCGCGGATCAACCCGATCGCCTGTCCGGCGGAGTTGTACGTGAGGGACATCCGGTCGGTGGACTTGGCCGCGAACGAGTTGAAGCTCGCCGCCGTCCACCCGCCGCCCACGCCGAGCGTGAACTGCTTACCGTAGAGGTTCGTCGCCGACCCGGCCAGCACCACCAGGCTCGGGCAGACGGCCCCGCACGGGCCGCCGCAGTCGACGCTCGTCTCGCCGGCCGCGACATCCAGAATCCCGTTGGAGCAGCCCAACGGCAGGCACAGCCCGGCGATGCTGCAGATGCCGTTCTGGCAGTCGCCGCCCTTCGCGCAGTTCTTCCCGTCGGCGCACTTCGTCGCGCAGCTCCCGCCGCAGTCGATGTCGGACTCCGTCCCGTTCTTCACGCCGTCGGCGCAGCCCGCCGGGGCGCAGAAGCCGGCATTGCACACGCCGTTCACGCAGTCCGTGCCGGCGAGGCAGACCTTCCCGTCCGCGCACTTGGCGCAGGTCGCGCCGCCGCAGTCGACGTCGGTCTCCGTCCCGTTCTTCACGGTGTCGTTGCAAGCCGGCGCCTGGCAGGTGCCGCCCGAGCAAACCCCGCTCTGGCAGTCGCCGGCCGCGCCGCAGGTCTTGCCGTTGCCGCACTTGCCGCAGATGAGCCCGCCGCAATCGACGTCGGACTCGCTGCCGTTCTTCACGTTGTCGACGCAGGTCGCCATCTGGCAGGCGCCGCCCTGACAGACGCTGCTCACGCAGTCGCCGGCGGCGCCGCAGAGCTTGCCGTCCGCGCACTTCGGGCAGGCTCCTCCGCCGCAGTCGACGTCGGTCTCCGCCGCGTTCTTCACCGTGTCCACACAGGTCGCCGCCGCGCAGAAGCCGGCCGTGCACACCCCGCTCGTGCAGTCGCCCGCGACGAGGCAGGCCACGCCCGTCCCACAGGTCTTGCCGGGCGCGCAGGAGCCGCCGCAGTCGGGGCCCGTCTCCGTCCCGTTCTTCACCCCGTCGTTGCACGTCGGCGCCGCGCAGAGGCCGCCCGAGCAGACACCGCTCGTGCAGTCACCCGCGGCGGCGCAGATCTTCCCGTTGGCGCACTTCGGGCAGGCCGCCCCGCCGCAGTCGATGTCGGTCTCCGTCCCGTTCTTCACGGTGTCGGCGCAGGTCGCGGCCGCGCAGAAGCCGCCGGTGCAGACCCCGCTCGTGCAGTCGGCCGCGATGAGGCAGGCCACGCCTGTCCCGCAGGTCTTCCCGGGCGCGCAGGAGCCGCCGCAGTCGGTGCCCGTCTCCGTCCCGTTCTTCACCCCGTCGTTGCACGTCGGCGCCGCGCAGAGGCCGCCCGAGCAGACCCCGTTCGTGCAGTCGCTCCCGGCGCCGCAGATCTTGCCGTTCGCGCACTTGGGGCACGCCGCGCCGCCGCAGTCGACGTCGGTCTCCGTCCCGTTCTTCACGGTGTCGTTGCACGCCGGCGCCGCGCAGAGGCCGCCCGAGCAGACCCCGTTCGTGCAGTCGCTCCCGGCGCCGCAGATCTTGCCGTTCGCGCACTTGGGGCACGCCGCGCCGCCGCAGTCGACGTCGGTCTCCGTCCCGTTCTTCACGGTGTCGTTGCACGCCGGCGCCTGACAGACGCCGCCCGAGCACACCCCGCTCTGGCAGTCCGCCGCGACGCCGCAGCCCTTCCCGTTCGCGCAGGTCTTCCCGGGCGCGCAGGTCCCGCCGCAGTCGATGTCGGTCTCGGTCCCGTTCTTCACCGTGTCGTTGCACGTCGGCACCGCGCAGGTCCCGCCGCTGCACACGCTGCTCACGCAGTCGGTGGCCGCGCCGCAGATCTTCCCGTTGGCGCACTTCGGGCAGGCCGCGCCGCCGCAGTCGACGTCGGTCTCGAGGCCGTTCTTCACGGTGTCGGCGCAGGTCGGCGCCGCGCAGAGCCCGCCGTTGCACACGCCGCTCTGGCAGTCGCTCGCGCCCACGCAGATCTTCCCGTTCGCGCACTTCCCGCAGATCGCGCCGCCGCAATCCACGTCGGTCTCGCTCCCGTTCTTCACGGTGTCGATGCACGTGGACGCCTGGCAGATCCCGCCGCCGCACACGCCGTTCACGCAGTCGGTGGCGGCGCCGCAGACCTTCCCGTTCGAGCACTTCGGGCAGGCCGCGCCGCCGCAGTCGATGTCCGTCTCCGTCCCGTTCTTCAGCCCGTCCGAGCAGAGCGGCGCGGCGCACACCCCGCCCGAGCAGATGCCGCTCTGGCAGTCGTTCCCGAGCGAGCAGAGCTTGCCCGTCGTGCACTTGGCGCAGGCCGCGCCGCCGCAGTCGATGTCGGTCTCGCTCCCGTTCTTGGTCGCGTCCGCGCAGGTCGGCGCCTGGCAGACCTTCGGCGCGCCGTTGCACACCCCGCTCGTGCAGTCGGCCGGCACCGCGCAGGTGACGCCGTTGTTGCACGTCGGGCAGGCGCCGCCGCCGCAGTCGCTCCCCGTCTCGGCCCCGTTCTTCACGCCGTCCATGCAGGTCGGCGCCTGGCAGATGCCGCCCTGGCACACGCCGCTCGCGCAGTCGGCCGCCAGGCTGCAGAGCTTGTTGTTCGCGCACTTGGTCGCGCAGGCGCCGCCGCAGTCCACGTCCGTCTCGTTGCCGTTCTTCACGGCGTCGGCGCAGGTCGGCACCTGGCAGATCCCGGCCGAGCAGACGCCGCTCACGCAGTCGGCAGCCCCCGCGCAGAACTTGAGGTTCAAGCACTTGGCGCAGGTCGGACCGCCGCAGTCCACGTCGGTCTCGCTCCCGTTCTTCACGCCGTCGTTGCACGCGGACGACTGGCACACGCCGCCGACGCACACGCCGCTCGTGCAGTCGGAGCCCGCCGAGCAGTTCTTGTTGTCCGCGCACTTGCTCGCGCAGGCCCCGCCGCAGTCGATGTCCGTCTCGTTGCCGTTCTTCACGCTGTCGCTGCACGTCGCCTGCTGGCAGAGGTTGCCCACGCACACGAGGCTCTGGCAGTCGCTCACGCCCGCGCAGGCCTTGCCCGTGCCGCACTTGGCGCAGGCCGGGCCGCCGCAGTCCACGTCGGTCTCGCTCCCGTTCTTGGCGCCGTCGTTGCAGGTCGCCGCCTGACAGACCTTGGGCGCGCCCGCGCAGACGCCGCTCGTGCAGTCCGAGGCCAGGCCGCAGCCCTGCCCGTTCGAGCATTTCAGCGCGCAGGTGCCGCCGCAGTCGATGTCCGTCTCGGTCCCGTTCTTCACCCCGTCGGCGCAGGTCGCCGCCACGCACAGCCCGCCGCCGCACACGCCGCTCGCGCAGTCGAAGGCGCCGCCGCAGACCTTGCCGGTCGCGCACTTCTGGGCGCAGGTGCCGCCGCAGTCGACGTCCGACTCGGTCCCGTTCTTGGTCGCGTCGAAGCAGGTGGGGGCCTGGCAGACGCCGCCGTTGCACACCGAGCTCTGGCAGTCGACGGCCGCGCCGCAGACCTTGCCGCTCGCGCACTTCGGGCAGTTCGGGCCGCCGCAGTCCACGTCGGTCTCACCGCCGTTGGCGACCACGTCGTTGCACGTCGGCACCTGGCAGATCCCGCCGACGCACACCTTGCTCAGGCAGTCGGGGTTGACGAGGCAGGCCTTGCCGTTGTTGCACTTCTGCGCGCAGGTGCCGCCGCAGTCGATGTCCGTCTCCTGCCCGTTCTTCACCCCGTCGGCGCAGCTCGGCGCCGTGCACACGCCGGCGGTGCACACCCCGCTCGAGCAGTCGGTGTTCCCGGCGCAGAGCTTGGTGTTGGCGCACTTCGGGCAGTTCGGGCCGCCGCAGTCGATGTCGGTCTCGGCGCCGTTCTTGATGCCGTCCGAGCAGGTGGGCAGGGGCGCCGCGCACACGCCGCCCGAGCAGTTGGCGCTCGAGCAATCACTGTTGGCGAGGCAGGTCTTGCCGTTCTGGCACTTGGTGGCGCAGCTCCCACCGCAGTCCGTGTCCGTCTCGCTCCCGTTCTTCACGCCGTCGTTGCAGAGCGGCGCCTGGCAGATGCCGCCCTGGCACACGCCGCTCTGGCAGTCGCCGGGCACGAGGCAGCTCTTCGTGTTCGCGCACTTCGCGCAGACGTTACCGCCGCAGTCGATGTCGGTCTCGTTGCCGTTCTTCACCGCGTCGCCGCAGGTCGGCGCCGCGCAGACGAGCGCCGTGCACACGCCGTTCAAGCAGTCGCTCGGCGCCGCGCAGGTCTTCCCCGTCCCGCACTTGGTCGGGCACGCGACGCCGCCGCAGTCGACGTCCGTCTCCGCCCCGTTCTTGATCCCGTCCGCGCAGCCCGACGCCTGGCAGACGCCGCCGGAGCACGAGGCGCTCTGGCAGTCCGAGCCGAGCAGGCACGACTTGCCGGTGACGCACTTCGGGCAGGGACCGCCGCAGTCGATGTCGGTCTCGTTGCCGTTCTTCACGAGGTCGTTGCAGGCCGGCGCCTGGCAGAGCTTGGGGTTACCCGCGCACACGCCGCTCGTGCAGTCGCCCGCGAGGTTGCACCCCTTGTTGTTCGCGCACGGGGCGCAGTTGGTGCCGCCGCAGTCGACGTCCGTCTCGCTCCCGTTCTTGATCCCGTCGTTGCAGACCGCGCTCTGGCAGACGCCGCCCTGGCAGACGTTGCTGAGGCAGTCGCCCGGGCCCGCGCAGCCCTTGGTGTTGGCGCACTTGACGCACACCGGGCCGCCGCAGTCGACGTCGGTCTCGCTCCCGTTCTTCACGGTGTCGTTGCAGGCGGGCGGCTGGCAGATGTTGTTGGTGCACACGCCGCTCTGGCAGTCGGCGGGCGCGGCGCAGAGCTTGTTGTTCGCGCACTTGTTGGCGCAGGCCCCGCCGCAGTCGACGTCGGTCTCGTTGCCGTTCTTCACGTTGTCGTTGCAGGCGGGCGCGAGGCACACGGAGCCCACGCACACGCCGCTCTGACAGTCGGCGACGCTCACGCACGACTTGCCGGTGCTGCACGTCGGGCAGTTGACCCCGCCGCAGTCGACGTCGCTCTCGCCGTTGTTCTTGGTGTTGTCGTTGCAGGTCGCCGACTGGCAGGTGTTCCCGAGGCAGACGCCGGTCTGACAGTCCACCGCGCCGTTGACGCAGGACTTGCCGTTCGCGCACTTCGGGCAGCCGCCGCCGCAGTCGATGTCCGTCTCGTTGCCGTTCTTCACGAGGTCGGCGCAGGTGGGCACCTGGCAGGTCTTCGGGTTGCCGGCGCACACCCCGTGCAGGCAGTCGAGCGCGCTGTTGCACAGCTTGGTGTCGTCGCACTTGCCGCAGGCGACGCCGCCGCAGTCGACGTCCGTCTCGTCCTGGTTCTTCACCCCGTCGTTGCAGGTCGCCACCTGGCACGTCCCCGCGCAGGAGCCGGTCAGGCAGTCGCTGCCCTGGGCGCAGAGCTTGCCCGTCAGGCACTTCATGCAGGGGCCGCCGCAGTCCACGTCGGTCTCGCCGCCGTTCTTCACCTGGTCGGCGCAGTTCGACGGCTGGCAGAGGCCGTTGCCGCACGAGCCGTTCTGGCAGTCGCTGCCGAGCACGCAGACCTTGCCGTTCTGGCACTTCTGGACGCAGGAGCCGCCGCAGTCGACGTCGGTCTCCGTCCCGTTCTTCACGAGGTCGTTGCAGGTCGCGCCCACGCAGGTCTTGTTGACGCACACCGCGCTCACGCAGTCGCTGCTGAAGTCGCAGATCCGGCCGTCCGCGCAGGGGTTGCAGTTCGGCCCGCCGCAGTCGATGTCGGTCTCCGTCCCGTTCCGCACGCCGTCGCCCTGCTTGGCGCCGAAGAAGCACGAGGGCACCTGACAGATGGTGGCGTTGGGCGGGCCGGAGCAGACGCCGCTCACGCAGTCGGACGCCTTCACGCAGCTCTTCAGGTCGACGCACTTGTCCTGGCAGGAGCCGCCGCAGTCCACGTCGGTCTCGTCGCCGTCCTTCTTGCCGCCGGGGCAGCAGAATGTGCCGTTGTCGATCGTCCCGTCGCAGTTGTCGTCGATGCCGTTGCAGGTCTCGGGGTTCTGCGTGATGTTCGGCTGGCAGACGAGCGACTTGGTCGCCGGGTCGCAGATCGTCGTCCCGGGGCCGCAGGGGCCGGGGATGTGGGTGTCGCAGGCCACGCCGACGCCGAGGTTGCCGTCGTCGGGCATGCCGTTGCAGTCGTCGTCGAGGGTGTTGCAGACCTCGGGGCCCGGCACGACCTCGCCGATGCAGGGGCCCCACATGCCCTTGTCGCAGGTCTGCTTGCCGCCCTTGCACACGCCCACGCCGAGGGTGTTCGCCTCGCCGGTGTAGCAATCCTGCGTGGTGCCGCCCTCGCACATGCAGCCGTTGTCGACGACGCCGTCGCAGTCGTCGTCGAAGCCGTTGCAGGCCTCGGGGAGCGGGGTCACGTCGCCCTTGCACTCGCCCCAGGTCCCCGTGTCGGGGTCGCACTGCTGCGTGCCCTTCTTGCAGGGGCCCTTGCCGAGGCTCTCCGTGGAGCCGCCGTAGCAGGGCTGGGACTGGCCGCCGGTGCATGCGCAGCCGTTGTCGACCTGGCCGTCGCAGTCGTTGTCGAGCTGGTCGCACTTCTCGGGCTCGGGGAGCAGATCGTTGATGCAGTCGCCCCACACACCGTTGTCGCAGGACTGGGCGCCGTCGTGGCAGAGGCCGATGCTCCGCGTGAGCGGCGAGCCGCCGAAGCAGCTCTGCGTGGCGTTGGCCATGCACATGCAGCCTTCGTCGATGAGGCCGTCGCAGTTGTTGTCGACGCCGTCGCAGGTCTCGTCCGCGCCCTTGTTCGGGCTGCACGTCGCGGGTAGGCCCTTCTCGTCGCATGCGGGGACGAAGGTGAGGCACGCGCCGTTGCCGCACTTGAGCGGGGGCGGGGCCTGCCCCCCGTCGGCGCTGCAGTCGTTCTCCTTGAAGTCGGTGTCGATCCCGAGCAGATCGGTGCAGCTCGGGATGACGAGCAGGCCGAGGACGAGGAGCAGGGCTGCGCTGAGGGCGACTTTCGAGTGTCTCAGAAGGTCCATGTAAGCTCCATCGAAGTGCTGGCCGGCGCGACGCGGTTCACCCCGACGATCACGCGCTGGGGCGACAAGCTGAACTTGGGCGGAGGGGGCTCGGTGAAGTAGAGCACGAGGCCCGTCGCCAGGCCGGCGGCGCCCACGATGAAGCTCGCGGTGCTGACGATGCCCATCGTCTTCGCGGTGCTCTTCGCGGACTCGCCGGCCGGGTTGCAGATCTTGAGATCGTTGCAGTTCTCGTCGATCGGGCGCTTCTGCGCCCAGGTGACCGCGCCGGTCACCGCGCCCACGAG
Organism: Byssovorax sp.; assembly: GCA_046351295.1. Lineage (GTDB taxonomy): Bacteria > Myxococcota_A > Polyangia > Polyangiales > Polyangiaceae > JAXLYT01. Next base: position 35,427 of record JAXLYT010000045.1, read on the forward strand.
CACGCCGGCCACGCCGATGCCGCCGAGCGTGTAGGCCATCACCCGGCGCCCGGAGATGCCGGGGTTGAGCGGCGGCAGGTACGAGGGGACGGGCGCGAGCGGCGTGCCGAAGCGCACCTGCTTGGCCGACTCGACGGTGGGCGGCGCGAGCTCGAGCATGATCGCCTTGCGCTCGCCCTTCTGGATGAAGAAGCGCTTGTCGAGGCGGGGCCGGCCGGGCGCCTCCGTCGACACCACGTGCTCCCCCGGATCGAGCGGGAGCGGCACGTTGAGGGCCACGGCCACGGGCTCTCCGCCGCCCTGCGGGACGCGCGAGACGCGGGTGCCATCGGGCGCGCTCGCGGGGATGGTGAGCCGCACGAAGGGCAGGTCTTTCTCGAGGGCCTCCCGCCGCGACGAGGCGAGGTTCTCGCGATCGGCCTCCTGCTTCTGCTCGGTCGCCGAGAGCCGATCGAAGCGCTCGAGGTACTCGTCGTAGGTGGCGGCGGCGGTGGCGATTCGCCCGGCGCCCTGCTCGCACTCGGCGAGGTAGAAGAGCGTCGCCGGCCGGGGCTCGATCTTGTAGCTCTTGCGGAGCGCCGGGCAGGCCGAGGCGAAGCGCTTGTTCTGCATGTCGCTCATGCCGGCCTGGAACAGAGACTCGGCCGACTGCCCCTCGTCCGCCCGGGCCGGCGCCGCAGCGACGGTCAGACCAGCAAGCAAGGAAACGGCCAAAATCGCGGAAAATGGACGAGAGAGCCCCATCGGTTCGATGGTACGGGGGGCCCGTCACGGGCGCAAGAAATGTCGGGTTTCGCAGGTTTTGTGACAACTTCGACGACCTGAGCGTCCACGGTCGCGGGCGCCCTGCGCGGCCTGCACCGGCGTTCCGTGATCGGGGATGGACGCGCCTCCCGGGGGTGACCTTCGCCGGGCGCAAATTCTGCCCGAGGGGGCGCAAGGGGCGCGTTGCGTGCGTTCCCATCCGGGAGAAAGCCCCGGCCGCGGGGGAGGCCCGCGCCTTGCACATGGCGGGCAGCGAACGTCGTCCCCCGCCGAGAGGCTGGCCTCCTTCAACGCTCGCGCCCTCCCATGAACAGGCGAACCCTCACGATCGACGCAAATGAAGCCGTGGCCTCCGTCGCCCACCGGGTGAGCGAGGTCATCGCGCTCTACCCCATCACCCCGGCCTCGCCCATGGGCGAGCTCTGCGACGAATACTCCGCCGCCGGGAAGAAGAACCTCTGGGGCACGGTCCCCTCGATCGTCGAGCTCCAGTCGGAGGCCGGGGCCATCGGGGCCGTCCACGGGGCGCTCCAGGCCGGCGCGCTGGCGACGACCTTCACCGCCGCGCAGGGCCTGCTCCTGATGATCCCCAACATGTACAAGATCGGCGGGGAGCTCACGCCCTTCGTGCTCCACGTGGCGGCGCGCACGCTCGCGACGCACGCCCTCTCGATCTTCGGCGACCACTCCGACGTGATGGCCTGCCGCCAGACGGGCTTCGCGCTGCTCTGCTCGGGCAACGCGCAGGAGGCGCACGACCTCGCGGCCATCTCGCACGCCGCCACGCTGGAGAGCCGCGTCCCCTTCCTGCACTTCTTCGACGGCTTCCGCACCTCGCACGAGATCACCAAGATCGAGGAGCTCGGCGACGACGACCTCCGCGCGCTGCTCGACGAGGAGGCCATCGCCGCCCACAAGCTCCGCGCCCTGACGCCCGATCGGCCGGTGGTGCGGGGGACGGCGCAGAACCCGGACACCTTCTTCCAGGCCCGCGAGGCGGCCAACGGCTACTACGACGCGTGCCCGCGGATCGTCGAGCGCGTGATGGAGCGCTTCGCGGCGAAGACCGGCCGCAGGTACGGCCTCTTCGACTACGTGGGGCACCCCGAGGCCGAGCGCGTCGTCATCCTGATGGGCTCGGGCGCGGAGACGGCGCACGAGGCGGTGACGTGGATGATGGAGCGGGGCGAGAAGGTGGGCGTGCTCAAGGTGCGCCTCTACCGGCCCCTCGACGCCGCGGCGCTGCTCGCGGCCCTGCCGAAGAGCGCGAGGGGCATCGCCGTGCTCGACCGCACCAAGGAGCCGGGCGCGCCGGGTGATCCGCTCTACCTCGACGTCGTGACGGCCCTCGCCGAGGCCCGCGCCGAGGGCCGCTCGCCCTTCGCCGTCGAGCCGCGCGTCGTCGCCGGCCGCTACGGCCTCTCGTCGAAGGAGTTCACCCCGGCCATGGTGAAGGCCATCTTCGACGACCTCGCCGCGCCGAAGCCGATGAACCACTACACGGTGGGCATCGTGGACGACGTGACCCATCGTTCCCTCCCGTACGACGCGGCCCTCGACATCGAGCCCGACGACATAGTCCGCGCCGTCTTCTTCGGCCTCGGCTCCGACGGCACGGTGAGCGCCAACAAGAGCGCGATCAAGATCATCGGCGGCGAGGCGGACAAGTTCGCCCAGGGCTACTTCGTCTACGACTCGAAGAAGGCCGGCGCCGTCACCGTCTCCCACCTGCGCTTCGGCCCGCGCCCGATCCGGTCGAGCTACCTCATCAGCCGGGCGAGCTTCGTCGCGTGCCACCAGGCGAGCTTCCTCGACAAGTACGACATGCTCGAGCTCGCCGCGCCGGGCGCGACCTTCCTGCTCAACAGCTCCGTCCCCGCCGACAAGATCTGGGACACGCTGCCGCGCGAGATGCAAAAGGACATGGTCGACAAGAGGCTCCGCTTCTTCGTGATCGACGCCTACAAGGTCGCGGAGGAGGCCGGCCTCGGCCGCCACATCAGCACGGTGATGCAGACCTGCTTCTTCGACCTCACGCGCGTGCTCCCGCGGGAGGAGGCGATCGCCCGGAGCAAGGCCGCCATCGAGAAGACCTACGGCAAGCGCGGGCGCGAGATCGTGGCGCGGAATTTCGCCGCGATCGACGGCTCACTCGCCCGCCTCTTCGAGGTGAAGGTGCCCGACGCGGTGACGACGGCGCGGCCTCGGCCCCCGATCGTCGCCCCCGAGGCGCCCGACTTCGTGCAGCGGGTGACCGCGGTGATGCTCTCGGGCAAGGGGCACCTCCTGCCGGTGAGCGCCTTCCCGATCGACGGGACCTGGCCCTCGGGCACGACGAAGTGGGAGAAGCGGGGCATCGCGCAGGAGATCCCGATCTGGGATCCGGCCGTGTGCATCCAGTGCAACAAGTGCGCGCTCGTGTGCCCCCACGCGGCGATCCGCGCCAAGGTCGCCGAGCCGAGCCTGCTCGACGGCGCGCCCGAGAAGTTCCTCTCCACGCCCTTCAAGGCGGCGGAGTTCGCCGGTCAGAAGTACATGATCCAGGTCGCCCCCGACGACTGCACGGGCTGCACCCTGTGCGTCGTCGTCTGCCCGGCCAAGGACAAGTCGAACCCGCGGCACAAGGCGATCGACATGATGCCCGTGCGCGACCACGCGGAGCGCGAGCGGGACAACTTCGCCTTCTTCGACAAGCTCCCGGAGCCCGACCGGAAGAAGGTCCACCTCGACGTGAAGGGCACGCAGTTCCTGGAGCCGCTCTTCGAGTTCTCGGGCGCATGCGCGGGCTGCGGCGAGACGCCGTACATCAAGCTCCTGACGCAGCTCTTCGGCGACCGCGCGCTCATCGCCAACGCCACGGGCTGCTCGTCGATCTACGGCGGCAACCTGCCGACCACACCCTACAAGACCAACGCCGACGGCCGTGGCCCCGCCTGGTCGAACTCGCTCTTCGAGGACAACGCCGAGTTCGGTCTGGGCTTCCGCCTCGCGATCGACGCGCAGACCCAGGCCGCGGGCGAGCTCTTGCAGCGGCTCTCCGGCCAGCTCGGCGACGAGCTCGTCAAGGCCTTGATCTCGGCCGAGCAGACCGACGAGGCGACGATCTCCGCCCAGCGCGATCGGGTGCGCGCGCTGCGCGACAAGCTCAAGGGCATCGGCGGCAAGGAGGCCCAGGCGCTCGATCTCATCGCCGATTACTTCGTCAAGAAGAGCGTGTGGATCGTGGGCGGCGACGGCTGGGCCTACGACATCGGCTACGGCGGGCTCGACCACGTGCTCGCGTCGAACCACGACGTGAACCTTCTGGTGCTCGACACCGAGGTGTACTCGAACACGGGTGGCCAGGCCTCCAAGTCGACCCCGATCGGCGCGGCCGCCAAGTTCGCCGCGGCCGGCAAGGAGGTGGCCAAGAAGGACCTCGGCATGCTGGCGATGGCCTACGGGCATGTCTACGTGGCGCGCGTGGCCTTCGGGGCCAAGGACACCCAGACGATCAAGGCCTTCCAGGAGGCGGAGGCGCACCCCGGGCCGTCGCTCATCATCGCGTACAGCCACTGCATCGCCCACGGGTACGACCTCTCCCACGGCCTCGAGCAGCAGAAGCTCGCGGTGGAGTCGGGCGTGTGGCCGCTCTACCGCTTCGACCCGCGGAGGCTCGGCGCGGGCGAGGCCCCGCTCAAGCTGGAGAGCGGACCGATCAAGGCCAAGGTGCGCGACTACATGCGCAACGAGGGCCGCTTCCGGATGGTCGAGCTGAAGGATCCGGCGCGCTACGCCGCGCTGCTCGACAGGGCCGAGCAGTCGGTGAAGGAGCGGCGGCAGATCTACGAGCAGCTCGCCGGCCTCCACCTCGAAGCTCCTGCGAACGCGCCTGCGGGCGCGCCCGCCGCCGAAGGAACCACCAAGGAGAAGAACTGATCCCATGGACCTCTCGACGACCTACCTGGGGATGGACCTCCCCCACCCGCTCATGCCCGGCGCCTCGCCGATGGTCGACGACCTCGACCTCGTGAAGCGCCTGGAGGACGCCGGCGCGGCGGCGATCGTGATGCACTCGCTCTTCGAGGAGCAGGTGGTGCGCGAGCAGCTCGCGGCCGATCAGCACCTCGACGCCCACGCGGACGCGTACGCCGAGGCGCTCTCCTACTTCCCGCCCTCCAACGTGTTCGCGCTCGGCCCGGACGCCTACCTCGAGCAGATCCGCAAGGTGCGCGAGGCCGTGAAGGTGCCGGTGATCGGCTCGCTGAACGGGACGACGCCGGGCGGCTGGCTCACGTACGCGAAGCTCATCGAGGAGGCCGGCGCCAGCGCCCTGGAGCTGAACCTCTACACGCTGCCGACGAGCCCGCGCGACGACGCCGCCACCGTGGAGGCGCGGGGCCTCGAGATCGTCAGGGCGGTGCGCGCCGCGGTGAAGATCCCGATCGCCGTCAAGCTCTCGCCCTTCTACTCCTCGCTCCCCCACTTCGTGGCCGGCCTGGAGAAGGCCGGCGCCGACGGCGTGGTGCTCTTCAACCGCTTCTACCAGCCCGACATCGACATCGAGGCGCTCGACGTGAAGCGCTCGCTCCAGCTCTCCGACTCGAGCGAGCTGCTCCTGCGCCTGCGCTGGACGGCGATCCTTTCAGGTCAAACGACCTGCTCGCTCGCCGTGACCGGCGGGGTCCACAGCGGCACGGACGCGCTCAAGGCGGTGATGACCGGCGCCCACGCGGTGCAGCTCGTCTCGGCCCTGCTGCACGAGGGGCCGAACAAGCTCCGCGCGATCCGCGAGGAGATGAGCCGCTGGCTCGAGGCGCACGAGTACCACTCGCTCCGCCAGGCGCAGGGGAGCATGAGCATCTCCCGCTGCCCGAACCCCTCGGCCTACGAGCGCGGCAACTACATCCGGGTGATCCAGGGCTGGCACGGGACCATCGGCGGCTCGCTCTGAGCACCTCGCGCGGACCGGCGACCTCCGCGGCTAGCCCACGAGGCGCCGGATCAGCGCGCGCAGGGCGTCCTGCTCGAAGGGCTTCTCGACGCGCGGGTTGGGCACGGACGCGAGGAAGTCCTTGGCCGCGGGCGTGAAGGCCCCGCCTGTCAGGAGCACCATCTTCTCGGCCTCCTCCGGGCGCCCGGCGAGGAGGGCCGCGTGGAGGTCCATCCCCGTCATCTCGGGCATCATCAGGTCGCAGAGGATCACGTCGAAGCGCTCGCCGCCCTCGATCCTCGCGAGCGCCTCCCTGGCGTCGCCGAGCACGCTCACGTCGTGCTCGGCCTTGAGGATGCGCGCGACCAGGCGGCCGATCATCGGCTCGTCGTCGACGACGAGCACCTTGCCCCGCCTGCCTCGACCCGGCGAGGGCGCCCTCTGGGGGGCGGCCTGCGCCGCGAGCTCCGTCGCCGGCAGGAGCACCCGCACGGTGGTGCCCTGCCCGAGCCGGCTCTCCACCTGGATCTCGCCGCCGAGCGAGGTGACGATGTTCCGGCAGATCGAGAGCCCGAGGCCCGTGCCCGAGCCGACGGGCTTGGTGGTGAAGAAGGGATCGAAGACGCGCCCGAGGATCTCCGGGGGGATGCCGGCGCCGGTGTCGCGGATCTCCACGAGCGCGCGCCCGTCCGCGTCGGTGCGCGTCACGACGTGGATCTCGTGGTGATCGGCGCGCCCCTCGGGCATGGCCTGCGACGCGTTGATGAGCAGGTTGAGGAAGACCTGCCCGAGGCGCGCCTCCTCGGCGAGCACCGGGGGCGCGTCGCTGTACAGCCGGACGAGCCGGGCGCGGTGGCGGATCTCGTTGCCGGCGAGGCTTACCGCCGTCTCCAGGATCGGCTCGAGCCGCACCGAGGCGCGCTTGTCGTCGCGGGTCCGGGCGAAGGTCGTCAGATCTTGCACCACGCTGCGCACCCGCCGCGTTCCCTCGTCGGCCTGGGCGAGCGCGTCCGCGATCTCGCGCGCCGCGTCCGCGCCGAGCTCACCGCGGCCGAGCAGCTCGCCGATCCGGTCGAGGGCGCCGATCACGTAGGTGAGCGGGTTGTTGATCTCGTGGGCCACGCCCGCGGCGAGCGTCCCCACCGAGGCGAGCCGGTCGGTCTGCGCGACGTGGGCCTGCATGGCGCGCAGCTCCGTGAGATCGCGGACGATGGCCATGAACAGGCGCTCGCCCCCGATGTCCATGGCGGCGACGTGGATCTCCACCGGGAAGATCGTCCCGTCCTTGCGGCGGTGCGACCCGACGCTGCTGACCGGCGCGCCCGGCCGGATCGCCGACCAGGCCCGCTGGACTGCCTCGGCGTCGAACTCCACGTCCACGTCGGTGACGCGCATCTGGAGCAGCTCGTCCTGGGAGTAGCCGAGGTTCTCGCAGGCGCGCCGGTTGACCTCCAGCAAGCGCCCCTCGATGTCGTGGACGAAGACCGCGTCCGCGGCCTGCTCCACCAGCGTCGCGTAGCGCGTCTCGCTCCTCCGCCGGGCCTCCTCGGCGCGCTTCTGCTCGGTCACCTCGTGGAAGGTGAGGACCACCCGGCGAACATCGGGCTGCCCCGCTCGCACCACCGGGATCGCGCTCACCAGGATGACCCGCCAGACCCCGTCGTCACCCGGCACGTGCGTCGGGACGTCGCGCACCGTCTCTCCCTTCAGCATCGCGCGCAGCAAGGGGCGCTGCTCGGCCGGCATGGGCGTCACCCGATCGGGCAGGAACGCGGGCAGCGGCGACCGCGCCATCACGGTGCCGAGCGGGATCCTGCTCCCGTACGCCTTGGCGCATGCGTCGTTGTACCCGAGGACCATCACCGCGTTGTCCTCGGTCCGCTCGACCACCGCGATCCCCAGCGCGCCCGCGTCGAACGCGGCGGACAGGATCTCGATCTCCTCGGTGAGGCTCATCGGGCGGTACCAGCGCATCCGCGCGGCGCCGTCGACGCCATCCTCCCGCCCCTCCCCCTCCTCTGCACTGGCCACCTTCTACCTCGCAGCGAAGCGTAGTCCATCGGGACGCCCGGCCCAAGGGGGAAGGCTCTCCGGAGGCACCGGCGGGTCCGCAGCGCGCTCCGCCGGTTCGAGGACGAGCGATCCGACGGCCGGCGCTATCGCCGACACCGCCGCGCTCATGGCCGGCGCGAGGCCGGCGTCGAGGTCGACCCGACGGAGAGCCCCACGGCGCAGAACCACGCCGTGGGCCTCAGGCCATCATCCTCGCGTTTACTTCTTGCAGGCGACCTCGCGCACGTTGCATTTGGCGGTGATGCACTCGCGCACCCCGTCGACGCACTCGTAGCAGCGAGGCTGGCAGCCACCTCCCAGGGGGAGCTGGCGCGGCGGGATCGGTCCCCTGGGCGAGAAGGGCCCGCCCGTCACCGGACCGCCGCCGCCGCAGCCGGGCATGCTCGGGTCGTCGCACCCGGGGCTGAGCTCGTAGAGCGACTGCGCCTGCGGCACGACCGAGGCGGGCGCGTAGGGGCGGGCATAGGGCGTGCGGGCCCGACCGTAGAGAGAACCTTCGGCGGAAAAACCAGGCATCGTCATGGCGTTGTCTCCTCGTCAGCGGTCGTAGAACGGCGACATCTTGGTCAAGAGGAACGGAAACTTCTCGGTCACGTCCACGCGGACGAACTGCTTGTCGGCGACGTCGGTGGTGCGGTTGACGTAGGTGAAGATCACGTCGGCGATGGTGCGCGCGCCGCTCAGCCGGGAGGGCCGCACCTCGACCCCGCGCAGGGTGAGGTTGCGCTCGTGGGCCTCGGCCGTCGCCGCGTAGATCGCCGGGTAGCGCACGGTCAGGTAGTTCAGCGCTCGGTGCTCGTCGGCGACGCCGTTGTTGTCGGCCATCTGGAGCAGCCGGTAGAGGAGCTCCTCGGCCGTCGTCTTGAATTTGTCGGCGTCGCTCCCCTCCGGGCGCGGGATCGAGGAGATGAGCGCGTTCACGTCGAAGGACCAGATCTGGTCGAACGTCACGATGGGCAGCTCGAGGCCGTTGCACATCGACGGCGGGGCGATGGGCCCGAGCTCGCCCACGATGACGTCGAGATCGGTCGGCCGCGGAGCGGGGCGGATCGACTCCACGAGCAGCTCGAGCTCGCTCGGGCAGCGGGGCTTGAGGAGGTAGGTCTCGACGCCCTCGATGGTCATCACCCAGCACATCTGCCGGGCGAGGTAGGCGTTCTCGCGGCGCGAGAGGATCGCGTGGAAGACCTGCCCCTCGTTCATGCCGGCGGTGTCGCCGCGGGCGATCACCTGCGCCATCTCCTTCTCGATCCCCTGCGAGGGGAAGCGCGCCTCGATGCGCCCGATGGCGTACACCGAAGGTCCGCTCCCGCCGCCTCCTCCTCCGCATGCGCAGCCCTGGGCGACCACCGCGCCCCGGGCCTTCGGCCCTCCCTCGGCGGGGGCGCCCTTGGCCGGACCCGCCGTTGCCTGTTCGTTATCCATCGTCACCTCCGTATTCGACTGTTGCACGTTCGACCACGACAAAGAACGAAGCGCCGCCGCCGCGTCGAGCAGCGGCGGGACGACCTGCGATCGGCGCCCCGCGCCGCCGAGCAGCGCCCGCCGGATCGCGGACAGGTGTCCGCGCCCGCCCGCGGGTGAGGCCGGCGCGAGCGACCAGAGCAGGGCCGCCGCGCCCGTCACGAAGGCCGCGGCGGCGCTCGTGCCCCGAAGACGGCGGGCGCACCCTCCGGCGAGAGCGCGGGGACGCCGCGACCCGGGGCGCGCAAGCTGCGCCGGGCCGCGCCGAGCGCCTGCGGGACGGGCCCGATCGGGCGGCCGAGCTCGTCGCACGCGGACACCACCACGACCGCGGGGTGCGCGGTGATCGCGCTCGGCCCGGCGAAGCCGATGTTGCCCGCCGCGGCGACCACGAGGGCCCCGCGCGCCTCGGCGTGATCGAGCGCGTCGCGGACCCACCGCTGCTCGAGCGCGCCGGCGCGGGCGAGGGCGAGGCTCAGGTGGACGATGTGCGCGCCCGCGTCGACCACGTCGACGATCGCCTGGGCGAGATCGCGCGCGCCGGCGATGGGGAGATCACCGCCGGCGGCGTCGGCGAAGATCGGGCGGACGAGGAGGCTCACGCCGCGACACACGCCCATCGCCCCGAGGGCCGGATCGCCGACGAGCACCGAGGCCACGTGCGATCCGTGTCGGCAGGCAGCGCCCGCCGGGTGAAGGCATGCCTCCGCGGGCGAGAGCGCACCGCCGAGCGGGCCGTCGATGAGCCCCACGTTGATCGCGCCGAGATCGCGAGCATGCTCGACGAGCCCGTCGAGGTGAACGAGCGCGAGGAGCCGCGAGCGCGCAGGCGAGGCCGTGGAGAGCATGACGAGGTCGCCGGGCAAGACGCCACCCCCGGCGGACCCACGACGCTAACAAACCCCTCGTCGCCGGTCGACGCCCGAGGCAAAGGTCACGTTTCGTCAGATCGGCCGCTCTCTCTGCGCGTCATCACCCGCACACGTAGTGACGCGTCATCATGCGCACGAGTGATGGCGCGTCATCGCGCGCCCACGTCCGACTCCGCATCTCCACCACGAGGAAGATCATGCGCTCGTTCCTGCCCCTGTTCCTGCTCCCCCTCGCCTGCGCCGCCTGCGAGCCCCCCGCCTCCTCCACGCCCACGCCGCCCCCGAGCGGCGCCGCCTCGTCGGCTCCATCCGCCGCCGCGCCCAGCAACACCGGCGCCTCCGAGCCGGCGAGCCCGGGCCTCGACCCGAGCCGCCCCGCACCCTCGAACGCCGAGCTCGCCCGGATCGCCGGCAGCAGCAACGCCTTCGCCTTCGATTTCTACGCGAAGGCCCGCGCACAGAAGGGCAACCTCGCCGTCTCCCCGGCGAGCATCCACGTCGCCCTCTCGATGACCGCCGCCGGCGCGAAGGGCGACACGCTCTCCCAGATGGCCAGGGTGCTGCACGGCGAGGGGAGCACCGAGCAGATCCTCGATCAAGCGGGCAAGCTGATGCAGAGCTTCGACGCCGCCGATCCGAAGGTGACGCTCCGGGTGAAGAACCGCCTCTTCGGCGACAAGAGCTACTCGTTCGAGAAGCCCTTCCTCGATCGCAGCAAAGCCTCCTTCGGCGCCGCGCTCGAAGGCCTCGATTTCAAGCACGATCTCGAGGGCAGCCGGACTCACATCAACGGCTGGATCGCGAAGGAGACGCAGGACAGGATCAAGGACCTCATCCCCGCGGGCGGGCTCGTCGCCAACACCCGCCTCGTGCTCACCAACGCCATCTACTTCCTCGGCGACTGGCAAGACCCCTTCAACAAGGACGCGACGCGCCCCGCGCCCTTCTTCACGGCCCCCGGCGCGTCCAAGGACGTGCCCACCATGCACCAGGCGGAGCACTTCAAATTCGCCGCGATCGACGGCGTGAAGGTGCTGGAGATGCCCTACGTGGGCGGGCAGCTCGCGATGACGATCGTGCTCCCCGACGCAGCAGACGGCCTCGACGCCGTGGAGAGCAAGCTCTCGCAGAAGACCTTCGACGGCTGGATCGGCGCGATGAAGCACCAGCAGGTGATGGTGTCGCTCCCCAAGTTCGAGGTGAATCCGCAGGCGTCGCTCTCCCTCGGCGACATCCTGATCGGGATGGGGATGCCGCTCGCGTTCGACGCCGACAAGGCCGACTTCACCGGCATCGCCAACCCGCCGAGCCCTGCCGATCGGCTCTACATCAGCAAGGTCTTCCACAAGGCGTTCGTGAAGGTCGACGAGAAGGGGACCGAGGCCGCCGCCGCGACGGCCGTGGTGATGGCCCGCGCCGGCGGCGCCCCCATGAAGCCCGCCGAGTTCAAGGCCGACCACCCCTTCCTCTTCGCGCTGCGCGACCTGCGCTCGGGGATCATCCTCTTCATGGGCAGGGTGAGCGACCCCTCGACGACCTGAGGGCTCAGGCGGACACGAACTGCCGCTCCACGAGCCTGCGGTAGAGCCCCTCTTGCCCGATCAGGCTCGCGTGATCGCCCGCCTGCACGATCGTCCCGCCGTCCATCACCAGCACCCGATCCGCGTCCTTCACCGTCGAGAGCCGGTGGGCGATGATCAAGGTCGTCCTGCCCTTCATCAGCCGGTCGAGCGCCTCCTTCACGAGGTGCTCGCTCTCCGCGTCGAGGGCGCTCGTCGCCTCGTCGAGCACGAGCAGCTTCGGGTCCTTGAGCACGGCGCGGGCGATCGCCACCCGCTGCTTCTGCCCGCCGGAGAGCTGCACGCCCCGCTCGCCCACGAGCGTCGCGTACCCGTCCGGGAAGCGGGAGATGAAGTCGTGCGCGTTGGCGGCCTTCGCCGCGGCGACGAGCTCCTCGTCGGTCGCGCCGGGGCGACCGTAGCGCAGGTTGTCGGCGATGCTGCACGAGAACAGGATCGGCTCCTGCGAGACCACGCCGATCTGCTTGCGCAACCAGCTCGGATCGAGCGTCGTGAGGTCATTGCCGTCGAGCGCGATGTGCCCGTCCGTCGGGTCGTAGAGGCGCAGCAGGAGCGCCGCCAGCGTCGACTTGCCGGCGCCGGAGGAGCCCACGAGCGCGACGACCTCGCCGGGCGCGATCGTCAGATCGACCCCGCGCAGCACCGGCGCGTCCTTGCGGGTCGGGTAGCTGAAGCGCACGTGGGAAAATTCGATCTTGCCCTGGATCGAGGCCGGGATCTCACCGCCCGCGGAGGGGATCTTGGGCGCGCGATCGACGAGCTCGAAGATGCGCTCGGCCGCGCCGCTCGCCTTCATGAAGTCGGCCCAGAGGTCGCTGAGCCCGCCGAGCGAGAAGGCCACGAGCAGCGTGTAGACGAGGAAGGAGGTGAGCCCGCCGGCCGAGAGCTTGCCCGCGATCACCAGGTGCCCGCCGTACCAGAGCACGAGCGCCGCCGCCCCGTAGGCCGCGAACGAGGCCACGCCCATGAAGGTCGACGCGGTGATGACGCGCGTGCGCGAGAGCTGAAAGCTCTGATCGATCCGCGCGCCGTAGCGCCCCACCTCGCTCGGCTCGGCGGCGAAGGCCCGCACCGTGCGGATGCCGGAGAGCGCCTCTTCGGCCACCTCGGTCGAGCGGGCGAGCGCGTCCTGCACCTCGCGCGAGAGCTTGCGCACCCTGCGCCCGTAGGCCACCGCGCCGAGGGCCACCGGCGGCACCACCGCGAGCATCAGCAGGGTGAGCCGCGGCGAGGTGTAGATCAGGAACGCGATGCCGCCGATCACGGTGGCGACGAAGCGCAGCGCCATCGAGATGTTGACGCTCACCGTGTTCTGCAAGGTGGTCGTGTCGGAGCTGAGGCGGCTCGTGAGCTCGCCCGTCCGCGTCTCGTCGAAGAAGGCGATGTCCTGCGCCATCAGCCGCTCGAAGAGCGTGGCGCGCAGCCTCGTCACCACGCGCTCGCCCGCGATGGTGAAGAGGCTGTAGCGGAGCGCGATCGCGACCGCCTGCACGCCGAAGATCACCATCAAAAAAAGCGCGGCCTTGTCGACGGGCTCCGCCGTCTTGCCCGGGGCGAGCGCGTCGTCGACGATCATCCGGATCGCCTGCGGGAAGAGCAGGCTCATCGCGCTCCCGATCGCGAGGAAGAACGTCCCCGCGACGAGCGATCGCGCCTCGGGGCGGGCCAGCGAGAGGAGGCGGCCGTAGGTGACCTTCGGGCTCGGCGTGGGCGCGGCGCTCATCGGGCGAAGAGCGGAGCCTGGGGCGAGAGGCTCGCCCCTTCGAGGCGGAGCAGGCGCTCCTTGGTGACGAGCCCGCCGGGCGCCGAGAACCCGCCGGGCTTGCCTCCCGCGGCGACGACGCGGTGGCAGGGGATCACCACCGGGATGGGGTTCTTGGCCATCGCCTGACCGACCGCGCGGAAGGCCTGCGGAGAGCCGGCCTCGCGCGCGAGCTCGGCGTAGGTCCACACGTGACCTCGGCGGATGCGGCGCATGGCCTCGTAGACCTTGCGGTGGAAGGGCGGCACGCCGTCGAGATCGACCGGGATCGAGAGGAGATCTTCGTCCTCACCGGCGAAGTAGCGATCGAGGCGCGCGAGCGCGTCCTTCATCCACCCCGGCGGCGCGCCCTCCGCCGAGCTCACATGGCGGAGCACCCGCGCGAGCGTCATCTTCTCCGTGCGCTCCGGGAGCTGGAAGAACACGAGGCCCTTCGAGCTGAAGGCCAGCACGCATACGCCGAAGGAGGTCGGCAAGAGCAGGTGGCCCGAGGCCTCGCGGGGGTGAATGGAAGCGCTCGTCACGGCGTGTCTCCCGGCGGCTCGCCCGGCCCATCGTCCGGGGGCTCGTCCTTGTTGCCCCACACCTGCAAGAGGTAATCGCCGCGCCCCGCGGCCACCGCGATCTCCACGGTATAGGCCCCGCTCCGCGGCACGCAGAGCGGCCCGCGCGGGGGCACCACCGACCACCGATCGGTCGAGAGATCGGCCGCCACGAGATCGTGCGCGGGATTGAAGATCGCCACGTCGAGATCGGCGATGGCGGGCGCGCCCACGGCGAAGACGCGGTAGCAGCGGCCCTTGCGCGCGCGGAAGATCAGCCGATCCGTCGGATCGCGATCGCCCTGCGATCCGACGTGGATCGAGGTCACCGGCTCGAAGGCCGCCGGCTCGCCGCAGAGGCCTCCGAGGCGCGCGAGATCCGAGGCCGGATCGTCGCTCGGCTGAAAGCGCCGGTAGCAGTCGGCCCAGGCGTTACCCGTGCGCACGCCCGGTCGGGGGCGAGGCGCGCGCTCGCCCGGCATCTCGCCCTGCATGCCGGGAGGCTCACCGCCTGCGCGCTCGTCCGGCGCGGCTTCCGCGCGGAAGGGCATGGTCGCCGGCGCCTCGTCGCTCGCGGGGCGCTCGGGCCGGGCAGGGCCCTCGGCAGGCGAGGCCGCGCATCCGGCAGAGCCGGCGAGGGCGATCAGGCCAGAGGCGAGGGCGCGGCGCACCCGCGCAGGGTAGTCCGCGGCGGCAGGCGAGGGAACAGGGGTCGAGGATCGGACAGAGTATGTCCCACCATCCGCCGCTTGGGCCCTGGCTTTCGAGAAAAAAGGCTTAAGGTGAGAGGGCCTCGTGCGCCGGATCGCCTGCCGATCGCGATCGTTCGTGATCGAAAGGTCTGGCCAGACCCGCGGACCACTGTTACTATGTTCAGTATGAGCCTCGCCCCCCTGACCGCCCCCGCCATCCAGAAGGTCCAGCTCGACGCCATCCCCTCGGCCAACGAGACGGCGCTCCGGCCCCTCCCGCTCGGCCTCGGCAAGCTCGACGAGGCCCTGCCCGAGGGCGGATTGCCCCGCGGCGCGGTGGTGGAGATCAGCGCGCCCTACGGCCTGGCCCGGGCCGGCACCCTGGCCCTCGCCGCATGCGCCTCCGCGCAGAGCGAGGCCCGCGCCCGCCACGGCGAGGAGACGGCCGAGGCCTGGTGCGCCTGGCTCGATCCGACGAGCTCCCTCTTCGCCCCCGCGGTGGCCGCGGCCGGCGTCGACCTCGAGCGCCTCCTCATCGTCCGCCCCGGCGCCGACGATCTCGCCAAGGTCGCCTCCCGCGTGGCCGCGAGCGGGGCCTTCTCGGTGGTGGTGATCGACCTCGCCGGCGTGCCCGGCGCCCGCGTGGGCGAGCGGCTCGATCGCTGGGTGAACCAGGTGCGGCGGCTCGCCCTCGCCGTCGAGGGGAGCGAGACGGTGATCCTCCTCCTGACCGACGCCTACGCCCAGCGCTCGCTGCCCCTGCCGGTGGCGCTGCGGCTCGAGGTCGATCGCGCGGTCGAAGATCGCGTGATGGTGCGCGTCGCGAAGGATCGTCGGGGCCGCGTCTCGCCGGCCGCCTCGGTGCCCCTGCCGCCGGCTGCGCCTCTCCAGAAGAGCGCTTGATCGGCTGAATCCCGGTGCGTCCGGGGGCGCTCCGTGATCATGCTCATGATCATGGAGCCTGGATGCCGCGACCGGCGTTGCAAGACCTCTCGGTGATCCGATGAGGTCGATTTTCAACGCAAAGGCGCAAAGGCGCAAAGGCGCAAAAAAGCAGGACAGGGCGAGACAATCCTGGGTGCCTCGGCTGGTCCTCGCGCTCGTGAGCTGTCTCTTCACGCTCGCGCTCGCCGAGACGGGGATGCGCGTCGTCTCGCCGGGGATCTTCCGGGTGTGGGAGCCGGGGCTCACGGCCACCTTCACGCCGCGGGCCGGGGTCTTGCCCGGGGTGCACGGGGTCTCGCGCTTCGCCATCAACGCGATCGGGGTGCGCGGGGACGAGCCTTTGCCCGGGCCGGCCTACCGGATCTTGACGCTCGGGGGGAGCACCACGGAGTGCCTCTTCCTCGATCAGGGCGAGAGCTGGCCGGCGCTCGTGCAGGAGCAGCTCACCTCGCCGGGCAAGCGCGTCGTCGTCGAGAGCGCAGGCAAGAGCGGGCACTCCACGCGGCATCACCTCGTGCAGCTCACCCACCTGCTCCCGCAGCACCGGGACATCGACGCGGTGGTGATCCTGGCCGGTGTCAACGATGTGCAACTGTGGCTCGAGAAGCCCGCCGCGCCCTTCGAGCCCACGGGCCCCGCCGATTACCGCAAGGCCTTCATGGTCGCCCCCGCCCGCTTCACCCTCGCCCCGGACGCGCCCTTTTACCAGCGGCTCCAGCTCTACCGGCTCTTCCACAGCGAGAGCGGCGTCGACCCGGCGGATCGCCACCTCGTGCAGGACTTCGAGGGTCTCTTCTACACCAACCTCCGGGAGCGAAGGCGCGCTGCGCCGAAGCGCACGGCGCTCCCCGATCTGCCGGGCGCGCTCGCTGCTTACCGCGGGCACCTGGAGGCGCTGGTCGATGTCGCCGCGCAGCACAAAGTCGAGCTCGTGCTGATGACCCAGCCGGTGCTGTGGAGGGCAGACTTGCCTCCCGAGCTCGATGGGCTGCTCTGGTTCGGATGGGGCGATCGGCCGGGCGAATACTACGCGACGAGCGCGCTCGCCGAGGCGATGGAGGCGCACAACCAGGTGATGCGGGACGTCTGCCAGAAGAAGGGCCTGCATGCGTCGATCTCGCGGCGCGCGTGACCCTGGACAGCGCGGCGCTCTACGACGACTGCCACTTCAACGAGGGCGGCGCCCGGCAGGTGGCCGAGGCCGTGGCCGAGCGCTTCCTCTCGCAGGGCCCGCTCGCCGATCCCGCGCGGGCCGAGGCGCTGCGGGCGAAGAGGGACGAGAAGGTGGGCGCCGAGGCGCTGGTGGCCGAGGCGAAGAAGCTCCTGGAGACGGAGCACGAGCCGATCCAGGCGGCGAGCGCGCTGCGCCGGGCGCTCGCGCTGGAGCCCGGGCATGCCGAGGCCGCGCGGCTCCTCGCGGTCGCGCTCGGGCAAGCCGGGGTCGCGGCCGCGCCTCCGCCCGATCCGGACGGGGAGACCATGAAGGCAGGGCTCGCGGCGCTCTACACGAGCCGCGATTACCCTGCGGCGATCGCGGCGTTTCAGCAGGTGCTCGGCCGCACGCCGGGCCACTACGGGGCGACCTACCAGCTCGCGGTGGCGCTCGATCGGGCGGGCAAGGGGGAAGAGGCGAAGGCCCAGTGGGCGCGGGTGCTCAAGCTGGGCGAGCAATATGCGGACGAGAAGGTGATCGCGGAGGCCCGGGCGCGGCTCGGGAGGCCGGACGGCAAGTAGGAAAAGCGGGCCGGCGGGGAGGTAGGACAATATCGGTCCTATCGGACGTACTCTGTCCGAGCCTGGGATGGTCAGGAGGCCCACCGGGGGTTACCGTCTCTCTCATGAAGCGCGTCGTCGCCCTCGTCCTCTCCCGCCTCGCCTGCGAGATCGCCCGCCAGAAGGTGGGCAAGCAGGGCGGCGGAAAAACGGCCGGGCCCCTCGGGGTCATCCTGGAGCCGGCGAACCGCACGGCGCCGGAGCTCTCGGCGGCCCTGCTCGACGTGGTGGACGACGAGGCGCGGCGGCTCGGTGTGCGGCCGGGGCAGAAGGTGGTGGAGGCCACGGTGCTCGCGGCGCAGCTCGCGGTTCATCGGGTCACGTACGAAGAGATCGACGCGGCGCTCGGCCGGGTGGCCGAGGTGGCGCTGGCCTTCGGGCCCACGGCGGCGATCCGCCTCGGCGAGGGCAAGGCCGACGAGCATCGCACGCCCTGGGGCGACGCGCCCTTCGACACGGTCTTCGTCGATGTCACCGGCGCGGCCCACCTGCACGGCGGAGAAGAGGCCCTGCTCGACGAGCTGGTCGAGCGGGTGAGCAGCCTCGGCCACCGGGTGCGCGCGGCCATCGCCTCGGGCCCGCGGCTCGCGCAGGCCCTCGCGCGCTGGGCGCCCGGGCTCAGCGGGGCGCCGGGCGCGCGCACCACGGGCCGGCACCCCATCGCCGCGCCGAACGAGGGCGAGCGCGCCATGGCCCCGCTGCCGGTGCAGGCGTTGCCGATCGATCCGGAGATCGTCAGCTACCTGATGCGCCTCGGCATCATCACCGTGGGCGATCTGGCGCGGCTCCCGCGCGCCGGCGCGCTCGCCCGCCTCGGCGCGCGCGCCCGCGAGATCCTCGATCTCGCCCTGGGCCGCGACGATCTGCCCCTCGTGGCCTACGCGCCGCCCCGGGTGATCGTGGAGCAGATGCGCTTCGACGAGGGCGTGGAGAGCGCCCCGGAGCTGCTCTTCGTCCTGCGCGGGATGACCTCGCGCGCGGCCCAGCGCCTCAGCGCGCGGGGCGAGGCATGCACCCGCCTCGAGGTCACGATCCCCCTGGATCGCAGCGTCGCCGCGATCCGCCTCGCCGAGCGCGGCGAAGAGGTCCACCCCGACGACGGCGAGCTCTCGATCGGCTTCCAGGTCGATCTGCCGGCGCCCCTCTCCGACGAGGGCGACCTGCTCCGCGCCCTGCGCGCGCGCCTCGAGCGCACCGAGCTCTTCGCCCCTGCCATCGGCCTCCAGCTCTCCATCCCGCAGATCGTCGAGGCCCGCCGCACGCAGCTCGACCTCGGCAAGAACCGCCAGAAGAACCCCGATCGCCTCCCCGCCCTGCTCGCCGAGCTCTCCGCCGAGATCGGCGCCGAGAAGATCGGCGTGCTCGCCGTCTGCGACGCGCACAAGCCCGAGGCCCGGAGCAAGCTCCGCCCCGCCCACCTCGGCCCGCGCCCGCGCAGCGGCCAGCAGCTCTCCTTGCCCGGCGCCTTCGTCGAGCCCCCGCGCCTCGATCCGGCCCTCTCCCCGATGCGCCTCCTGCCGAAGCCCATCCCCCTCGGCCGCGTCGCCAAGGGCACGGTGGTGCTCATCGACCAGCACCTGTTCTCCATCGACGATCTGCGCTTCGTGCAGCGCCTCGACAAGGCCGAGTGGTGGACGGGCAGCGGCCCGAGCCGCGACTACATGCGCGCCTTCCTCTCCTCGGGCGACGGCGCGGCCCGCCTCGAGCGCTTCCGGAGCATCGACGGCCCGCCCGGGCGGCGCGCGAGCAGCCCGGCCGGCGGCGCATGCGGCGAGGCGCTGGTCTACGTCGATCGCAAGACCCGCGAGGCCTTCCTCCACGGCTGGTGCGAGTAGCGCGCGCCGCCGCTCACCCGCCGTCCCGCGCGCAGCGGAACCCCACGTCGAATGTCCGATCCGTCGCCACGAACCAGTCGCGCCGCGCCGCTCGCACCTCCCCCGGCTCCTCGCTGAACCAGGATCCGCCGCGGACCACCCGCTTGCCGATCTGGAGCGTGCGATCGGACGCCTTCGGATCGCGCGCCGGCTCGGGTCGATAGGGCGCATACGCGTCGGCCACCCACTCGGCCACATCGCCGGCGAGATCGACGATCGCCAACGGATCGCCCTCCTTCGCGAAGCTCCCCACCGGGCATGTCCCCTGGCGTCGCCCCTTGCCCGCGAGGCTGCCCTCGCCGTCCCAGCAGAGCTGTGCTCCCGGCGCCTCGTTTCCCCAGGGAAACAGGCGCTTTTCGTCCCCTCCCCGCGCCGCGCGCTCCCACTCGGCCTCGGTCGGCAAGCGCTTGCCCGCCCACGCGCAGAAGGCCTCGGCGTCCTTCTGGTCCACGCAGTTGATCGGGTGATCGTCGCGATCGCGCGCCGCACCGTTGCAGTACGCGCCCGCCCCCGGTGGCTTGCAGCGCAGCGGCCCGCGCGGCTCTTCCACGCAGGCGCGGTAAGCGGCGACGGTCACCTCCGTCCGATCGAGGCAGTAGGCCGAGAGCGTCACCTCGTGCGCGGGGTGCTCGTCCTCCGCGCCCTCGCCCGCGGGCGAGCCCATCGTGAAATGCCCGGATCCAAAGGCGATCATCCCCTCGGGGCAGCCGCTCGCGGCGAGCGCCGAGGGGCTGCCGGACGGCGCGACCGACGCGTTCGAAGGGCCGGATCGGCCCTCCTTGCACGCGGCGAGCGCACAGATCGCGGCGAGCGCGAGCCCTCGCCGCAAGCGCAGGGCACCCTGGGCAGGTGGGCTCGCGGGGCTCTCTGTCGCGCTCACGCGCCCTTCCTAGCAGAGGTCGCCGGGAGCGAGGAGCGCCGACGCTCGATGATTCAGGGGTTGTGCAGATCCTGGAGCGCGGCGGCCGGGACCGGATCGCCGGTCAGCGTCTCCAGGAAGGCGACGAGCTGCTGCTCCTCCGCGTGGGAGAGGTTCAAGGCGTGGATCTCCTTCGGCCCGCCGAGGAAGCTGCCCTCCGGATCGCCGCCGCGATCGTAGAACGCGATCACGTCGTCGAGGGTCGCGGCCTGGCCATCGCGGAAATAAGGCCCTGTCTTGGCCACCTGCCGGAGCCCCTTGGTGCGCCACATCCCGGGCGGGATCGTCCGGCTGCAGAAATCGCCGTTCCGGGTCGTCGACGGGTCGTCGCTGAAGTGGCCATTGACGTTGAAATCACCCCCTGCAACCGTCGGATCGCAGATGAGCGCCTGGTTGAAGGCGCGCCCGATCTCGTTCGGATCGGCATGCGGGGAGAGGCCCGTGTCGATGTGGAGGCCGATGTTGTGGAAATCGTCGTCCGAGAAAAGTGGGGTGTTGTGGCACTGCACGCAGCCGGCCTTGCCGATGAAGAGCTTGAGCCCCTTCTTCGCCTTCTGGCTGATGGCATGCGCGTCGCCCGCCACGAACCTGTCGAAGGGCGCGTTCCGGCTCACCAGCGTGCGCAGATAAGCCTCCATCGCCTTGCCGTAATTGACCAGGATCCGGTTGACGATCTCCTTGTCTCCGGCGGAGAGGCCGTTCCAGTTGGCGGCGTCGGTGTAGGGAGATCCGGTGGCCGGGAAGCGGCCGAGATCGGCGAGGCCCGGGTCGAGCGGGTAGGAGGGGAAGGCGGCCTGATACTCGGCCTGGTAATGATCGAAGATCAGGTGGGCGAGCTGCAGGCGGCTCCCGTTCTGCACCGGCGGGCCCTCGGGCTCGCTCTGCGCGTCGAACCACTCGGAGTCGGAGTAACCGTCGTTCTCGCGCCAGTGGGCGCCCGATCCCTTCTGCACGTAGAATACCGTGTTGACGACGCTGCTCACGTTGCGGGTCATCCACGCCGAGCCGAGCGCCGTGGCGTTGGGGATGGGACCACCGTTGTTGGAGCGGATGTCGAAGAGCCAGCCGGACTCGGGCATATGGCAGTGGCGACAGGCGATCTTGTATTTCTCGCCCACCGCGCCGAGCTGCCCCTCGGCGGCCGTGCCCGCCTGGATGGGCCCCGAGAGCCGGGGCTCGAAGAAGAGCTTCTGGCCGAGCAGCGCGGCGGCGGGTGAGTCGGCGTACTTGTTGGTCGTGTCGACCGGGAGGTCGGGGAGCGGAGAGAGCGTGTGGAGGAGCTGCCAGTCGCTCGGCGTGAGGTCGTCCGCCTCGCTCTCCGCGCTCACCGCCTGACGGATGGGCGCGCTCTCCGGCCCGGCGTCGACACAGCTCCACGAGGAGAGCGCGGCCGCGGACACGAGCAAGAGCGCAGGGATCACGAATCGATCGTTCATCGGTCACCTCCTCGGGAAGAGAGAGCATCAGAGGGGGATCGCCCTGGATCGTCAACCGCGATCCGGCGCTGCGCGCGAGGATTTCCCGGCGCGCTCGCCGTCAATCAGGCGCTCGAACAGGCCAGTACCGCCCAGGGCGGTTATGCCGGCATAACGCACCTCGGCGCTCTCCCTCCGCGGGCCCGCCCGACCCCCTCCGAGGCCCGGCCGCGCGTCGTGGTTGCAACCCGGCGCGGGCGTGCGCATGGTGCGCGCGTTCAACGAGAACGGAGGCTCACCATGTTCGTCGTCGCAGGCGTCACGGGTCACGTAGGTTCGGTCGTCGCGGAGCAGCTCCTCGCCAAGGGGCAGAAGGTCAAGGTCATCGTGCGCGACGCCCAGAAGGGCGCCGCCTGGGCGCAGAAGGGCGCCGAGATCGCAGTGGGCGAGCTCGGGGACGCCGCGTTCCTCACGGGCGCGCTCAAGAACGCGACGGGCTTCTTCGTCCTCCTTCCGCCGAACTACGCCGCGGCCGATTTCTACGCCGTGCAGCTCGAGACGACGGCCTCGATCGCGGCCGCCGTGAAGGCGAGCGGCGTGCCCCACGTCGTGATGCTCTCCTCGGTCGGCGCCGATCTCTCGGCGGGCAACGGCCCGATCAAGGGCCTCTTCCACCTGGAGAACGCGCTCCGCGCCACCGGGACACAGCTCACCGCCATCCGCGCCGGCATGTTCCAGGAGAACGTCGGGATGTCCGTCGGCCCGGCGAAGGCCATGGGGATGTACTTCAACTTCCTTCCCTCCGCCGACTTCCCCTCGCCGATGATCGCCACGCGGGACATCGGCGCGCTCGCCGCCGAGTCGCTCCTCTCGCCCTCCGGCAAGAGCGAGATCGTCGACCTGCACGGCCCGGCCTACTCGCAGCGCCAGATCGCCGAGAAGCTCGGCGCCGCGATCGGCAAGACGCTCCAGATCGTCGACGTGCCCCAGGCCGGCTGGATCAACGCCTTCATGCAGGGCGGGATGAGCGAGCAGCTCGCCGGGATCTTCGCCGAGATGTACGGCGGCTTCCTGAGCGGCGCCATCACGCCCAAGGGCGATCGCATGGTGCAGGGCAAGACGACCCTCGACGAGGTCCTCAAGGCCCTGGTGTAGCCCCGCCGGGCGACCGCAGCGTGGCGCGCGAGACGACGACCCAGGCGACGGCAGGACCGCGCGCGCTCGACGCCGCCGGGGCGCAGCTCCTCGCCTTCGCCGCGCTCGCCCTCGTCAACGCGATCATGATCGTCGCGCGCGTGCCGCGGCCGCCGGGCCTCGGCGCGCGCCTCTTTCACCACGCCTACGACGCGGGGCAGATGCTCGCGCTCGGCCTCGCCGCCTCCGCGATCATCGACGCGTGGAAGCGCTGGGGCCCCGCGCGCCCCGTCTTCGCCTACCTCGCCCTCGGCGCCCTCGGCACCGCGGTCGCCGTCCCCATCCTCGCGCCCGATCTGCACGGCGCGGTCACCACCCTCACGGGCGGCGGTAACCCCGATCGCTGGCTCGCGATCTTCCTCGCCGCCGCGGGCGCCGGGATCGCATGCGCCGCGATCCTCGGGCGGATCCTCGCGCGATCGTGGCTCCGCGCGATCGGCGTCGCGATCGCGCTCGTCGTCGCGATCGAGAACCACCTCGTCCTCGACGACGACTACCCGGGCGTCCACTTCTACGCAGCCTGGGCCGCAGCCACGCTCCTCGGCGCCTCGATCACGGGCCTCGCGCTCCCGGTGATCGCAGACCGCGCGCGCCGTCTCTTCACCCCCGCCCGCGCCGTCGCATCGCTCCTCTGCGCGACGGCGATCGCCGTCCCTCCCCGCAACGCGGTCGCGCTCGATCTGCTCCGCCTCTCCGGCTCAGTCGTCGCCCCCGAGCTCGCCCGCCTGCGCGGCGCCGATCTCGGACAGCCGGCGCTCGACACCGGCAATCGCTGGCTCCTGCCCGCGCGCCCCGACGCGCCGCCGAGCCGCGCGCTCGGCGCGGGCGAGGCGCCGATCGTGATCTTGATCGTCGTCGACTGCCTGCGCGCCGACGTCGTCCACAGCGGGAAATACGCGGCCCGCCTGCCGGCCTTCGAGGCCCTCCGCCACGAGAGCGCCGAGCTCGCCGCAGCGCGGAGCCCGGCCTCGGGCACCCTCTGGACGCTCTCGTCGATCTTCTCCGGGCGCTACTACTCCGGCCTCTACTGGACGGTGAAGCCGGGCGGGGTCTCGGCCAAGGAGTACCCCCACGAGGACCTCTCGATCCGCTTCCCCGAGCTGCTCCAGAAGGCCGGCGTCACGACTTCGATGGTGACCGAGATGCCGGACGTGCTGAACGAGTACGGGATCGTCCGAGGGTTCGCCGAGGAAGAGGTCTTCAAGGGCAAGACCGGGTTCGCCGATCGGGTGACGCGCTTCGGGATGAAGCGGCTGATGCGCCGGGACGAGAAGCCGCTCTTCCTCTACCTGCACTACCTCGAAGCCCACGCGCCCTACGATCGGGCCGGCGCCGCGGGCCCGCCCTTCGAGCGCTACCTCGGCGAGGTCGGGATCGTCGACGCCGAGATCGGCCGGCTGCGCCGCTTCCTCGCCGACGAGGGGCTTACCTCGCGCACCACGATGATCGTCACCGCCGATCACGGCGAGGCCTTCGGCGAGCACGACACCACCGATCACGGCGTCTCCGTCCACGAGGAGCTCCTCCGTGTTCCCTTGTTGATCAACGGTCCACGGGTGAAGCCACGCCGCGTCGAGCAGCCCGTCTCGCTCATCGATCTCGGCCCCACGGTGCTCGATCTCTTCGGTCTCCCGGCGCCCGGCGCCTTCCTCGGCCAGAGCCTCGTCCCCCTCCTCGAAGGCCGCGACGCGACGCTCGATCGCCCGCTCTTCGCCGACACCGGCCGGTGGCAACAGGCCCTGCTCTTCCCCGACGGGCGCAAGCTGATCCGCGATCAGCGCCGCGGCACCTTCGAGCTCTACGATCTCCTCCGCGATCCCGGCGAGGAGCACAACCTCTTCGACGACGCGCCCGACGCTCCGGCGAAGCTCGACGCGCTCCGGGCCTTCTTCTGGGCCGAGGCCCTCCACCGGCCCGGCTACCACCCGCCCTTCCGTCCTTGAAATATGGGCGTTCTTCGCATGAGGCGAAGATGCACCCGCGCCGTCATGGTTCGAGCCCAGCCGAGAGCCGCCTGACGTAGCCACGATCGATCAAGCTCTCGAACTGCTTCTGGAGAGCTCGCGCAAACACTCCGTCTTCGAGCAGGACGCCGGCTTCGATGTTTCGCCCGTGCGCGGCCTCGGTGAGATTGGCCGAGGTCACGAAGGCTCGTGCTTCGTCCACGATCACGCACTTGGCATGCAGGAAGGCCCTCTCGTCGCCGGCGGCGAGCGCGCGCGGGTCGTAGTAGATCTCCGGCACCGGGTCCCAGGGCCATACCTCCCTGCGAAACCAGCCGGCGAAGACCGCTTCGACCTCGAGCTCGGAGGCGTGGGCCTGGTAGTCGCGGCGCCGCAGGTTCACGAAGAGGCGCACCCGCAGGCCCGGCAGCTCGGCCATCCGGCGCGCGAGCGGAAGGAGGACCGGGTTTCCCTTCGCGTCACCCTCCTTGGCCTTGTGGCCCAGGGTGAAGGTCGAGAGGAGCACGTCGTGGCGCGCTCCGCGGAAGAGCTCGTTGCACACGATCCCCGTGTCGCGGGAGCCTGACACATCGAGGTCGGACCAGACCAGTGCCGGCTTTACGCGGTCCTCGGCGGCGCGCCGGGCGGCGGCGGCGAGGCGAAGCGCCGCCGCGAGCGCCTTGCCTTCGAGGCCCGCGGCGCGGAGCCCTTCGAGGACGGAGAGCGCATCCCCCTGCTCGGCCTTGGCGACGAAACGACCCACCTGCATCGCTCCGTACGGGGGCACGAGCATCCCCCGCTCGCTCGCGGAAGCGAGCGCCGCAAGCGCCTTCGAAGAAAGGACGGGAAGGTCGCCCTCGCTCATGGGTCCTCGCTGAAGAAGGCTGCGTCGCCGACGGCCACGGTCGGCACCACGAGCGAGCGATCGAGCAGCTCGTTCCGCCGCTCACAGCAAGGCTCGGCGATGAGCAGGCACCCGTGGCAGGCCGCTCCGTGGGCGCCTCGGGACTCGTGCCGGTGGCTCGGGTCGTGCTGGGCGCAGACCGGATCGTTGCTGCACAAACGACCGAGCTCCAGGGCGGCGAGGAGGTGTCGTTCCATCTTTCGGCCCACCTGCACGAGGCCGCCCAACGTGCCCTCGGCGTCGCCGCTGGCCGTGTAGAGCAAGATGCCGTAGGCGCCTTCGCGCACGTAGATGCGCTCCCGGATGCTCGCCGCCGCGTAGCCGCACTCGAGCGCGATCGTCGTGAGCAGCAGGTGGGACAGGGAGTGGAGCATCACGTACGGCATGTGGATCTTGAGCGCTCGCTCCAGGGTCAGTGGCTGACTCGAAGTGCCTTGCAAGCCGCTGAGGAACTCGCGGGCGCGCTTCTTCACGGCATCGTAGGTCGTCCATTGCTGCACCAGGTCCGGCTTGAGCGCGAGGAAGACCCCTTCACCCCGGTTCTCGACCGCCGGAAGCCAGCGGGTGTCCATGGCGAGCGCGGCCACGCCCACGCCCAGATCGGCCTCCGAGTCGATGGCCACGATCGGAGATTCGAAGCGGGTGAAGCCGTACTGCGTCACCACCTCGCGGAGGCGGTGGACGAGAACCACCCGCTCGATCGCCGCGAAAGGACCTTTCGCTGCCGACGCGCGACGAAGCCTCCGCGCGTAGAAATCGCCCTCGGGCTTGTCGTGACCGAGCTCCTCCGTCGAGGCGAGGAAGGTGTTCTGCTCGACGTCCTTCAGGCTCTTCTGCTCGCCCGCGTCGCCGCGCTGCCGCCGCTCGCACTCCGCCCACACCTCGGCGTCGCTGAGCCCGTCGAGCGCCTGGCTCACCCGCTGCTTCTTGCGCTCGCGCTTCACGTCGGCAGCCGACTCGGCCACCGAGAGGAAGTCGTCCCAGATGGCGTCGACCGCCTTGCGCACCCGGTCGTCGTGATCGGGGATGGAGATGGCGCGCTCGATCAAGGGGAAGTAGGCGTTGCTCGCGTGCCGGATCAGGAGCTTGTTTCGGTGCGGCTTGCCTTCCTTGCCGAGACAGGCCTCGCGGGCGGCAGGGCCGAGCCATAGGCGCTCCCCCCTGCAATCACCGAGCAACGATCGTTCCTCCGAGACGGGGCCGAGCTGCTGGAACGAAATCGCGCGCGTCTTGCAAGGGCCGTCGCAGCGCAGGTAGAGGTCGGCCAGATCGCCCGTCGTTCCCCGTTCGTCGAACCACAGGCTCCCCGAGCAGCGATGCCCCTCGCCGTGCAGCAGGGCCGACCAGTTGATGTCGCTGACATGCCCGTTGGGGCAGGCCTGGACGAAGCGGAAGGGCACGACCGGCCAGTCGTTGCGCTTGCGCTTCCCTGTAGGGTCGTCGGCGCGGTAACGCCCTTTCACCAAATTCCTCCGGTGCAGCAAGGGTCGAGATCGCCCGTATTCCTTGGTTACGATCTCGAACTGCGCGACGAACCACTCGGGGAACTGACAAGCCACGATGCCGACGCCGAGATCGTCCTCCCGCTGAGGGACAGGGGGAGCGCGCAGGTCCAGCATGGGAAGCTTGAGGCGGCGCCGCAGGTTCGCGAGCAGACGCGGCTCGGGCACGAGCTCGGCGTCGCCCGACCAGTGCTCCAGGCCGGCGACGAGCACCGCGGTGTCCGGCAAATCGACCAGCGACCCCGGCCCGTAGGTGGAGACGATCTGGCCTTGGCGAATCTTGATCAGGCTCACGACTCCTCCGTCTTGCCACCGTCGAGACGACGAACGATGATCGGGATCTCGGCTTCCACGTCGCGCAGCGACCATTGCGCCTTGAATTTGCGCAGCTTCGACTGCGGCGGCTCCCGCTTGAGATCGGCGTCGAGGGGCTCGTGCAGGAGCGGCGGCCGGGGCCTCGCTTCGAAGGGACCGTACTGGAGCCCCGCCTGAACCGCGGCCTTCTCCGCGGCGATCTGCTCCCAGGTGTCGAGCAAGTCGCCGACCTGCGAGACCATCTTTTGGCCTAGCTCGGCTTGCTCAGTCGCGTCGAGATCTTTAGCGTGGTTCTCGGCTCGTGCCCCGATACGCTTGGCTATCCAATCGAGCCGAGAGCGATAAAGGGCAATGTCCGCGGCGCGGGCGGCCGGTGTCAGCGCCGGCTCCCCGTGGCGGGCCATGGCCACCAGCACTGCGGGCAGGCCGCGATCCACCGCACGGGGCGCGAATGGCGTCACGCTCGTCGCCTCCACGGCCCGGTAGAAGGTGTGATGGTAGGCCTCGAAACGCTCGTAGTGCGAGCGATCGCGGGGCTTGTGGATGTTGAGCAGCGTGACCACGAGGCCAGGCCGGTTCTCGTCGCGGCCCACCCGGCTCGTGGCCTGGATGTACTCCGCCGAGGTCTTGGGTTGGCCCAGCACCACCATCAACCCGAGGCGCACGATGTCGAGGCCGACGGAGATCATGTTGGTCGCCAGGGCGACATCGACGCGCTGGTCTTCGGAGAAGAGCTTGGCGAGCCGCTGTTTGGCCACGGCGACGCGGTTGGTGGGCTCGCGCGAGGTCAGCTCCAGCGCCTCGAACTGGATGGTCCGGTCCACGAAGGGGCCGTCCGTCTCGTTGGCGCGGCGGTGGCGAAGGTAGCCGTGCAGGTGGGTCCGCACCTCGTCCTCGACGATACGCCGGCTACCGCCCAGCTCGCGCAGCGCGTTGAAGTAGCCAAGGAGGGTCATATACGGGTCGGCGGGGTTGTTCGGGTTCGCCGCGCCGCCCGCTGCGTCGTAGTGCTTCTTGGCGGCGGAGAGCAGGGCCTGGTAGACGCGGATCAACACGAGCTTGAGGCTGCGCCCCTGCGCGGCGATGCCGACATACATCCGGCCCGGCTTCTCGCTCGCCGTATGGGCAAAGAAGGAGTCACGCCGGTCCGGCCCCGGGGGTGGGAACACGTCAACCTCGTCGCGGTTGAAGAGCGCGCGCACCTGGGCCTCGGCGCGCCGCACGGTGGCGGTCGAGGCCACGATCTTCGGGAGCACGTCCTTCCCGTTCACCGTACGCAAACAGAGCGCCTCCACCGCCGTCTCGTAAAGCCCGACCATGGTGCCGAGAGGGCCGCTGATCAGGTGCAGCTCGTCCTGGATGATCAAGTCCGGCGGCGGAAGCCCCTCGGGCAGCTTGCTGCCCCCGGCGCCTTCTCCGGGCCCGTAAAAGCCCGCGGCGTCGTAGCGCTCGACCTTGCCGAAGAGCTTCCCCGCGGTGGAGAGCCAGGGCAGCGAGGCGAGCTTGTCCACGGTGGCGATGACGAAGCAGGGGAGCCTTCGATAGAGGGGCTCGTCCACGGCCAGGATCGGAAGGGGGTTGTCGCGGGTGAAGGCGCAATCTTCGTCGGCGCAGGTGATACGCAGATCAATCGGCTGGTCTGGATGGGGCAGCAGGTGGAACGAGGTCGGCTCGAACTTCGTCCCGCACCAGGGGCAGTTTTCGAGGGGGATGGGTGAGGGCTTGTAGCGACTCTCGTTCTGGAAGGCGATGGTCCTCGCCCGGGCCGAGCTCCGATCGCCGTCCCCTTTCTTGCCCATACGGTTCGGGGTGGCCTTGCGCCCTACCCAGAGGCCGATCTCGAAGGGCCACTTGCCGAGCTTCTCCACGTCGGCTTGGCGGAGCAGCTCCAGGGCGCAGATGAGCGTCGCGGCACGGCCGAGCTGGTCGAGCGTGAGCAGGCGCAGGGTGTAGCGCATGAGCACGGCGACGCCGCTCGATGCCCGGCTCGGATCGCGCAGGCGGCGCAGCAGAAGCGTGAAGGCGGCGAGGCCGAGGTACGCTTCGGTCTTTCCGCCGCCGGTCGGGAAGAAGAGCAGATCAAGCGTCGCGCGCTCAGCGTCTTCAGGCCGGGCGATGCCGCGCAAGTTCATGAGCAGGAACGCGAGCTGGAAGGGGTGCCAGGTGGGCGCGTTCACCCGCTCGGGGCGCCAGCCCTTGATCTGCGAGGTGCGCTGCCTTGCAGCGGTGGCCATGGCCCGGTTGGCCAGACGGAAGGCCTCGAAGACGCTCGGGTCGTTGAGCTCGGCGATGCCTTGAACGATTCGTTCTCGAGCCTTATCGCAGCGACGGAGCAGCTCCTTGGAGACCTCGGCCCGCCGGGCTCCCGTCGGTGCGGTGGCCCGCTGCGCGAGGATCCACGCCCCATAGGCCGATCCGAGGGGCGAGAGCGCCGCGCGGGCCTCCTCCGGGGTCTTCAAGGCGGCGAGCGCCTCCATCGAGAGCACCACATCAATCTTGCTCGGGTCGACCTTCTCCACCAGCGCCGTGGGGACCCAGGTGCTGCGCACCTCGCGGCATGTTCCATGGTCTTCGACAGCACGGGTCGAGACGCCGTGACCGACCGCGAACTCGAAGTCGTTCCGATACTGGAGGTCGGCGATGCGCTCGTCGTCGTCCTCATCGTCGAGGCCGCGCAGGTTGGGCCGGGCCACGAAGGGCAGCTCGCTGCGGAGAACGAGCTCGACCTGGAAGATCAAGCCCTCTTCTACGCGCTCCTCGGCCGCCGGGTCGCGCTCGTTGACCACGAAGACAGAGACCGCACGCGCCTTGGTCGCCGCGCCGTCGGCGCCGCGGAGGTGCTTGACCTCGCGGACCGAGACATAGAGCTTGACGTTGCGGCTGTCCGGAACCTCGAAGGCGCGGGTTCCTTGCGCGTGCAGCGGGAACGAGACGGTCTCGCTCCGCTGGGTGCGTTGCCAGAAGCTGCGGTTGGGATAGGCCGGATCTTCCGCGCCGATCTTCTTGTAATCGCCCCAGAGGACTTCGGCCGAGAGGGCGCTCACGCCGTCGGCGACGAGCACGCTGATGCCGATGGACGAGGGCATGTAGGCTTTGCGGGCCGGCGGGCGGTCGGGCTCCACGTCGTCGTCGCCCGTGCCCTCTTCGGAGCCGGTCACGGTGTCGATCTGCTCTTCACTCTGGGGGTCGAGGCGCTGGGAGAGCGGGGCCTTGCTCGGGACGAGGAAGCCGGTGAGATACCAGCGGGACGGTGGCTCGCTCTCCCAGAGCTGCTCGTTTTCGAGCGGGTGCCCCGGGCCAGGGCCGACGAGGTCGAATTGCAGGGTTTCGACGAGCTTTTGCCGGACTTCTTCGGACGGGTTCATGACGCGCTCTCGGGGGCGGAGGCCGCTTCAGGCGTGACGGAGGCGAGGAGCTTGGCGAGGAAGTCGAGGCAGGGCTTGAGGCGTTCGACCTTCTTCGCTTCATCGGTCAGCCAGTCGTTCTGCTCGATCGACACCTGCGCCGCGTAGCCCGGCTTGAGCACGGCGGTCATGGCGCCGATCGCGGCCTTCTTGCCTCCGGCCGGTTTCTTGATCGATTTCCAGTCCTTGCCGGTGACCTTCTTGTCGATCGCCTGGGCCCTCCATTCCTCGGCAAAGCTCTTCGCCGAGGCGGTGAGGGTCGGAAAGGAGACTTCGCCGAGGAGCAGGAGGAGATCTTCGAGGGTGCCGTCGACGCCCGGCGCCGGGGCGGTGAAGACCCCGACGCGCGGGTCTCCGCCGGTGAGCTCGGCGAGGCCATTGGGCATGTCGAGCTCGACCGACTTTACCTCCTTCAAGGCCTTTTCGAGGTCTGCGAGGCGCTTTTCCACCGGCTCATCGTCGCTGTCGAGGAAGATGCCCACCGTGACCGGCTTGGCGGAGCGTCGCGCGAAGGACTCGAAATCGGTGTCGAGGGTGCTCCGGATCTTGGAGATGCTGTCGGCGCTGCGGAGGACCACGAGGACGTTGGAAGGGAGTCGGTAGAACGTGGGCGCAGGGACGGAGAACCGATCGATCTCCGTGCCTGCGCCGCTGAACAGCGGCCACTTGAAGGACGTGCCAAGCCAGGTCGCATGGTCCTTTTCCAGGTCTTCCAGGAGCTTGACTCGCTTCGCACCATGGATGCCGGAAAGGAGCTTGCCGAGAAAGGCTACGTCTTGCACGCCTTCGGCGACGATGTAGACAAATTCGCTCATCGGATGTCGAGCCCCCCTTCCCGCAGGCGGCGCAGTCGTTCGGATTCGTAACGGCGAACCTGATGTTTGCCCTTCTCGCGCTTGATCCAGAAGGCGTTGAGCGAGGTCTCCGCGCGTTGCGCGTCCGCGGCCGTGATGAGCGCGTCGATGGCCTCGAGGCTGTGCGTCGTGGCGATGATCTGGACCGAAGAGGTCTGGGCGGCTTCGAGGAGCTTGCCGAGGACGTCGGGGAGCAGCGTGGGGTGGATGCCCGTTTCGATTTCGTCGATGAGGAGGACGCCCTGGGTCGCCCGGGCGAGGGCGAGCGCAAGGGCAGCAGAACGGCGCATGCCGTCTCCAAAGGAGGAGAGGTCGACGACGCCCCGGGTTCGTAGGTGACGAGGACGGCATTCGTCCTTCCAATCCGCTCACGTCGAGGTCTTCGACCTCGGGGTCGAAGAGCTGGAGGAGGCTGACGGTGCGGAGGTCGGTCGCCGGTTTTGATGACCTGGCTGAGGTGCTCGACCATGGCCCGCGTCGAATAGTGGGTGGATGGGGTGACAGTGAAGACGCGGAACGTGGAGACGCTGCTGGCCATGGGCGGGAAGCCCGGGAACTTGAGGGTGAGCGCCGGGTCTTCGTTGACGATGACCTCGATGCGGGCGCCGAGGTCGGCCGTTTCGTCGCTGCCCAGGCTCTGGGCGACATGGGCGAGCGCGGTGAGTACGCGCGCATCGCCGGCGAGGTTACCTTCGAGGACCAGGGGTAGGGAGGTTTGAGGGCCGTCTTCCGGATGGAGAGCCACGGCGGCGGGAAAGAGGGACCAGAGGCCCTCGATCAAGTTCATGTCGCTGTCCCGGTGGCGGACAGCGGCGATCCACTGGGCCGGGTCCGGGGGGCGGAGGAGGAGGGCGGCGGCTTCGAGGATGGAGCTTTTGCCGGTGTTGTTGGCGCCGACGATGAGGTTGACCTGGCCGAGGCCTTCGAGAGAAAGGTCTTTGATGCCCCGGTAGGCGCGGAGGGAGAGGGTCTGGAGGACGAGGGTCATGGTTTGCGGTCCTCGCGTTTGCTGGAGAAGAGGTCGGCCTGTTCGTCCGGGGTGGGCTTGGCCGATTTGCCGCGGGCGCGGGTTTTCTTGGGCTCGGGCGGGGTGGCTGCCGCGGCTGCGGCTTGTTCTTCCTTGGCGCGCTGGGCGTTGAGCTCGAGGAGGCGGGCGAGGACTTCGTCGCGGGTTTCGTCGGGCCAGCGGTAACGCCAGGGCTTCTTTTTGCGGCGGGCTGTGGTGGCCGGGGTGGTTTCGTCTTCTTCCTCTTCGTAGTCGAGGAGGAATTCGCAGGTGGGGTGGATGTCGGTCCAGCCGTAGGCGTCGAGGACAGCGCGGTCCATGGCGGCGTGGAGGTCGCGGAGCTTGAGGATGTCGGGGTCGGTTTCGTCGGGGTCGTGAAAGCGGTTGTAGGTCTTGGTGAGGCCCTCGTTGTTGCGGATCATGACATTGGAACGGAAATGATAGTACTTTTTACCAACCATTTCGAGTTCGCCATTGACCTCCGGGCGCGGATACGTATCAAAACATGGCGTCGTGTACCGCAAGTCGTCCTTCATCGATGAACCGACAAACCGCGACCAGACTTCATGAACACGGGATTGCAGAGTTGCAAAATCAGCATCCCGATGTAAGCAAATAAGCAACATCGAGTCGGCAACAACTGTACCCGCTTGCACAAAAGCGAACGAAATATGTTTTGATACCGCGCTTAGAGCAAGCACGCGGCCAAATTTTTGCAAATATGGCGCAACATCTTCGGCTCGGTTCGCGTGAAGCCACCACTCCTCCCGATAATTTCGTTGTTTATTTGTCGCACGAACCGGACGAACGCGCTCTTCTACCAACTCGAAGAGTGCGGGCCACCTTTGCGCATCCTCTTGCGACATTCGCGCAAAGTCGATGACGTACCGAATCGGGCTCTGCGTCGGACTTTCATTAAATTCTTCGCCACCAATATACGGAAAGATCACTTTGCTGCTGTGAGGATCTTTCAAAATCAGCCGTTCCATATCGGCAAGAGAAGACGAGCCGTTAGAAGGTTCGGGTTCGAACACGAAGCCGGCACCCCAAACCTTTGCACCACGGTAGCACCGGGCTGTATTTCCGACCAACGAAACCGGTGTTCCCTCGGAGCTGCTCCCTAGCAAAAAAGACGATATTCGCTTGACCGCTCGGCCATCCAGCACCGCCAATGGCACCTCACGTTTCAAAATATGAAATACGCTCGCGACCACAGCAGCCAGCCCGGGCCAGCGGTAACGTCGAGTTGCCTCGTAAAGCGCCCCACCTCGCCTGATAACAGCTTCGAGCCCGGTGCTGCGAGTATCACCCTGCGCCACCGTGTTGGTCGTAACAAACCCGGACGCTCCGCCCGGTCGTATCATCCAGAACGCGCGCCTCACAAAGAACGCGATGATGTCTGCCAAGCCTGTCGCTGGCGAGAACAGCTCGACGACGTAGTCGTGATATGCTAGCCCAAGTCGACCTCCAATCAGCGTTCCGCCAACATACGGTGGGTTCCCCACGCAGGCGTCAAACCCTGAATTCTGCCGTAGAAACACCTCTGGAAACTCAATCTCCCAATGGAGACAAGGTACCGGCTTATCTCCCTCCCGCAACTCCTTCACGAACTCCTCGAGCTCTCCCTCCTCTCCCCCACGCGCAAGCCATCCCAGTACCTTCACCTCCCACTGCTTCCGAGCGTCCTCCCGTGCCGTCCCCTTATCCTCCGAAAAGAAGCAAGCAACCACACAATCCCCAATCGTCCTTACCTGCCCCAACGCCGCATCCGCCTCGTCCAGGAGTCGCCGCTTCTCGTCCACATCATCCGAATTGGCCAAATCCTGGATCCGCTTCCGCAGCCCCAGCGCCTCCTTGATCGCCTTATCTACCACCCCTCTTATCACCGGCACCTGCTTCTCCGGCGCCCAGTGGAAGCTCGCGATCTGCTCCCTCGAAAGCCCCACCAGCGAATCCCCGTGCCTTATCGCATGATCCAAGAACGTAAACGCATGGTCTCGCGCCAGCGTCGCCAGCCAAAGCGACAACTTCCCCAGATCCACCGCGAACCGATTCTTATCCACCCCATACAAACAGTGCTGCGCCACCTGCCGCTGCGCATACAACAAAATATCTTCATCCGGCGGCACATCCCCCGGCCGCCCGTGCTCATCATACGCCCGCACCAACCGCTCCGCGAGCTGCCGGCAGGCTTCCACCAAGAACGCTCCGGACCCCATCGCCGGATCGCACACCTTCAAATCCAGAAGCTGCTCCGGCCTCGGGCTCTCCCCCATATCCTCCAGAATCGGCCGCAACGTCGTCCGCACGATCGGCTCCGTCAGCTCCCGGGGCGTATAGTGCGACCCCGACCGCCGCCGCTCATCCGTCGGCTGCAAATACATCCCCCCGAGCGGAACCACATGCGGCGTCAGCGGCGAAATCCGCCGATTCAGCGCGGCCATCAGCTCATCGATCGTCTTCGCCTGCTTCAGCGCCTCCGCCCCCTTCCCGGAGAGCTCGACCTCCGCCACCTCTTTCAGGTGCTTCTCCCGCTCGGCCCCCTTCTTCCCGAGCAACGTCTCGAGCCCCACCACCACATGGTCTTTCCCGACCCCGATGGACGCTTCCTCCGCCGTCTCCAGCCGGAACCCCATCATATTCTCGTACACCGACCCGATCTGCTCCACATCGAGCGCCCGGTAAGAAAGCCGCTCCCCCTCCAGCAGGAGCAACTTCTCCAGCACCCGGAACACCACCCCATCGGCCACCTTCGGCACCTCCACGCGCACCCCCGTCTCGCGCGTGCTCTGGAGCGCCCGCCCTTCGAGGAACGCCCACCCATCTGGGTCGAACAGGTGCCCATACCGAGGAGGCAAGCGAAAATCGCCACGCTTCGCCCCGTCGTGGATCATCCGAAACAAGACCAGGAGCCGCGCCCACGCCCCGTACCGATCATCCATCGTGTCCGGAAAGCGCCCGACATCCGCCCGCAGCTTCTCGAACAGCCCCACCACCGAGTAATTGCGTACATACACCGCCGACGAAGACAAAAGCCCTCGCTCCTCGGCGTACAAAACAAAGACCAACCGCAACAGCACCGCGAGCAGCCCGCCATAAACATGATTGGGCTCTTGCCGCACCGTCGCATCGAGCAGCGCCCCGTGCGTCCGCGCGTTGGCCGCCTGAAACCCCCGCAAAAGCTCGTTCAGCGCCTCCAGCACCTGCCCGGCCAGCTTCGTCGAGACGACGTTCTGGTACTTCCGGCTCTCCCGTAGAATATGCGGCAACCGCTGCTCCCGCCCGAGCGTGAACAGCCGCGCGTGCCCGAGCAGCATGCACAGCGCCGAAAGCCCCTCTTGGTGCGAAGCCTTCCGCAGATCGAGCAAAGGCCAGGTCATATGCCCGGAAGACTCGCCCCGAGGCGCATACACCAGCCGCAGCGCCACCCCGTTGCTCAAAATCCCGATCGGCACCTCCTTCTCGTGGAGCAGCCTTTCGAGCCGCACCTGCGGGCTCGCCTGCCACTTCTTCTCAGCGTCCTTGGGCGCCTCATCGAAGGACTGATCGGCGGGGATCTCCTGGATGAGCATCATCCATTCCCCCTCGTCGCCCTTCACCGCGGGCACCGCGTACGTCGGCCGCAGCGTCTCGTTGAACACGGGCAAGATCAGATCGAGCGACTCGGGCAAGGGCGGCCCATCCGGCGCGCCGGCGAGCTTCCCGGCTTTCCAGCGGAGCACCTCGCGGGCCAGCACCGGAAAGGGCACGGGCATCGGCTTGCGCTTTTCATAAGCCTTCTCGGACTCCCCGGGCAGGCGGGGCTTGATCAAGCCGGCCAGGATGTTCCGCTCTTCGAGCACGTTGCCATCGGCGAAGGCCCCGGCCGCGTGGAGCGCGGGGGCGGAGACCACCAACCCAGTCGGTTGCAGCGCGCCGATCCAGCTCCGGTGTCGTTGTAACTCGGTGTCGGTCGACATGACGCGCCCCCTTATCCTGTCACCGGCCAGAGATAGGCGATCCCCACCGGCTCGATGCGCTGTGCGCGCACCGCGTAGCTCTTTTGAATGCGCGCGGGCTCCGTCCCGAGCTCCTTGGGGATGGCTTCGAGCCGCCGCCGCCAGTACCGGGCGTTATCGCGGAGCTGCTCCGTCTCGTCCGGATCGTAGTCCTTGTAGGTGAAGGTTTGCTGCGGATCTTCCAGCTTGGAGAGCTCCCGCTCGATCCGGGCGCGCTGCCCTTCGAGGATCTCGACCATCTCTTTGGCCTCACGGCTCCCCCGCTCATCGAGCTTGGCCCTGGCTTTGCCGGCGAGCAGCTCACAGCGGGCGGTCAGGTGCGGGAGCAGATCGCTCACGTCTTGCTGAGCGGAAGCGAGCACGTTCTTCTCGACCTCTTCGGCGACCCGGGCGCGCCGGCCGAGGGAGATCGATTCGAGCAGGATTTCCCAGGATTTCTCCTGTGCCTCGCCGGCGTAGGGCTTCAAGCTCCCCTTGCGCGTCTTCGGATCGATCCACCGGGCGGCGACGGCGACGACCTCATCGTGCAGGCGCGAAGCGTGATCCCCGTACAGCGAAAGCCGGCCGAGCAGCAGCACGCGGGGAATGGGGTCGCTCGTGTGCCCCACGCAGGCGCGGGCGAGATCGTGCAGGGCGAAGCCCTGGGCGAGGAAGCGACCGAGCAAGCGCTGCACGAAGCGGTGCTCGAGGTGCAGGTGGACCACCTTGCCGTCGATGTCCCCAGGGTCGCGGAAGACGACGGGCCGAAGCGGGGCCGTGCGCCGCCATTCGTGGATTGGGATACCGCGCTCGCGGGGGGCGCGGAGCGTATCGAGCGTGTCGGCCCAGGTCGGATCGGCGTCGAGCGGAGGGACGAGGTAGGCCTCGGCCTTGGTGCCGGGTGCCGGGACGAGCGGCTCGGCGCCGGGCAACATCCCCAGCGACTCGGCGAGGACACCGCGGAGCTGACCTTCTTCGAGGTCGAGCGCCTTGCGTGAATCGTCGAGGATGTCACGCAGCTCGTCGATCTGGCGCTGGAGGAGCACGGTGCGATCCCGTGCACCTTCGAGCTCTTCGGTGATCACTGGGTCGTCGAGCTTGGTCGTCCCGGCGCGCAACGCCTCGGCGATGCGCGCGCGATCCCGCGGGCCGATGCCTTGGGCGAGCTGTTTGGTCATCCGCTCTTCGAGCACGGGGGGCATGCTCCCGAGCTCTTCTTGGATCACCTCGGTTCGCTCGACGAGGACCTCGAGCACCCGGTCGGCCTCGCGCTGGGCATAGTGGAAATAGTGGCAGCGAACGTCCTGCTTCTGGCCCTTGCGATCGATGCGCCCGTTGCGCTGTTCGAGGCGCGAAGGGTTCCACGGCAGGTCGAAGTGGAAGAGGTCGGCGCAGTGGTTGTGGAGGTTCACGCCTTCACGGGCAGCGTCGGTCGCGATGAGGATGCGGAGCGGATGCTCGGTCGGGTCGGCGTTGAAGGCGCGCTTGATCTCTTCGCGCATGTCGTCCGGCAGGCCGCCGCGGAAGACGGCGAGCCGCTCGTCTCCGCGATCCGTCTCGCCGATCACCGCCCGGAGCTGCTGTTCGAGGTACCGCTGGGTATCCGTCGACTCCGTGAAGATCAACACGCGGCGGGGGAGCCAGGTGGCTCGGGGCCCCGTGACCGTCTCGTGGAACGAGGGGAGGCCGGGGCACATTTCCCGGCGGATCCAGGCGCAGAGCCAGAGGACGCGCGCGTCGGGGAGCCGGCGGGCCTGCTCGCAGATCTCGGTCATGCGGTGGACGAGCGCGAGGCTGGCTGCGCGGTGGCTCTCGCCGGCGGCGAGCGCGGCGATCTCGATGGCCTTCTCGCCGTCGGCCTCGGCCCGCACCTCGTCGATTTCGGTGCCGTCGTCGTCGTCCGAATCTTCACCGAGCGCACCGAGGTGCGGCAGGTCTTCCCCGGCCTTGGCCGTGGCGCTCTCCAGACCGCGGAGGTGGGCAGCGAGGGTGCGGCGAAAGGCTTCGAGCGAGGAGAAAAGGCGCTTTTGCAGGTTGACGAGGAGGAAGCCCACCGCGCCGCGCTCAGCCGGCGGGAGCCCCTCCCGGCGCTTCTCGCACACTTCCCAGTACTGATCGAGGAGCCGGCTCAGCTCGAGCTCGGGCGTGTCGTTCGGGAGCCCGTCGAGGAGAACCTTGATGATGTGGCGCTTGGGAAAGCCGCCGGAGATCTCCCGGAGATCGGACTTCAAGCGGCGCACCATGACCTGATCGCGGAGCTTGGGATCGACCGGGGCGCCGCGGAGAAAGCGCTGTGGATCGAGGATCTCGAGGAGCGCCGAGAAGCTGTTGGAGAGCCCGTTGTGCGGCGTGGCCGAGAGGAAGAGGCGGTGCTCGAAGCGCTCGCTGAGATCGCGCACGGCGCGGGTGAAGTGCGAGTCGATCGCGTACTTCGAGCTCGACGCGGGCGCGGCGTGGTGGGCCTCGTCGAGGATGAGCATCGAGCCCGGATCGAGGTCGCCGAGGACATCGCGGAGCGGGGCCGCATAGTCTTCGTCGCGGAGCAGGGCGTGGGAGATGATGAACCGGGTGTGCGTGGTCCAGGGGTTGACGGCGTAGCCGCGCTCGCGCCGGCAGCGCGCGACGAAGTCGCGGTCGTAGACGACGAAGGTGAGACCGAAGCGCTGCTCGAGCTCGTCCCGCCACTGGAGGACGACGGAGGGCGGGGCAGCGACGACGACGCGGCGCACGCGCTGCCGCATGATCATCTCGCGGAGGACGAGCCCGGCCTCGATGGTCTTGCCGAGCCCGACGTCGTCGGCGATGAAGAGGTTCACGCGCGGGAGCCGGAGCGCCTTGCGAAGCGGCTCGAGCTGGTAGCTCATGACCTCGATGCCGGCGCGCCAGGGGGACTGGAAGAGGCGGGGGTTGGTGGCGGTGACGCAGTTCCAGCGGACCGCATGGAGGTAGGCGGCAAAGCGCGAGGGGGCATCGAGCGCTCGCCCGCCGAGGCGCTCCCACGAGGCGCGGACGATTTCGGCGTCGATCTCGTGCTCCCAGAGCACC
The DNA here is from genome assembly GCA_046351295.1 of Byssovorax sp. GTDB lineage: Bacteria > Myxococcota_A > Polyangia > Polyangiales > Polyangiaceae > JAXLYT01. Next base: position 75,159 of record JAXLYT010000045.1, read on the forward strand.
TCGAGCGGCTCGCCCTGGGCGTCGTCGTCCAGGCAGGACAGGGCGACGAGGGTGGCCTCCCCGGACGCGGGGGACGGCTCGACGTTCTCCACCAGGTACTGCCGCTGGCGAACATGAACGATCTCGCCGGGCAGCGGCGCCGAGGGGAGGATGGCCATGCTCATCTGTCGCCCTCGGTCAAGGTGTCACACCAGGAAAGCACGATGTCCCCCGATCGGTGAAGCGACCCACATGTCACGAGGTTGCATCGTTCACCTCGTGGCGCAAAGCCCCGGCGGGTGGCGAGAGAGCTGTCGGACGGATTCGGAGAGCACCGGGGAGGCCAGGGAGCCTACGACAATCCAGGGCTCGAATGAAGGCATTGCAAGACGGTCTGCGGAGGCGCCGCCTCGACCTCGGGTGAGCTGCGCCACGACGGACTCGGCTCCCCTCGCGCGTGTCAAGATTCCCCTTCCGCTGCCGCGCGAGTAGAGCGCTCTCTCCCCGCTCCTCGCCCGCATGGATACTCCCTTCGCCGAGCTGCTCGGTCGATCGAGCTACTCTTTCCTCGAGGGCGCCTCGCACCCGGGGGAGCTCGTGCATGCGGCGAAGGCTCTCTCGCTCACGGCCTTCGCCCTCTGCGATCGCGACGGCCTCTACGGGAGCGTGAAGGCCCATGTCGCGGCGAAGGAGCACGGGCAGCGGGTGATCGTCGGGGCCGAGCTCACCCTCGATCCCGACGAGCACGGGCGGCCGCGGCCGGCGAGCTCGGTCGCGCTCCTGGCCCAGGATCTCGCGGGCTACGGCAACCTCTGCACGCTCCTGACGATCGCCCACGCCGATCACGACAAGGGCAGCGCCGGCATCTCGCCGGAGGAGATCGCCCGGTACGGCGCGGGCCTCGTCGCGATCGTCCCGCTCGACGAGAGCCCCCGCCTCCGCGCCGGGAGCGACGCTCTGTTCGACCCTTTGATCCAGGCGTTCGGCGATCGCCTCTTCGCCGCCACGTACCGCCACGGCGACGGCCGCGACGGCGCGCGCACCGCGACGGCTATCGAAGTCGAGGATCGCTACGCCTTGCCCATCCTCGCGACGAGCCGCGCGCTCTACCACGCGCCCGTGCGCAAGCCCCTCGCCGACGTGCTCCACTGCATCCGGCGCGGGATCACGCTCGACGAGGCGGGCACGGCGATCGGACCGAACGACGCCGCCCACCTCCGCTCGGGCGACATGATGCGGAGGCTCTTCCCCGATCAGCCGGCCTGGATCGAGCGCACGGTCGAGGTCGCCGGGGCATGCCGCTTCTCCCTCGACGAGCTCCGCTACTCGTTCCCGAGCGACACGCTCTGCATGCCCGGCGAGAGCGCCGATCGAGCGCTCCAGCGCGCCGTCGGCGAGGGCTGCATGCGCCGCTACCCGGACGGCGTCCCCGCGAAGGTCGCCGCGCAGATCGACAAGGAGCTCGCGATCATCGCCCGCCTCGACGTGGCTCCCTACTTCCTCAGCGTGCAGCAGGTCGTCGAGATGGCGCGGGCGAAGAAGATCCTCTGCCAGGGGCGAGGCAGCGCGGCCAACAGCGCCGTCTGCTACGTGCTCGGCGTCACCGCGGTCGACCCGTCGCAGAGCGACCTGCTCTTCGAGCGCTTCCTCTCCGAGGAGCGCCGGGAGCCGCCGGACATCGACGTCGATTTCGAGCACGAGCGGCGCGAGGAGATCATCCAGGAGATCTACACGACGTACGGTCGGGACCGGGCGGCCATGGTCTCCGAGGTGATCTCGTACCGCGGCAAGAGCGCGATGCGCGAGGTGGGCAAGGTCTTCGGCCTCTCGCTCGATCAGGTCGATCGCCTCGCCGGCCTCGTGATTCACATGGACAAGAAGCACCTCGCCGAGGAGCGGATCCGCGAGGTCGGCCTCGATCCCGAGGACGCGCGGCTCCGGATGGTGCTCGACCTCAGCCGCGAGATCCAGGGCTTCCCCCGCCACCTCTCGATCCACGTCGGCGGCTTCGTCCTCTCCTCGGTGCCCCTCTCGGCCGTCGCCCCGATCGAGAAGGCGACGATGCCCGGACGCACCGTGATCCCCTGGGACAAGGACGACCTCGACGACCTCCGCTTCTTCAAGCTCGACGTGCTCGGCCTCGGCATGCTCACCGCGATCCGCAAGGCGCTCGCGATGATCCACGAGGGCCCCGAGGAGCGCTTCGATCCCATCGAGGCCCTGGCCGGCATCCCCAGGGAAGATCCGCGCGTCTACGAGGCCATCCAGCGGGCCGACACCATCGGCGTCTTCCAGATCGAGAGCCGCGCGCAGATGTCGATGCTGCCGCGCCTGCGTCCCGAAAAATTCTACGATCTCGTGGTCGAGGTGGCGATCGTGCGGCCCGGGCCGATCCAGGGCGGGATGGTGCACCCCTACCTGCGCCGGCGCATGGGGCAAGAGCCGCCGACCGCGCCCCACCCGATCCTGGAGCCGATCCTCCGTCGCACCCTCGGCGTGCCGCTCTTCCAGGAGCAGGTGATGCAGATCGCGATGACCGGCGCGGGCTACACCGCGGGCGAGGCCGATCAGCTCCGGCGCGACATGGCCTCGTGGCGCAAGAACGGCCGCCTCGAAAGGCACCGCCCGCGCCTGCTCGAAGGGTTCGCGCGTCACGGCATCAGCGAGCGCTTCGCCGAGCAGCTCTACAAGCAGGTCCAGGGCTTCGGCGAGTACGGCTTCCCCGAGTCGCACGCGTCGAGCTTCGCCCTGCTCGTGTACGACTCGGCGTGGCTCAAGGTCCACCACCCCGAGGCCTTCGTCTGCGCCTTGCTCAACGCGCAGCCGATGGGGTTTTACAGCGCCTCCTCGCTCGTGAAGGACGCGCAGCGGCACGGGGTCGCCGTGCGCCCGGTCTCCATCACCGAGAGCCGCTGGGACTCGACGCTGGAGCCTCCCGACGCCGGCAGCGCCTCACGGCGGCGCGCCCTGCGCCTCGGCTTCCGCCTGATCAAGGGCCTGGGCGAGAGCACGGGCAGGGACATCGAGAAGGCGCGCGACGAGGCGCCGTTCACGTCCCTCGAAGACCTGATCCTCCGCGCCTCGCTGAAGAAGAGCGAGATCGAGGCCCTGGCCGAGGCCGGCGCGCTCGCGCCCCTCGTCCCCGAGCGCCGCAACGCCCTTTGGCGAGCGCGCGCTCCCCGCGAGGACGGGCTCTACGAGGGGCTCGCGATCGAGGGCGAGGGCGACATCGGCCTCCGCCCGATGCCGGCCTTGCAACAGCTCGCGCTCGACTACGGCAGGGTGGGGCTCTCCCTCCACGATCACCCGATGAAGCACCTGCGCGACGAGCTGCGGCAGCGGGGCGTGCGGCGCGCCGAGGAGCTCGCGAAGCTGCGCGACGGGTGCACGGTGCGCGTGGCCGGCCTGGTGATCGGGCGGCAGCGACCGGGCACCGCGCAGGGCATCACCTTCTTCACCCTGGAGGACGAGACGGGCATGGTGAACCTGATCGTCCAGGCCAAGCTCTTCGGCGACAACTACGCCGTCGCCCGCCACGCCCAGCTCCTGCTCGTCAAGGGCCGGCTGGAACGGCAAGGATCCGTGATTCACGTGCTGGCGCTCAGCCTGACCCGCCTCGATCTGCCGGGAGGCGCGGAGATCGCGTCCACCTCGCGCGACTTTCACTGAGGCGCCGAGAGCACCTTCACCGCATCTCCCTTGATCTCCAGCACCTGCGGCTTACCCCCGTAATGGTGCGAGAGCCCGACGTCGATTCGCCACACCTTGTCTCCACAACCCCCGTTGATGCCACGTTGTTGCACGGTGTGTCCCACCACCATCCGCTTCGCCCCCGCCGCGGCGAGGGCCTCGTCGAGGGCCTTGCAGTCGTCGGGGCCGGTGTTGTCGGAGTAGCGGCGCGTCCAGATCGGCGCGTCGTCGGCGGTGACGATGGAGGGCGGGCTCTTGCTCTCCCCGTTCATCCACGCGCTCACCTCGCGGTTGATCCGGGCGAGACCGTAAGCGACATGCTTGGGGAGCACGCCACCGTGGACGAAGAGCGTGTCGCCCACCATGGCGATGGTCTGGCGGCGCGCGAGGAGCTTCGCGTAGGGCGCGCCGGGGAGGAGGGCAGCGGCGCGCGGGCGGGCGCGCTCGGGGAGCGAGGCGAGGCGAGGATCGGACGAGAGGGCGCCGGGGACGCCGGCGAAATCGGAGAAGCCGCCGTCGGTCACGTAGCGGAAATCGAGCGCGACGTTCATCACCTCGTGGTTGCCGTTGAGCGCGTGGAGCGCGCCGCCTTTCTCCTTCGCCTCGCCGGAGAGCCGTTCGAGCAGATCGAGGATCTTGCGCTCGTCGTCGCCGCGATCGAGCTGGTCGCCCGTCTGCACCACCACGAGATCGCCGCCGGCCCAGTGGTCCTGCTCGTCGATCGCGCCGCCGAGGCGGAGCGCGGCGCGGGTGGCCGCGAGATCGCCGTGCAGGTCGCCGATGGCCACGAGGCGCGCCGGCGCGGGGACGCGCGCGAGGGGCTCGGGCGCGGCGCTCGGCGAAGGAGGCGCGGACGCGCGCGCGGAGGGCGGCGCGACCTGCGCGGGCGCGGGCTCGTTCGGCGCGGAGGAGCGGGTGCCGTAGACGATCGCGGCGCCGGCCAGGCCGATCGCGGCGACGCCGGCGAGGGCGCCGCGCGACCTCGGCGGGCTCGTGGAAGAGTCGTTTCCCATGGGGTGTCGAGCCGGTGCGGCCTCCTCGGGAGGTGATACCACGCGCGGCGGCCGTCGAGACATCCGGGGAGAAAGGAGCAGCCAAGCGCCTCGGCTCAGCGGGGCGAGCTGCGCTTCTTCGCGACCGGGCGTCGATCGAGGAAGACGAGGAGGTTGTCGAGCGCAGATCCCTTGCTCAAGCTCACGCCGCGATCCGCGCGCCTGGCCTTCCGGGGATCGAGGAAGAGCACCTGACTCTCCGGCTCGGGGAGCACGAGCGCGACGGCCCAGTGGGTCACGATCCGCTCACCCTCTGCTTCGAGGCGGCTCCACTCGGCGGTCGTGAAATGCACCGGGAGCCGGGCGCGCTTCACCTGCACGCCGAGCCGGTGCGGCCCGCGGATCGCGAGCAGATCGAAGGCGCCGCGGGACGCGCGGGACTGGTAGACGAGCTCGAAGCCCATCTCGGCCAGGCTCTCGGCGACGACCTGCTCGGCGAGGTCGCCCAGGATCTTCATCGGGACCACCGAGCCCCCGGGCCTGCGCCAGCGGAGCCAGAGGGCGAAGACGTGATCGGCGAGCGCGTAGCGCCCGTCGGCGTTGCGAACGACGGCGTCGGCGAGGCGGTCGACGTAGATCGCCGTCGCCCCCGAGGGAGCGTGGATCGCGGCGCTGATCTCGCTCATCCGGAGCGGCCTCTCGGCGAGGGCGGAGAGGACGGCGTAGAGGTAAGTCGAGCGGCCGACGAGGCGATCGAGCTCGTTCTCGAAGTAGAGCGCGAGCTGGCCGCTGCGCGAGAAGAGCAGCTCTTGCAGCGCGTCCTTGAAGGCTCGCTCGTCGTACGGCGGCGGCGCGCTGGTCAGCGCATGCCCGAGGAGCTGGAGATAAAACGGGTGCCCGCCGAGGACCTCCACCGCGCGCTCGCAGAGCGGGAGCGGGAGCGCGCGCCCCTCGGGGGCGTTGTCGCGGAGGAGCTTGACGGCCTCGTCGCGCGGGAAGGGGCCGACCTTCATCAGCGAGAAGTGCTGAAAGAAGGGCGAGCTCTTCGTCGTCACCATGTCGGCGAGCAGGGTCTGCGCGGAGCCGGAGATCACGTAGGCGACGCGCTTGTGGCGCTGCCAGACGCTGCGGAGGAGCGGCATGAGGTCCTTCTGCTTGGCGCCGGGCATCGGGGCGGCGAGCTCCTGGAACTCGTCGATGGCGGCGAGGACGAAGAGGTCGAGCGCCTCGGCGAGGCGCTCCGGCAGATCGAGGCAGACGCGGAGCTGCCCCGGGGTCATCGGGCGCTCGCAGAGCTCGATCACCTCGGCCTTGAGGGCGGGCGGGAGCGCGCCGAAGCGGCTGTGCTGGACGATCGCGGCGCGGTAGCTCGCCGGGCGCTCGCCGAGCGCCTCGAGCGAGAGCCCGAGCTCGCCCCCGAAGGCGGCGTCGACCGCGCGCAGGGCGTATCGCCTGAACACCTCGAGCGAGGGCTGCATCGCCTCGAAGACGTCGATCACCACGAAGACCACCTTCGGATCGTGGGTGCGGCGGGACAGCTCGAGCAGGAGGCTCGTCTTGCCGACCTTGCGCGGCCCGAGCAGGCACACCCAGCGCGGGGCGCCGGCGACGAGGTGCTCGACGGCGGAGGTGAGCTGCTCGATCTCGGCCTCGCGGTCGAAGAAGGCGCCGGCGGTGACGGGGACGCTGCTGCGATACATGAGGGCTCCGCCTGGGGGACGAGGGACGAGGGTAGTAGCAACCTTGCTACGTAGCAAGACTGCTACGTAGCAACCTGCTACGTAGCAGCCTTGCTACCTGGCCCGGAGCCGGGCGGGTTTCGCGCTGCCCGGCTCCGGCCGGCGCTACACTGCCCGGGTGATCCACGCTGCCCCTCGCCCGACGCGCCGCCTCTCGCTCGCGGTCGCGCTCCTCGCCCTGCTCGCCGGGTGCGGCGCGCGCAGCTCGCTCCGGGTGCCGCCCGTCCCCGAGGACGCCGGGACCGGCGGCGCGGGCGGCGAAGGCGGCCAGGGCGGCGAAGGCGGCATGCCTCCGTGCACCGGCCCGCTCCCGGTGCAGACCGCGATCCCGATCACGATCCGCGACTTCCTGGACACCCACCCGGACTTCGAGAAGTTCATCGACGACGATCCGGGCATCATCGAGAGCACGCTCGGCCCCGATCAGAAGCCCGTCTACGGCCCTCACGAGAGCACGGCCACCACCACGGGCAAGAGCAATTTCGACCAGTGGTACCGCGATGTCCCCGGGGTCAACCTGCGCAAGGACACGAGCATCCCGTTCTTGCCGATCATCGGCGGGCAGGCCTTCGCGGACGACACCTTCTTCCCGATCGACGACGAGCTCTTCGGCAACCAGGGGCGCGAGCACAACTTCCATTTCACCGTCGAGGGGCACACGACCTTCCGCTACCAGGGCGGGGAGATCTTCGCGCTCGAAGGCGACGACGATCTCTGGGTCTTCCTCGACCGGCAGCTCGTCATCGACCTCGGCGGCGTGCACGGGGCCGAGAGCGGGGAGGTGCACGTCGACGACTGGGCCACCCTCCTCGGGCTCTCGATCGGCGGCGTCTACCCGCTCGATTTCTTCTTCGCCGAGCGGCACACGAGCGGCTCGGACCTCCGGATCCAGCTCCTCGGCTTCACGCTCTGCCCCTGAGCCCGCGCCCTTGGCGCTTGTGCTCGGCGGCGCGCGGAGCCTATCGTCCTCTCTGTCGCGTCATCGCGCGGGAGGCCGCCGTGGAACTGAACAAGATGTTGCAAGGGCTGATGGGCGAGCTGCAGAAGATCGCCCGCTCCGAGTCGGTGGCGGGCAAGGCGATGCCCTTCGGCAACGCGCACCTCGTCCCGCTCTGCAAGGTGAGCATCGGCTTCGGCACCGGGACGAGCGAGCTGAGCGGCTCGGGCGACAAGCGCGGCGGCAACCTGGAGGCCGGGGGCGCGGCCGGCGGCGTGACGATCGAGCCGCGCGCCTTCGTGGTGGTGGCGAGCGACGGGGTGCCGCAGATGCTCTCGATGACCGGCGGCTCGGCCACGTTGCAGCACGCCATCGAGCTGCCGAACAAGGACACCGAGCCCTCCGGCACCTGAGGCGCCATGCGCTTCCTGCTCGGAGCCGCGCTCGTCGCGCTCGGCCTGATCGTGGCCGCGCTCGTCCGGTGGCGCATCGCGTTCGCCCTCTCGGGGCGCGGCGATCCGACGGGGTCCTGGGCCCTCGCCGGCGGCGTCGAGCTCTCCATCTTCGCGCTCACCTTCGGCGCCGCGCGGGGAACACCGTTGATCGTCGAGGGGCGCGCCTTCGGCCGCACGCTGATCCGGCGCCTCGTGCCCTCCGGCAAGGAGCCCGAGCCCGAGAAAAAGCCGGCGCCGAAGAAGCCTGAAAAGCCTTCTTCCAGGGGCTTTCCGCGCTTCCTCGATCCGATCGATCTCCTGCTCTTCATCACCGCCGAGCGCAGGCGTATCGCGTTCCGCGATCTCGACGCGTCGGTGAGCCTCGGCTTGCACGACGTTGCCCTGGCCGGGCAGATCGCCGGCATGCTCAGCGTGATCTCCGCGCTCCTCGCGCCCTTCGGCCGGCTCCGCCACCAGATCGACTGGTCGGGCAAGGAGCACCTCGAAGGGAGCCTCTCGCTCTCGATCCGCTTCTCTCCGCTCCTGCTCGCCGGAGACACGATCGCCTTCATTTTCCGCTCCGTCTTCCGGAGGCGCAGAGCGCGCGACGCCGCGCCCGCGCCCCTCCCTGCCCCGCAAAGGACCTAGGTCATGGCCGAGAAGATCAACGACCTCGTGAAGAACCTGCTCGATGGAATGCACAACATCTCGAAGGCCGAGACGATCGTCGGCGAGCCGACGCAGGCCGGGTCTGCGACGGTGATCCCGGTGCACCGGCTGCGCGTCGGCTTCGTGGCCGGGGCCATCGGCGGAGGCGGGCACGCCACCGATGCAGAGGGGAAATCGGGCGGGCAGGCCCTCGGTGGGACGGCGCAGATCGAGCCGGTGGCGGTGCTCGCGGTGGGGCCCGACGGCAAGCCGCGGCTGCTCGCGGTGGAGGGAGAAGCGGCGAACACGTGGCAGGGGTTGCTCCGCGACACGCCGGAGCTGTTCAACAAGCTGGCGCGCAAGCTCGCCGATCGGCTGGAGAGCCTGGCGACGGAGAAGCTCGCCGCGGCCGCGAAGGCGAAGCTCGACACGAAGAGCGAGGCGCAGCTCCCGGCGAACAAGCCCGCGGAGCTGCCCGAGAAGAAGTAGCCGCGCTCAGCTCGGCATGGGCCCGACGTAGCGCGAGGCCGGGCGGATCAAGCGGCCCGTCTCGCGCTGCTCGGCGAGGTGCGCACACCAGCCGGCAACGCGGCCGACCGCGAAGGTGGGCGTGAACGAGGCGCGATCGAGGCCCACCGCGTCGAGCAGGACGGCGGTGTAGAACTCGACGTTGGCCTGGAGCGGGCGATCGGGGTACTTGCGGCCGAGGACGCCGAGGGCGGCGCGCTCGACGGCGCGCGCGAGATCGAGCCGCCCGGTGCGGACGCCCGCTTCCTCCAGGCGGAGCGTGGCCTTCTCCAGCACGGCCGCGCGCGGATCGCGCACCCGGTAGATGCGGTGGCCCATGCCCATGATCCGCCGGCCCTCCGCGAGCTCCTGCGCGATCCACGGCTCGGCTCGATCGGGCGCGCCGATCGCGTCGAGCATGTCGAGCACGGGGCCGGGCGCGCCGCCGTGGAGCGGGCCCTTGAGGGCGCCGAGCGCGGCGACGACGGCCGAGACCGCGTCGGAGCCGGTGGAGATCACCACGCGCGCGGCGAAGGTGGAGGCGTTCATGCCGTGGTCGGCGACCGTGGCGAGGTAGGCGTCGAGGGCCGCGGCGCGCGCCTCGTCGGCAGGCTCGCCGCCGATCATCCGCAGGTAGTCCGCGGCGTGGCGGAGCGAGGCGTCCGGGGCGATGGGCGAGAGGCCGCGCCTCGTGCGGGCCCACGCCGCCGCGTACACGGCCATCGCGCCGATCAAGCGCGCGGGCTCGCCGAAGCCGTCGGCCACGGAGAGGTGCCCGAGCGAGGCGCGCAGCGCGTCCATCCCGTCGGGGCGGGCGAGGGCGTCGCCGAGCGAGGCGAGCTTGCCGAAGGCCCTCACGCGCCCCTCGGCGATCGCGGCGCGCACCGCCTCGCGCGCGGCTTCATCCGGGAGCTTGCCGCGATCGAGGAGCGCCACCACATCCTCGAACGAGACCTTCCCCGTCAGATTCTCGATGTCGTACCCGGCGAGGATGAGCCGTCCCCGCTCGCCGTCCACCTCCGAGAGCCGGGTGTCCGCCACCACCACGCCTTCGAGACCACCCGCCGATCGCTCCGTTTTCTTCGTGTCCATGTCGACCTCCACCGCTACTCTTGGGGTCGTGGACAAGGTTGATCAACGTGGATTCGACAATCAATCATCGACGACCCTGAGCGGGCGCGAGGCCGCGGCCTTCCTCGGGGTGAAGCGGGAGACGCTCTACGCCTACGCGAGCCGGGGGCTCTTGCGCAGCGAGCCGGGCGGGCCGGGGCGCGAGCGGCGCTACCTGCGCGACGATCTCTTGCGGCTGAAGGCGAGGCACGACGCGCGCGCCGGGCACGGGCCCGTGGCCGCGTCGGCGTTGCGCTGGGGCGAGCCGGTGCTGTCGTCGGCGCTCACCGCGATCGACGATGATGGGCCGATCTACCGGGGATACGCGGCGGCCTCGCTGAGCCGGCGCGCGGCGTTCGAGGCGGTGGCCGAGCTCTTGTGGGGGGACGAGCTGCCGGGCGGGGAGGTGCGCTGGGAGGCGGGCGATCTCGGTGTTTCCCTGGCGCGGCTCGCGGCGCTCGTGCCCGCGGGCGCGCACCCGCATCTGGTGCTCGCGCTGGCCGTGCCTGCGCTCGGCGCGGCCGATCCGGCGCGCGCGCACACCGCGGTGGAGGTGGAGAAGCGACGCGCGCGATCGCTGATCATGCGCATGGCCGCGCTCGCGGGGCTCGGCCGGGAGGAGGGGCGCGCGGCCGTGCCCGAGGCTTTGCGCGAGAGGAGCGTGGCGCGGGCGCTGCTGCGCGCGCTGGGCGCGAAGGCGAGCGCGCTCGGGGAGGCCGCGGTGAACCGGGCGCTGGTGGTGTCGGCCGATCACGAGCTGAACGCGTCGACCTTCGGGGTGCGCGTGGCGGCTTCGACCGGCGCAGATCTCTATGCCTGTCTGAGCGCGGGGATCGCGACCTTGTCCGGGCCGCTCCACGGCGGAGCGAGCGATCAGGTGGAGGCGCTGATGGCCGAGGCGGGTCGGCCCGAGGAGGCGCGCGCGACGGTGAACGAGCGCGCGCGGCGGGGCGAGGCGATCCCCGGCTTCGGGCACACGCTGTATGCCGAGGGAGATCCGCGGGCCGCGCCGCTGATCGAGATCGCCCGTGATCTCGGTCCGAAGCGGCTGCCGCTGCGGACGCTGCTCGCGCTGGTGGAGGCGACGCGCGATACGGGACGAGGGGAGCCGACGATCGATGTGGGGCTGTGCGCGGTGCGAGCGGCGCTCGGGTTGCCGCCGGGGTCGGCGGGGGCGCTGTTCGCGATCGGGCGGGCCGCCGGGTGGGTGGCGCATGCGCTGGAGCAGCGGGCGCAGGGGTTCATGCTCCGGCCGCGGGCGCGCTACGTCGGGCCGGCGAAGCGCGGAGGGTGATGCCCTACAGCGCGTCGAGCGCGCCGCGGATATCCGCGAGCAGATCTCTCCAGCTCTCGATCCCCACCGAGATACGCACCATCCCGTCGGTGATACCCGCGCGGTCGAGCTGCTCGGCCGTCATCTCCGAGTGCGTGGTCGTCCGCGGGTGGCAAGCGAGGCTCTCCACGCCGCCGAGGCTCACCGCGTTGCGGGCGATGGTGAGGGAGCGGAGAAAGGTGAAGGCCGCGGGGCGCCCGCCGCCGAGATCGAGGGTGATCACCGCGCCCGGATAGTCGCATTGCTTGTCGCGGATCTGCCGCTGCTCCGGCTCGTCGAAGAGGGAGGGATAATGGATCTTGACCACCGCGCGGTGCCCGGCGAGGGCCTCGGCGATCCGCTGGGCGTTCTTGCTCTGCCGGTTCATCCTGAGCGACACGGTGGCGAGGCGGCCGTTGAGCATCCAGCACTCGTCGGCCTGGAGGATGTTGCCGAGAAGGGCGCGGGTGCCGCGCAGGTGGGTGATGAGGTCGCTGTCTTTCGCCAGCACCACGCCGGCGAGCAGGTCGGAGAAGCCGGAGAGGTATTTGGTGGCCGAGTAGCAGACGAGATCGGCGCCGAGGGAGAGCGGGTGCTGGAAGGCGGGACCGAGGAAGGTGTTGTCCACGGCGACGAGGGGCTTGTCCGGGTGCGCGTGGGCGGCGCGCGCGGCGGCCTCGATGTCGCTCATGCGCAAGGTCGGGTTGGCCGGGGTCTCCACGAAGCAGAGCTTCAGGTTCTTGGCGGAGGCGATCACCTCGGTGAGGCCCTTCGTGTCGCCGGCGTCCACGCTCACCACGCGCACGCCGTAGGGGGCGAGCATCGCTTCGAGGAAGAGCTGCGTGCCTCCGTAGAGCGGAGAGGTGTGGATCACGGTGCTGCCTGGGGGGCAGAAGGTGAAGAAGATCGACGAGATTGCGGCCATGCCCGAGTTGAAGACGGCGGCCTCGGTCGCGTCTTGCTCCAGGGGGACGATCTGCTCTTCGAGGATCTGCGCGTTGGGGTGGGAGAGGCGCGCGTAGATGAGATCGATGTCTTCTCCGGGGGCGGGGCGGGCCTTGCCGAGGGCGATCTCGAAGGCGCGCGCTGCCGTCTCCGGGCTCGAGAACACGTAGGTCGAGCTGCGGAACACCGCGGGGCGCGCGGAGCCCACGGAGAGCTTGGGATCGTAGCCGCGGGTGAGCACCGCGGTCTCGGGACGAACGACGTACTTGCGCGTCATGAGCGCACCCTAGCAAGAACGGATGGCGGCAGAGCGCTCGATCGAAGAGCGTCGAGCGAGCGCTCCGCAGTGACGCTGCGTCACGGGAAGACCGAGGAGCAGTCCGGCTTCTTCATCGCGGCGAGCTCCACGGCCGCGAGCGCGTCGGCGAGGGCACGCACGCCGGCGGGCACCTCGGTGCACTGCTGGCCCTGGATGCAGCTCGTGCCGGTCCCGCAGTCGCCGCCGACGAGGATGGTCTTGTCGCCGCGGGTGATGGCGAGCACCGAGCCGTCGCAGGGGCGTGGATCCGTGCCGTAGACAGGCACCGAGCCGGCGAAGGCCGCGGTCACGTCCGGGTGGGCGAGCGCGGTCTCGAGCGCGTGGAGACCGTCGGTCTCGGTGTCGCAGCCGCCGATCTCGACCGAGCATTGCTTGTCGGGGCCGGGCTCGCCTGCGGCTGTCCGGACATGCGTGAAGGTGCGGCAGGGCGAGAGCGCGCTCGACTCGTTGTAGGCGACGAGGCCGCCGGTCGGGCCCCACCCGATCGTCTCGCCGACGCAATCCGTGCAGGGCACGGATGTCGTGCCACCTGTGCCACCGTCACCACCCACGACTGTATTTCCGCCGCAAGCACCCAGCGCCAAGAGCCCGAAGAGGGTCATCACTCGAAACATCGTCCTCATGACGCGAGCGAGAGCATCCGTTGTGCCATCGGATCTCTCGATGCGTTCTGCTCCGCTCGATGCGCGCGATGTCTTGACGATCTCGGGAGCGGGTGTCAGGGTAATCAGACAAACCGGATTCAGGACCCATCCATGCTTCGTTCCCTCTTCACCCCGACCCCGATCGCCGCGCTGCCGGTCATGACCGCGCCCTGCCCGGTGATCGGCCAGGTCGTCGGCGTCGATATCGAGAGGGAGCGCTAGCCAGGTCGTCGTTTCTCCACCGCGGAGCCCCGAGACACCTGGCGTGACCAGGAAGGGGCTCCGGCGGAAGAGGAGCGACGGTGATGAAGCGGTCGAGTCGATTGAAACGCGAGGTCGCGACGGGCCTCGATGCGGCCAAGGGCCGCAGAGGTGGGCGGCGCCTCCGCCCTGATACCGGAACGCGACAGGATGGGCTCGTCGAGCGCTGGATGCGCCGCCTCCGTACGTGGCGGCGCTTCTCCCTGGCCCGCGCGGCGCGCGATCCGGAGGGGCAAAGACGGCGCGCGACGATGAGAGAGGTGATCGGCCTCGCGTGGCCGATCGCGGCCGCCATGCTGGGCGAGACGGCGCTCGGCCTGGTGGACACCAAGCTGGTGGGCGGCCTCGGGCCGGCCGCGCTCGGCGGCGTGGGGATGGCGACCATGCTGCTCTTCCTCGGCTACTCGATGACGTTCGGGCTGATGCGCGGGGTCAAGGTACGCACGGCCTACGCAACGGGCGAAGGGCAGCGCGAGAACGCGATCCGCTATGCCGAGGTCGGCGCGCTCTTCGGCGCGGCGGTGGGCCTCGGGATCTGGATCGTCAGCCGCGATCTCGGGCCCGTGCTCGGCTGGCTGCGCATCGATCCGAGCCTGGCCCCGGCCGCGCAGGACTACATGAGCGCGCGATCGGCGGGCGCGATCGGCACCTGCGCGGGCGCGGCGCTCATCCAGTACCGGCAGGGGCTCGGCGACTCGCGCACCCCGATGATCATCGGGCTCGGCGGCAACCTGCTGAACGGGTTGCTCGCCTACGCCTTGATCTACGGCAAATTCGGGCTGCCCGCGCTCGGCGTGCGCGGCGCGGGCTACGGCACGGCCATCACCGAGACGCTGGAGCTCGCGAGCTTGCTGGCGGTGATCGCCCACGAGCAGCGGCGCGCGAAGAAGCCCGCGATCTCGCGCTTGCAAGCTGCGCGTGAGGTGCTCGGCCTCGGCGGGCCGACGGCGCTGCACTTCGGGCTCGAGGTGCTGGCGTTCACCACCTTCACGGCCATCCTCGGGAGCTTCGGGGCCGCGCAGATGGCGGCGCACCAGATCGCGATGAGCACCATGCGCGTGTCCTTCTTGCCGGGCGTGGCCGTCGCCGAGGCCGCGAGCGTGCTCGTGGCCCGCGCGCTCGCCGAGCGGCACCTCGGGCAGGCCGATAGCGTGACGCGCGCGTCGCTCTCGCTGGGCGTCGGGTTCATGACCGTCTGCGGCCTCGGCTTCGCCTTGCTCGGCGCGCCGCTCGCCGCGGCGTTCTCCGACGACGCGGAGGTCATCGGCGTGGCGCGCAGGCTCTTCCTGGCCGCCGCGGTCTTCCAGACGCTGGACGCGGTGAACATCATCCTGCGCGGCGCGCTGCGCGGGGCCAAGGACGTGCGCTGGGTGGCCGTGGTCGGCACCACCATCGCGTGGGTGACGATCCCCGGCGCCGCCTTCGTGCTGGGGCGCCTCGCGGGTCTCGGCGCGCTCGGCGGCTGGATCGGCTTCGTCTTCGAGACGTCGCTCGCGGCGACCTTGATGTGGCGGCGGTGGTCGCGCGGGAGCTGGCGTCAGAGCTTCGGCGAGGCGCGCAAGACAGCCGAGGCGCCTGCGCTCGGCGCGCTCTCGCCAGGCTGATCGAGCGTCGATCGAGGATCGACCAAGCGCTCTGCCGGCTCTCCTCGGCGTGACGGAGGAGAGCCGGCGGGCCTTGGGCTATTTGACGACGGTCGCGCAGCCGACCTGGATGTCGACCTTGGCGTCGGCCGAGCCGCTCACGTCGGCGCAGGTCTTCCCGAGCAGGGTGATCTGCTTTGCCCCGCTGTAGTCCCAGCAGCCGTCGGCGGCGCAGTCGTCGGCCGGGTTGGAGCGCTTGGGGACGGTCTTGCCCATCCCGCCGAGGGTGACGGTGACGTTGACGAGGCCCGGATCGATCGCCTCGCCGGGCGGGGGATCGGGCAGATCGTAGACGCAGCCGAGCGCCTTGCCGCGGATGGAGGCGATCGCCGAGGCGAGCGCGTCGGGGTTGAACGCGGCCCCGCTCGACAGATCGAAGTGGCAGGGCTTGATCGGATCGCCCCCGTTCTTCGAGAACGGGGTTCTTCGCAGTTCGGGTCGACGGTGTCGGGCGATCCACTCACCGCGCGTAGCTGCTGAGGGCGAGGCGCATCGAGTACGGTACGAACGTCGCCGCGGCGACGGCCGCGGATGTTTTCAAAAAGTCGCGTCGATTCGATTGAGGTTTCTTCGTCTGCATAGGATTGCAACTCACTATCCGGGGAGGTGACAAAAACGGCGATGGACAAAATGACAAGCTAACATCGTAGTTCGCGCGGAAGTCGAGAATCAATGGTGCGACGGGCTCGGCACTGTCGGATGGCGTGCGAATTGTTACTCAACCGCCGCGCACGCTTCGTCGACCTGCTCGATCGCATTCAGCCCCAAAATAGCACTCGACACGGATGGATGGGCCAGCGAGAACCGCAGCGCCGCCCGCCGCAACACACGGGCCGAGTCCGACGCATCTACGTCGCCTGCCTCGGTGCTGCCGGCCGTATCACCCGTCAACTCGGCAGCCAGCGCTGCCGCACGCGCTTGATCGCGATGGTACAGATCCAGCGGAAAGAATCGCGTGCGATAGGTGTAGTCACTCGGCGGCAGGCCGGCGAGTGCGCCTCCGGCAAACACGCGGATCGCAAAGACGCCCATGTTGAGTGCCCGGCAATCGTTCATCACGCCCCCGTAATTCGCCTCGGCAAAGTCCGACGGAACCTCTGATCCCGCACTGGGGTTGAGCAAATTGTAGGGAACTTGCAGCGTTTGAAAGCGACCGCTGGCAATCACCTCCCGCTGCGCCACGGGTTGCCCGATTCCGGTAAGTCCAATCCAGTCGGCCCAACCCAGGTCACGAACGCGCTCCAGCCCTTCGAGCACGCCACTTGGTCCCAGAACATCGGATGGCGTGAGTGACGTCGGTTCGTCGCCGCGGCGAACGGTCAGTGCGTTGTGCAGTTGCAACAGCGCGACGCGTGGCAACCGCAAGCGATCTAAACTGCGGCGCACGGAAGCAACCACGGCATCAGCCAGTTGCCCATGATCGGAATCCAGAAGCCGCACCTTGGTGGCGACATGCACCGCGTGCTGCGCGCCGAGTTGCTCAAGCACAGCGCCCAAATTCGACTCCGAGGCGCCATCACCGTAACCGGCGGCCGTATCGAACCAGTTGATCCCACGGTCGATCGCGTGTTGCACCACCGCCAGTTGCCGTGCTCGATCGTCACCAGTCAGCAACGCGGGAATCGGCCCGGCGCCGAACGAGATCGCGGAGACTTGAATGCCAGTCGAGCCGAGTCGTCGGTATTGCACAGTTGCGGTCTCGCTGTGGCTTTACCGGCCGGTTAGTTCGAGTGTCGCCCAGAGACTCGGATCCTCAGCAACCGGGAACTCGCGACTCAACGATAAAGACTGAAAACCCAATTCGCGGTCGATCACGGTGTAGAAAAATCCTAGCCGAGGATGTTCCCCCGGATCAAAACCGGTCAGCGCATTCGCAGGAACTGCGGCATCCAGCGAGTAACCGTCTTCCAGTCGTCGAGCACGCATCTGGATCAGGCGATCGTTGATCGGTCGCGGGCTCTCGCGGGCTCGGTTGATCGCCAACAAGGCGGCGACAGGATCGTTGAATTGCCGTCCTGAACCGGCGGGGAGCAGGCCCAATCGATGACAAAAACGCCCGGCACGATGCACGTTGTGTGTGTCACGCGTGTCGATCCAGATTTGGATTCCATCGCTATCTTCAATCCGCGTGTCACGGCACCACAACGTCTGCTTCTTACCTACCACACGGAGCGAAACAGCCAGCCCCTGCTCGCTCCACCCCACGCGCACTTCCGCGAACCGGCTTTGCCCTTCCAACGCGGCGAAGTGCGGCAACAAAC
>JAXLYT010000046.1:0-92127 GCA_046351295.1 Byssovorax sp.
CCCCAGCTTGCAGAAGCGGATCTCTTCCGGGAAGGTGCCGCAGGGGAGGGCCCGCGAGCTCGAGCGCGCTTGCCTGGAAGGAGTGCGCAAGCTTGACGCCGGCGAGGGGAAGGTTGCCGACGTGCTGGAGAACCTCCTGCGTTACGACGAACTGTGTGACGTGAAGGGGGACCGCTACCAGGAGATGTACCGCGAGGTCCTCACCGATCGGCCATGGAAGACCTGCGCGTGCGAGGTGTGCCAGGCACTCGGGCATCACGTGATCCTCTTCCGCGGGGCCGAACGGAACCGGCGCCGGGGGTTTCACAACACCTGGGTGTTCTACCGCCGGCTGATGCGCGAGGTGGGGCAACTGCCCGAGGAGAATCGCGAGCGGCCCGCGGTACGGTCGAAGAAGGTCTCTGCGGAGGTGCGAACGTGATCGAGGAACTTCGTCTGCCTGCCATCGAGGTGCGTCAGTCGCCGGAGCGGGTGCTCTACACGTTCGCCGTCGACGCGAAGCGCGTGCCGTCGTTCGCCACCGTGTCGCGCATTCATCGGCCAGAGAAGGGCGGCCTCCAAGGCTACCAGCGCCCCGAGGTGCTCGCTCACATCGAGGAGATCCGGAACTACGTCGAGAGCCCGTCGCCCATGATCCCCAACGCGATCGTGCTTTCGTTCGACTCGCGGGTGCGGTTCGAGCCCGGTCCGGGGCCGGCGAACGCCTATACGCGCATGGGCGAGATCGTGATCCCGATCGATGAGGCGGCGCCGGAGGAGGAGCGGCCGGGGTTCGTCGTCGACGGCCAGCAACGTCTGGCCGCCATCCGAGATGCGTCCATCGAGGCGTTTCCTGTCTGCGTCAGCGCATTCATCACGGACGACATGCGACAGCAGACGGAGCAATTCATTCTGGTGAACTCGACGAAGCCGCTTCCCAAGGGGCTGATCTACGAGTTGCTGCCAGGAACGGGCGCGCTGTTGCCGTCGCTGCTCCAGCGGCGGCGGCTGCCGGCGTTGCTGCTGACGCGGCTGAACCTCGACGAGGCATCGCCCCTCAAGGGAAGGATCCAGACGGTGACCAACCCCGGAGGGATCATCAAGGACAACTCGATTCTGAAGATGATCGAGAACAGCTTGAGCGACGGGGTGCTGTACCGGCTCCGGGAGGGAGGCGCAGACGGTGGCCCGGACACCGAGGCAATGCTGGGCGTGTTGTTCTCGTTCTGGCGGGCGGTCGCCAAGGTATTCGCTGAGATCTGGGAGTTGCCTGCGAAGCGGTCGCGGTTGGTGCACGGGGCCGGGGTCGTCAGCCTCGGGTTCCTTATGGATGCCATCTCCGAGCGGTACCGGGCTAAGGGGGTGCCTACGGAGACGATGTTTGCGAAGGATCTGAAGCCGCTGAAGGCGGTGTGCCGGTGGACGGACGGGTACTGGGAGTTCGGGCCGGGGCAGCAGCGGAAATGGAACGAGGTGCAGAACACCACGAAGGACATCCAGATGCTGACGAATTACCTTATCGTTCAGTATAAGGCCCTGGTGTGGCACCGAGGTCCAGGGGGGCGGGGGGGGCAGATGGCGTTGAATGCGACCTAGCGAACTCGCTAGTCACTTGTTGCCGCAGAGCGGTCAAGAATATCGATGTCCGTGTACCACTCGACACCCTTTCGACCGTTTCGATACAGCTGAACAAGAGCGTCCACCACACGCTCTCGACCCTGGGTAGTGTCAAATCCTCCCTGGGCCTTTTCAGCCCACGGGGTACTCCAGAATCGCTTATCCATGTACTTTACGATCTTGCGAGTTTGGTCTTCGATGTCCTGGAGGTTAGAGACGTCAATTTCGAGTTGCTCGTTGTCGGCCCAGCTCGTAAAGAGATCGGCGACGAATCGAGTCAGACAAAGAATACCAACCTTAGACACGAGGCGAGAGCCAGAATGCCAGAGATCTCCCCAAGACTCTTTAATGATCTTCCAAATGCTCAAAAATACGGTCCGACATGTGTCGCGGTCATCATATTCTGAAATGCCGAGGCTTCCCAAATAGCTAAGCGACATCTGTACCGCCGTAGCCTGCACCATGTGCTTATCATCGTCAGTGATGGCCCAGGCAATCGTCTGAAAGAACGGGCTGTCAGGTTCTGAATTCACGAGATCGACATCTCTGATCCCCGCAGCATCGAACGCCAAACGCGCACCCCTCAGGCGCGCAGGAAGCTTTGTGTCAGCCATGCTAGCGATGAGTGCTTTAACATGAGTTGCAGGCACGCGGTACGATTTATTATTGATGATGAGAAATTGAAACGCTTTCTCAACCTCGTCGACATCCAGAAGACCAACGACTGCGATCATGATACTGGGGTCAAAATTATTTACACCGTGGAGTCGATGTTGCCCGTCAACAATCTCGGCGACGACATTCTGCTTCACTTTCAGCAACCCGCACGAGCCTCCGGAAGCATCCGCTGTAAATTTGGCTCCCTTCTTCCCGAATGCCAAGATGATTGCTGTCGGAATAGTGTTGTGTTGGTCCGCTGATAGGAATCGCTTAATGGCATCTACCCTGGCATCCCTCTGCGGACGTTGGGGCCCCTTGCTCTTAGGACCCAGTTCCCGGGCCTGAGCCCATTTCAGAATATCACCCACGGGCGCCGTAAAAATGACCAATGGCGGACTGCTCTTGCCGCGCTGAGAGAAGCGGATGGCAGGGTAGTTGTACTTAGGGGCCTTGGTCGCAGTTTGAGCCATGAGAATGTTCCTGTCAGATGTTGAAAAAAGTAACGGGATGCCCTGATTGTCCGCGGACGTGTTCTGTGCCGTGCTTAACAGTGCCGATCCGTTCGAAGCCCACTTTTAGAGACCATCCTTCGCTTTCACACTCTTGCATAACGCGGTGGTAGTGTCGAGCGATACGAGCCGACCAGGGGACCGCCTTCAGTGCCTCCTCGTCTGGTGAAGACGGGAGCATCAGGTTGTGAACATTGAACCATTCCCATGAAAGCCCGTCCGCCTTGTCGATCTGGCATTTCTTGCACGCAGGCAGCAGATTTTCCTCGATGCTATCACCGCCAATCGACGAAGGCCAGAGATGCTCGAGGGTAAGAAAGTCAGGGCTATCACGCTTAACCGCAGGGTCCAGAGGCCTCGAGCACAGATAACACCGCAGCGCTCCACCCCGTTGCAAAACATCCTTCTTAACACTAGGTGGAATAGGTCTTGACGAAGCGTTTTCTGCCTGCATGACCGCTCGAGTAATCTGTCCTGTCAGGTCGCGGTCAAGTCCTGGGAACATTTCGCCAGTCACGAATCGATAAATTTTCTTGCCGTACAAATCCTCCGACACGTTCGATTTCTCGTCGTTGGAGTAACGCATCAGTCGTCGGACGGCATGCACCGTGATCGCGCCCCAAATGTACGCTGGAAAGCCCGGAGATCCACTCACATTTTGAAGCACATCTTGCATTTTAGGCATCGCCAATTCGCGGGATACGATCTTGTCTCGGATCAAGACGAATAATTTCTCCCCTGCGGTTACAGATCGCGTCGTCATCTCTGGAGGTTCCAAGTGGGCGCAAATCTATCGTGAAATCCACGCATTTCGACCCCAACTATACTGCAACTTGCGAACCGCCTCGTCCTTCCAGGCCTTCCTTTGAGCGCCGGCGTGATGCGCACACACCGTCCGGAGATTGTCGAAGATCATTCTTCCTCCGCGCTGAACCGGAATCACAGGGATTACCTCTAAAGCGGTCGTCCTCGATGTCTCACAGCAGTCGGCAACGGAGCACTTACCACGAGAGCGAGTCAGAACGCAGAACCGAAGTTTACACCCGACACCCTCTTGGAGAAATGGTGCCCCCATAACCCACCCAATCAACTTACTCTTGCCGAGGTTGCACTGCTGGCACAGTAACTGGTAGTTGGTGACATGACTCTTGCCGCCCAACGCGACCGGAACGACATGATCGACTTGGGGGCGGACAGAGCCCAAGAGCAACGTCCCACATAGTGCGCACCGCCCACATTGGGCCTTCTCGAGTTGCAGGTACTCGTCATCATCCAGGCGCGGACCACGAACTTCTGCTTCCAGGCGGAAGAAAGATCTCGCTCCGGTGCGCGGTCAAGCACTTCGGCCACGTAATCGACTACCCGAGAACGTTTGATGCCCTCGTCCGGAATGCACCTGAGAAAAGCGCGGATCGAAAGCTCATCAGCCTTCTCGGCAATAGCTTCGTCGACGGTGAGCCCGACGACCACACAGTCTCTTTCGAGCTGCTCCAAAGCCTGCTGACGGGTGCGGCCTGCGCGAGTGCTCATCCGCGGTTCCCTAGCTCTGCTTCTTGCCCTTCGCCGTCGATTTGCTCGCATCGGTGTCGAGTTCGAGGCTGAGCCGTCGAATCGCCTTGGTGAGCGAGCTAATGTCCTGAGAAGTGTTCTGTGCCTGCGAAATCTCCTCGTTGTACATCTTGACAGCGCCTTTTAGCGCGTTGGCAGTGTCCGCAACTCTCCAGATCAGATGAGGTTGCAGTCGCCTGAGGCTCGACTCAATTTCGACCCACAGGGCATCGCTCTCGAGGTCCCCATTGTATGCAGTGTAAAGCGCCTCGATCCGGTTGACGAGCAGAGTGGCGAGCGATCGGAGCCCGACGCCATGCATGAGGCGCGATTCAGTCGGCTTCAGACCCCATGCCGACGGCCACGTCTTCTTGACCAGCGTGAAACCGCGCGCAACCAAGCGCGCGATGAGCTTTTCCGATTGATCTCCCATCGGAAGACCGCTTTCGGCAAAGATCGATACTACCTGAAACAGAGAGTTGTACGCGATGGGTGGACGCTTTGCATTCTTGGCACCAGGGTATTGAACCAGGCCCAGAAACGGAGATTCGGCGTCTTCCAAAGCCAGGGTCTTGGCGGCAAGGGCCTTCGGACGCTCGGAGGCGAGGTAGCCCGGCGACTGATCCATCGACGCGAGTAGAGCGCGAGAGAATTGCGTTTCGATCTTCGCCGTGGAGTTAGCGACAATAAAGATCCCCTTGGCCTGCTCCGAATCGGCGATCTCGGCATTGATGGAGAGTGAGTAAGTCGGGACCGCTTCGATGTCGACGAGTGAAAGCGCGGCGGTTCTCTGCTGACCGTCAACCAGAAGGGCAGACTTCTCTTCATCGAACGCGGCGCGCCGAAACGGAATATCGATCTGAACAGGCCGGAATTCTTGCAGGATCGCTCCGTCAACCACCGGCGACTGGACGCGAGTATAATCGCCAAGCGGCACGATGCGAATGAAGGACGCCGGTGCCTCTTCGTCCTCGGGCCCCGCTACCTGGTATGCCAGAAATACGAGAAGTATGGGATTAGGGATCTGGGTTCCGGCGGCGATCCCTTGGGCGATTTTGTGGACGTGGCTGTTGATCTCGTCTCGTTGGTTCCCGGTTCCGGCGATCGCATCTAGACGATCTACCCTAGCGATGGAACGAATGAGTCGACCGTCACAGGTAAACTGCAGACGCGAGGCACCTTCGGTAATGCGAGACTCGATGCCGACGAGCTTGAGTCGGACGAAGGGCACGCCAGCGAGGCGATACAGCGCGACTCCCGCAGGATCGAGTGGCCTTGAGGTGGTTTGAGATTTTTCCAGTGCGCCCTCCGCATGGAGAGCCGCGAGAGCATCGATCGTCTGGTCCTTGTTGCAACCCAAGAGGAGGGAAACCTCCTCCGGCGAGAGCAGTGGATCAGGAAGTGCCTTGAATGCCTCGAGCACGCGGTCTTTCAGCGGCCCATCTTGAGCGCCAATGGCCTTGGCGAGTTCGAGTTCTTCGCTACGAAACGCTGCTTTGAGGGATTCCATGCGAGCTCCGGATCCTTTCAGAGGCAGATCGGCGTTGTCAAGAGACCCTGGAACGGGCGTGGCTGTCAAGTCCCTTCCTTTTCGGAGAGGCTCCATTGCTGCGCAAACGCAACCTCTTGTTTTTCCTTGAGTATACGGGCGGCACATCTCTTGCGTCGGCTCGCCAGGAGGCCTGCGAGCCCACCGCGCGCGATGGTCCCTAGCCCCCTCCCCGCCCGGACACAGGAAGCGCGAAGGGGTCACCTGCCCCCACCCCGCGCGGCGCCGGTCGCCGCCGCGGGGTCCCGCCGCTGTGCGCGGCGCTCCTCCACGGTCGCCGCCCGCGCGCGCGCACCCCTCCGCCGCAGCCCCGGCCCCGCGCGCCGAGCTCGGCGCGCGCAGGCGCGGCGCGAAGGTGAAGGTGTGCTCGCGGAGCGGGCGTACGCGCCGGAGGAGGGGACTGGCGCCGCGGGTGGGCGCCCCGGCGGCCGGCGCCCGAGCTGGGTGGGACGGGCGACACACTCTGCGGTTCTTGGGCGCCGGAGCCGGCGCCGCACGTGGACACGCGCCGGACGGTGCGCGACACTGCCCCGCATGGGATCCGCCGCGTTGCGCGCTGGCCTCTCCGAGCAGGAATACCTCGCGTTCGAACGATCCTCGCCGGAAAAGCACGAGTACGCCGACGGGGAGATCTTCGCCACGTCGGGCGGCACCGCGGAGCACAGCGCGATCTCCCTCAACCTCATGGCGGAGATCCGGAGCGCGATCTCGGGACGGAAGTGCCGGCCGTTCGAGTCAAACATGCGCATCCACATCCCCGCCACGGGCCGCTACGTGTACCCCGACGGATCGATCGTCTGCGGGCGGCCGGTGTTCACGGATGACACGCGCGACACGCTGCGGAACCCGCGGGTGATCGTCGAGGTGCTCTCGGACTCGACCGAGGCCTACGACCGGGGGGACAAGTTCGCCAACTACCGGACGGTCCCCTCGTTTGAAGAGTACGTGATCGCGTCGCAGAAGCAGCCGCTGATCGAGGTGCTCGCCCGCGAGTCGAACGGGAGCTGGAACCTCCGCCTCTACGGGCCCGGGGAGCGCGCGGAGATCCGCTCGCTCGCGTGCACGGTGGAGGTGGACCGAGTGTACGCCGGGGTGTTCGACCCGGTGGAGGAAGAGGATCGCTAAGCGAAGGAGGCGGTGCGCGCCCGGGCTCGGTCGCGTGCGCGCGCCGCGGTGATCGAGCTCGTGCCGGTGATCGGCTGAAGCGCCGGGCGGTGAAGAACGGGCACGCCTGATCTATCGTGACCCTGCGTGAACGGGCGCATCTCCCTTCTGCCCCTGCTCCTCCTCGTCGGTCTGTACGCCGCGCTCGCCGCGCTGCTCGGCGGCTTCATCATCGACGACGCGGGCATCTCCTTCGCGTACGCGCGGAACCTCGGCATGGGGCACGGCCTCGTCGCGCAGCCCGGCCTGCCGCCGGTGGAGGGCTTCTCGAACCTGCTCTGGGTGCTGATCCTCGCGCCCCTCTTCCGCTTGCACCTCTTCCACCCGGTGCTCGTGCCCAAGCTGCTCGGCGCCGCGCTGGTCGCTTTCTCGCTCGTAACGATCCGGAGGCTCGCGCGACAAGCCAACGGGAGCGAAGGGGCCGCGCTGCTCGCCGCCGGGCTCGTGGCCATGGCGCCGCCGATCGTGATCTGGTCGACCTCGGGCCTGGAGAATGGCCTCTCGCTCGCGCTCGCCGTCGCGACCTGGGCCGCGCTCGCCGAGCAGCCGCCGCGCTGGGGTCTGCGGGTAGGCGCGCTCGCGGTCCTGCTCGCGATGACCCGGCCGGATGGGCTCTTGCTCGGGATCGGCGCGGTGGGGATCGCGCTCGTCCTCTCACGTCGATCGCGCGCGGGCCTGCGCGAGGCGCTGTTCGCCGCGGTGGTGCTCGGCGGTGGATTCGTTGCGTTGTTGACGTTTCGCATGCGGACCTTCGGCCTCGCGTGGCCGCACCCGTATTACGCCAAGCGCATCCACGCGGGCTTCGGGGAGACGCTCTCGGCCTTCGCGAGCAATCCGAAGGAGATCGTGCTCAAGCTCGACGAGGTGAGCCGAGGCGCGGCGGGGCCGCTCGGGCCGCTCGTCCTCGGGGCCACGCTCGTCGCGGCGATCCACCTCGCGGTGCGCCGCAGGCTACCCCGCGCCCTCGGCGTGAGCCTCGGCCTGCAGGCGACGGCGCTCGCGGCCTACGTGTGGATCGATCGCGACTGGATGGGCGAGCACCGCTTCGGCACGGTGGCGGTCGCGCTCTCGCTCGCCGATGCGGTCATGCTCGGGAGCCTTGTGCTCGCCGAGGTGCGCCCGCGCGTTCGCGTCGCGTGCGCGCTCGGGCTCGCCGCGGCGCTCGGGGCGGGCTTCGTGCCGCGGATCGCGCGCTTCGCGGCCTCGCCGCCGACGCCGATGGCCGACGTGATGCGCACCGAGGCGCTGCGCTTCGAGGCCTACGCGGACGCGCTCGCGATCGAGCAGCCGTCCGTGCTGCTGGCCGACGTGGGCGCGCCGCTCTACCGGTCGAGGATGCGCGTCTTCGACGCGGCCGGCCTGTGCGAGCCGGCCGTGGTGCGCACCCTCAAGCAGGGCACGCAGTACTGGCTCGCCGATCACCCGCGCTACTACGACTGGGTGCTCGACGAGGTGAAGCCGACCTTCATCACGAGCCGCGGCTTCTGGAGCTTCGTGGCACAGATGGATCGAGATCCGCGCTTCTTGCGCGACTACGCGGCGATCGACGCCCACGCCGACGCGTACGCGCGGCGCGCGCTCGGCGCCGAGGTGCGCTCGGGGACGTGGGTGCGCAGGAGCGCCCTGCGATCGCCGGGCGATCTGGACCGGCTGCGCGCGGCCTACGCTCCGCCGCCGCGCGAGGCGCCCTGGGCGGCGCGCGCGCTCGATCGGCTGGACCGCTGGCTCGGGCGTGATGCGCCGCGCGGGGATCGAGCCTTGATCGAGGCGAAGCAGGCCGAGGTGGACGGGGCGCCGGATCGCGCGGTGGATCTGCTGGAGCAGGCGCTCGGCGCGGAGCCCGATCGTCCGGCGCTGATCTGCGCGCTCGGCGCGGCGCTCGACGAGGCCGGGCGGACGTTCGAGGCGCGGCCGCGCTGGGTCGCGTGCCTCGCGCGGGCCGAGGCGCAGGGGCTCGCGGCCGAGGCAGCCGGCGCGCGGGCGCGGCTCGGCGATGACGCGGCGGAGCGGCGCGCGGCGCGGATGGAGGAGGGCGTCGAGGCGATGTACAGGCGCGGGGACGCGGCTGCGGCGGCGGTGATCTTCACCGAGGTGCTCGCCGAGGTGCCGGATCACTACGGGGCGACCTACCAGCTCGCGGTGGCGCTCGATCGGCAGGGCAAGCGTGAGGAAGCGCGGGCGCGCTGGGAGAAGGTGCTGTCGATGGCGACCGCGCTCAAGGACGAGCCGACGCGCAAGACGGCGGAGGAACGGCTGCGCTGAGCGGGCGCCGATCGACGCCCAGCCGCGCGGCCGCGATGGAACGCCTATTCAGCGCAGCAGCGCCTCCACGTCCACGAAGGCGTCCTTGTCGGGGTCGTAGGCGCGCAGCGCGACGGCCTGCATGTCGTAGATCCAGCCGTGGAGCTGGAGCGTCCCGTCGTCGAGCTTCTCTCCCACCACCGGGTAGTCGGCGAGGTGGCTCAGCGAGGAGAGCACGCTCTCCTCGACAGCGCGCGTGAGCCGGGCCTCGCCTTCGAGGGCGCACTCTTTCGCCGGGGCGATGCTCCGCTCGATGTCCGTGAGCCACTCGCGCAGCTCGGTCATCCCGGCCGGCAGCGTCTCGGTCCCGTGGAGCGCCGCCTTGATGCCGCCGCAGCCCGTGTGGCCGCAGACCACGAGGTGGCGCACGCCGAGCGGGCCGAGGGCGTACTCGATCGCCGCGCCGACGCTGGAGTCGGCATGCTCGCGCGGCGGCACGTAGGCCGCGACGTTGCGGACCACGAAGATCTCGCCCGGCGCGGCGCCGGTCAGCAGCTCCGGCACCACCCGCGAGTCGGAGCACCCGATGTAGAGCGCGAGCGGGTACTGCCCCTCGCGGGCGAGGCGGATGAGCGACTCGCGCTGATCGAAATGGGTGCGCTTGAACTCGAGGTGTCCGTGGAGGAAGCGATCGGGCATGGGCTCTGGCCTTTCTGGGGCGCGCTCGGGGTTCTCGTCTCAGTCGGTGAAGGTCTGGCCTGCGGGCAAGAGGCTCCGGAGGTTACCGTCGATCGTGCGGCAGATGTCGTCGAGCGGCAGGTCGTTGTCGTCGGTGCCGAACGGGTCCTCGATCTCGACGCCGATCTCCTCGATGCCGAGGAGGATGTAGGCGACGATGGCCGTGGCCGCGATCGTGGCATACCCGAAGCTCGGGAGGAGGGCGAAGGGCAGCGTCAGGCAGTAGAGGACGAGCGCGCGGCGCAGGTGGACCACGTAGGCGAAGGGCAGCGGCGTCTTGCGGATGCGCTCGCAGGCGCCGATGTAGTCGATGAGGAGCTGCACGTTCTGATCGAGCATCATCTGCTGCACCTCGCCGAGGAGGCTCGCCTCCTTCGCCTCGGCGATGGCGGAGGTGATCTCCCGGGCGGCGTGGAGCGGCAGGTGGCCCGCGGCCTCGACCCGCCTGGCGTCGGCGACGGGCAGCAGGTCCCTGCCGGGCCCGAGGTTCTTCTGCCCGCGCAGGTGGAACATGCTCGACCAGGCGAAGGCGATGGTCCACCGCACGATGCGCCCGGCGAGCGCCGGGTCCTTGCCGGTGAGGACGACCGCGTTGCGGGCGAGGTTGCGCGTCTCGTTGACCATCCCGCCCCACTGCTTGCGGCCCTCCCAGAAGCGGTCGTACGAGGCGTTGGTGCGGAACACGAGGAGCAGGCCGAGGGCGACGCCGATGAGCCCGTGCGCCTTGTCGCTGATCCCCACGTCGACGTGCCGGTGGTGGGCGTACGTCACGCCCGCGGCCACCACGAGGCACGGGATCAGGCGGTATCCGATGACGCGGACCATCGAGCCGCGCACGTCGAAGAAGTGCGCGCGCCACTTGTGCGGGTCGTAGTCGATCACGTGCTGGCTCCTCTGCACCGGCGCGGGCACCCCGCCCGCGCAGGCGTCGGGCTCGGTACAGCAGAGGTCGCCCGGGATCCAGCCCGGATCTCGGCCCGGCTTACTTGAGGACGAGCTCGAGATCCTGCTCGATCTGCGCGGTGAAATTGCCCGAGAGGCGGCCGAAGAGCCGGGTTCGCTCGGTCTTGACGACGTACTCGGGCGTCCCGTCGGGGGCCGGCGGGAGGCGCCAGAGCTCGAGGAAGCCGAGGGGGCCGTCGCCCGCGAACTCGACGCGCAGCACGAGCTCGCGCTTGCCGGGCGGGTTGTCGGAGAACTCCAGCGCCCGGAGCTGGAAGAGCTTGGACATCCAGTTGTTGAGGCCGTCGTCGTTCACGTCGGGCGTCTTGGCGTCGGCCCAGAACTGCTTGCCGCTCGGGCCGCCGTGGGAGAGCTTGCGCGATTGCTGACCGGCGATGACCTTGGCGCTCTTCACGTCGGGCTCCTTCCAGTCGTGCAGGTCGCGCTCGAACAACCACGACTCGGGGGCTTCGAGGAAGCGGAAGGGCTCGCCCTTCACCACGAAGACCTCGCCCGTGCCCGCGTCTTTGACGTAGCGATCGCCGCCGCCCGGGGTGATCAGGCCGAGCAGCAGCCGCTTGTCGGCGCCGGCGACCTTGACCGTCACCGTGGCCTCGGGCTGCGCGAGTCCGAACTGGGCGGCGTCCGCGTCGGGGATCTTGCCGAGCGCGCGCATGGCCTTGAAGGGCGCGAGCTCGCTCACGAGCTTCTGGCCGGCCTTGATCGAGAGGAAGGTGAGCACGATCCGCCCCGGCGGGCTGTTGTACCCGGGCCGCGGCGGCTCGGGGGTCGCGACGGCGCTCGCGCTCGGCGCAGGCGGGGCTCCTGCGGCGGCGCTCCCGCTCGCGGCAGGCGCGCCGGCCTTCGCGCTCCCGCTCGGTGAAGCGGGCGCGCCGGCGACGGCGCTCGACGCGGGCGCACCGGCCTTCGCGCTCCCGCTCGGTGAAGGTGGCGCGACGGCGACGGCGCTCGACGCGGGCGCACCGGCCTTCGCGCTCCCGCTCGGTGAAGCGGGCGCGCCTGCGGCTGCGCTCCCGCTCGCGGCAGGTGCGCCGGCCTTGGCGCTGCCGCTGGCCGCGGGAGGCGGCGCGGGCGGCAAGCTCGGCGCGGGAGGCAAGGCCATCTCCTCCATGTCGAGCACGCCGATCAGGTAGGCGCCGATCTCGTCCTTCTTGGCGTCGAGCGTGACCTTCCTGCTCTTGCTCACGTACTCGATGTGCTGCACGTCGCCCGCGTGGCCGGCCCACACGGTGACGTCGCTCGTCGCGGCGATCTCGGGCTCGTCGCCGCGGCTCCAGAGCACGGCGGCGAGGGCGATGGAGGCGCCGGCGACGGCGAGGTGGATGAGCGGCCCGCGGAGGAGGCTGCCGGAGGTCTTGGCTTGGGTGCTCATGCGGTCTTCTCGGTGGGGCGCCGGACGCGGCGGGCCCTTCGGGTCATGGCGAGGCCGATGCCGAGGACCAGCGCCGGGACGCCGATGATCGTGCTGTAAAACCAGATCTGATCGCCCTGCCGGGTGTGCTCGATCCGGACATCGCCCGTGGTGCTCATCGAGCCCGCGTAGCTCTCCTCGCCGCCGAGCCAGCGGATCACGTCGACGGAGAGCGTCATGTTGGGCTCGTTGCCGAGCGAGGTGTCGCTGAGCGCGTCGGCGTCGGCGATCACGAAGGCGCGGAACTCGGGGATGCTCTTCTGCTGCGAGTTCGGCGGGATCGGGACCGCCTTGGTCACGGCGGCGGCCAGGTTGAACGAGCCGCGCTTCTCGGTGCCCTCGTTCTCGTAGTTGTTGTTCTCGTCGGCGAAGGAGTCGGCGAGCGATTTGCACACGAAGTCGATCTTGAAGCTCTTGTCGCTGCCCTTGTTGAGCGACGACGCGCCGGCGAAGAGCACCGCCGAGCGCCCCGAGCTGCGGCCGAGCGTCGAGACCGAGGGGTGCGAGGAGAAGCGGTTCGAGAGGATGAGGCCGCGGTCCGACGCGTTGTGCCGGCGGCGGAGGTAGATCTTCTCGTGCGCGATCATCGTCTTCGACCAGGTGAGGCCGGCGACCTCCGCGAGCGGCGAATGATCGATCTTCGCCTCGGGATCGAGGGCGAGCAGGATGCGCCCGCCCCGGTCGCGGTAGCGCTTGAGCGCCGCGATCTCCTCGGGCAGGAAGGGCTTCGTCGGGCCGAGGATCACCACCAGGTTGGCGTTGAGGGGCAGCTCGCCGCCGAGCCCCTCGGCGAGGCTCAGGTTGTCGGTCGAGTAGTTCTGGGCGGCGATCAGGGCGTGGAGCTTCTTCGACGAGCGGTCCTCGTCGGTCGTCTCCTCGGCGCCGAGCTCGCCGTGATCGACGGTGAAGTAGGCCGCGTTCGTCTCGCGCATCACCTTGAGCAGCGTGCGCTGAAAATCGATGTCGAGCGCCTTGAGCCGGGGCGCCGCGCTCGGCATGTCGGTCGGCAGATCGAAGGGCTCGCGCACCTTGCCGCGCACGAGCATGACCACGCCGTCCTGCGTCACCTTGAGGTCCTTGGCGAGGGCCGGGGCGAGCATCCGGTCGTAGCGCTTGTACTCGATGTTCGGCGAGCGCGCGGCGAGCTCCTTCAGGTAAATGTCGACCTCGTTCCCCACCTCGTTGAGCTGCGGGAAGAAGGACGAGACCTGGATCTTCGAGGTCGCGCTCTCGGCGATGCGGAGCGTCGAGTCGCTCGGGCGCGAGGTGCGGAAGTAGGAGAAGTCGGCCTTGATGTCGAGCTTGCCCGCCGAGTAGGTGAACATGCTCGACGAGATGACGACGAAGGCCAGCGAGAAGGCGGCGCTGATCGCGGCGCGGACGCGGCGCACCTCGGGCTGCGGGGCGCGGCGCATCGGCGCGAGGGCGAGCTCGCCGAGGAGGAGAGGCAGGAGCGCCACCCAGAGGAGGATCGACCAGGCGACGAGCATGGCGGTCTCGAACTGGCCGCGCACCTCGGGGTCGGCGTCGTCGAGGCCGAACAGGCCCTTGCCCGCCTCGGTGGTGCAGAAGTACAGGCCGAGGGCCACGAGCCCGAGCACCTGGAGCAACGCGAGCGTGCGCTCCGCCGAGCGGCGATCGCCGTGGTCGTGCGCCTTGTCGAGGCCGCCCATGCGCGGCGCCCAGAGGAAGCGCAGCACCGTGGTGACGAGGGCCCCGGCGACGCCGAGGCCGGAGAGCGCCATCTCCACTTCGCGGCTCGTCGCCATCCGCTCGCCGAGGAAGACGAGGACGAGCGAGAGCACGTAGAGGGGCGCGAGGTACGGCCCGAAGGCGTCGAGGCCCGGGAGGCGCCCGCCGGAGGAGGCAGCGCCTTCGCGATCGTTCTTCACCGCCATCGCCGGGCCTCCAGGGTCTTGGTGGTCGCGAGCAGGAAGGTGAAGGTCACGGCCAGGTTGAAGATCACGTTGTCCATCTTGAGCAGGCCGGCCGTGAAGGCGCGCTGGTGAGCGTGGTAGATGGCGAGCGCGGCGAGGAAGGTGTTGAGCGGCGGATCGGAGGCCATCGCGACCCGGTGGATCAGGAACAGGGTGCCGAGCATGGCGACGGCGATGAGGATCGCGACCACCTGGTGGCCGGCGAGCGACGAGGCGAAGAGGCCGATCGAGAGCGAGGCCGAGGCGATCAGCATCACGCCGAGGTAGCCGACGAGGATGTGCCCGATCGAGACGTTGCCGTTCACGAAGATGAGGAGCGGCATGTAGAAGGTCAGCGCCGTGACCATGCCGAGGAAGGCGAGCCCGGCGAGGTATTTGCCGAAGACGATCTCCGACTCGCGGATGGGCGCGGTGTTGAGGAGCACGAGCGTGCCGCTCTCGCGCTCGCCGGCGATGAGGCGCATCGCGAGCAGGGCGGCGAGGCCCATGGTGGTGCCGACGACGCCGACGAAGAAGACGCTGAGCACCTCGGACGAGAGCATGTCCGGCTTGCTCAGGCCGATGGCGTAGAAGTAGATGCCCTCGATCAAGAGCGCGACGGCGGCGACGACGTAGCCGAGGGGCGAGCGCAGGTACGAGCGGATCTCCCGGCCGGCGAGGAGCAGGGCGTTCCTCATGCGTCCTCCTCGTCGCGGGCCTCGGCCTTGGTCTCCTTGCTCTCCTTCACCGCGGCTTTTTTGCTGCCGGCGCGGGCCGCCGCCGTCTTCTTGGCGTCGCGCGCGCTCGACCCGGCGAGGCTCAGGAACACGCTCTCCAGCTCTCGCTCGCCGGCGCGCACCTGGAGCACGCCGATGCCCGCCTCGATCAGGGCCTTGCAGAGGGCCTCGCGCACGTCCTGCTCGGCCTGCACGGCGAAGGTGACGATGCGCTCCCCGGGCTCGGCCTGGGGCATGAGCTCGACCTTGCGCACATGGTCGAGCTTCTCGAGGATCTGCCGGGCCGGGCCGCCTTCTTGCGCGCCGGATCGGTAGGCGCTGCCCGCGCCCTCGCCGTAGCGGACGGTGACCTCGACCTCGGCGCCGCGGAGGAGCTTGGCGGAGAGCTCGGCCTCGGTCCCGGCGGCGGCGATCTCGCCGCCCTTGATCACCAGGATGCGGTCGCAGGTCTCGCTGATCTCCGAGAGGATGTGGCTCGACAGGATGATCGTGTGCTCGCCGCGCAGGCTGCGGAGCAGCTCGCGCATCTCGACGATCTGCACGGGATCGAGGCCGGTGATCGGCTCGTCGAGGACGAGCAGGCGCGGCTTGTGGACGACGGC
Organism: Byssovorax sp.; assembly: GCA_046351295.1. GTDB lineage: Bacteria > Myxococcota_A > Polyangia > Polyangiales > Polyangiaceae > JAXLYT01. The sequence continues at coordinate 15,635 of JAXLYT010000046.1, forward strand.
CTGGGCGATGCCGACGCGCTGCTTGTAGCCATGGGAGAGCGAGGCGATCGGATCCTGCGCGACCTCGCGGAGCTGCGTCTGCTCCTCGACCTCGGGGACGCGTCTGTCGGCCTCGCTCTTGGAGAGGCCGCGGAGGCGCGCCGCGAAGTGCAGGTACGCGTGGACGCTCATCTCCTGGTAGAGCGGCGGGTGATCGGGCAGGTAGCCGATGCGGGCGCGCACCTCGTGGGGGCTCTGCACCACGTCGAGGCCGTCGACGGTGACGCGCCCGGAGGAGGGGAGCAGATCGCAGGCCAGGATGCGGAGGGTGGTCGTCTTCCCGGCCCCGTTGAGGCCGAGCAGGCCGACGATCTCGCCGCTCGCGATGGAGCAGGAGAGGGGGCCGACGGCCCTCCGGTCACCATAGAACTTGTAAAGGTCTTGGATCTCGATCACGGCGTCTCGGGGGGTTTCGAGGAATGGTCGCCCTGCGGGGCGCGCCGTCGTGGCGCGCCCGCGGAGGCGAGAGCTTAGACCGAACCGGGGTCGCGCGTCAGTCGTCGTCTTCGACGACGCCCGCGTCCTTGAGCGCGCCCCGGATCGCCGAGAATGGCTTGGGGAAAATGGCCCAGTGCCCATTGACGTAGGTGAGCCCGTCGCGCGCCGGCCCGTCGTCGCTCCCCGGCTTGACCATCTTGAAGCAGTAGATCACGACGCCGGGCCGCATGTGCTTCGCGGCCTTCTTGTAGGCCCCCGGACACCGATCGGCGTGCCCCGTCCCCGCCCGGAGGTCTTCCACGGAGACGCCGTCGAGCTTGAGCTCCGAGAGCTCGGGGCCGACCTTCATCGCCACGTTGCCCATGTCGAAGAGCGGATCGAGCTCGGCCCGCACGGCGGCCGCGACCTCGGGGAGGAAGACGGCGTCGTAATCGGCCGGATCGGGGCGCAAAGCGCGGAAGACGCTGAGGATGTACGCGCCCGGCTTGGCGAGCTCGAGCGCGACGAGGCGCGCGCCCTCCGGCGTGCCCGGGAAGGAGAGGCGGACCGGCGCTTCCCTCGGCGAAGCCGCGCTGCCCGAGGCCGCGCCCGGAGCGCTCCGGTGCTCGCCCTTCTTGCAGCCCGCGAGGGGGATCGAGAGCGCGATCGCGCCTGCGATCGAGCATGCGATCGCGAGCGAGCGCACGGCACGGCTCCGGTCACTCATCGTCATCGAGCAGCCCCGCCTCGGCCAGACCCCACTGGTAGAACATGGGCGCCTTGGGGAAGAGCGCCCAGTGATCGCGGACGAAGATGAGCCCGTCGTGGAGCTTGCCCGGGGGCATGCCCGGCTTGACGAAGCGGAAGCAGTACATGGTGACGCCGGGCTTCATGTGCTTCGCGAACTTGCGGAGGCTGCCCGGGCAAGCCTTGGCGTTGCCGGTGCCCGAGGCGAGCTCCTCCGTGGTCGCGCTGCCGATCACGATCCCGTTCTGCTCGGTCGGCGGATCGAGGGTGAGGCTGCCCTGGTACCACACCGGGTCCATCGATCTGCGCACCTTGTCGGCGGCCTCGGGGGTGAAGACCTCGTCGTAGTCCTCCGGGTCGGGGCGGAGGCATTTGAAGATGCTCACCGGGTGCGCGCCGGCCTTGGCGAACTCGTTGACGACGCCGCGCGCGCCCTCGGGCGTGTTGGGGTAGCTCAGCCGGGGCGGGCCCGCGTCCTCGAAGCCGGTGCGCTCGGGCTTCGGCTTCTTGCAGGCGGAGAGGGAGAGCGGGAGCGCGAGGAGCCCTGCAAGAAGGGCCCTCGCCGCCGGCCGCTGCCATTGCATGCGCTGCGTGACCATTGCCGCCCGAGAGAGGTATCGCGGCGGGCCGGGCACAGCAAGGATCAGGAGGATCGGATCGGGAGCGGCGCGGGATTCAGAGCCGATCGAGCCCGCGGAAGAAGAGGACGATCGTGGCCCAGACGAGGGCGATGACGGCGCCGGTGGTCACGTCGAGCGCGGAGAAGAAGAGCACCACGCCGAGGCCGATGAGGGTGCGGCCGTACGCCCAGATCAGGGCGGAGAGGGAGCGCGCGTCGAGCGCCAGACGGCGGGCCGCGGCGCGGTAGGCGCGCTCGACGGGGCGGTCGGCGAGGAAGTAGTTGCGATCGGGGAGCGCGGCGTTGAGGCGGCCGCGCGCCGCCCACATCGCGTTCGGGCGCTCCCGGGCCGGCGTGCGCGAGAGATCGATCATCGCGGTCGTGAAGGTGAAGACGGCCTTCTCGGAGGCCCCGAGCCGCGCCGGCGCGATCCCGCCGAGCCTCGCGCTCGCCGCCTCGGGGCGGCCGTGGACGGCGTCGTCGAAGGCCAGCCAGATCCGGTGGTGCGGGGTGGCGTGGTCGGCCGGGAGCGTGAGGGCATAACGCGACACCGCGAGCGCGCGGCGGCCGAGGAAGCGGGCGCGCAGCGCGATCGCGAGGTTGTTGAGCATCCACGGCTTGACGCCCTCGCGGCGGCGGTACGATCGCATCCAGAGCACCGCGAAGAGGTGCGCGCCCGAGGAGACCAGGGCGTAGCCGGCGGCGGCCCAGACGCTGGTCGGAGCCTCCCGGCGGAGGAAGAGGCGGCGCATGAGCCCGAGGGTGGCGAGCGTCGTGCGAAACTCGCCGAGCACCTCGAAGGCCGCGCGGGTCGCGCGGGCGCCGAGCTCGTCGTCCCGGAGGAAGAGCGTTCGGACAAGGTCCGGGTCGGGGTGCCGGTGGGTCGCGGCGCGCGTCCGGACCCAGAGCACGCCCGTCTCGGGGTGGAGCACCGGCTCGTCGAGCAGCGCGCGGAGCAGGCCCTCGAGCTGGTAGAGCCCGCCGCGCCCGAGGGCGTCCGCGGCGTCGCGCAGGTCGGCGTCGGGCGTGCTCGGATCCCGGCAGAGGGCGCAGAAGAGGAGGTCGGCCGCCGCGCGATCGTCGCGGGCGAGGGCGAGGCGGATCCGGAAGCTCGCGAGCGCGCTCGGCTCGTGGTGCGGCGCGACCCGGGCGAGGGTCGCCGCGGCGCCGTCGAGCTCGTTGTCGTTCAGCATCATGTCGAGCAGCGCGAAGCCGGCGAACGCGTACGCCGGGGCGATCGTCAAGGCGTGCGAAAGGGCGTGCTTGGCGTCCTTGCGGTTACCGAGCTTGCGGTGGGCGTCGCCGCGGAAGCCGTGGCCGATCGGGTTCGAGGGCGCGAGCTCGACGATCTGGTCGGCCGCCGCGAGCTGCTGCTCGTGCGCGCCCTCCGCCTGGGCGAGCTCGGCGAGCTTGAGCAGGGCCCAGAGGTAGTCGGGCTGCTCGGTCACGAGCGCCTTCAGCGCCTGCATCGACCCGGCCGTGTCGCCGCCGGCGGCGCGCAGGAAGGCAGCGCGGCCGCGGAGGACGAGCGGGATCTCTCCGCCGAAGGCGGGGGGCGCGCAGGCGGCGAGCGCTTCGTCGTGGCGGCCGAGATCGGAGAGCAGATCGGCCCGCAGGTCGTGGGCCTCGACCAGGCGCGGATCGATCGCGAGGGCCTCGTCGACGGCGGCGAGCGCGTCGTCGAACGCGCCGGCGAGCTCGCCCTCGGAGGCGCCCCGCGTCGCGAGGATGCGGGCGACCAGCAGCCGGAGCCCGGCGTCTCTCGGGCGGCGCGCGGCGGCCTCCCGGGCGAGCGCGGCGGCGTCGCCGGGGCGCCCGAGCTCCGTGGACCGCTGGTGAAAGCTGTTCCACGCCGGATCACAGTGGACGTCGATGGTGAGGACCTTGCGCAGCACGGCCAGCGAGGCCTCGCGCTCGCCCGCCTTCCACGCGAGATCGGCCTTCCGGAGGAGCAGGGAGGCGTCGAGCGGCGCGCGGGCCAGGGTGCGATCGACGATCGAGCTCGCAGAGGAGAGCGCGCCGGCCGCGGCGTGGATCTCGCTCAGGCGGAGCACGGCGGTGGTGAAGGTCGGCTCCTGGACGAGGGCGCGCTCCAGGGCCTCGACCTCCTTGGCCGTCTCGCCCCGGAGGCGCCGGGTGCGCGCGAGGATGGACCAGGTCTGCGCCTTGAGCGGGAAGCGCTCGGCGGCCTCCTCGGCGAGGGCGAGCGCCTCGTCGAGGCGGCCGCGCTCGCCGAGGAGCTGCGCCCCCAGGGTCCACGCCGCGTCGAGGCGGGGGCGGGCGCTCCGCACCTTCGCGAGCGTGTCGATCAGCGCGTCGGGGCTGCGCCGGGCCCGGGCCACCTGGAGCCAGGCCACGAGCCCCAGATCGGTCGCCCTCGCCGCCACCTCGGCCTCGATGAAGTCGAGCGCGGCCGCGGCCTCGCCGGCCTGCTCCGAGGCGCCAACCAGGCCACCGATCGCCTCCGGCACGTCGGGGGCGACGTGGATCACCTCGCGGTACGCAGCGCGGGCCTCGGCGCCCTGCCCGCGGCGCCGCGCGAGGCGCGCGGTGAGCAGGAGCTGCGCGATGTCCTTCGGCGCGATCTTGGCGGCCTCGGCGATCGAGGCCGCCGCCTCGTCGAGCTGCCCGGCCTGGAAGCAAAGGGCGGCGAGCGCGCGGTGACCCCAGGCGCTCGCCGGCTCGAGCGCCAGGAAGCGCCGCACGGCCCGCTCCGCCGCGGCGGGGTCGTGATCGGAGAGGTAGTCGACGGCGAAGCGGAGCAGGGCGCGGTGGTGCGGGAAGCGCGCGCAGGCCGCTTCGAGGTGGGCGCGCGCGGCGGCCTCGTCCTCGACCATCCCGAGGAGCGCCGTGACCTTGGCGTGGGCGTCCTCGGCGAGGGGCTCGTGATCGAGCACCGCGCGCCACAGCGGGAGCGCCTCGGCCGGCGTGTCGAGGCGCTCGGCGATCTCCGCCGCGCCGCGGAGGAAGGCCGGGCGGCGCACCCGCCCCTCGGCGCGGGCGAGCAGCTCCCGCGCCTGGTCGGCGAAGCCGAACCGCGCCCGGGCGCGCGCCGCGAAGAGCAGGAGCTCGCCGTCCTCCGGGCGGCGGATCAAGGCCGCGTCGAGCATCGTGAAGGCCTCGACCGTGCGGCCGAGGTCGTCGAGCGCCTCGAAGAGGCTGGCCACGGGCGCGGCCGAGCGGGCGCCGAGGCGCGCGTTCCTCGCTTCGAGCAACGGCAGGGCCTCGGAGGGCCGATCGCGGAGCCGGGCCGCCGTGAAGTACGAGAGGATCGCGCCCTCGTTGTGCGGCTCGACCGTGGCGCCGAAGCGGAGCAGCTCGATGGCCTCGTCGAAGCGCTTCTCGCTCCAGCAGAGGCTCGCGAGCTGCCCGAACGGCTCGGCCTGCTCGACGCCCATCCGGAGCAAACGGCGCGAGAAGATCGCGGCCCGCGCGTGATCGCGGGCGTCGGCCGCGAGCTCGGTCGCGAGGCGCTGGAGGAAGACGGGATGCGAAGGGCCTCGCGCGATCCACGCCTCGAGGCGCGCGATCCGCTCGGCGCGGCCCGCCGTGTGGCTCATGCACGAGAGCACCGTCAGCTCGCAGTTGCCGTCGGTGGGGAAGCGGGCGAGCAGGGCCTCGCCGCTCTCCTGCACGCGGGCCGGGTCGGCGTCGTAGGCCCCGAGGGCCCGCCGCGCCCGCCAGGTGATCGGGTGATCGGGCGCCTCGCCGGAGAGCTCGTCGAGCGCCCGCGCCGCCGCGCCGCGATCGTGCGCCGCGAGCGCGCGCTCGATCCGGTGGAGCCGATCGTGGAGCGCCTCGTCCGGCAGATCGAGGCCTTCGAGCGCATCGGCCTTCTCGCGCGGGACGAGGGCCATCCCGCGCGGCCCGTGGGCGCGGTAGTTTTCGAGGAAGAGATCGGCCACCGCCTCGCGCACCATCGGGATGAACGGATCGCGCAGGGTGAGCGTGCCCCGGCGCTCGTCGTAGCCGATCACCGCCTGCATGTGCGCGCTCGCCGCCTCGACCGTGGCGAGCGTGAAGGGGACGCCGCGATCGATGAGGGCACGGGCACTGTCCCAGGTCACGGTGAGCTCGCGCGTGACCCAGCCGTTCTCCTCGGCCCAGCGCCGCTCCGAGTGGGCCGGCGTGCCGTCGTAGCAGATGGCCTCGGCGATCTCGAGGTGCCGGGCCTCCTTGCCCCAGTAGCGGCTCAGCGTCGCCAGCGTGGCGGGCACGCAGGTCAGGTGGTGCTGCCGGACGAAGCCCACGTCGAGGATGACGCGCTTGCCCGGCTGCCCCGCCGCGAGCCGGTCGGCGATGCGCGTGAAGAAGAGCGTGCCCGCCTTGCGCGCCTCGGCGATCGCCTCGTCGATCCGGCCGAGGTGGTAGGCGCCGTCGGCGCGCATCGAGGCGATCTGCGCCGCGCCCTCGGCCTCGAGGAGCGGCGAGAAGCGCTCCGCCCGGTCGAGGGCCGCGAGCTGCTCGGCGTGGCGCTGCTCCTCGCCGAGGAGCGACGCGTGGAACATGCACACGGCCGCGCTCTCCAGGGGCGCGCCGCGCTCGGCGAGCAGGTCGATGGCGTCGCCGCGGCGATCGTGGATCGCCAGCATCTTGGCCGTCTGGAGGATCGCCATCCGGTTCGTCGGGAAGAGGCCGAGGGCCTCCTCCGCCGTGGCGAGCGCCTCGTCGTAGCGGTCTTCCCGCTCGAAGCACAGCGACCGATCGGCGAGGATCCAGGCGTCGCGCGCGTGCTCTTTCTCCGCGCGGTCGAGCAGGGCGTGGGCCCGGTCGAAATCCCGGAGCGCGATCGCGCAGTCGGCGCGGAGCCGGGTGAGGCGGGAGACGAGGTCGGGGTCGGTCCCCGGCGGGAGCGTGACGGGAGCGAGGCGCCGCCAGGTCTCGTAGGGCCCGCGACCTTCGAGCAGGCGATACGCCCAGTAGAGGATGGCCTCCGGATCGGTGGGCGCGCGCCGGTAGGCGAGGAGCGCGAGCTTCGACGCGAGGCGCGGCGCGCCGGTGTGCGACGCGAGCCGGGCCGCGGCGAGCCGCGCGCGCGTGTCCGTCCAGCCGTCGAGCGGCCCATGCGGGAGCGTGAGCGCGTGGGCGCGGAGGAAGAGCGCCTCGTCGCAGAGCCCCTGGAGGGTCGCGGCGAGCTCCGGCGGCGGGGCCTTCATCCCTGCCGGAGACGACGCACCCTCTCCGTTGACGCTGTGCGCCATCGGTTTCCCCTGGATCACGCCCCGGGGATCGCTCCGGTTCGTCTCCGCGATGTCTTCCTCCACCCTCTTTGTCCTCCCTTTCGGTGCGCCCTACCGTGAGCGCCGGTCCGTCCTCCGTCAAGCGCACGGTCGCCCCCGGGCTCTCCTTCTTCCCGCGCGACGCCGTTTTTGCTTGATTTGGAGGGGCCCAACGAGGAGCCTCGCGACATGTGGTTCGACCTCGAGGCGACCGATCTCGACTTCATCGAATCGTCCCCCTACGTGCTCGAGAACGAGGGCGTGATCGACGCGTCACCCGCGCGGGTCTTCGAGATCTTCGCCTACGGCGAGGCCCAGATCCAGTGGTTCAAGGACTTCGTCGAGTGCCGCTGGACGACCGAGGCGCCGTACGGCGTGGGCTCGACGCGCGAGATCGAGCTGAAGATGCTCACGGTGAAGGAGCGCTTCCTGGTGTGGGACCCGGGCGAGCGGCTGACGTTCACCATCTACGCGACGACCATGCCGCTCATGACGGCGATGATGGAAGACATCCGCTTCGACGAGATGGACGGCGGCCGGCAGACGCGCTTCCGCTGGCGCGTCCACTACCGGCCGTCGCTCGTGATGAAGCTCGTCCACCCCCTCGGGCGGAAGATCTTCGGGGGGATGTTCACGACGACGATGAACAACCTCGCGAAGTACGCGGCGAGCCACCCCGGCCTGCGGTGAGCACCCGTGCACGCTCCATCAGGCGCGCGCTCGGTGGGGTGAGACGAATGGGACGAGGTTTCGGTCCTTCCGCCACGAACCTGGTGTCCTCCCGAGGAGCCGGCGGAGCGGTGATGGAGCATCCTCCTCCTGCTAGCGCTGGTATACCCAGTCAGGATAAGCGTCGTTTTCGGCATAATAGATCAGCAGCCTCAATTTTTCCTCTTGCGTTGGCTCGCGATCACCGAAAACACCCAGCACCTCACACGCCACGCTTGTCTCCAAGAAATATACGAATCCTTCGTCCTTGACACGCTGCGGAATCCCGTCTTCGCCGGGCTCTATGACGATGGCTTCCGACTCTCGTGCCCACGGAGGACGAACGCAAAGAACGGCATCTTGGCTCATGTCACCCAATCCTCTCACTGCGTCATCTAGCGTCATCGCAACACCTCGATCAATAGTCGTTGCCCCAAAGCTTGAACCCACCAATTGCAGACGGATGGAGAAGCGCCTGCCACGCTCCTCCCTGATGTTGCATGGTAGGAACCAACTGCAACACGCCTGGTCGCTCCGGTACATGATGCCACGTCCATCCTCCCGGGGAACGGGGAAGCGCCGTCCCTGCTCCGCTTGTCGGGATCTGGATGCCGAGCGCATCAAATGACGACGCCAACGCTGGATTGGCCTTCACCTCGGCGAGCACGATTTCATTGGCGGCCTTGAAATGAGCGCCGCGGTAGCCTGCGCCGGCTTTGGGTATGCTCACCTCAAACGCGACCGAATACGCCTTCGGCTGCGGCGGCAAGGGATCCATCCACTGCCCGACCTTGATCCCCGCCGCACCGAGGGCCGCGGCGAACCCCACATCCCCGATCCGCTCCAAATCGCTCGGTCGGTCCTCCGGCTTTGTCTCCGGCGTCGGCGCATACGCCGGATCTGGATTCAAGATCCCGTACGCGACCACCCCCACCACCACCGGATACCGGAGCGGCGCGAGGACGGCCATCACCGCCAGCTTGTGCGACTCCTCCGTCGCGTTCTGCCGGAGGGCCGCATAATCCGCCGGCGTGAGCTGAGACCGCACCACCCACCCGCTGTCCGCTCCTCCCCCACCCGCGGTTAGCAGCGGATCGGGCGCGCCCCCGCCTGCCCCGTCCACGCGCGCTGCGGGAGGCGGGCTCGCTGCGTTCCCCGTCGCGCCCAGATCGACCGGGCGGCCCGAGAGTCCGGCGAGGGATGCGCACACATCAGGCGGCGGAGGCGCGGGGCGTGGTGGGGGCGGTTGGAGCGGCAGCGGCGGTACCGTCACCGTGACCGTGCCGCCTTGGGTTGGATACGTGAAGGTGTTCGCCGAGCAGCCGGAGCACATCTGCGAAAAGGACGCCGGCACCTCATCAAACCCGCTCGGATCCACGAACCGGAGCGGGTTGTTGAGAACGTAGCTGTATCGGTTGTAGCTCTGCCCGAAGCCTGGGTGAGGTACGAAGGGGTCCGGCGTCAAGAAACGCCCGACCTTCGGATCGTACAAGCGTCCCTTCATATTGACGAGGTCGAGATCCTCGTCGTCTTCATGACCGGTGAACCCGAAGGTCGTCATGGACGACAGGGGCGCGGGCGGGCTCCCCCATGCGGGGTTTCTCCGCGCGCCGAGCGCGTCATAGCTGCGCTTTTCGAGCGCCTTATCTCCCTCGTCGCCGGTGATCGTCTCCACCGAGCCGAGATGGTCGACGTGTAGGTAGCGCGTCTTCGGTGACGGCCCCATGGCCGGTGCATAGCTCACCACCGCCACCGTCCGCTCGCCGTTGTGGACGAGGAAGCGGTGCTCCACCGCGCCGGTCTGGGTGTTGGTCGTGCGCTCGTAGAGATCGCCGACGTAGATCGTGACCTCGTCGCCGGCTGTCTTCCGCACCCGCTGCTGATCCCCGTCATAGGAGAGGGTGACGGGCGCGCCCTTGCCCGGAGCCGGCGTCACGCTCGCGGGCAGATCGAAGGGCGTGTAGGTGACGATCGCGCCCGTGCGCTCGGTCTGGTTGCCTACGGCGTCGTAAGCGAAGGCATCCGCGCCTGCGCTCGCGACGGCATGCGGGTGATCGGGATCATATATGTACGCGTCCGCGATGCCCGGCCGCTGCGCCAGGTTGCCGTTCGGTGCATAAACATATTGATCTCCCAGAGGACAGTCCACGGCATCCGCGAAGGTCGCGCAGGTCAGTCGATCTAGGCCGTCGTACTGGAAGTGCTCGATCGGGTGGTCAAGCTGGAGCGCGTCGTGCCGGGAGGTGAGGTTTTGCTTCTCGTCGTAAGCATATCCCAGCTCCTGCACCACCGCGTTGCCCTTGGTGGTGTGGATGCCCAGGATCGCGCCGCGATCGGGGTAGTAGCTCCGGCTCGTGGTGAACCCGTTTCCGAAGGACTCGGCGCTGATTCGATCGGCCTCGTCGGTTGCGTCGAGCTTCCAGTAGGAGATGCCCTTCTTCGCCGGATCGTGGACCCGGATCAGATGTCCCTCCGGATCATATTCTTGCTTGACGGCGAACGGTGGCACCCCCGCTGCGGAGGGATATGTGATGGTCGAGACGCGACTCGCGGCGTCGTAGTCGATCGACGACCCGAAAAGCTCACCGTCGATCATCCGTTCGACCGCTATCAGGCGCCCCTTCTCGTCATAGGTGCTGACGCTCGACGCTCCTCCGGGCGCATGCACCTCGGCGAGCATCCCTACCGCGAGCGCGCCCTTGGAGCCGAGCAGCGCCGTATCCCAGATCCACTTGGTCAGCTCGACCGGATCGCCGGGCTTGGCCTGGTCTTTCCGTGCGGTCAGCCGCCCGAGCGCGTCATAGGTAAGAGTGACGCTCCGCCCGAGCGCGTCCGTCTTGGAGACGACGTCCCCGAAGCCGTCATATCCGAGGATCGTCGTGCCTCGATCAGGATCGATCGACGTCCGCACCCGCCCGTAGGCGTCCCGCAGGGTCGTCGTGACATCGAGCCCTGGATCCGTCACCGTCCAGAGCGAGCCGAAGGGACCATAGGCATACGACGTGACGCCGTTCTCGGCGTCGGTGACCTTGGAGAGCCGTCCGAGCGCGTCGTGCTCCTCGATCGTCGGCTTCTTCTTGGGCTCCGTGACGATGACGCTCCTGCCCTCATAGGCATACCGCGTTACCGCCTTCCACGGGGTCGTATGAGACAAAACCCGGCCCGTCGGGTCATAGGCATACTCGTCCCAGTGCCACTGCGCCTCCGGCACGGTCTCCACGACCGGGAGCGAGCGGCGGGCGATATGCTCTCCCTGCGCGTCGAACGCGACCTCCTGGATCAACCGCGGTGGAGGCTCGTCCCCGGTCTGCGTCGCATGGACCGAGAACCGCACCGGCCGGGCCCGGCTGTCATATTCCACCTCGCGGGTCGGCCTACCGGTCGCCGTCTCCGTCACCCGAACGGCCCATCGGTCGTGACCTTTGCCGCCGTCCTTCTTCCGGATCATCGTCCGGGTCGCCTCCGTCCCATCGGGCCGGAGCTCCCGGTTGGCTCGGCCAAAGGCGTCGAGCTTCCAGCTCGTCTGGAGGTTGTTCTCATCGATCACCGAGACAAGGACGCCGAAGCCGGGATCATATCCGACCGTCCGCGACTGCCCGAGCGCATTCGTGATCACCTTCGGAAACATCCCGTCCGGCGTCCAGGTCGTCGACGTGCTCCGCGCGTTGCCGAGCCCGTCCTTCGCCGTCACGGAGGTGACGTTCCCGAAGTCATCCCGCCCATACATGGTCTCGACGTGCATACTCGGATCACCACCAGCATCGAGCGTCTCCGTCTTCAGCAGGCCCGCGCCGTCGTACGTTCGATCGATCGTCCGACACTGCTCGATGCCCGCCGCGCTGCTGCACTCCTTGCGATGGCCGGGCTTGCCGAGGATCCACTTGTCCGTGTCGTTCTTATAAGCGACATCGGAGAGCACCGTCACCAGATCGACCTCATCCGCCGAGATGATCGACCCGAGGACATTCCCGAAATCGTCATAGTCCGTGATGGCCGTCTTCGATCCACCGACATAGATCCCCGTCCCCTCGGCGCCCTTCCGCAACCAGTCGTGGAGCGACGGCATGACCTTCGGGTCTGCCTTGGCCTGCTCCCGCCGCGTCTCCACGCCGGTCTCCATCAAAAAGTACGTAGCGCCCCCGTTCGTCGACCGGACCTCATGCTCCCAGTTCGCAAACGACAGCGCGATCCGTGAAGGGTCATCCTTCGTCGGATCGAGCGTCCAGCGGATCTCCTTGGTGAGCAACCCGGCCCGCGGAAAGACAGTCGCCTTGCCGAGCACTTCGCTCGCCGTGTCTCCGAAGACCTCGATCGTCCCCGAGCCCACCGCCGGCTCACTCGTGATCTTGGCACCGAAGCCCAGGAACCCGCGCCCGTGCCGATCATACCGACCTTCGCGGTACTGCACCCGGAAACGCCGCGGCTCATTCACCCCGCTGTCGATCGCATAGCCCGTCACCACCTGCCTGGGCCCGACCACGCAGCGAAGCGGATAGGCACACTCGGGCGCGAGCGGCCCGCGGGCGAGATAATCCTGATCATCCCGCGCCACCTTGCCCTCCGGCCCCGCGGTGATTGACCGATCGATCAACCCTCCATATTCGATGGAGACCGTCGGCACCTGCCCCATGTCCTTGGCATCGAAGGCGTTCAGCCCGTCCCGGATGCTGGAGAGCATGTCCTGCCGGGCGCCCTTGGCACGCAACACCGAGAAATGCTGGCCGAGCGGCAAGAGCAAGTCCGGCGTCCCGTCGCCGTCCATATCGCCGACGCGCGGGCCGAGCCGGTTGGCGATCGTCACCCCTTGGTCGCTGATCTCCGCCTCGAAGGGGATGCCCGGCTCCACCAGGGCAAAGGTGCCATCGCCCCTGGATCGCAGGAGCGTCCAGACGGCGATACCGTCGTCTCCCTTGAAGGGGAGCAGGTAATCCTGCCGCCCGTCGCCCTCGAAATCGAGCACGACCCCGAGGCTGAAGAGCGAGGCATAATCGCCGGGGAGGTACTCCACCGCGTTCTCGATCGTCGCCGCGAAGCGCTTTCCGTTGCGATCCCCGGTGTTCAGCACGCTGACCGGCTGGCCCGTGGTGAGGTCGAGCGTGAGCGCATCGGGGAGCCCATCGGCGTTCAAATCGAGGAACACCGGCCCCGCCGCGGCGGCGTGGATGGTGCCGATGGCCTCGTTCTCCCAGGTATCCTTGGCCTCGTCATAAGAGAACGAGCGATAAGTTTCGAGCGGGAGCTTCTGGTTCTGGGAGAGCTCGGGCAAGACCAGATCGACCCGGCCGTCGGCGTCGAGGTCGACCGGGTAGAGGGGCCAGGCGCAGTGGAAGAGCGAGAGCGCTTCGATCAGGCGTGGCTTGGTCTCGAAGCCGGGACCTTCCGGCGTCCAGCGGCGCAAGGTCCAGATGAAGCTGTCCCCGCCGCCCGCGGTCTCGTCGCGCTCGCACTGGATGAGATCGCTCATTCCATCGCCGGTCACGTCGGCGAGGTGAGCAGATCCTTCAGGGCTGCCGAGCTTGTAACCACCGTCGAGCAAGTGCTTGGGGCGCGGGATCCCCGTGTCGACGACCTCGAAGGTGCGCTTATCCGTGGCATGGAGGACTTGCCAGTTGTTCGATGCAGAGAAGGACGTCCCGTGGACGTCATGAACCAGGATATCCGTCCGCCCGTCGTGGTCGTAGTCGATGGGCGTGCCATAATCCGGTTGCACCTGCAAATCGGGCTGCCCTTGCAGGATGGGATCGTTCGAAAAATCGTTGTGGTCCTCGGCATAGGCGAGGATGGGCTCCTTCAGGAAAGGTTGCTCGCCGGTGTTCGGGTATACCGTCCAGTTGGTGGTGGGGATCTCGGCGTGGGCCTCGGCGCTCCAGGGAACGGCCGGGACGATCAGGTCATCGAGCCCATCGCCGTCGAGGTCGAGGAGCATGGGCGCGGAGAGCGATGAGCGCGGGACAGGAACGTTAGTGCCGATCCGCTCAAAGCCGGCCTTGCCGCCGGACCAGGCAAAGCTTGTCCGGGGCTTGCAAGTATTGTCGGCCGCGCACTCCTTGATATTGGCGAGCAGCGTCCGTCCGGTGCCGGCGCTGGTATTGTACGCAAAGCGGTATTCCCGGACGAGGCCGCCCGTAGGCCCGAACATGGAGATGCGCGCGATCCGCTCGTCGCGGTTCTGCTGCAAGCCGCCGGCATAGAAGGAGCCAGTGTCGGATTCGGCTCGACCTTCATATGAAAATTCGATGCGCTGCGACGGTTCGGCGTTGCCGTGGCCAGTGTACAGGATGCGAAGGGGCGCGTGCTGCACCGTGTACCCTTCGCCGACGCGGAGGTTCTGGTAGGTATAAGCGACGGTGTTGCCCTGTTGATCGCGGACATCTCGGAGGAGCCATGAGCGGATGACCTTGTCCTTGCCGAGGACATTGGCGTTGAGGTGCCCGCCGTAGTCGAGGATATGCCCGTCCCTCGTATGGACCTCCCAGGTGGACGCGGGGTTATCAGGGGAAGCGTCGTCAAAGCCGAGGACCTTGACCTGCGTGTCCGGGAACGTCCGGTACTCGGTGATACCGAGCTTCTTGTTCACTGGGATAAGGCGGGAGCCATCGAGGCAGATGGCGTCACCTGCATCGTTGTGGACGGCGCGGATTCGGCCGTCTTGCGCCGTGGTGCGCGCGCAGCGGGTGATCGCGGAGAGGCCCGTGAGGGAGAAGCCCATGCCGAGCAGGCCGTTGCCGGAGGTGCTGCTGTAGGCAATGCCGAGCGTGGGCTGCATGCCGGCGATACCCGGCGGGACGGTGAGCTGGATGTGGTAACGCGCCTCGCCGGTGATGGAGACGGAGAAGTGGCCCGGGAGGGCGCCGGCGATGGGGGTGGTGTCTGGGGCGTCGAGGTCGCCGTCGCCGCTGGCTGCGGTGGGGAGGTCGTCGTCGCGGCAGGAGATGCCGAGGAGAAGGAGGAGGACGGCCAGCAGGGCGAGGGGGAACCGGCCGAGGGGCACCTTGCTGGGCAGGTGGGGCATGGGGAGCGCCTCTGATTCCCCGCGGAGCGCGGAGGAGGTGCCCGGAGGGTACTTCCCAACGTTCTACACTGTCAACGATGAGCCGTGCTTCCCGAGCATCGTGTTCGCCTGCCCACCGGAGCCGCCTCTTGTTGAGGAAGGAGCCCAGGTGCCCGTCGATCGCTTCGAGGTCGGCGAGCGCGTCGAAGGGGCCGCGCATGTCGAGGGGTACGGCGAGGAAGTTCAATATGCGCGCAGCGCTCGTAGCAGGCGCACGTAGATCTCTTCGCGAGGCCGCTCCCCAGCTCGACTCGCGCGTCCTCGATATGCGCCGGCATCGTCATCGAATGATCATTGCCGCAAACGGCAACGAGGACATACCACTAAAAAATCATCACAATTCGGCGAAACGGCACCAAACCTCAATTTTCACATAGGACGATGCGCTCCTGTTGCCGCGACACGCTGTCGAGGAAAGCGACATCAATCGCCCCAGGAGTCTTCTGTCGCCAGAGGAAAGAGGCGCTAGAAGGCGCAGTGGAACGACGCGCCCTTGTCGGAGCCTCCTGACACATCTTTGTCGCAATGCCCATAATCAGTGTCGCAAATAAGTATGTCGCCACACGGAACCTGGTTGAAATTCAGCGAACACAAGCTCACCAACCCGACATCTTGCTTGACCCTGTGAGCCTCACAAGCACTCTGGTAAACGTGCCCGTCACAGCCACAAACGTTGCTTATTTGTGGCGCGTCCATGTTACGAGGACAACTATCGTCTCTTATCACGCACGTTCCTGTTGCACTTTTAGTGCCGCATCCATAATCAGGATAGCTACAATAAAATTCATCAGCGCAAACCATGCCGCTGGAGCCTCCGCACATCTCTCCCTCTCCCTTGCCAGAACTGCAGCCCGCAAAAAGGACGAGGCCCGCGATGACAGCGAACGCAACTCGTTGGTGTAGAGCTCTCATGAGGCACCTCGCTTAAACCAAATCATGTCACACCAAAGACGCATCGTGGGCATTCATGAGCAAAATTCCGGGACTAGAATTCGACATTAAGTTACTCGGATTAAATCCAGCAGAGAGATCCGTTCCTGGTGAAGGAAATGTCCAGTAACTAAGTCCGCCATACGAGTTAATCATAAGCACGGCCGTTACGTTGTTAGGGAATGCGACCCACGACGTTTGTTCGCCAGCACTGTCGACATGAAACGCACCATCATGAAAGTAATAGGGGCTCAGCTTAAACGAATTTGCTCGAAATAATCCCAGCGAATCTGCTTTCATCTGACCCCAAATGCTTATGTTCTGTCCAATTGGATCTGACGGCACCAACGGAAGATCGGCTTTCCCCTGTCGCAAACCCGCCAAAAACGCCCCATAGTCGATGGCAGACATGTACCAGTAGGATTCTCCACAACGATAAATCTGTTCGTTCCCGGCAGGGTCTAGCTGATCCTCGACAGAATCATATTTATTGTAGAAATTATAATACCGAACGGTCGGCGGATCTGCAACAGGACGAATATCCGCCTCGTAAACACCGCAAGGGTTCAATATTTCTTCGCGAACAAACGATGCGTAAACCGCACCTAAAGTGTACTGCGACGCGGGAGAAGCCTCCAGGGCGACAATTGCTGCGGGTGGCAAGATCAGATATGGAATAATTATACGAAATAAAGAATAGTTGATGTTCTGGTAGCCGCCAATTGGCGATAATCTCCCGAGAGCGACGGATATTTTAAGATTTGAATACAGGTCCGCATCTAACTGATCTCCGTTCGGCAGCAATCCGCTATTGTGCGACAACAGATCAACAAACCTGAGCTGCGAAACCCCTATCCCCTTTATCCAACTTTTTGGTAAAAAAACTGCCATGGGGTCCGTTATGGCCGACCCGTTTCGAAGTCGTTTGCGCTGGCGAAGTCGTATGGCTTTGAGTGCCGCGGCTGCCGTGATGGTTTTGCTCAAGCTACAACAATTCATCTTAAATTGTGGATTTTGCTGCAACGAAGAGTATTTTGTAAACCTCGCCAACCCACCTTTGCCGGATTTCTTGAGAGTCAGCCCATCGTAAATTGCATACGTAAAACCGATGGATCGGGGAGTGACAGCATCCTCGATATTTTTTGCAAAAAGATCGAAGTCTAACATTCGGACCTCGCCGTTGGTAATGACTTAAGCGAGTGACGCATCGAGATGCAGGGTGCCGCAAGTGATTCGTCCGTCTATGACACGACCGGGTAATACGGTGAGGTCGTTTGTGACTTCGACCGCACAGTGAGCGTGCGTCGAAGCAACAACTTCAGTATTGGTTATTCTGGCGATATGAGAGCCCATCGCAAGATCGCCGGGCTCGACAAAAAGATCTGTGAACGCTTGAGGGCAGTTACGAAGGACGTTATAGAGTGCCTGATCTTGATCGGCGCGCGAACGAACATGTCCACCATCGAGTTTCGCGAATGCGTCATTGATTATGCTGACAACTGACTCCGTTGATGCTCGCTCATTTGTAGCTATACGGCCGTCGACAAACATCGGCCCCTGTTGCGTTCGAGAACCGATCGTGCAAATGGTACCCTGGTTAGCACATAGCATGTTTTTCACGGGGCTCCTCCGGCTATTCGTCAGATTTGGGCTGCTCCGTCCTACGGTGTTAACATTGCAATTGGACTCAACTCCTCCCGATCAGATCTACACTGATTGCAAAATTAGCCGCCCCCGTGCTTCCTCCTTGTATCCATCCAAGCGCCACTCGGACATACCCATCGATGGGCGTGTTGAAATCTGCCAGATACAGCGTGGGTGCCGTCGAGGTCGAATCCAAGAGAATATTTGCCAGCGGCTCGTCCGTTGACATGAAATTCGTCTGCGGCTCGTCCGGTGACGGCATGACGTTGATAACCGCAACGACCACCTGAATAGACGTGCCCCACGAGCCTTTCGCATGCATTCGCAACGACAGAACGCCTCTCGACCAGTCAACCCAGCGGATCGGCTCCGAGATCCAAATGCGCCCCTCGTCGCGCTCCACGATCAGAGGCCCGACGATCTCTTCTTCTTCGGTGGCCGGCCCCTCGAGGGTATAATCTGTTCGTGGGATGATGGAAATCAGTGTTCCTGACATGGGACAATCTCCGTGAATTCAGGTTCCTACGATGGACCATTCCCGATAGTCGCGACCGCTCACTTGATCCAGTTCGGAATCGAGCTACGCATCACGCCCGATAAGGTCGACGCTGATCGCAAATGAGCATGCTCCCGTGCTCGCTCCCTGCGTCCACTTAATGAGAACCCGGACATACGCGGCGATCGGCGCCGCGAAAGCATCCTGATAAAGGGCCGGTGCCGTCGCCCCGTTCGGGATGGTGATCGAGGCTACCTCGCCCGAGGAGGGGACGAAGACCGTCTGCGGCTCATCCTGCGCTGGCATGATGTTCTGTACCACGACATCCGCGGACGCAGTGCCACTGTCCCATGTGTCGCTCTTATGTAGGCGCGTCAAAAGGACGCCCGACACCCAGTCCACGACATAGATGGGCCGGCTCACGACCAGGATGTAAGGATCACTCCCTGTTGCAAAGTTGCAGTTGTAGTCGGTAATTCCGAGGACGGAAACCTGCTTGCCGGCCATGTTGGTTACCCTCCGAAGGCGATATTGCTGACAAACCCACCCTCTGGGAAGCGTCTCGGTGGGCTACCTATGGCAAGGAAACGCGAAGCGCGCCAGCCTGTCAAGAACGAATTGTTGGACCTGGCCCAGCCGACACGTTCTGACCTGAACATCGCGAAATGATTGAATAATATGATGAGATGGCGCTCTGCCGGACCGTCCGCCGCGGCTGTGGCGAGGATGGCCAGGCCGTTCGAGCCAGGTTGAGGTCGGAGAGACGACCCTGTTCGCGCCTCGTGCTCCGATCTGGTTCTGGAGGAGGCGAGGCTCATGCCATGCAGGTTACCAGAGAGCAGGAAGGGGAGCATTCCTGCCGAGGTTGGGGCGAGCCCGGGGTCGGGGGTCCGGCTCGGCGCAGGCACGAAAGGGAAGCTCCTCCGCAGGCCACCCGGCCCCGAAATGCTGACGGTGAGGGGTCTCGAGCGGGCGCCGCGCCTGTTGTTCTCGCCCCAGCATCTTGATCACCGCGCAGCGAGCGCCGTCCATCTCCCTCCGCAACGTGCTCCTCGCGTAGCGATCGCCGACGCTCGTCCACTCGTCGATTCGCTCCGCCCTCGCATCGGAGGGCGCCCCCAGCGATCGCCGTCGATCGCCCACCCGTGGAGGGCACCTGCCCCCGGACCTCGTCCCTCTCCCAGCGAACGCGATCGCTCGCCCACCGGTGAACGGGACCTCCCTCCGGACGGCGTTGGTCTTGCGACCCCTCTCGTCCATCGCCCCCTCACCCGTGGCCGTTCGTCCATGAACGTCGCCGCCTCCTCCCGTGCGTTGTCGTACTTCCCGCGCATCGCGTTCGTCTGCCCGCCGTCGCTGCTCTTTCCCAGCGCTCCGCGTCCATCGAACCCTCATCGCCGACCGGGCCCCGCGAACGCCTGCGACCTCCCGGACACCGCTGCCGCCTTCTCAACGACCGCTGCGGCCTTCTCAAGACCCGATGCGCTCTTCCCAAGAACGGATGCCGCCTTCTCAAGAGCGAATGCGCTCTTCCCAAGAACGGCTGCGCTCTTCCCAAGAACGGCTGCGCTCTCCCCAAGAACGGCTGCGCCCACCTCTCGCACCTCGCCCTACCCACCTCCAGCCGGGGCTCGAAAAAAAAGTGATCTTCACCTTGGATTTTTTCCTTCGTCGTCACGCTTCTCTCATGAGCCCGGCGAACACGAAGCCGGGGCCCGCTGGATGCGCCGGCGGCCCTTATCCCTTCGTGCAGCCGGGAACCGAAAGAGAGCCGATCATGAATTCTCCCCTCATGCCGATTCCCGTCAAGAAGAGCCCTCGCTCGCACGACGGGTTCGTCACTTACATCCTGCACATCGCGTCCTGCCTCACCAACAATGCGCCCTTCGCCGGCTGCAACCCGAGCCCGCCCCAGCTCGAAATGGAGGCCAAGGACCTCGCGGCCGCCAACGCCAAGGCCAAGGGCGGTGGCCCCGGCGTCGTCGCCGACCGCGACGCCAAGCACAAACACCTCGAAGGGAACCTCGACCATGTCGTGGATTACGTGAAGGGCGTGGTCACGACCCAGGCGCCCGACTCGCCCACCGCGGCCACCTGGATCCTCAGCACCGGCCTCTCGATCCGCAAGATCCCGAGCGTCCTCAAGCCGCCACTCCTCGCCAGGCATGGCCAGGCTTCCGGTGAGATCCGCCTCGCCGCGCGCGCGGTCGCCCCGGCGGCGGTGTACTTCTGGGAGTCGAGCCAGGATCAGATCACCTGGAGCGTCCTCCCCGTGACCATGCACGCGAAGACGGTGGTGACCGGCCTCACCCCGGGCCAGGTCTATTCGTTCCGGTTCCGTGCCCACACCCGGAAGGGGATGAGCGCCTACACCGACGCCGTCAAGCTCATGGCCCTGTAGGTACGGAGGCGCGTTGCGCACATCGGATCAAGGTGTGCGCAACGCGCTTTTTTTGAAGGAGGATTGCATCATGGCCCCGCTTCAACCGTCGAACGACATGCGCATGGGACTTCGCCTCCGGCCGGGAGACATCTGGGCTGAGCACGAGATCGTCGAGCACCTCGCGAGCGGGGGCGCGGCCGAGGTGTTCGCGGCTCGGACGAGGGATGGAGAGACGCGGGCTCTCAAGATCCTGGCCGTCGCAGGCAGCGCGGCGGCCGAGGTCATGGCCCGCTTCGTCCAGGAGGAAGAGGCGCTCGCGCTCATCATTCATCCGAATGTGGTGCGCTTTCACGACGCCGGCGCCCAGGGAGACACCGTGTGGCTCTCGCTCGAGCTCCTACGCGGCGAGACACTCGCGGCCCGGCTCCGGAGCGGCGCGCGCTTGCCGCTCGATGACCTCCTCACGATCACCCGCCAGGCGTGCGAGGGCCTCGCCGAAGCCCACCAGGCGGGCGTCATTCACCGCGACCTCGGGCCGGACAAGCTCTTTCTCACCCCGGGCGGCGGCCTCAAGGTCATCGGCTTCGGCATGGCCAAGCTGCGTTCCTGTGGTGTGGTGACGACGCGGGACGCAGAGATCGGCGCGGCGCGCTACCGGGCGCCGGAGCAGCTCCGCGGCGCGAAGGCGCACGCGAGCATGGACGTCTACGCGCTCGGCCATATCCTCTATGAAGCGCTGGCCGGCGAGCATGCGTTCGGCGGCGCGCCCCGCTCGATGGCGGCGATCGTGAGCGCACAGCTCACCGAGGCGCCGCGCCCGCTCCGCGAGCGCAGGCCCGATCTGCCGTCGGACCTGACCGATCTGGTGGACCAGGCCCTCGACAAAGATCCGGCCCGGCGTCCGGCGAGCATGTGCATCTTCTCCGCGCGCCTGCGCGACGTGCAGGAGCGCCTGCGCGCGCCGCTCCGCCGCGCGGCGCGCAACGTGCCGGTCCCTTCCCGTCTCCCCGCGCTGCTGCCGACCATGCCTCTCTCGGCTCAGGCAACGACTCCAGGCCCGACCGAGCGGGTCGCGCTCGTCCCCGCAGCACCGCCGCCCACGATCGCGCCGGCCTCGATCCTCCCGCCGACGGAGCGAGCGCCGGAGATCCCCTCGTTCACTCTCCCGTACGGCGGCGAGCGCTCGACCGGAGCCCCCGTCGAGGTGACAGTCGATCGCTCGCGCCTTCCTTCGCGGGGCGCGGCAGGTGCGCTCCTCGGGTTGATCGCGGCGGCGCTGGCGCTCTCCACATGGCTGCTGCTGGGGCCCGCGCTCGCTCCACCCGCGCCCAGGGCCGCCGCGCTGGGCCCCTTGGCGCCCCCTTCCGCCTCTGCGTCGAGCGCCTCGTCGATCTCTCCCGCGCCGACGACCTCGACGCGCGCGCAACCGGCGGCGCCGCGCCGCGTCGGCTCTCTTCGTGACACACCATCGAGGCTGCCATGACCGCATACCGCCATCGCCCACCGCCGCCGACCGCCGCCGCGCCGCATGCGCGTGCGGACAACGAGTTCTCCACGGAGCACGGGGTCCGTATCATCGTGCGCGAGCCCGTGCGCGGCTGGGACGTCGAAGTAGGAGAGGAAGACGACACGCCCGCACCGGTCGGGCCGCAGGTCGTCGTGCTGCCGGCCAATCAGTCGGCCGCCGATCGCGCCGCGTTCGTGCAGTACATCCACGATCAGTGGGGCGACTTCATCTGGGGGAAGCTGCGGCAGCAGGGCTGGATGTCCAACGAGTCCCGGAAAGATCTCGTGCAGCGCGTGCTGTTCGTGGTCAATCGCTGCCTCGTCGAGCAGCCCGCGCCCGAGCACCCGGGCGCGTGGCTCGGCGAGATCATCCGCCTGGAGGTGAGCAACCACCGCCAGATCCGGCGGTTGGACGTGGACTCCGAGGCCGACGCCGACGCCGTGATCGCCTCCGGGCTCGGGCCCGAGAGCGCGGCGCTCCTGGCAGAGCTGTGGAGCAAGCTCGATGGATACCTGCGCCGCCTCGACCCCGAAGACGCCGAGGTGGTGAAGCTGAAGGATCTCGCCGAGATGACGTTCGAGGAGATCGCCGAGGCGCTGGGGGAGCCGCGGGCCACGGTGGCTTACCGGCATGAGCGGGCGATCGAAAAGCTCCGGGCGATGGCGCTCCGCTCGGTGCGGCGGGCGAGGTGGGGAGCACATCGATCCGGCGGCGGGCGGCGGTGACCGCAGCTCCGATTCAGCCTGTTCAAGTTGTCAGCGCATCAGCGCATCGCTGAAGGTCTTGATCCGCCCGAGCACCCGGTCGCGCTCCTTCCCTTCGAGGAGCACCGGCTGGTAGTCGTTGCGCTTCTCGTCGCTCGAGATGCGCACGGGGAGCAGCGTCGGCTCGCCGGGGAGGAAGCGGCCGCCCTCCTCCGTGAACGTCTCCTGGAAGATCACGGCGTCCTTGTCGGCCGGGTTGACGTTGCCGCCGAAGACGAAGTTACCGAGCGAGTAGACGATGTGCTTCCCCTTGTAGGTCTCGATGCCCTGGAGCACATGCGGGTGCGTCCCGATCACCAGATCCGCGCCCGCGTCGATCGCGGCGCGCCCGAGCTTGTACTGGACGACGGTGGGCGCGTTCACCCCCTCCACGCCCCAGTGGAACGAGACGAAGACGAGGTTCTTCGGCGTCTTGTGCTCGGTCACGAGCGCGATCATCTTCGCTTTCTGCCGCAGGTTTCCCCCGAGGAAGCCGACGTTGACGACCTCGACGCCGCGGATGGTGCGGACATCGACCCACTCGTTGCCGCTCACCCCGACGCCGGCCGCGCGCACCACCTCGACCGTCTCGGCGTAGCCCTTCAGGCCGAAGTCGTAGCTGTGGTTGTTGGCGACGTTGACGACCTCGACGCTGCCCTGCTTGAGCACCTCGGCGAAGGCCGGGCTCCCCCGGAAGCTGAAGGGGCGCGACTGCGCATGCTTCTCGTTGGTGAGCGTGGTCTCCAGGTTGGCGATGGTCAGATCGTCCGCGGCGAGCACCGAGAGCACCTTGGCGAACGGGTAGCGCGCGTCGTTGTCGTGCCCGGCGAGCTCGAACGAGAAGGTGCCGGGCGCGCCCTCGGACTCGAAGGGGCCGCCCAGGGTGCAGTCGCCGACGGCGCTGATCTTGAGCGTGCGGGGACCGGCCGGCGCGGCCTCGGGCTGCGCGGCGGGCGCGGCCGGGATCTCGACCGCCTGCGGGGCCGGACCGGGCTCGGGCGTGGTGTCGGCCTGGGCCTTCTGGCAGGCCGAGAGACCGGGGAGCACGGCGAAAAACAGAGCGAGCGAGGCTCGGGCGGCGACCATTGACGCGATCTTTCCGGAGCTGCGCCCTCTGGGCCAAGTCGCCGGTATATCCTCGGACCATGTTGATCGAGCCCATCCGCGTCGAGCCCGGCGGCGCCCGCGTCGAGCTGCGCTTCCCTGCCCCTGTCGCCCGCGTCTTCTCCACCCTCAGCGATCTGCGCACCATGGAGACCTGGTGGCCCGAGCACCGCACCTACAAGCTCCTCCGGGGCGACGGCGGCGCGGGCTCGCTCTACGGCTGGACGTACCGGATCTTCGGCCTCCCGCTCGCGGGCGTCACGCGCGTCCTCACCCGCGACGCGGACGAGCGCTTCACGTACCGCGCGGGCATGCCCGGGGTGGGGATCTTGCTCGATTATCGCTTCGCGCCGGACGGCGACGACGCCCGGGTGAGCGTCACCCTGCGCACGGTGCTCGCGCGCTTGCCCGGCTTCGCGGGGCGGCTCATCCCGGAGATGACCCGCTCCTACGACAAGCTCGAGGCGCTCGTCAGCCGACGACCAGGTTGACGATCTTCCCGGGCACGTAGATGAACTTCTTGATCGCCTTGCCCTGGGTGTAGCTGCCCACGCCCTCGGCCGAGAGCGCGGCGGTGCGGGCCTCGTCCTCGCTCGCGGTGCGGGAGAGCGTCACGCGCCCGCGCACCTTGCCGTTCACCTGCACGGCCATCTCGATCACGTCGTCGACGCAGAGCGCCTCGTCGAACGAAGGCCAAGGAGCGTGGGCCAGGCTCTCCGCGTGGCCGGACCTTTGCCACAGCTCCTCGCCGAGGTGAGGCGCGAAGGGCGACAGCAGCAGGGTGAAGGCGTCGAAGGCCTCGGCCGGCACCTCTTTCAGGTCGCCGAGGTGGTTCACGAAGACCATCATCGCGCTGATCGCGGTGTTGAAGGCCATGGCCTCGATGTCCCCGGTGACCTTCTTGATCGTCTTGTGGAGCAGGCGCTTCGTCGCCTCGTCGATCGACGCCGTGCGCGGCCGCTGGCTCACCGACCAGACCTTGTCGCGGAAGCGCACGATCCCGGAGATCTGCGAGGTCTGCCAGGGCTTCATCGCCTCGAGCGGGCCCATGAACATCTCGTAGAGGCGGAGCACGTCGGCGCCGTGGGCCTTCACCACGTCGTCGGGGTTGACCACGTTCCCGCGCGATTTGCTCATCTTGTGGGCCTGCGCGGACACGCGGATCGTCGGGTGGCTCTTGAGGTGGAAGGCCGTCCCCTGCTTCTCGAGGTCGGTCTCCTGCACCCGCTCGGGAGAGAGCTCCTGGTTGGTCTCGTGGTGGCGCAGACCGTCGTCGGTGATCTTCACGTGACGCACGTCGACGATCTCGCCGCCGGGGCCCTTGTAGATCGTGTACTCGACCTCGCCGAGGATCATCCCCTGGTGGACGAGCTTCATGAAGGGCTCGGGGTGCTTGACGTGGCCGAGGTCGAAGAGCGCCTTGTGCCAGAAGCGCGCGTAGAGCAGGTGCAGCACCGCATGCTCGGCGCCGCCGACGTAGAGGTCGACGGGCATCCACGCGTCGTAGGCCTCCTGCGACCATCCGGCGGCGTCGTTCTGCGGGTCGGTGAAGCGCAGGTAGTACCAGCACGAGCCCGCCCACTGCGGCATGGTGTTGGTCTCGCGGGCGAACCACTTGTTGTCCTTCTGGAAGTAGCGCCAGTCGACGGCGCGGGCGAGCGGGCCGGCCGGGTCGTTGCCGGGGCGGTAGTCGGCGAGGTCGGGCAGCTTGAGCGGCAGATCGCGCTCGTCGACGGCGATCGGCTGGTCGTAGCGGATCTCGTGCGGATCGCCCTTGCGCGGATCGCCCCCCTCTTTCACGTCGACGGGGAAATAGATCGGGATCGGCTCGCCCCAGTAGCGCTGGCGGGAGAACACCCAGTCGCGCAGCTTGTAGGTGATCTTGGCGCCGCCGCGGCCGAGGGAGGCGAGCTTCTTCACCATGGCCTTCTTGCAGTCGGCGGTGGAGAGGCCGTCGAATTCGCCGCTGTTGATCGCGATACCGTCGTCGACGAAGGCCCGGTCGAGGTGGCCGAAGTGATCGACCGGCGGGGCGCCGTCCGGCGGGCGCACCACCTGGACGACAGGCAGCTCGAAGGTCTTGGCGAACTCGAAATCGCGCTCGTCGTGGGCGGGCACGGCCATCACCGCGCCCGTGCCGTAGCCGCCGAGCACGTAGTCGGCGACCCAGATCGGCACCTTCTGCCCGCTGATCGGGTGGACGGCGTAGGCGCCCGTGAAGACGCCCGTCTTGTGCTTGGCGGCGGCGCTGCGATCGCGGTCGCTCTTGCGCGCGGCGGTCGTCACGTAGTCGTCCACCGCGGCCGTCTGCGCGTGCGTGGTGATGGCCGAGACGAGCGGGTGCTCGGGGGCGAGCACGCAGTAGGTGCAGCCCATCAGCGTGTCGGGGCGCGTGGTGAAGACCTCGAAGGTGCCCCCGTGGCCGTCGATCGCGAACACGATCGACGCGCCCTCGGAGCGGCCGATCCACTCGCGCTGCATGGTGAGCGTGCCGTTCGGCCAGTCGAGCAGGGCGAGGTCGTCGATCAGGCGGTCGGCGTAGGCGGTGATCTTCATCATCCACTGCCGGAGGGGCGTGCGGATCACCGGGTGGTTGCCGCGCTCGCTCTTGCCGTCGATGACCTCCTCGTTGGCGAGCACGGTGCCGAGCGCCGGGCACCAGTTGACGCTCACCTTGTCCTGGTAGGCGAGGCCCTTCTTGAAGAGCTGGAGGAAGATCCACTGCGTCCACTTGACGTAGCGCGGGTCGGTCGTGTCGATCTCCCGCGACCAGTCGAAGCTCATCCCCAGCATCTTGAGCTGGCGCTTGAACGTCACGATGTTCTTCTGCGTGGTCTCCGCCGGGTGCGTGCCCGTCTCGATCGCGTGCTGCTCGGCGGGAAGGCCGAACGCGTCCCAGCCCATCGGGTGGAGCACGTCGTCGCCGTGCATCCGGTAGAAGCGCGCGAGGATGTCCGTCGCGGTGTAGCCCTCCGGGTGGCCCACGTGGAGGCCGGCGCCCGAGGGGTACGGGAACATGTCGAGGATGAAGCGCTTCTTCCGCTTCGGATCGCCGCTGCGCACGGCCTTGAACGTCTGCTGCTCGTCCCATCGGCGCTGCCAGCGCGGCTCGACCTCGGCCGGGTCGTAGCGGGTGGGCTCGGGGCCCGGGGCAGCGGAGGTAGAGCCCGGCTCGGGGCGGTTCTCGGAGGTCATGGTGTGCGAGGTGTAGCGCAGGATTCGCCGGATTTCGCAGACTTTGTGCGCCCCGATCCGGCCCTCCGGAAAATTCCTGAGCCGCGCGCGGCATTTTTTCCCGATGGACACCCGCGAGAGCCCGCGCGTATAGGGCACCCTCGCCCCCGGTCATCGGACCCTCACGGCGGGGCACCAGGGAGGACTTTTCATGCGACTCGACGACACGTTGGCCCAGGCCCTCGACAAGCCGTGGGCGGAAGAGATCAAGCGCGTTCTTCTTACCTACGCGGTGCCGGTCGGCGGCAAGATCGTCGGGGCGATCCTGCTCTGGATCATCGGCCGGATCGTGATCGGCTCTCTCCAGAAGGTCACGAGGAACAACCTCGAGAAGCGCAAGCTCGACACCACGCTCGTCCGCTACGTCAACTCGATCCTCGGCGTGGCGATGACCCTGCTGCTCCTCATCGCCATCCTGAGCCTCTTCGGCGTGGAGACGGCCTCCTTCGCCGGCGTGCTCGCCGCCGCGGGCGTGGCCATCGGCATGGCGTGGTCCGGCCTGCTCTCGAACTTCGCCGCCGGCGTGTTCCTCATCATCCTCCGCCCGTTCAAGGTGGGCGACATGATCACGGCCGCCGGGATCACCGGCGTGGTGGCCGAGGTCGGCCTCTTCGCCTCCGCGATCGATACCGCCGACAACATCCGCAACTTCGTCGGCAACGCGAAGATCTTCGGCGACACGATCCAGAACTACACGCACAACGACTTCCGCCGCGTGGACCTCAAGGCCCAGCTCGCCCACGGGGTCGATCCGTTCGACGCGATGAAGCGCCTGCGCGAGCGGCTGCCCAAGATCGAGCACGTGGTGAAGAAGCCCGCCCCCGACGTGGAGATCCTCGACTTCACGGCCTCCGGCCCGGTGCTCGCGGTGCGCCCCTACTGCCACAACGAGCACTACTGGGCCGTGTACTTCGCGACCAACGCCGCCATCGTCGAGGAGTTCACGAAGGCCGGCTACCCGACGCCGAAGGAGCCGCACTTCATCGAGATGGCCGCGAAGGCCGCCGAGAAGGGCTGACCTTCGGGTCCAGGCGTCCCCGCCTCCCCATGGGCCGCCCGGGGGTGAGCCCCCGGGCTACACGAAGGAAGCCCGGATGGGCGCCCGGGGGTAAACCCCCGGGCTACACGAAGGAAGCCCGCCTTCGCGGGCTTGCCTCATGCTCTCGCCTAACATGAGAAAGCGGGGGCTGCGTCTCCCCCGACGGTTGCGGATCGCCGCCCGGATGGTCTAGGTTCTCTTCGCCGCGCAGCTGTGCGGCGCATGACAACCGAGCCGGCCGAAGTGGCGGAATGGCAAACGCGGCGGATTCAAATCCGCTACCCGGAAGGGTTTGTGGGTTCGAGTCCCACCTTCGGTACCAGGCGGAAGCGCGAGCCTCCGAGGCAGTCCGAGAGCCAGCATGAGAGCAGCGGGCAGACGGCGGAGCGGGGCGATCGAGCCCCTCGGCGCGGTGCTGCGCCGGGACACCGATCTGCGCGTCCCGGCGTCGGTCGAGGCGGCGCCGATCGCCTACCGCGACTGGGAGGCCGCGGTCGGATCGCGCATCGCGGCCCGGGCGCGGCCGATCCGCCTGGAGCGGGGCGTTTTGCTCATCCGCACCGCCACGAGCACCTGGTCGCAGGAGCTCTCGCTCCTGACGGAGGCGATCCTGACGGCGCTCCGGGCGCGCTCGATCAAGGTGAACGAGCCCGCTTCCGGGTCGGGCATGTGGACGCGCCGGAGCGCCCGCCCGCGCGGGACGAGGTGCGCACCTCGCCGCGCGCGGTGCCGCTGCCGCCGCCGCTCGCGCAGGAGCTCGGCAAGGTGGCCGATGAGGAGCTGCGGGCGATCATCGCCCGGGCCGCGGCGAAGAACCTCGGCTGGCAGGCGATGAACGAGACGGAGGCCGCGCCGCCGAAGCCGCCGCGGGCGCCGGTGAAGCCCAGGAAGACGGCCGGTGCGCCGACCACGCCGACGGCTGCGACCGGGGACGAGGTGCCTACTTCGCCGCCGCCAGCCGTTCGAGCCCTCGAGCCGCTGGATCAAGAAGCGCTGCGCCGGCCCGAGGGACGACGCCAGGCTCCGCAGATCGGCGAGGTAAGCCCTGAGCAGGGCGAGGTCGAGCGATTTGACCTTGCGCACCACGGTGTAGAGCTCGTCGAGGATCTGCGCGGGCACGGGGCGCCTGAGGCAGCGGTAGAGCTCGATCACGTAGTCGACCCAGGTGCCGCGCGTGGTGGCGCCGGCCAGGCGGGCCGCGTATTTCGCCGCGGACTCGGCCACCATCGGGTCGACGGTCACGCCTTCTTTCGCGCGGGCGAGCACGTCGAGCAGGAGCGACTGGAGGATGCGCTCGGCCTCCTCGGCGCGGCCGAGCGCGAGGGCCTTGTCGGCCACGCCGCCGAGCAGCTTGAAGCTCTGCATGCTGCGCGACGCCTCGCCGGCGGCGGCGCCTGGGGCAGCCGGCGGATCGCTCACCCGGTCGGCGGTGGGGGCGACGGGCGCGCTCTGGGCGGCCGCCTCGGCCACGGCGGCGCGCAGATCGCCCACGTAGCCGGCGGCGAGGGTCTGCGTCGCGCGGCGGTAGAGCTCCTCGTTGGCGGCGGCGGGCGCCCGGGGCTCGTCGGCGCTCTGGATCAGCATCTCCTGGCTGCCGATGCTCACCTTGTCGCCCACGGAGAGCTCGCGCTCGCCTTCGATCTTCGCCCCGTTGACGAGCACGCCGTTGCGGCTGCCGAGGTCCTGCACCGAGACGCCGTTCGCGCGCACCCGGATGGTCGCGTGGCGCCTGGACACGAGCGGATCGTCCAGCGAGAGCTGGCAGTCGACGCTGCGCCCGATCACGAAGTCCCCGATGGGCAGCTCGAGGTCGTGGGCCTGGTAGCGCAGGCGGTAGGCCATCAGCCGGGTCTCCTCACGCGGGGTGCCACGGCTCGTTCGACGGCGCGGTCGGGGGATCGTTCCATGCTCGCCTCAGGGCGCCCAGCGCTCGAAGCCTTCGATCCGCTGCTGGACGAACCGTTCGGCCGGCCCGAAGCCATGGGCGATCTCCCGGAGGCAGGTTAGGTACGCGCGGAGCATGACGCGATCGATACTCTTGACCTTCCGCATCACGGCGTAAAGCTCATCGACGAGGCGACCGGGCATCAGGGCCCGTAGATTGCCATAAAGCTCGAAGACATAGTTGACCCACGCGCCCTTGCCCGTCCCGGCGGCGAGGCGGGTCGCGTAGAAGGCGGCCTTCTCGGCGAGCTCGGGCGCGGGCGGCTGCCCCTTCGCCGACTTGCCGAGCAGCTCGTGCAGCGTCCGCTGGAGGATGCGCTCGGCCTCGTCGACCCGGCCGAGGGCCAGGGCCTTGTCCGCGAGCGCGCCGATCAGGCTGAGCGCGTCCACCCGCTTGTCGGGGAGCGTCGCCACCGGCTGGAGCGGGAGCATCCCCGTCATGTCGCCCTCGTCGCTCGGCGGGCCGATGTCGGGGACGCGGATGTCCTGCATCGTGATCGTGAGCGGGTTGCGGGCGGAGCTGTTCGGGGACGAGGGGACATCGCCGACGCCGGAGAGGAAGAGGTCCTGCGTTCCGATGCGGATCACGTCGCCGTCGTTCACCCGCCGGCGCCCCTCGATCTTCGACCCGTTGACGAGCACCCCGTTGCGGCTCCGCAGGTCCTCGATGAACACGCCGTCGTGCTGGACCGTCAGCACCGCGTGCCGGCGCGACACCAGCGGGTCGTCCAGCGAGAGCTGGCAATCCGTGGTGCGGCCGATGAGGAACTGCCCCAACGGCACCTCGAGATCGTGCGCCAGGTAGCGCAACCGCACGGGCATGTTCGAGCCATACCAATCGCCCCGGGGGGCGTCAAAGGCGCCTTTCCCCGGTCAATCGAGTGACCGTCAGCCGTGGATGGAGAAAATCCGGAGGAGGAAGACGACGGTGCGCGGGTGGGCGACAAGACCGTACACCTTCAGATCCCCCCGGGCGAAGAGGCGCAGGAGCTCGGCCGAGGTGCTCCGGCCCGCGCGGGCGAGGGGGCCGAAGGCGGGGAGCCGGCCGAGGGAGGTGAGCGGCAGGTCGGCGAGGCTTCGGAGGGCCGCGAGATCGGCGCAGAAGGTGACCGCGGGGATGCCGACCGTGCCGTCGTGGATCGTCAGCCGTCCATGGTCGAAGCGCAGGGTCAGCGACTCGCCGAGGTCCTGGGCGACCATGAGCACCGAGCCCCGCAGCCCGCGGAAATCGGCCTGTTTGTGCGGATGCTCCCGCAGGTTCCGCCGCAGGTGCTCGCAGAGCTCCACCGCGACCGGGTTGTCCTCGGCGCCGGGGGCGAGGTCGATGATCGGGTCCACGCGGGGAAGGTTACACCTCGACGGCGATGGCGCTCGACACGTTGGCCGATCGGCGCATCTCGTCGAGGACCGAGGCCGGGATGGCGCTGTCCAGGTTCCACACCGAGATGGCCCCGCCGTCGCCCGAGGCGCCGAGGTGGACCCGGGCGATGTTGACCCCGGCGTTGCCCAGCGTCGTGCCGAGGAAGCCGAGCACCCCGGGCCGGTCGAGGTTGATCACCACCAGCGTGTGCCCGCCGAGCTGGGCCTCGACCTCGAAGCTCCCCCACTTGACGAGGCGCGGCGCCCCGTCGGCGCCCAGCGTGCCCTCGGCCGCGGAGGTCGAGCCGTCGGCGTGGTGCACCCGGAGCACGACCAGCGAGGCGTACTTGCCCCGCGGCGCCGCCGTGCGCAGCTCGCGCACCGCGATGCCCCGATCGGCCGCCACGTGCGGCGCCGAGACCTGGTTGACCGGCGCCTCCAGGAAGCGCTGGAGGAAGCCGCCCACCGCGCTCGCCGCGATCGCCTTCACCGAGAGCTCGGCCGGCTCACCCACGCACTCGACCTCGATCGCCGTCGGGCTGCCCTTGGGCGCCACCTGCGCCACGAACTTGCCGATGCGATCGGCGAGGTCGAGGTACGGCGTGAGCTTCTGGGCCACGTCGCTGCTCACCGAGGGGACGTTCACCGCGTTCTTCGTGGCGCCCGTGGCCAGGTACTCCACCACCTGCTCGGCGATCTCCAGGGCCACCCGGTCCTGCGCCTCCTTCGTCGAGGCGCCGAGGTGCGGGGTCACGATCACCCGCTCGTGCTGGAGGATCGGCAGGTCCTTCGGCGGGGGCTCTTCCTCGAAGACATCGAGCGCCACGCCGCCGATCTGCCCCGAGGCGAGCCCTTCGAGCAGCGCGTCGAGGTCGTAGATCCCCCCGCGCGCGGCGTTGACGAGGAGCACGCCCTTCCTGAGCTTGGGCAAGGTGGCCATGTTGACGAGGCCCCGCGTCGCGTTGTTGAGCGGCGTGTGGACGGTGACGGCGTCGGCCCGCGCCCAGATGGTCTCGATCGACACGAGCTCGATGCCGAGCGCGGCTGCCCGCTCCGCGGTCAGCACCGGATCGAAGCCGATCACCTGCATCTTCAGGCCGCGCGCCCGATCCGCCACGATCCGCCCGATGTTGCCGAGGCCGATCACGCCGAGCGTCTTGCCCGCGAGCTCCCGGCCCTCGAACTTCTTCTTCTCCCACTTGCCGGCCTTCATCGACTGGCTGGCCTGCGGGATCATCCGCGCGAGGGACATGAGCAGGGCGATGGCATGCTCGGCCGTGGTCACCGCG
The DNA here is from genome assembly GCA_046351295.1 of Byssovorax sp. GTDB lineage: Bacteria > Myxococcota_A > Polyangia > Polyangiales > Polyangiaceae > JAXLYT01. Next base: position 48,107 of record JAXLYT010000046.1, read on the forward strand.
TTGCCCGTCGGGGTGTTCATCACCACGATGCCGCGCTTGGAGGCCGCCTCCACGTCAACGTTGTCAACGCCGATGCCCGCGCGCCCGATGACCCGCAGCCGGTCGGCGCAGTCGAGCACCTTCGCCGTGACCTTGGAGCCGGAGCGGATCACCAAGGCGTCGGCGCCGGCGATCGCCGCGGCGAGGGCCGCCTCGTTCAGGCCGGGCTGGTAGTCGACCGTGAGACCCTGACCCGCGCGGAGGATGGCGAGCCCCTGCTCACTGAGGGCGTCGGAGACGAGCACACGAAGCATGAAGAGCACCTTTCTAAGAGCGGCCCACGGTACCGCGACCGGCAGAGAGCGGACCGCGCAGCACCTACGTTTGCGACAGCAACGAACAGTACCGCGACCGGAAGGGAGCGGACCGCGCAGCACCTACGTTTGCGACAGCAACGAACAGTACCGCGACCGGAAGGGAGCGGATCAGCAGCGAGGCGCCTCAGCCCGGCAACGGCAACGGAAGGTCTTGGTTCATCGGGGCGTCAAGGGAATCTGGACGGATCACTCCGTGCCGATGTCGCGGCGGTAGTGCATCCCGGCGAAGCGAATGCGCGAAGCGGCCTCGTAGGCGCGATCGCGGGCCTCGGCGAGCGACGGGCCGATCGCGGTGACGGCGAGCACCCGGCCTCCGGCGGAGACGACCTCGTCCCCCGCGCGGGCGGTGCCGGCGTGGAGGACGGTGACGCCCTCGACCGCGGCGGCCTCGTCGAGCCCCTCGATCGGGTCACCCGTGCGGGGCGCCGCGGGGTAGCCCTGGGCGGCGAGGACGACGGTGAGGGCGTTGCGGCCCGGGGGGATCGCCACCGCGCTCGCGTCGAGCTTGCCGCGGGCGGCGGAGGCGCAGAGCGTGAAGAGGTCGCCGTCGAGCAAGGCCATCAGCGCCTCGCACTCCGGGTCGCCGAAGCGCACGTTGTGCTCGAGGAGCATGGGCTCGCCGCCCGGGGTGATCATCAGCCCGGCGAAGAGCACGCCGCGGAAGGGGCGCCCCTCTTCCTGCATGCCCGCGATGGTCGGGCGGAGCACCTCGCGCTCGATGCGGGCGAGCATCTCGGGGGCGACGCGCCGGCTCGGGGCGAAGGCGCCCATCCCGCCGGTGTTGGGGCCGCGATCGCCGTCGCCGACGCGCTTGTGATCGCGGGCCGGGGGGAGCACGAAGAGGCGCTCGCCGTCGCTCACGGCGAGCACGCTCACCTCCTCGCCGAGGAGCGCGTCCTCGATGATCACCGTGGCCCCGGCGGGGCCGAAGCGCTGGTCGACGAGCATGGACCGGGCGGCCTCGATCGCCTCCTCGTTGGTGGCGGCGACGACCACGCCCTTGCCCGCGCAGAGGCCGTCGGCCTTGATCACGATGGGCGCGCCGCGCCTCCGGATCACCGCCTCGGCCTCGTCGAAATCGGTGACGATCGCGTAGGGCGCGGTGGGGATGCCGAAGCGCGTCGCGAAGCGCTTGAGGAAGGCCTTGGAGCCTTCGAGCATCGCGGCGTCGCGGCTCGGCCCGAACGCGAGGAAGCCGTGCTCCGCCAGCAGATCGACCACCCCGTCGCAGAGCGGCGCCTCGGGGCCCACGACCACCAGATCCGGCGTGAGGCGGCGGCACAGATCGAGCACCGAGGGCGGGGTGAGCCCGGCGCTCGGTCGCTCGCTGTGGATGGCGGCTTGCCCTGCGGAGGCGGGCGCGCGCGTCCCTGCGTTGCCGGGCGCGACGATCACCTCGGTGACGCCCGGCGAGCGGGCGAGGGCGCGGGCCAGGGCATGCTCGCGCGCCCCCGAGCCGAGGACCAGGGCGCGCCGGCCTGCGCCGGGCCCTTCACCGGTCGGAGGGATGCTCTTGGTCGTGGTCACGCGCGGGCGCTACCACGGCGTCGCTCCGGCGGGCGAAGGGAAACGCGCGCCGGGGTGGACCGCGGTCGACCGCGGCGCGCGGGCCATGGTACTCGGGGACGATGCACCGAGGTTCGTGGGACGAGTATTTCATGCGCATCGCCGTCGAGGTCTCCTCGCGCGCCACCTGCGATCGCAAGCACGTGGGCGCGGTGATCGTGCGCGACAAGAGCATCCTCGCCACGGGGTACAACGGCTCGATCCGCGGCCTCGGCCACTGCAACGAGGACGGCCACCTGATGGAAGACGGCCACTGCGTGCGCACCATCCACGCCGAGGCCAACGCCATCATCCAGGCCGCGCGCAACGGCGTGCGCATCGACGGCGCGAGCATCTACGTGACGGCCTCGCCCTGCTGGGGCTGCTTCAAGATGATCGCCAACGCCGGCCTGCAACGGATCGTGTTCGGCGAGTTCTACCGGGACGACCGGATCTTCCGCTTCGCGACCGAGCTCGGGATCGAGCTCGTCCCGCTGACGGAGAAGGGCGCGCCGCCCGCTTCGCCGTGAGGCCGCCCGCGAACGGGCCGGCGAACAAGCGGGCGAACAAAAAGGAAAGGGCCCGTCACATCCGCTTTCCGCTACCGTTGCTCCCTTCCGGGCCTGGCGGGGTTCACGACGCGCTATCGACGAGCCCATGAAGGCCGGTCTTCGAGGACCGACCCGACATCCGCTTCGTAACCCAGCGCCGCCCGCTTGTCGAGCGGCTCGTGTGTCCGACATGCGCTCGCCGCTCCCCGGCGCTTGTTTTCGCGTCGGGCGCTCGTACCTTAGGAAGCATCAGCCGCGAGCGCCCCGTGGATCCGCTGTCCGAAGACCCTGCCCCCGTCCGCATCACCCGCGCCTTCCTCTTCGTGGCGTCGGCGGCCTTCGCCGCGGCCATGCTCCGGTTCGCGTGGCACAAGCCCTGGGCCACCGCCGGCATGCTCGGCGCGCTCTCGGCCTTGATCGCGGCCCGCTGGATCTCCCAGCGCAAGCTCCGCTCCCTGCTCCGCTCGGGCGACGTGATCCGCGTCCTCGAGCGCTGGTCCTCGGCCCTCCGGCGGGTGCCGCACCCCGAGACGATGGCGCCGCTCATGACCGCGACCGCCTTCGCCGCCAACGGCTGGGTCGACCAGGCGCGCGAGGCGATGGCCGCTGCGGAGCGCGGCCCGGCGTGGGAGGCCGCCCTGGAGCATCGGCTCTTCCTCGACACCATGCTCCTCGCCTTCGAGGGCGATCGCGAGGGCGCGCTCGAACAGGCGGACCGCCTCGAACGGCTCCCTCTCCCCCCGGCGAGCGAGGCCATCCTCGATCGCGTCAAGATGCTGCGATCCGCCACGGGCGCGCTGGCCCGCGCCTTCGCCCGGCAGAGCCGCGACGGGGACCGGCAGCTCCTGGAAGATGCCGGCGACAGGAGCCCGCTCGTCTTCTGGGCGATGCGCTACGCCGCCGCGGTGGTGGCCGTCGACCGGGGCGAGCATGTGCGCGCGCTCTCCTTGCTCGACCGCGCCCCCCGCTGGCCCGAGCAGTCCTCCTTCCGGGCCTTCCACGAGGAGATCCTCCGCCAGATCGCCGCCCCGGCGCCCCTCGTTTGAGCTCCAACGATCTCCGATGAAGCGGGCCCTCCCGGTCGTCCTCTCGCTCGCCTCGCTGTCCGCATGCGCGGGGGGCGCGCCCGCCGTCGGGCCGCCTCCGCGCGCGACGCCGACGGGCGCGCTCTCGCAGAGGGCGCTCTCGCCGGGCGCGGCGCCTCCCGCAGCCCATGCGCCCGCTGCGCCGTACCGCTATCGGGCCACGGTCGGCGAGGGCGCCCGCGAGCTCACGATCGAGGCCGAGATCCCGCCCACCTGCACCGACGAGCTGCGCCTCGATCAGGGCACCGAGCCCTTCCTCCGCGACGTCAAGGTCTCCACGGGCGGCCCCTTCATCCCGCTCGCGGTCGCCACGTCGGCGGACGGTGAGCGCGCGCTCCGGCTCCCGCCTTGCCCACCCGAGGGCTGCCGCCTCCGTTACCGCTTCGCCCTCGGCGAGGCCGCGGACGCGCTCGGCACCCTGGGCGCGGCGGCGCGTCACCGCGCGCTCCTCCTCTCGCCGCCCTCCGCCTGGCTCCTCCACCCGGTCGATCCCCCGCCGGGCGAGCCCTTCTCCCTCGAGGTCGCGACGCCTCCCGGGCTCAGCTTCGCCACCGGCCTCTTCCGCGCCGGAGGCAGCGGCGCCGATCGCGTCGATCGCTACGGCGCAGACCTCTCCGACCTCTCGCGCGCTCCCTACTCCGCGTTCGGCGCGCTGCGCGTCCTCACCCTCGACGTGGCCGGGCAGGAGATCCAGGTCGCCTTCGCGCCGGGCGCGTTCGCGGCGGGCGACGGCGCGCTGCTCACCTGGGTGGAGAAGAACGCACAGATCGTCGCCGATTACTGCGGCCGCGCGCCGCTCCGACGCGCGCTCGTCCTGCTCCTTCCGGAAGAAGGCCACGGCATCACCTACGCGCGCGTGCTCGGCAACGGCGGCGCGTCCATCGTCGTCCCGCTCGGCGAGCGCACGAGCGCCGAGGAGCTCGACGGGAGCTGGGAGCTGCTCCACGAGATGCTCCACACCGCCTTCCCCAACCTGTCGTCGGCGCATGCCTGGCTCGAAGAGGGGATGGCCACCTACCTCGAGCCGTTGCTCCGCGCGCGCCGCGGCCTGATCAGCGCCGAGGAGGCCTTCCACCGGCTCTCGCGCCGCATGGACGAAGGCCTCCCCGCGCCCGGCGATCGCGGCCTCGATCACACCCCGACCTGGGGACGCACCTACTGGGGCGGCGCGCTCTTCTGCCTGCTCGCCGACCTGGAGATCCGCGAGAAGAGCGGCGGCGCGCGCTCCCTCGACGACGCGATCCGGGCCATCGTCGCCGCCGGGGGCAACGTCTCCGATCGATGGCCGATCGAGCAGGTGATCGCCGCGGGCGATCGCGGCACGGGGCTCACCGTGCTCGCCGACCTGCACGCGAAGATGGGCAGCGCCCCGGTGATGATCGACCTGCCCGCCCTGTGGAAGAAGCTCGGCGTGATCCCCGGCCCCACCGGCGCGCGGTTCGACGACGGCGCGCCCCTCGCGCCGCTCCGCAAGGCGATGGTCGCGCAGCGCTGAGCGGGAAGCGCGCTCGCGCGAGGCGCGTTGAGGACACGCGCCGAGGGTTGACAGTCCCGCGCCCCTCGGTGACATGTCCCGCCATGTCGAAGCTCCGCGCGCTCGCCCTCTTCGCCACCACCGCCCTGCTCTCCGCCGGGTGCACCGGCTTCACCGCCGTCTACCCGCCCCGCCCCGCCGAGACCCCGGGCGAGCCCATCGCCGATCCCACGCCCTCGCGCGTGGTGCTCCACGCCACCGTCACCGCGCAAGGCCTCAAGAGCGCGCTCGAGTCCTCGCTCCCGGAGACGGGCGAGGGCACCTACCCGCTCATGGGCACCGAGCGAAAATACACCTGGAAGCGCGGGCCGATGAAGGTGCGCTTCACCCAGGGCCGCCTCTCGATCGAGCTGCATGCCGACGCGACGGCCGACCTGCCCGTGTCGAGCCTCGACCTCGGCCTCGACTTCAAGATCCTCGCCGAGCCCGTCGTCGGCTCGACCTACGTGGCGAAGCTCCAGTCGGTCGACCTCGACGTGCGCTCCGACGACAAGGTGGTGAAGGTGGCCGACGCCGTGGCCGGCGTGCTCGGGAAGATCAAGCAGCAGGTCGGGCAGAAGCTCGACGACTTCTCCTACGATCTCAAGCCCCTCCTCGGCGAGGCCTACCAGCGCGTGGCCAAACCCATCGATCTGCCCCTCGGCGAGGCCCACGGCTGCGCGACGCTCAAGGTGCTCGGCGTCGAGGCCGGCCCCACGGTGATCGCCGACGGGCTGGAGAAAGACCTGGCGATGGTGATCGCCCCCTCGGTCACCATCCCCTGCGCGAACGACGAGATCCCGGCCTCCCTCCCGCCGCTCGCCAACGTGGCTACGCTCCAGCCCGGGCCCTTCTCCGTGAGCATCCCGATCGCCGCCCGGTACGACGAGCTCGCCAAGGCGATGACGCTCGCCTTCACCGACGGCAAGCTCTTCTTCTCGAAGGATTTCCCCGAGCTTTACATGGAAAACCCCGAGGTCTACGCCTCGAAGGACCAGCTCGTCCTCAAGCTCCACATCGCCGGGCCGATCCACAAGATGGGCATCGACACCACGCTCGACGGCGACATCTTCATGAACGGCCACCCGTCCGTGGAGGACAACGAGCTCCGGGTGCCGGACCTCGAGCCGACCATCGAGACCAAGGGCTTCCTGCTCACCCTCAAGTCGGTGCTCGACGGCGGATCGATCCGCGATCAGGCGCGCGCCGCGCTCCACCTCGACATCGGCCAGCGCCTCAAGTCGGTCAAGGACAAGCTCGCGACCGACCTCTCCTTCGGCAACGGGCAAGGCTGCCTCAAGGCCCAGGCCAACAAGATCGAGGTGAGCGGCGTCCACGTCCACAGCGCCTATTTGCGCCTCTACGTGAACGTGAACGCGAGCGCCTCCGTCTACCTGCCCTGCCCGGGCTGAGCGGACCGGGCGCCAAGATTGCCCGCGCAGGCGGGTCGGATACGGGTAGCTCTGGCGCAGAGCGGCCCGGGGCGTCTACCTTGGGCGGCGAGGAGCGGCGCGAACCGTTGGCCAGCGAGGAACAGGACGAGGCAGCATTCGTGGCGCGGCTCGTGGCCCGCGACGAGTCCGCGTTCAACGAGCTCGTGGTCACCTACCAGCGCCGCGTCTTCGCCCTCGTCTTCCGGATGCTCGGCCGCCGCGACGAGGCGGAGGACCTGGCCCAGGAGGTCTTCGTCCAGGTCTTCAAGGCCATCGACCAGTTCCGGGGCGACTCGAAGCTCTCGACCTGGATCTACCGCATCGCCGTGAACCTCTGCAAAAACAGGACGAAGTACCTCTCCCGCCGGCACTCGAACGACCAGGAGGACGTGGACGCGATGGCCGAGCGGGTGCCCTTCTCCGCGGCCAAGGGCGTGAGCGTCGGCGACGTGAGCCGGCCCGACGAGCTGGTGATGGGGATGCAGATGGAGCTGGTCGTCAAGCGGGCGATCGAGCAGATCGACGCCGAGTTCCGGGCCGTGTTGATCCTGCGCGACGTGGAGGACCTCTCGTACGAGGAGATCGCCGAGGTCACGGGTCTCCCCGACGGGACGGTGAAGAGCCGCATCCACCGCGGCCGCGCCCAGCTCAAGGCCCTGGTCGAAAAGGCGATCGGCGAGAAGGTGCGCGGCGGGGTCTCGACCGAAAAATCGGCGAGCGAGAAGGCCGGCGGCGGAAAGGGCAAGGGCGGCCAATGAGCCACGATCCGAAGCGAGATCCGGGCGGCGCCGGCCACCCGCCCGACGACCTCCCCGAGCTCGACGACGAGATGCGCGCCGCCCTGGCCGAGGCCGGGATGGACGCCGAGAGCGCGCCCCCGGACCCGCCCGCGGAGGGCGATCCGGAAGGTGCGGAGCCGCCGCGCGAGAGCGCGCCGCGCGAAGGCGAGGTGCTCGACGAGGTGGACGTCCGCGAGCTCCTGCGGAGCGCGCTGGCGCCGCCTCCAGGCGCGGTGGCGCCGGATCTGCTGCGCGGGGTGCAGCGCAAGCTCCGCCACCGCTCGCGCGGCAAGTTCTACGGCGACGGGTGGAGCACCGCGCGCGCGCCGCGATCGACCTACCTCGTGACCAGCCTGCTGATGCTGATCTTGATCGCCCTGGTCTTCTTCATCCTCGTGCCCTGGGGCGGCGGCGCCCTGCCCTGACGGAGCGCAAGGCGCGCCCCTTCAGAGGCGGCGAATGGAGATCCGCGCGAACACGTGCTTGGTCGAGCCGCCTGCGTCCGACTGGAGGCAGATGTCGGCCACCGAGCTGCCGCACTGGTGCTCCATCACGCAATGGACCTCGGCGTCGGTGGTGAAGTAGGCCTCGATCAGGCTGGGCACCACGTTGGCCGTGCTGACGCTCCCGAAGACGATGCCCGCGTCGCGGTCCTCCGCCGAGTCCCTGGTGTCGCGCAGGCGGCAATAGCCGGCGTTTACCGGGGCGCGGGTGGCCACCATCTCGGGCGGCTCCTGTGTCGCATAGGCGACGCTGGAGAAGCCCGTGACATGGTAGGTCCCGGGCGCCAGGGTGATTATGCCGGTCCCCATCTCGAGGTGGATATCGCTCCCGGAGCGCGCCTCGACGACGTTGAACACACGGGTGTTCATGCCCGGCTTCATTCGCTTGGTGGTGGGGGAGAATTCAGCGAATATGGCGTACGAATGAACCTGGGTCATGGCTCCTCCTCGTGGGATATACACCGACGGCGCGATCGCGCGGAGATCGTGTTCAGCGACTCAGGGGTTGGTCCACTTGCCGGTCCCGCCGCCCTCCCACGCGGCGGCCCCGGCGGCCACCCCCACGAAGGAGCCGAGGATCTGCCCGGTCTTGATCCACCAGAAGATCTGGATCTCCCCGGCCACCGAGGCCACGGAGGTGATCTGGAAATGCATCTTGGTCCCGACCGGCGGTATGTAGTCCTTCCCCTCCGTGGTCTTCGACCAGGGGCCCCCGCCGGCCGCGTTGGCGTCGCCGATCCCGGCGCCCCAGGAGTCCGCGGTGAACTTCCGCTTGGTGCCATTGGGCCACTTCAGGGTCACGGTGAGGTTGCCGTAGACCACCACGGCCCACACCTGCGCCTTGCCGCTGACCCAGGTGACGTCGTTGGCCTCGACACCCTGGCTGAACGTGAGGGCGTGTTTGCCGAGATCTTCCTTCGAGAGCATTGGTTGGGCCACGAGCTCTGCCTGCTGGGAAATCGTCTCCTCTGACATCGCATACCTCCTCTTCGTGGTGATGCCTTATCCGGCCCGCGCGCTGGCTCCTCACCGGCGCAGGCCCTGAAGGCTCTACGATACGGGGCGCTCGCCCCCCGGCAAGAGACGATACAAACCGATACAGAGCGTCATGAGGCCTGTCGGTCCAGCTCGCCTGGAGGTGTCCTGTGCCGGGCACGTGCCCGGCACAGGACACGCGCGATCCCGCAAATCGGCGCCCTTTTCGTGGAGATGCTCCAGGATCCTCGCGCAAGGAAGGGTGGTTCGGGCCTTGCACTCGACCCACGACGCAGAGCCCATGTCCAGACCGAGCATTCTCCTCGTCGAGGACGATCCGGATCTCCGATCGCGGATCGCCGATTTTCTCCAGCGGCACGACATCGCGACCGAGAGCGAGGGCTCCGGCGCGCTCGCCGCGGCGCGGATCGTCACCGAGCAGCCGGACGCGGTGGTGCTCGATCTCATGCTCCCCGGCAAGGACGGCCTCACCATCTGCCGCGAGGTGCGGGGCGCCTACGGCGGTCCGATCCTCATGCTCACCGCACGCGGCGGCGAGACGGACGAGATCGTCGGGCTGGAGAGCGGCGCCGACGATTACCTGGCCAAGCCGGTCCGCCCCCTGGTCCTGCTCGCGCGGGTGCGCGCGCTGCTGCGCCGCCCGGCCCGGAGGCGCGACGGGGAGGGGAGCCGCCTGCGCCTCGGTGAGCTGGCCGTCGATCCGGCCGCCCGGACCGCCCGCCTGCGTGGCGAGGACCTCGCGCTGACCTCGGGCGAGTTCGATCTGCTCCACCTGCTCGTCTCCCACGCGGGCCAGGTGGTGAGCCGCCGGAGGATGTACCAGGAGCTCCGGGGCACCGAGCAGGACGAGCTCGATCGCGCGGTCGACCTGATGGTCTCGCGGCTCCGCCACAAGCTGCGCAGCTTCTCCGGGCAGGCGGATCGCATCAAGAGCGTTCGCGGCAAAGGCTACCTCTACGCGATGGAGTGAGGGTGGATCGACTCTTCTTTCGCGTCTATCTCCACGTCCTGGCCGGGGTGCTCGCTGCGGCGGTGGTGGCCCGTCTGCTGGTCATGCCCCACGTCGAGGAGCGCTTCGGGCGCAACATCGAGGAGACCTTCTCCGTGCCGGCCGCCCTCATGGCGCAGATGTTCGCCGATCGCCACGCGGCGTACCACGACTTCGGCGGGCCCGCGGAGAAGGCGGCGGCGCGCTTCCGCTTCCCCGTCGCGATCGTCCCCCGGGCCGGCCTCCCGGTCGACGCCGGCACGCTCGCCCGCCTCGACGCCGGCGCGGTGGTTCGGGTGGGCCCTGCGCGCGAGTCGCTCCTCTTCGCGCGCATCGAGGGCACCGACGCGCTCCTCCGGATGGGGCCGCTACCCCTCGATCTCCCCGTGGGCGGGAGACGCGGCGTCGCGCTCTTCCTGCTCTTCGTCGCGGGCCTCTCGCTGGGCGTCCACGCGCTGCTGCGCCCTCTGCGCCGGCAGCTCGCCGACCTCTGCCGTACGGCCGATGCGCTGGGGCGCGGCGAGCTCGACGCCCGTGCGGCGGTCGGCTCGCGCGACGCCATAGGGACGCTGGCCTCGACGCTCAACCGCATGGCCCAGGAGATCCAGTGCCTGATCGCCGCCCGGGAGGAGCTGCTCCACATGACCTCGCACGAGCTGCGGACGCCGATCCAGCGGATGCACTTCGGCCTGGAAGACGCGCGCAGCGCCCACGATCTGCCCGAGCGGGAGCGCTCGTTCGAGCGGATGACCCGTGACCTCGAGGAGCTCGATCAGCTCATCGAGGAGCTGCTCAGCTATGTCCGGCTGGGGGAGCCGCGCGCGCCCGGCGCCGCGCCGGTCGAGCTCGGCTCCGTGCTGGAGGATCTCTGCGAAACGATGCGCGAGATGGCCGGCGGGATCGCGCTGTGCGGTCCCTCCCCCGAGGAGGCGCCGCTCGTGGTGCTGGGCGACGTCCGGCTGATCCGGCGCGCGGTGTCGAACCTGGTGGTGAACGCGCTGCGCCACGCCCGTTCGCGGGTGGAGGTCCGCGTGAAGCAGGAGGGGCCGGCGGTCTTCGTGCTGGTCGACGACGATGGTCCGGGGATCCCGCTGCCCGAGCGGGAGCGCGTGTTCGAGCCCTTTTACCGGCTCGACGAGGCAGAGACCGGTGAGCACCGCGGTTTCGGGCTCGGGCTCGCCATCGTGCGCAGGATCGCGGACATGCACGGGGGTCACGCCGCTGCGCTGGGCTCGGAGCTGGGCGGCGCCCGGTTCCGGCTGGCGCTCCCGCTCCGGTGCCGAGGCGTGCTCGACGCGATCGGCGACACCGCGCGCCCCTGATAGCTCGACGTGGAACGGCGGCGCCCTGCCCTGACGGAGCGCGAGGCGCGCCGGAGGGTCGCTCAGCGCTCGTCGCGCCGGCGGAACGACGCGAGGGCCGCGACGGTCACGGCGAGGATCCAGCGCGCGTCCGGATCGTCCGTGCTCGGGACGAGCGCGCAGCCGGACGCATCGGACGCGCCGTCCGACGGCAGATCCGCGCCGTTGCCGCTGCCCTTGGGGCCGCCGTCCGGATCGTCGAAGGAGATCGAGCCGCCCTCGCCCCCGCTGCTCCCGTTCGATCCGCCGAGCATGCCGCCCGGGCTCATGGAGGTGCCGCTGTCGCCCTCGGACATGCCCGCACCCATGGCCCCGGAGCTGCTGCTGCTCGACGGAGGAGCGTTCGGATCGCAGACGCCGACGCCGCCGGGCCCCGTCGAGCAGGTCATCCCGGTGGGGCAGCCGTGGCCACCGGAGGGCCGGCAACCCGGGGCGCATGCGTGCTCGACGCAGACATGACCGCTCGCCGCGTCGCCGCAGTCGTCGTCGACCATGCAGCCCACGCACTGACCCGGCAACGACCCCTTGGAGGAGCACATCTGCGAAGTGGGGCAGCCGTTGCCGCCGCTGCGACAGCCGGCCACGCAGGCGTGCGCGGTCCCGCAGATCTGCCCGCTCGCGAGGCTCCCGCAGTCGGCGTCGACCAGGCAGCCGCAGCCGTCGTTGGGGTCGCCGTCGCAGTTCGAGTCGAGATCGTCGCCGCAGATCTCGGGCGCCGGCGTGCCGGGGACGGCGTTGCACATCGTCTCCGTGTCGGACACACACACGATCGTGCCGAGGGCGACGCACGCGCCGTGGCCGGCCGTGCAGAGCAGCCCCACGTCGAAGCCGTCGTCCACCACGCCGTCACAGTCGTCGTCGAGCCCGTTGCACGCTTCGTGGACCTGCCCCGGCAGCCGGGTAGGAAAGCAGGCGAGCGCGCCGCCGACGCACTTCTGCACGCCCTGCGTACACTCGCCGAGACCCGGGAGATCGCAGCGGTCGCCGTCGCCCATCGCGGCGTCGTCGATGACCCCGTCGCAGTCGTTGTCGATGCCGTCGCAGATCTCGGCGCTCGGCTCGCCGAGGACCACCTTGCAGGCCACGACGAGGTTGTCCCCGCAGACGAGCCCGCCCGCGGCCGCGCACTGCCCGACGCCATCGGTGCACGCCATCCCCATGTCCCCCGGTTTTTCGCAGGCGTCGCCGGGGACCGGATCCCCGGCGCGGGCCGTGCCCGGCAAGGCGGCGATCGCTCCGAAGAGCACCGCCGCGAGCAGGCTCGCATACCGCACCGTCCGCTCCGCGCCGCCGGCCCCGCGCGGCCGCCCTTGCTCTCCTCGACGAATCATGACCTCGACCGTTCCTTCCTGTGCCCTCGCGCACCTCTCCCCTCCCCGTCCGGATGACGCAGACCGGGGCGAAGGCGCGGAGCGGACGCCCGCCGGGGCTCAGCGCGAGCCCTCGACCGATGCGACCATGTGCAAGTGAAAACGGCGGACCGGGCGCGACCTTGAGCGATCGATGAGCGATGCGCAGGAGCATCGGTGGTGGGGGATGGCAGGCGGCTTGCGACACGCTACGTTCGCGGGCTCGCGCGTACGCGCGCCTTTCATCGGACTGCCAGCGCGGGCGGCCATGGACTGGCGCGGCGGCGATCGTGCGTCGACCTCGAAAGGCCCCGATGACCTCTCCTCGCCCCATGCTCCGATGGTTGCTGCTGATCGTCCTCTCGCTGCTCGCGGGCTCGTCCTCCGGCTGCCTGGGCTGCACCGCCGGCGGCGCGCCCGACGACGCCGCGCTCACGGCGCAGTTCGGGCCCGAGGCCGCGCGGGCGCTCCGCGGGGATCGCCCCTTCGTCTCCACCGCGAGCGGCTTCGCGATCGCGCCCGTCGAGGGCGATCCGCGCGAGCCCGCTCGCGGCCTGCGCGCGTCGCTGCCGCGGCTCGGTGAAGACGCGGTGCTGCTCGAGAGCGACGGGCTCGCGGTGCGCGTGCGCGAGCGCGGCGCCGCGGGCGAAGGCGCGGTGATCGGCGACGCCGTGGCCTACCCGCGCGCGGGTGGCACCTCGTACTGGACGGCCACCGCGGGCGGCTACGAAGAGTGGCTGCTGCTCGACGCGGGGATCGCCGCCGCAGGCGCGCCCGCGGCCACCTGGGAGGTCGAGGGCGCGACGCTGCGCTCCCGCGACGGCGCGGTGGAGGTCGTCGACGACGCGGGGCTCGTGCGGCTCCGGGTGACCGCGCCGCTCGCGTGGACCGAGGGCGGCGCCGCCGTCCCCGCGCGCCTCACCGCCGAGGGCGGGACGATCACTCTCTGGGTCGACGCGGGCGGCAAGGCCGTGCTCGTCGATCCGTTCTGGGTCGGCACCGGCAGCCTCGCGGTCGCCCGCGCATTCCACACCCAGACGCGCCTCCAGAACGGCAAGATCCTCGCCGTCGGCGGCGTCGACACCGCCGGCACGCCCCTCGCGACCGCCGAGCTCTACGATCCGCTCTCCGCGACCTGGTCCTCCGCGGGATCGATGAGCGTCGGCCGCACCCTCCACGCCGCCGCCTTGCTCCCGAACGGCAACGTCCTCGTCACGGGCGGCAAGAAGCCGGGCGTGGGGTACCTCGCCAGCACCGAGATCTACGACGTCGCGAGCAACACCTGGTCGGCGGGACCGGTCATGAGCTCGCTCCGCGGCGGTCACTCGGCGACGACCCTCCAGAGCGGCAAGGTGCTCGTCTTCGGCGGCTATACCGGCGGCGCGGCGCTGAAGACCGCGGAGATCTACGACCCGGCGACCAGCACCTGGTCCGCGGCGGCCGCCGCCCCCGAGGCGCGCCTCAACCACACCGCGACGCTGCTCGCGAACGGCTGGGTGCTGGTCGCCGCGGGCGACGACACGCTCAACTGGATCCTCAACCCGTACGTTTACAAGCCGGCGACCAACACCTGGACGTTCACGAACGCGAGCTTCTTCGCCGGCGATCAGCCCACCGCGTCCCTGCTCCCGAACGGCAAGGTGGCGCTGGTCGGCGGCACCGACCCCAACAGCCCGACCACGCCCATCGGCCAGGTCAAGCTCTACGACCCGGCGAGCAACACCTGGAGCAACGGCGCCTCGCTCGGCACCGCGCGTTACCAGCATGCCGCGGTGGTGCTCAACAGCGGGCTGCTCTTCGTGGTCGGCGGCAAGGGCAGCCTCGTGATCCACACCTCCTCCGAGCTCTACGATCCAGCGACCAACACCTGGTCGGCCGGGCCGAATCTGCCGGCGGGCCGCACCGCGCACGCGCTCACGCTGCTCCAGAACGGCCGAGCGCTGCTCTCCGGCGGCAAGGACAGCGCCAATAACGCGCTCGCCACCGCGCTGATCCTCGCGCCCGCCGCCCCCAACGGGACACCGTGCCTGAACGGCGCAGAGTGCCAGTCGGGCTTCTGCGTGGACGCCGTGTGCTGCAACGGCGCCTGCGCGGAGGGCCCGTGCGACGCGTGCTCGTTGGCCGCCGGCGGGACCGCCAACGGAACATGCTCGCCGATCAACGGCGTCGCCTGCGACGACGGCAACCTCTGCACGCTGAACGACGCATGCTCGGGCGGCTTCTGCTTCGGCGGTAACCCCGTGATCTGCGCGGCCCCCGACGCCTGCCACGACCCGGCCTTCTGCTCCGCGGCCACGGGCCAGTGCGTGTACCCGGCCAAGGGCGACGGCGTCGCGTGCAACGACGGCAACGCCTGCACCCTCCAGGACAAGTGCATGAGCGGCGTCTGCACCGGGACGAGCCAGCAGATCTGCGTCGCCTCCGATCAGTGCCACGTGGCGGGCGTGTGCAACCCGCAGACGGGCGCATGCTCGAACCCCGCCGCGCCCAACGGCACCGCCTGCGAGGACGGCGTCTTCTGCACGACCAACGACACCTGCCAGAACGGCGCATGCGTCGCCGGCGGCCTGCTCCCCTGCCCCGCCCCCGACGCATGTCACAACCCCGGCTCGTGCGTGAACGGCGGCTGCTCCTACCCGCTCAAGGCCGACGGCACCGCGTGCAACGACGGCAACGCATGCACCCAGATCGACACGTGCCAGAACGGCTTCTGCAACGGCGCGAGCCCGGTGGTCTGCGCCGCGCCCGACGCCTGCCACGACCCGGGCGCGTGCGTGCCGGCGAGCGGCGCATGCGCGTACCCGAGCAAGCCCAACGGGACATCGTGCAACGATGGTAACCCCTGTACCCAGGTGGACACATGCCAGAACGGCGTGTGCACCGGGAGTAGCCCGATCTCCTGCGCGGCCGCCGACGCATGCCACCTCGCGGGCGTCTGCAACCCGGCGACCGGCGCGTGCTCGAGCCCGGCCAAGGCCGACGGCACCGCGTGCAACGACGGCAACGCATGCACCCAGGCGGACACCTGTCAGAGCGGCGTCTGCACCGGCGGGAGCCCGGTCACCTGCGTCGCGTCCGACACCTGCCACGCCGCGGGCGCCTGCAACCCGGCGACAGGCGCATGCTCGAACCCGCCGAAGCCCGACGGCGCCGCGTGCAGCGACGGTAACCCCTGCACCCTCACCGACACCTGCCAGGCCGGCGCATGCACCGGCGGTAACCCGATGGTCTGCGTGGCCTCCGATCAGTGCCACGCCGCCGGCGTGTGCGACCCGGCGACGGGCGCATGCTCGAACCCGGATCAGATCGACGGGGTGTCGTGCAACGATGGTAACGAATGTACCCAGACGGATACCTGTGTGTCCGGCAGTTGCACAGGGTCGAACCCCGTGGTCTGCGTCGCCGCGGACGACTGCCACGAGGCCGGGACCTGCGACACCGGCACCGGCGCCTGTTCGAGCCCGATCAAGCCCGACGGGACGCCCTGCGCCACCGGCACATGCGCGGCCGGCGTTTGCAGCGGCGCAGGCACCGGCGGCGCCGGCTCGACCACCACGGGGAGCGGCGCCGGGGCGGCACCACCGGGAGCGGCAGCACCACCGGCTCCGGGGCGGGCGGCGCCGGCGGCACCACCACCGGCTCCGGTGCAGGCGGCGCCGGCGGCACCACCACCGGCTCCGGGGCGGGCGGCGCCACCTCCGGGACCACGAGCGGGGGCGAGATCGGGGGCGGGAGCGGGGGTTGCGGCTGCTCCACGGCGGGCGCGCCCGCCCCCTCGGCGCTCTGGCTCGGCCTCGGCCTGCTCTTGCTCCGGCGGCGGCCCTCGCGGCGCCGCCCGGCGCGCTGAGCCGACTCGGATCGATTCCGCGCCCGGGCTACCGCGGCGCGGAATCGGGCTCACGGATCGCCGCAGAGATCCAGCGTGCTCGCGGAGATCGGCTTCCAGGCCGGGTCCGACCAGCTCTCGGGGTTGCCCGTGCCGGGGGCCATGACCTCGAGCCTCATCGTCCCATCGTTGCCGTTCTCGAAGCCATAGGCCTCGATCTTGTGGAGCCCGGGGCCCAGATAGATCGTTCCCTTCAGCACGTCCGGATCCGAGAAGACCCCGCCCCAGTGGAAGTCGATCCCGTCGTTCGGGTGCAGCGCCTTCCAGTAGGCGTCGAGCGCGGGGCGCTGCGCGTTCCAGTCGACGAGCAGGGCTCCTCCGAAGCCGTAATCGGCCCCCAGCCGGAAGGCCCACACGCCGGCCTGATTGGCCGGGACGATGAAGGAGACCTCGAGGTGAGACGCGATGTTCGTGGTGACGCCGCCCGCGATGCTCGTGTGATTGCTGAAGCTCGCCGTGTCACCGAGCGTCGCCGCGCCGTACCCGGCCCCGCCGGCAGGCAGGTGGTTGAAGAGATAGACCGCATCGACGACCGAGCCCGGCAACGGAGCGCCGGTGAAGCGCCGGGTCTCGAAGGTGATGCCCGTCCCGCTGCACGTGCTCGGACAGCACCCGTAATAGCTCGTCCACCCGTGGGTTCCATCGCCGAAACGCTCGCATGTGTAGGTCTGGTATTTCACCTTGGTCCCGCCGCAGGCCAGCGACGCGTCCCCCGGCGTGAACGCGGGCGCCGCCGGGCACGGCCCCGGCACGTGGAGCGGATAGACGGCCTGGTGGGCCTCGTGGCTCGATGTGCTCGCGCAGCCCGCGTCGATGACGGGATCCATGATGCTGTAGGTCTCGGAGCTGGCGGGCACGCCGTTACCCGCGCCGCCTGCCACCAGCACCGCGCCGTTCGGGAGCAGGGTCGCGGTGTGCTGATTCCGCACGACGCTCAAGCTACTCGTGGGTGTCCAGGTGTGGGTGATGGGGTCGAAGAGCTCGGCGCTGCTGGTGGTCTGAAAATTACCGTTGAAGAAACCACCCGACACGAGCACCTTGCCATTTTGGAGCAGCGCGGCCGTGTGGGCAGCGCGGGGCGTGGTCATCGAGCCCATGTTGGACGCCCAGCTCTGGGTCGAAGGGAGGTAGAGCTCCGCGCCCGCGAGCATCCCTGCGGGCCCGCGCCCGCCCGCCACGAGCACCGTGCCATCGGCGAAGGTCGTGGCGGTGTGGTCGGCGCGACTGTTGGCCATCGAGGGGCCCTGTACCCAGCTCCCCCAGGGACCGGCGGTGGGATCGTAGATCTCCGTGCTCGTGAGGAAATCCACACCGGCGACGGTGCTGCCCCCTGCGACGAGCACCGTGCCGTTCCCGAGCAGCGTCGCCGTGTGATTCTGCCGGACAGCGCCCATGGGCCCGGTCAGGTGAAAGCTCTGATCCGCCGGATCGTAGACCTCGGGGACTCCATTTTCAGCGGCTCCGCCGACGACAAGCACCTTGCCGCTCCCGAGCAGCGTCGCCGTGTGACTGTGGTGCGCCGCGTTCATCGGCTGAGGCACGACGGTCCAGGTGCTCGAGGCGATGTCGTACACCTCCCCGAGCTTCAAGGCTTGACCGTTCCACCCGCCGGTCACGAGCACCTTGCCACCGGGGAGCAGCGTGGCCGTGTGCGCATAGCGCCCCGTGCTCATCGGCACGGCGGTCTGCCAGGCATTTTCGGCGGGGATGTACACCTCCGAGCTCGCCTGGTAAACGTTGGTGTTGAGGTCATATCCACCGGTCACCAGCACGGCGCCATTCGGGAGCAAGGTCGCCGTGTGACCGTAGCGCGGCCGGTGCATCGACGCCGCCGCGACCCAGGCCGGGTCGACCAGCACCTCACCCGACGCCTCGACATAGAGGTTGATCCTCGCCCCATCTGCCCTCAGCGCGACACCCACCTTCGCTCCGCCGGCGGCGTACGCCGAGGGCGCGCTCACCCGGATCTTCGCCACGCCGGATCCGTCCACCACCTCGACCTCTTCCCCCTGCTGTCGCACCGTCGCCCCTTCGATCTCCCACGTCGCGATGGCCTGCCCGGCGCGCGCCTCCGACAGGTGCAACCACTCCTCGTAACCCCCCTGCGCCGCCGTCCAGAACGACGTCCCCCCGGCCCGCCGATACGCGACGCTCTTCTCCGCGATCTTCCCCGCGCCCTCCGCCCCCACCTCGCGCACCCGCACCTCGAACCCCCCGGGCGCGCGCATGCGCACCGCGTCCGCGCCGTCGCGCGGCAGCGTCAAATCGAGGTCGCGCAATCGACCGCTCGGCTCGCCCGAAGCCAGGAAGATGCCCTCTTCGCCCGCGAAAAACCCCTCTTCCTGGGCGAGCACCGCAGGCGCTTGCGCCGGGAACCGTTGCCGGAGCGCCGCCGCGGCTTCCACGCCGGGGAATTCGAGCGCGTCCCCCTGCTCACCGCTCGTCCCGCACGCGGCGAGAGAGGCGATCAATCCAGCAAACACCAGTCGAGACATGATGAAATTCGAACGTACCATATGACCTCCCATCCGATGAATGACCCGACCCCAGCGCGCACATCGGATCTACCGCCGGGACATGTTACCCTGCGTCACGAGTCGACAATTGCCTTCGGATCTCGATCCAGAGGCGATCAACGGCGCCCTGCGCTAATGAGACGAGTAGCGCTCGCAGAGCGGCCCGATCTTCCAGCCACCGGCCAGGAGGACAGCGCCGTTCGCGAGCAGCGTCGCGGTGTGCTCCGCGCGCACCGTCTCCATGTTCGGCGGATTGGTGGGCGTCCAGCTCAGGAGGCTCGGGTCGAAGAGCTCCGCCGAGTCGTAGAGATCGGCGTGGGTGAACCGACCGCCGGTCACCAGCACCTTGCCGTTCGGCAGCAACGTCGCCGTGTGGGTATAGCGGGGGACGTTCATCGCCTCACCCGTGCCCGCCGGAGACACCCACTGCCCCGTAGGTCCACCAGACCCCGGATGGTAAATCTCCGTGCTCGAAAGCGGCGTGCTCCCGTTTACGCCGCCGGCGATCAGGACGCTGCCGTCAGGCAGCAACGTCGCCGTGTGCGCGCTGCGAGGAGCGCTCATGGCGCCGGCCGATGTCCACGCCCCCCACGGTCCCGCGCTCGGGTCGTAGAGCTCTGCGCTCGGCACATCGCTCGATCCGTTCGGGCCGAGCGCCGTGCCGCCGACGATCAACACCTTGCCCGAAGGCAGCAACGTGGCCGTGTGGCCCTGGCGGACAGCGCCCATGGGCGGGGTCGGATTCCAGGTCTTCGTCAAGTGATTATAGACCTCCGGGGCGCCGTTCTCGTTGAGCACGCCGCCGATGACGAGCACGTTGCCGTTCGGGAGCTTCGTCGCTGTGTGGCTGTGATGCGGAGCCTTCATCGGCTGCTCCACGAGCGTCCATTGCGCCTTGGCGGGGTCGTAGATCTCCGCGGTGCTCAGCGGAACGGTCTCGACGTTCATCCCGCCGGTGACGAGGACCGTGCCGTCGTCGAGCAACGTGGCCGTGTGATACCCGCGCGCGGTCTGCATCGGCGATTTGACGTCCCATTGGTCCGCGTCTGGAAGGTATACCTCGGAGTCGGCGATGATCCCCGAGTCGCTGGCGCCTCCGGCCAGGAGCACGTGCCCGTCGTCGAGCAACGTCGCCGTGTGGGCACACCGCTGCGAGTGCATCAGCGCAGCGGGCCTGAAGCTCGAATCGACCGCCGTTCCACCGCTCCCGCCGGTGTTCGTTCCACCGTGGCCGCCGGTGCCCGACGTGCTCGACATGCCCCCACCGCCTGCGTCGCTGAACGGCCAGAGCGTGCTCGGATTGCACCCCGCCGAAAGGCCCATGAGCCCGACCACCACGGCGAACGTCTTCTTCATGACTACCTCCCGACCGGACCGTGATCCGTATGCTCCCCTGATTCGGGGTGAGAACCGCGCTGGGCACGTAGCTGCGCCCGCAGCTCTTCGCGAGCGGCCGCGAGGCGGCCGCGCGGGTAGAGCCGAGCGTGCAAATCGAGGGCCTCGGCCGCGTCGCTGAAGTTCCCGTGATCGATGGCCACCTTGGCCCCCTGGATCAACTTGGCCTCACGGGACCTTCGCTCGAGCTCCTCGCTCGGATCGAGCGTCGGTGTCGGGCTCGCCGTTTTGGCCAGCGGCGCTGTCGAAGGCGCGGCCTCGGCGCCTTTGCTCGCCACAAGCTCCATGTCCGGCGGCGCCGGAGATGGCGCCGAGGTGGGTTGATCCACGGCCTGTGACAAGGGCGCGCTCTCCACGGGCGGCGGGGCCGAGGCCACGATCGCCGGCCCGGGGCGAACGAGCGTCGTCACGAGACTGCCTGCGGCGCCGCCCGCCAGGAAGACACCGAGCCCCCACCCGGCGAGCCTGGGGAGCCCCCATCCAAGCCCGGCGCGCGCGACCCCCTGTCCCCCGGCCTTGCCCATGAGCTGTCCCGCGCCCCGAGGCGCGTCCAAACGCGAGCTGGGAGGGCCGGCGGGGGGCTCGGACGAATCGTGCCCGGATCGCAGCAGCTCTTCGAGGCTCGCCGGGATCGGGAACAACATCGTTCCCCTGGAGGGGTTCGACCTGTCCTGCAGCGCGCGGCGCTTCCGGAGCGCCTCGAGGCCTTCCCGGCCGAGCCGGAGCCGCGTCGCCGCCGTGCCCTCCGGGATCTCGAGCGCAGCCGCCGTCTCCCGGAGCGAGTGGCCCTCGATCTCGTGCATGATGAGCACGATTTTCTGCTCGGGATCGAGGGCGTCGAGGAGCTCGAAGAAGAGCTGGTATCGCTGCTTCCGGATGAGGCGCTCCTCCGAGCTCGGGGCGACCTCCTCCAGATCGATCTGACCATCCGCCGTCACCCGTTCGTGACGATTCCTCGATAGCTCGTGATAATCTTTGGATTTGTACCAGGCGATACCCTTGAGCCAGGGTTTGAGCGGGAGCGAAGGGTCATAGGTGTCGAGACGGCGGTGGACGATGAGGAGCACCTCCTGCGCCACGTCGGGACAGTCCCGTTCGGGCACCCGGAACTGGCGGAGCGAACGATAGACGTACCTCTCCGCGTCCGCGAAGATCGCGTCGAAGGTCGGTCGTTCGGCCGGCGTCTCCGCGAGCAGCGGGCTCATGTCCGAGGGTTGGGGATCGCGCTTCGCGCTCATTTCGAAATCGACCAGGTCTCAGAAAAAACCGACCAGCCCACCCCCGAGCCCCCCGTTGACGGAGGATGTTCCCCAGAGGAACGTGGGATCGCCCGGATTGCAGGCGAGCCTCGGATCGGGGCAAAACGTGACCATACGAAACGGAGCCATGAGATCGACCGCGAGCCGCGCGCTGAGCTGGGGGGCAATGGGCACCTCTGCACCGACTCGCCCCCCCACTCCAGCGTACAATGTATGTTCGGTGACGGTCCCCGTCGCGCGAAAATCGCCGGCCTCGACGCGCGCGCAGCCCACGAGCGTTCGGTAATGCAAGCAAGGGACGAGCGCCGCCGTGGTCAGCGCGATTTCGAGGTGGTGAGTGCCGGCCCCGGCGCCCACGAGCGCGCCGGATGGCAAGGTCGCGCGCCCCTCCACGGACACCGAAGCGAGCGGCCAGCGGAGGCCGAGATCGAGCGTGAATGCAGCGGCGGGTCGAGGCGCGACGCCATTCAGGGCCCCGACCCAGCCACCCATCGAAAGGAGCGGGCGGCGCGGAGAGGACGCGCCGATCGGCCTGGCAAGCCGTGGTTCGGGCGTCTCGGGCGCGGGCGGGCGCTCGGCGGGTAGAGCCGGAGGCGCGCTCGAAGGAGCGGGGGCCTCGGCCAACGGGGGAGGCGGCGCGGGCGCTGGAGGCGGCGGAGCAACGCCATAATGGCTGTTGACATCGACGGCGATCTCCTCGACGAGATCGGCGCAGTCGCCCCCGCTGACCCGAGGACGCTCGATCGACTGTCCGGCTTCATCGACGTATCTGACGTTGGCCTCGAACGCCTTGCCTTCCCGCCGCAGCGCGGCCACGAGCTCGGCCTTCGCCTCGGGTGAGACAGGGTGATGCCCCATCTTCGCCCACAGGCTGTCGCGAAAGCTCTGCTCGCTGGGGCAACCCTTCGGGGCGGTGTACTGGAGCTGGAACTTCACGGCCGCTGTCTGGGCATCGGCCGCGCCGGGCGCGAGCCCCACGAGCAAGGCGATCGTCCAGGCATTGCTCTGTTTCATCGCGCCCACGCTGCCAGAGCTTCCGGCCAGCCCATAGACTTATTTGCGGCGAAATCCCCGTCCCTCGGGCGCGCGCAAAGACGAGAAAACGCGTCGGAGATCTCGACTATCGATTGAATCATTCCCTGGAAGCTGAAATCGGCTCTGCCCCGAGCCGGAGCGCCGTGCCTCGCCCCGAGTCAACCGGATTTTGCGCGTGTCCGTTCCTCTTGGTCTCACAGGCACTCACGATCGCGAAACCCCTTGAAATTCAGGCTCAGTTTGTGCATTCTCCGCCTTGCCCGCAACACGGTGGGTGTACGCATACTGCGCCCAGTTCCCCACATCGATTCCTGCCATGCGCGCCCCGCTCTCCCTCTCGCTCCCTCACTCGCGCGCTGCCGGAGCGCTCGTCGCATGTGTGCTCCTCGCCGGCTGCCTCCCTGCACCGCCGCCGGGCATCCCCGCTCCGCAGCCGCCGCCCGCGGTGGACGGTCCCGCGCTGGTGGTGGCGATCCCTCCGCCCCCGCCCGACGCTCCACCGCCCGAGGCCGAGGCCCCTCCGCCTCCCGCGATGCCTTCGCTCGCCGGCGGGAGCTGGCCGATGTTCCACGGCGACCTCGCCCGCACCGGGGTGGTCCGCGCGCGCCCGATCAAGAGCCCGCGCATGCTCTGGCATGCGACCGTCGGGATCCAGGGCTGGCTCAACGCGCCGGTGATCGTCGGCGCCCTGGTGGTCGTCCCGTCGTCCGGCGACAAGCACAATTTCCCCGATGCGCGCGACGGCCTGCACGCCCTCGATCTGCGCACCGGCCGCCCCGTCTGGCAGGCCCACTTCGACGCGGACGCCAACGGCGTGGCGCTCGCCGGCGGGCGCGCCTTCGCCACCTCGGACGACGGGCACACCTACGCCGTCGCGCTCGACAGCGGCGCGATCCTCTGGAAGCAGAAGGGCCTCGGCAAGGTCTACGCGGGCCCGTTGCCGATCGGCGACCAGGTGATCGTCGGCGACGCCGGCGGCCTCCTCCGCGCTTACGCTCAAGCCGACGGCGCGCCCCGCTGGAAGGTGCAGCTCGACGGCGCGATCCGCGGGGGCGCCGCGTCGGACGGCCGGATCATCTACGCGGCGTCGCAGGGCGGCGACGTGGTGGCGGTGACGCTGGACGGGCACGAGATGTGGCGGCGCGCCGTCACCCGCCCCGGCTTCGGCGGCGGCAAGCCCGTGCCGATCGAGGCCTATCCCGCGCCGATCGTCGATCAAGATCACCTGATCGTGCCGTTCGCCCGCGACACCGGCTACGACACGCCGGCGCTCGTCGCGCTCGACACGCGCACCGGCAAGTCCCGCTGGACGGCCCAGGGGATCGGCAAGATCGACTGGGGGAACATCCGCACGACCCCCGTGCTCGTCGATGGCCTCTTGATCTACGGCGAGCCGTACTCCGGCGATGTCGCCGCGGTGGACGCGAAGTCGGGGCGAACGCGTTACCGCATCACCCTCGGGCCGTGCTTCTTTCCGCAATGGGCGTCGCCGGTCGCCGCCGGAGATCTGGTGTACCTGCCTCGCTTCGACGGCTCGCTCTACGCGATCCACGCCGGCACGGGCGCCCTCGCCTGGCAGCTCTACCTGGGCGATCAGCGCCATGTCGCGCCTGGGCTCCCGCAGGGCCACGTCGCCGGCGCGGGCTGCGCGTGGGAGGTCCCGTCCGGCGCGTCGCTCTACGCGCCGCCCGCGATCGCGGAGGACGGCACGGTGCTGATCGGCTCGGGGGAAGGCGTGCTCTACGCGATCGGCGACGCCGCGCGCCCGTGATGGCTCGGCGGGGAGCGGCGGCGCCCTGCCTTGATCGAGCTCAGAGCCCCACCCCGGCGAAGGTCGCGATCATCGCCAGGAGGCCCACCGCGCCCGCGGCGATCGGCGTCGCCAGGCGCAGCTTGCCAGGGAGCAGCGACAGCGCAGGCAGGGCCGTCGAGACGACGAGGGCGACCGGGAGCGTCGCGGCCGGGCTCACGCTCGCGCCCACCATCACGAGCAGGATGCGCAGCACCGGGAACCAGAAGAGCGCGGCGGCGAAGAGCGCGGCGGTCGAGGCCCAGGCCGCGCGCTCGTGGGCGAGCGGGGCGGGCGCGAGCGCGGCGACGATCGCCGCGAGGCTCGCGATCAAGGCCGGGAGCGTGAAGAGGTAGCTCGCGCCCGTGACCGTGCGAGCCACGAGGAGCGAGAGCAGCGTCCAGACGACGAGCGACCCGAGCGCGGCGCCGAAGACATCCGCGGGCGCGTCTTTCTCGATCTTGTCGGCCTTCTGCCGCGGCGCGAGCGCGAGCCCGGTGAGCATCGCCGCGGCGGCGGAGAGGCCGACGTAGGCGATCCACGGCACGAGCGGGTTCATCCCCTTCGGCGCATGCGCGCCGCGGGCGGCCCCGAGGATCAGGTTGACGGTCCCGCCCGCCGCGACGGCGACGAGCACCATCGCGAGCGGCGCGAGCGCTCCGCGGAGCATGGCCCCGACCGACGTGGCGCGCTTGCGCATCGAGAGGCCGATCGCGCCCGCCGCGCAGAGCATGCCGATCACCGCGAGCGGGAACGCCCACCGCGCGCGGTAGGTGATCATCGTCGTCGAGAAGAGGTCGAAGTAGATCGCGTCCTCGGCCTCACGGAAGGACAGGTCGCGATCGACCAGCGCCCGCGCCACGCCGAGCCCCTGATCGCCCATGTGCTGGAGGCTCCGCGGGTCCATCCGGTCGGCGGTGTCCGAGGCCGAGTGGTAGTCCCAGAAGCGATCGGCGAAGGCGAAGTTCATCCCCTGCATGCCCGCGGCCTTGAAGACGGTGAGGTCGGTGTCGTTGGGCAGCCGCTTGTAAGCCGGGTAGATCACCGACTGCGCCATGGGGCGGCTCACCTCGTGCGCGTAGACGCCGAGGAGCCAGGCGGCGTTGTCGCTCGTCTCGAACATCACCGTCTGCCCGGCGGTGCCGCGCGCCTCGAAGTTGAGGACCACGCCGACATCGCGCGCCGCCGGATCGTTCGCGACGAAGAGCTTCGCGCCGAGCGTGGCCAGCTCTTCTCCGTCGTCGAGCAACAAGATCACCGAGCGGCGCGGCTTGCCGGCCGCGAGCAGCGCGCGCGCCGTCTCCAGGATCGTGGCGATCCCGGCGCCGTCATCGGACGCGCCCGGCCCGCCCGGCACCGAGTCGTAGTGCGCGGCCAGCATCAGCGCGGGGCCGGGCTCGCGGCCCTCGATCACCGCGATGATGTTCTCGACCTCGGCGCACCCCTTGCGACCGCACGACGATCCCTTCTGCACGCGCGGCGTGAGCCCGAGCTTCTTCACCTCGCCGAGCACGAAGTCCCGCGCGCGATCGTGATCCGGGCTGCCCACCGGGTGCGGCAGGCCCGTCGCGGTGAGCCCGCGCACGAGGGTGAGCGCGCGCGCCGCGGAGAACTCGTTCGCGGGCGCGCTCTCCGGTTTGACCGCGGGCGGCGCGGCGGCGATCGCAAAGGCGAGGATCAGGCCGAGCGTGACGGCCCAGAGCGTCGTGAAGAGGCGCAAGGGGGGGCCCTCCAGGGCCGGCTCGTTCATCGCCCCTCGAGCGCCGCGAGCGACGTGTCGACGATGCGGCGAAAGACACCGAGGAGCCGCGACAGCTCGGTGATGTAATAGGTGCTCCGGTCCACCACGATCCGCTTGTCGTCCCCGTCGACGTACAAGAACTTCCAGTCCCCGCCGGTCGTGACGCAGCCGTACACGCGCCGGAGCGCGCCCTTGTCGAGCAGGTACGCGGCGTAGAGCTCGGCCGCGCACTGCGGGAGCCCGGGATCGACGTCGTCCTTCTTGGCCTCGACGACGGCGACGAGGGGCACGAACCGGTTGAGCGTCCCCGCCGAGATCACGAAGTCCGGGTTGCCCGAGAGGCCCTCCACGTCCTTCACTTCCAGGTACATTTCGGGGATCGTCGTGATCTTGCCTTCGTAGAACGTCTCGAGTTCCGCGAGCACGGGGTCGATCAGGCGGTAGGCGCGGGCGCGCTCGTTGGTAAGCCGCGCGCGACGGGCGCGCTGGACCGTACCGAGCAAGATGGCCGAGGGCTCGGTGGGCTCGCAGTCCTCGAAGAGCAGCCGCTCATCCGAACGGAGCCCGTACTTCTGCTCCAGGATGTCCCAGGTCATGCCACTGAACGTGAGCTTGTCGGCCATCGCTCGCTACCTCGCCGCCACGGTAGCACGTCGCGCGCCCGGGCCACCTCGTCGACCCTCGCGATCCTGCGCGTCCTTCGATCGCTCAGTCGAGACAGCAGAGCACGCCGCCCTGCTGATCGGCGTGCGTCTTGGTCACGTTGAGCGCCTCGTTCGCCCCGTCGTTGCCGCAGGCCCAAGCGTTGGGGAGCTGGGGGTACTTGCCGAGGTGATTGCACCAGTCGCCGCAGTTGAGGTCGTTGCGCAGCCCCTTGCAGAGATCGTGGCTCGATCGCACGAGCGGGGCGCAGAGCATCTGCACCGTGGGGTTCGAGGTGAAATCGCAGCCGAGGTCACCGCACCCGAAGAGGTCGTTGGTCGCGTCGGCCTGCGTCGAGCACTCGAAGGCGCCCGTCGACGACATCTGGGTCGTGAAGAACACCGGGCTCACGGCGCCGTTCATCACGCCCTCGCAGCCCGCCGGGTTGCGGAAGAGCACGTCGTCGCGACCGAAGCAGACATGCCAGCCCTCGGCGCAGAGGTCCGTCACCGTGCAGCCGACGCCGTCCGCGTTCTGCCCGGTGTTGCCGGCCTTTCGCCCGCACATCGCCGGCCGATTGAAGATGCCGGGCTGATCCCACGCCCCGTCGCATGCGGCGATGGTCTTGAACTTCACGAGATCGCCGAAGCCCTCGCGCGTCCCGTCCGCGCAGCCCACCTGCACGTCGGACCCGCCGCCGGTGCCTGCGCCGCCTGTCCCGGCGCCGCCGGCTCCGGAGGTAGAGCCGCCGGCCGAGCCTCCCGATCCAGCGGTGGTCGTGGTCGACGCTGCGCTCCCGCCCGATCCGCCGTGCCCGCCCGATCCGCCGGTGGTCGAGGTGGTGGTCGTGCTCGTCCCGCCGCCGCTCGTGCTCGCTGCGCTCGTCGCGGCCGGCGTGGCGCACCCGACGAAGGCTGCGCCGAGCGAGAGCCCAAGGATGGCTGCCGAGGTCATGGTCGGGTTCATGGTGCTCCGTCTCTGGGATCCGATGGTCAGCTCGCCCGAACCCAGCCGTCAAGCGGCTCGCCGGTCGGAGCCTCGCTCGCGCACCCGTGCTCCGTGAGCGATCAATCTTGATTTGCGGGGTGCTGCGCCTCCAAGATCGCCATCGACGGACCATGGAAAGATCACGACAGACAAGAGCCCGGCTCGCGCCGCGCTCGAAGCGCGAGATCGGGCCATGAAGAAGACCCCGCTGCTCCACAAAGACATCCTGGATCTTCACGGAGAGGCGATCGCCGTGGGCCTCGCCCGACACCGAGACGTGCTGCTCCTCGGGGTCGCCGACGAGCTGATCGCCGAGATTCCCAGCGAGCGCACCCCCGCAGCGCAAATGCTCGCCGATCTCGACAAGATGAACGCCGCCGGGGTGCTGGAGGACGGCGCCTTTCCGCTCGAGGTTTGGCTCAAGAACGCGGTCTCCCAGGCGACAGCGCGAACGAACACGATCCTATTCGAAAAAATGCTCGGCCTGTGCGCCGACTACAAGGCTCTGCCCGACCGCTCGACAGCGACGTTCGAACCGAAGCCACGGTATCAAGACCATCAAACGCAACTTCTCAGCCAGCAGCTAGAAGACGCCCGCAAACGAAAGCGAGAGCTCTCGCAGCGAGGTGCCGACGCGAGTGAAGCACAGAAAAAGATCGATGACCTGCGCCGGACGCTCCGGGACGGCGGACAGCTCCGCGCGGGCGATCCGTTTGCGGACGGTCGCTACCTCCTCATCGAAAAGATCGGGAAGGGTGGATTTGCGAGCGTCTGGCTCGCATTCGATCGGGAACGCAAGCGGATGATCGCCATCAAGGTGCTGCACGCGGACGTCGCAGAGGATCCAGTCAAGCGGGGCCGGTTCTTCGCGGGAGCGAAGACGATGATGTCGCTCCAGCACGAAGCGATCGTTCAAATCTTGGATCCGCACGGGGAAGACCATGGATATTTTTTCTTTTCAATGGATTTTATCGACGGGCACAACCTGGACCGGACGATCGCATCGAGGCTGCTGAGCGGCGAGGCGGCGATCCAGATCATGATCAAGGTCAGCGACGCATTGGCGCTCGCCCACGCGAGGAGCATGATCCACCGGGACATCAAACCCTCAAACATTCTGCTAGACGCGGAACATAGGCCGTTTTTGACGGACTTTGACCTGGTGCACGATCCAGAGCGAACGTACATGACTCACACGAAGGCGCAATTCGGCACGTGGGCGTACAGCGCGCCGGAGCTCCTCGGCCGCGATCAGGACATAACGGCCGCCGCCGACGTATTCAGCCTCGGCATGACGTTGTTCTACTGTCTCCGCGGAGAGTTGCCGCCGAGAGGAGACACTTACACCGAGCGCCTGGACATCATCGACGACCTCGCGCAACCGGCGCGCGTAAAAAATGTTCTCAAGCGGGCGTTGAACTCCGAGCCGAGCAAGCGATTTCCTGACGCTGCACAGTTTCGCGACGCGCTCCAGGAGGCGCTGACGAGGACGCAGCAGGCGGCGCGCATGGCCACCTACGCCTACAAAAGCGTGCTCGTCGCGGCGGCGGCGGGGCTCGTCCTCTCCGGCGTTGTCTGGGCCGTGATGGGCCGCACCGACAAGAGCCCGGATCCCACGGGCGACGATACGACGCATCGCGCGGATGAGCCTTCCGCGCGTGCGCCCGTGTCGACCGGCTCGCCGACGGCGAGCGCTTTGCCTCCCGTGCTCTTGCCCAGTGCTGTGACATCGGCCTCACCGAGCGCATCCCCGGCGCCCGAGCCCGTCCCCCCATGCCCTAATGGAATGAAATATTTTGTGGCTCGTCCGGTCGACATCGGCTCCCTCCGGGACAAGGGGAACGAGGATGGATACGAATACCCGCAGCATCGTGTCGTGCTAGGCCCTTTTTGCTTCGACGAGACAGAGGTTACGGTCGGGGCGTACAGGGAATGTGTCAAAGCGGGCCTCTGCAAGGCGCCGAACCAGGGAAGTTTGCACGTCGGTCTCTGCACCTGGGACAACACCGAGCAGATAAGGGAACAAGACCGCCCCAAGCACCCGATGAATTGTGTCAAATGGAGTGACGCGAAGAGCTTCTGCGAATGGGCGAAGAAACGCTTGCCCACCGAGGAGGAGTGGGAATATGTCGCGCGGGGGGCGGATGGGCAGCGGGAGTATCCCTGGGGAGACAGCCTCTACCCGGAGCCGAACAAGCGCCTCAACGCCTGCGAGCGTCGCTGCGTCGAGATAAAAAACATCATCAGCGATCCGAACAAGAGCTCGATGTATGATGGTCCGAGCGACGGCTACGGCATCACGGCACCTGTTGGAAGCTATCCGAAGGGGGCGACGCCGGAAGGGATCGTAGACATGGCCGGGAACGTGGCCGAATGGACCGACAGCCCGTTCTGTCGTTACGAAGAGCCGAAGTGCGCGACCCCTTCGCGCGTCATCCGCGGCGGGTCATGGTACACGAGCAACGCGCGCTTCGTCCGCGCCGCGCACCGCGAGGGCGCCCAGCCGGAGGTGGTCAGAAATTTCATCGGGTTCCGGTGCGCCAAAACGATGTGAGGGTACCCGGCGCCGGTGACCGGCAGCCCGCGCTGCTCAGGATCGCCCGTCGCTCACAGCTCCGCCGCCACCCGCTCGCGCACCCAGGCGCCCGCGGCGCGCGTCCCGAGCTTGCCGCCCACGTCGACCGTGCAGGCGCCCTCGTCGATCGCCTTCGTCACGACGCGCTCGATCCGCGCTTCTTCTTCCGGCCAGCCGAGGTGCGTCAGGAGCATCCCCGCCGTGAGCAGCGCGGCGAAGGGGTTGGCGATGTCCTTGCCGGCGAGCGGCGGCGCCGACCCGTGCACGGGCTCGAACATCGCCACGCGGCCTGGATCCGAGGCATGGACGTTGGCGCTCGCCGCCATGCCGAGGCCGCCCTGGAAGGCCGCGCCGAGGTCGGTCACGATGTCGCCGAAGAGGTTGTTGGTCACCACCACCTCGAACTTGCTCGGGTCCTGGATCAAGAGCAGGCAGAGCGCGTCGATGTAGAGGTGCTGCGACTCGATCTCCGGGTACTGGGCGCGCACCTCGTGGAACACGCGCAGCCACAGCTCGTGGGCGTGGCGCATCGCGTTCGACTTGTCGGCCATGACGAGCCGCTTCTTGCCGCGCGTGCGCGCGTAATCGAAGGCGGCGCGGATGATCCGCTCGACGCCCTTTCGCGTGTTCAGGTCCTCGTTGATCGCGACCTCGTCCGGCGTGCCGCGCTTGAACTGACCGCCCATCGCCACGTAGACGCCCTCGGTGTTCTCGCGGAACACGACGATGTCCACGTCCTTCGCGCCGCGGCCCTTGAGCGGCACGAGCCGGTCGGAGAGCGCGCGCACGGGGCGGATGTTCGCGTAGAGGTCGTAGCCGAAGCGCATCCCGAAGAGGATGTCGCGGGCATGCTCCAGGTTGGGCACGCGCGGGTCGCCTAGGGCGCCGAGGAGCACCGCGGCGCACTCGCGCTGGATGGCGATCTGGATCTCCTTCGGGAAGGTCGTCCCGTCGCGCAGGTAGCGATCGGCGCCGAGGTCGAGCTCCCAGAGATCGAGCGGCAGGCCCGCCTTGTCGCGGTAGATCTCGAGGAGCATCTTCGCCTCCTGCGTCACCGAGGGGCCGATGCCGTCTCCGCCGATGATGGCGATCTTCTTGTTGCGCGCACCCACGTCGAACGACCTTTCGCTGAGCCAGCCGATGGCCACGCGAGGCTGCGCGGCGCGGGCGGACCATACCAGAAGCGCGCGCCGGATCGCGGCCGGATCGAAGGGGTCAACAACGTAGACGGGGCTTCAACGCAGCGCGGCAGAGCGCTCGCGCAAGGGTTGCGCGCGTCGCTCGTCGGATGGTCAACGGCGGGGGCGGATCCCGTCGAGCAAGAGCGAGACGATCACCTTCTTGCGGCGGAGGAGCGAGGCCTCGTCGCCGAGCACCGCGCCCGGCATCACCGCCTCGACCATGCCCGCGTCCGCGAAGGGGTACGCGACCATCGCCATCGCCATCAGGATGATCTCCGAGGCCGGCAGATCGGCCCGCACCTCGCCGGCGCGCTGCTTCTCCTCCACGAAGACCTCGATCGCCCGCACCACGGGGCCGATCCGTTCGCCGAAGATCGTCGCGAGCACGTCCGAGCCGTTCACCGCCTCGTGCCGGAGCACCGCGAGGAGCTGCCGATTTTCGAGGTGGAAGCGGAGCAGCATCTCGATGAGGCCTTCGGTCATCCCCGCGAGGTCGAGCCCGCTGCCGAGCAGGGTGAACGAGGCCGCCGAGGTGGGCACGAGCGCGCGGTCGAGCACGGCCCCGTAGAGCCCCTGCTTGTCGGCGAAGTAGTGGTGGATGAGCGCCGTCTGCACGCCCGCGGCGTCGGCGATCTCGCGCAGGCGCGCCCCCGCGAAGCCGCGCGCCGCGAACTCGCGCTCGGCCGCGTCGAGGATGCGCAGGCGCGTGGCCGCGGCGTTCCGCTCCTTGCGCGGCGCGGCCCCGCCCGCAGGCGGCGGCGACGACCGGCGGGCACGCTCGAGCGCGGCGGTGAAGGGACCCATGGCGTCTCCTGCGTCCGGATCAGGCCGATGCATCCCAGGTCTCGAACTGGATGACGCCCATCTCCTCGAAGCCGCGGCGCACGCGCGGGGTGAGCAGGCCGAGGCGCTTCACGTTGGGCACGATCTTCGAGAACAGCATCGTCTGGAACATCTTCTGCGACTCGCTGTTCCGCGTCAGCTCGAGGCACTCCTCGATCGGCATCCCCATCGCGTCCCACACCTCCTGCATCAGGAAGCGCTCCTTCATGAGCCGCGATCCCTCGATCAGGAACGTCTCCCGATCGCCGAGCTCGGAGGCCGACATGTCCTCGTAGATGCCCTTCAGCGACAGCACGCCGAAGGCCACGTGGCGCGCCTCGTCGAGCATGATCTGGTGGACGAGCTGCTTCAGCAGCGGCTCGTTGGTCATCTGCTGGATGAAGCCGAACGCCGCGAGGGCGAGCCCCTCGACCATGATCTGCATGCCCAGGTACTTCATGTCCCAGCGCCGATCGCGGAGGATCTCGTCGAGGAGCTGGCGCAGGTAAGGCGAGATGGGGAAGGTCATCTGCACCTTGTCGCGCAGGTAGCGATCGTAGGCCTCGACGTGGCGCGCCTCGTCCATCACCTGCGTCGAGGCGTAGAACTTCGCGTCGGTGCCGGGCACGGCGTTGACGATCTGCGCGGTCGCGAGCAGCGCGCCCTGCTCGCCGTGGAGGAAGTTCGAGAGCAGGTACGAGGTCGCCATCTGCCGGAGGCGGGGCACCTCGGTCTTCTTGTCGAGCTTGTCCCAGAGGTGCGTGCCGTAGATCGGGATGGTCGCGTCGGGGCTCAGCTCCGAGGTCGGATCGACATCGATGTGCCAGGGCAGGTCGGTGCGCGCGTTCCACATCGCGTCCTTGGAGCGCTCGTAGAGGCTGCGCAGATCGGTGCGCTGGGCGCTGTAGTCCCAGTTGAAGGCCGCGTCGTAGGTGACCTCCACGTACTCGACGCCGCTCGGGGGCTTGGGCGGGACGATCGCTCGCTGGATCGGGGAAACGGCGGGCGAGGGGTCGCGAGGGATCACGAGGTCGACGTGGCTGGTCATGCTGCTCCTCCTGCGGTCGGGGTGAGCTCAGAGTTATTACTGATTTACTTTTTAGTCAATTAGCTCCCCGCAAAAGAGTCGCACCTTTGCGTACATGCGGGCGTTCTCCGGTCTGCGAGGCCCGGGAGCGGGAGCGGGAACGGGAGCGGGAGCGAGATTAGCCCAGGACCAGGCGCACCAGATCGTCCGGCGAATCGAGCCAGATCGAGGGGTCGCTCGGCGTGAGATCGGCGCGGCGGAACGGGCCCCACAGGGCGGCCCCGGTGGTCACCTGCGCGGCCCGGCCCGCGTGCATGTCGTGCAGGCTGTCGCCCACGAAGATCGTCTCGCTCGCCTCGACGCCGAGCCGCTCCATGGCTCGCTCGACGGGCTCCGGGTGCGGCTTCGGGTTCTGCACGTCCTCCGAGCAGATGCGCACCTTCATCAGGTCCTCGATCCCGGCCACGCGCAGCCCGCGCGCCGTCCCCGCCTGGTTCTTGCTCGTCACGACGCCGAGCCGCACGCCCGCGCCCGCGAGCGCTCGCACGGCCTCGGACGCGCCCGGGTACGCGGCGACGCGCGCGTCGTGGTGCTCGAGGTTGTACGCGCGGTAGGCGTCGATCAGCGTGTCGAGCGGGACCTCGTCCGAGGCGTAGGGCGCGAGCACCTTGAGGAGCGGGGTGCCGATGCCGGCGAGCCACTCGGCGTCGCTGCGGAGCGGGATCCCGAAGCGCGTGAAGGTGTGGTGGAAGCTGTCGAGGATGAGGCGGATCGAGTCGATCAGCGTGCCGTCGAGGTCGAAGAGCACCGCTTGGAAGCGAGGTCGCGTCACGGTCCCGCACCCTGGCAGGTCCCGCGCCGGGCGCAAAGCGTGGTTCGCTCCGGAGCCCGCTCAGGCGCGCCTGCGCGTGGCCTCGTGCATGTGGCCGAGGAGGCGGCTGCGCAGCTCGCTCTTCGTGAGACCGGCGTCGGGCAAGGTCATCACCACGCCGCCCACGTCGCGGGCGAGGTGCTCGAACTCCTTCTCGTCGAAGTCGTACACCGACTCGGGCATCACGAGGACGAGGGGCCGCACGCGCGCCGCGAGGGTCGCCGCGTCGCGCACTGCCTCAACATGGTGGACGATCGCGCCGAGGGGATCGACCGCGCGCTGGCAGGCCACCGCGATGGCGCTGGGACAGGCGATCACCAGCACGGCATGCGCGTTCGGAGCGTCGAGGGTCGGCTCGTCCTGATCGACCATAATCCGGCGATCCTATCCCCGCGCGCGAGCGTGGCCAAGAGGGACGGTTTCGAGTGGAATCGGGGAGGGCCCTGCCTTACTGCTCCTCGTCGTTCGACGTTCTACGATCCGACCGACAGACCGAGAGGCACCTCATGCTCGCAGCGCGCATCCACGAATACGGCAGCCCGGACGTCCTCCGGGTGGAGGAGGTGGACAAGCCCTCGCCCGGTCCGCGCGACGTGCTGATCGAGGTCCACGCGAGCTCCGTCAACCCGGTGGACTACAAGGTGCGGATGGGCGCGCAGCGCAACATCATGCGCTACAAGCTGCCCTGGATCCTCGGCCTCGATGTGTCCGGGGTCGTCACGGCGGTGGGTCGCGACGTCACGCGCTTCGAGGTGGGCGACGAGGTGTGGTCGAGCCCGATCCACCGGCGCCCCGGCTGCTACGCCGAGTACGTGTGCATCGACGAGCGCGAGGTGGCGAAGAAGCCAAAGAACCTGAGCCATGAGGAGGCCGCGTCGATCCCGCTCGTCGGGCTCACCGCCTACCAGTGCATCGTCGAGGCATGCCGCCTGAACAGGGGCGATCGGGTGCTGATCCACGCCGGCGCCGGCGGCGTGGGGAGCTTCGCCGTCCAGCTCGCAAAGCACCTCGGCGCGCATGTGCTCACCACCGCGAGCGCCCGCAACGCTGACTTCCTCCGCGACCTCGGGGCCGACGAGGTGATCGACTACACGAAGGGGAGCTTCGCCGACCAGTGCGAGCCGGTCGACGCGGTGCTCGATTCGCTCGGCGAGGCGGCCTTCGACGACAACGTGCGCGTGCTGAAGCGCGGCGGTCGGATGGCGAACATCACCTTCGACGTAGGCCGTCACATCGAGCGCTACGGGTCTTTGCTGAGCCTGTTGTCCCTGGGCGTCGCCTTCCTGCGCCTGACTTTGTTGCCCTGGCTCAAGAAGCGCATCAAGAGCCGCCACGTGATCAAGCGCTGCGACGGCGTGCAGCTCGGCGAGATCACCAAGCTCTGCGAGGCCGGCACGATCCGCCCCATCGTCGACAAGGTGCTCCCGCTCGCCGAGATCGCCGAGGCCCACCGCCTGAGCGAGACGCACCACGTGCGGGGCAAGATCGTGATCAAGGTGCGCTGAGCCCGCGCCGATAAATCGTATGAGCTCAAACGATCCGCCCGCCTTCACCCGGACTGCGCGCCCCGACGGCGTCGTCCGGGTGGCCTACGACCTCCCCGGCGAAGCGGTGAACACCCTGCGCCCGACCTTCGGCGAAGAGCTCGGCCGCATGCTCGACGAGATCGCCGGCGAGCCGAGGGTCGAGGCCGTGATCCTGGTCTCCGGCAAGCCCGACGCGTTCATCGCCGGGGCCGACCTCGCCTTGATCCAGCGGCTTATCACCTCGGCCGAGGCCGAGGCCATGTGCCGCGCCGGCCACCGCGCGATCCAGCGCCTGTACGCCTCGCGCAAGCCCGTGGTCGCCGCCGTCCACGGCGCCGCGCTCGGCGGCGGCTTCGAGGTGGCGCTCGCCTGCCAGGGCCGCGTGCTCTCCGACGATCCGAAGACGATGCTCTCCCTGCCCGAGGTCAAGCTCGGCCTCCTCCCCGGCATCCACGGCCTGCAACGCCTCGCCGAGAAGGCCGGCATGCGCGCCGCGCTCGATCACGGGCTCAGCGGCAAGTCGATGCGCGCAGAAAAAGCCCTCGCCCTCGGCGTCGCCGACGCGGTGGTCCCGCGCGATCGCCTCGAAGACGCGGCCGCCTCCCTGGCCCTCCGCCTCGCCGCCGGAGGGCCTCCCTTCCACCGCCGGCCCACGCCCATCACGAAGGCCCTCACCCGCGCCGCGCTGGAGCAAAACCCGCTCGGCCGCCGCCTCGTCTTCCGCGAGGCCCGCGCCGAGCTCCTGAAGAAGACCCGCGGCCACTACCCCGCCCCCGAGAAGATCCTCCACGTCCTCGAAACCTGGGCCGCCAAGGGCTTCGAAGCCTCCGCCGAGGCCGAGGTGCGCGCCGCCGGCGAGCTGTGCGTATCGAGCGTCGCCAAACGCCTGATCGAGCTCTTCTTCGCCCAGACCGCGCTCAAGAAAGAGCCCGATTGCATGGCCGCTGCGCTCGACGATCGCCCCGGCTCGTTCCTCGCGCGCATCCTCGCTCCCTTGCTCGACGAGATGGACCACCTCGGCGCCGAGGGCATCCCCGCGGACGCCATCGACGAGGCCCTGCTCGCATGGGGCTTCACCAAGGCTCCCTCTTCGCTGCGCGGCGCAGAGCCCCTGCCCGAGCCCGCCGCGAGCGCCAAGAGCACTCTCTACCCCGAGGAGATCCAGATGCGCTGCGCCCTCCGGATGGTCAACGAGGCCGTCCGTTGCCTCGGCGAAGGCCTCCCCGAGAGCCCGCGCGAGGGCGATGTCGGCGCGGTCCTCGGCCTCGGCTTCCCGCCCTTCCGCGGCGGCCCCTTCCGCTATGTCGACGATATCGGCCCAGCCGAGATCGACAAGCGTCTCCGGCGCTTCGCGCAACGCGCGGGAGACCGCTTTATCCCCTCACCGCTGCTCGCGGAGATGGCCGGGAGCAGGCGGCGATTCTATCCATGAGAGATCATCCCGGCCAGGTTGATGGCCGTGGCCAGCGCCCAGTGGAGGCAGAACGCCCCGAGAAATGAGCCTCCGCGCAAGGCCAGGACGCCGAACACGAGGCCTCCGCCCACGGCCGCGAACGCCTCCAGCTCCGATTTCGGATAATGGGCCATCACGAAGGGGATGAGCTGGATGAAGAGGCTCAGGTTGCCGAGGCGCTGCTTCAAGCCCAGGAGGAGAAAGCCGCGGAAGAAGAACTCCCACGCAAAGAAATAAACGCCCCAGCCGAGGGTGGAGGGGACGAGGAGCCAGGGCTCGGTGAGCACGGGGCGATAGACGGGGTACGCGGCGCCGAGGCTCGTTCCGCGGGCGATCGCGATCGCGATGGGGATGAGGATCAGGCCGAGCAGGGCGGCCTCGCGGGCCCAGACGCGGGGCTGGCCGAGGCAGAGGCCGAAGGAGGAGAGGGGCTCGCGGAGGACGAGGCGGACGAGGAGCGCGGGGGCCGCGAAGAGGAGGAGGAAGGTGGAGGCGAACCAGCCGTAGAGGGCGTAACGGGGCCCGA
Organism: Byssovorax sp.; assembly: GCA_046351295.1. GTDB lineage: Bacteria > Myxococcota_A > Polyangia > Polyangiales > Polyangiaceae > JAXLYT01. Next base: position 85,797 of record JAXLYT010000046.1, read on the forward strand.
GGAGCGCCTCGACGGCCGCGCTCTGCCCGTGGAAGTGCACGAGCGTGAGCAGGATGGGCGCGGCGAGGAGGATCGTCGCTTCGCGGCGCGGGAGGATCGCCTCGGCGGACATGGGCCCGTCTCCGGTAGCATGGCCCGCGCGCGGCGAGGCAAGATGCTACGCTCTGCCGGTGCGCGCCCGAGCGGCCCCGGCCCCCGAGAGCTTCCGGCATCAGCCCTTCTATTGCGAGGAGAACGTCTATCACCTCTGCCAGGAGCCGATCTTCGCCGGCCGGCCGCGCTTCGCCGCCTTCCTCAGCAACGCTTCGGGGGGCTTCGCCATGTGGGGCCAAAAGGCCTCTCCCCGGCCGGGCCGGCCCATCCTCTGGGATTACCACGTGATCCTCCTCGCCCAAGATCCATGGGAGATCTGGGATCTCGACACCACCCTCGGCTTCCCGCTGCCCGCCGCGGATTACCTGCGCGCGAGCTTCCCCCTCCCCTTGCCCGAAGAGCTGATGCCTTGCTTCCGCCTCGTCCCGCCGGACGAGCTCGCGGCCACCTTCGCCAGCGATCGGCGGCACATGCGCCGCGCCGACGGTCGCTATCGCAAGCCGCCCCCACCCTGGCCGCCGATCGTCACCGCCGAGGAGGGCTTCAACCTGCCGCGATTCCTCGACGTGAACGACCCCTTCGCCGGTGAGGTGCTGACCCTCGACGCGCTGCGGTCGAGGGTCAGCGACGCGGGCGGAGCGAGCGCTCCGTGATGGGCCGTCTCGATTGATGGATCATAGGCCCGCCACCTGCACCCCGTCGAACACCAGGGTGGGTGTGCGGATGGCCGCGTAGGGCCACGGATCTGCGCCCACGGCGGACAGGTGGTCGAAGAAGGTCATGAGGTTTCCGGAGAGGTTCATCTCGGCCACCGGCTCGGCCTGCTTGCCGCCGGTGATGCGGTATCCATGGATGCCGATGGAGAAATCACCGCGTGTGTTGTTGGAGCTTCTCCGTCGCGCGCGGGAGGCGCGCAGCGAGCCGGATGGAGCTGCACGGCTCCGACATGTGCTCAGAGATTGTGAAAGAACCACTCAGGGCGATACCCGGCAGGCGGGCGCAGGTGGGCAGGCGGTTGGGTTGCACGCACGCCGGGCCGCCTCACGCTTGCGCTGGCACTCGCGGAGGAACGCGTTCGCGCTGCTGGCTTGCGCGCCGATAGCGCCGAGGAGGGCGTCGCAACCGGCGCCGCCGAGCGCAGGACCGCCTTGGAAGCGGATCTTCACCTTCCCACCGCCGAGGGGACTGACGGGGAGAGTGGCGGCGACCGCGGGCGGGAGCGCGCGCGCTGCCCGCGCGAGCTGGTCGAGCGGCCCCCCGAGCTGGCAGCCATCCGCGAAGCAGGCCGTATCGACGATGCGTTGCGCGCACGCGCGCAGGGCGTTCTCGAAGGCCCCGATCAGCTGCGTGGGCGTCGCGCAGGGAGCGCAGAGCTCCGCGGGCGGAGGGTCGCAGCCCTTCGAGAGCGGGCAGTTGTCCAGATCGTCGGGGATGCAGTCACCGTCCTGGTCGGTGTCGCAGGCGTCCCCGACGCCGTCGCCGTCGAGGTCGCACTGAGAAAGGTTCGGGGCCCTCGGGCAGTTGTCCTTCGGGTCGAGGACACCGTCGCCGTCGGAGTCTTTCACGGGCTCGTCCCCGCAGAGGCGCCCTTCGCCGCACACATGATAGCTCGGGTCGCCGCAGGTCCCTATCTCGGCGAAGCACTTTTGGCCCTGCTCGCAGCGGGCGTGACCGCAGCAGATCTGCCCGGCCGAGAGGCATGATCCGCAGCTCACCCCGCAGGTCTGGTCGGCCCCGCAGACCATCGGCACCCACGGCCGGCTGATTCCGCAGCAGACCCGATCCGCCGTCACGCACGTCCATACGTTGCTCCCCTGTCCGCACTCGCGGCATTCGCCTGTGCCGGGATCACAGACCCTGCGCCCGTTGAGCTCCGCGACCTCGGCGGGCGTCAGCCCGGCCATGTCGATGGCAGCGGCGCAAGGGATCTCGGGGAAACGCGGCCGATCCGACCCGCGGGGTGGGTTGCTCCCGCAGGCGCCCAAGCCGACCGTGCCGAGGGAGAGGGCGCCGAAGAGCGCGCGCACGAGGAGCCGCAGCGAGCGCGGCCGGACGTGGCCACGAAGAACAGACGACATACGCCCGATGCTAGGGAATCATTGGCCGCGGCGCCAAGACCGAGTCGTGGATTTTTGAGGCCGGTGCGGGCGAGGCGGCTGCCTCGGACCGCAGCCGCGTTCCCGGAGGACAAGAGGCAGGTCACCCCGGGAAGGACGGTGGAGCGTCTGCCGTGACATGTGCTGCTCGCGCAAGTCGCCCGGTGACATGGAGCATCTCCGCCGGGAGACCCTCCAGCGAGCCCACTCCGCGCGGGCCCGCGACGCGGCTTGCCTGTGGCGCCGACACACCCTTACGATGCGCTGATGATCCGACGCGCTGCGCTGTCGAGGACGCTGTATGTCGTGCTGAGTGCGCTCTCCGCTTGCTCGAGCGCCAACAAGGGCTCGACCCCGCCCCCGCCTCCGCCCCCACCCCCGGTCGCGCCAAGCTGCGCGCATCCGAGCTACCAGAGCCGAGCGTGCTGGACATCGGGGACGCCTGCCGTCATCGATCTCCAGCTCTACACGACGGGGCTGAACCATCACGAGAACGATCCCAAGCATAACGTCGTCGATCAGGACGGCGTGCGGGCGCTCGCCGATTTCATACGCGCGGATGCGATCGATCCGGACAAGATCGTCGTCGCGCTCTCGGCGAGCATGGTCAAGAGCTGCGAAGCCGGTGACAAGAACAACCCGCTCGCCCCGGTGTACAACGGCCAGTGCCTGGCCCACGAGCTGGAGCAACGTTTCGGCCGCCACTACGATCTGATCGAGGCGAATCCCGAGGACACCCACTGGGGCGGCCCTGCGTTGATCGTGGGCTCGCACTGGAAGGCGCTCGCCAACGAGCACCTCAGGGTGGACGGTGAAGACGCGCTCCGCGTCGATCTGGCGGACCCCGAGCAGCGATCCTTCTCCATGTTCGTCATGCACACCAAGGGCAACGAGGACATGCCCGCCGAGATGGCCGCGCTCGCGAGCTTCGCGCTCGACAGGCCCATGCTGAGCAACCGCGACCGGTACCTCCGCCCCTTGTTCGTGGGCGACTACAACGTCCCGACGTGCTCGATCAACGATCCGACCCAATGCACGGCTTCCGTGCGGGAGAGTCGGGACCAGACGGCGCGCGATGCCCTGGTCTTCATGGAGGACCACTTCGACTTCCTCGACGAAGCGCTCGCCTGTCCCGCGCAGGACGGACGGGCGGCGATCACGTTCCGCTTCGAAGACGACCTCATGCATGTCCTCTCGGGCAAGGGCAGCGGACCGTTCGACTTCTCGTGCGCCGACGGCGAGCTCCACATCGTGCGCGTCGGCTACAGCACCGATGATGGTAGCCGCGCGGTCTGTCCGGACAGCGGCGTGAAGATCAGGGGGATGAACCACAACGTCCTGAGCCTCGGCTTGCAGATCGTCGACAAGCGGCCGGTCCGGTGCGGCGCCGGCGCGCGATGCCGTCGGGCCGCCTGCGCTCCCGCCCCGACGCCCGGCACCCATGGCGGCGACCAGCCCTGCGATACGCCGGCATGCTGCGAGAGCGGCTGCGATCGAGCGCTCGACGAGTGCATGAAGGTCTGCCCTTCGATGGGCAGCGGCGGGTGCCAGCGGTGTCAGCGCGTATCGGCGACCTGTCACCGAAATTGCGCGCAACACTAGCCCGCTTCGGTGGGGCTTCAACCCACCGTATGCGACCAGCGTGCTCTTCCTTCACGAAGCCCGAAGGGCTCGTCGGCCAACGACGAGGACGGGTTACCGGTGCCTCCCAGCAGAAGTTTTACGACGGATAGACCGTGCATGGTCGGCACGAGGAGCGACCGCAGAGCGGGCGCGGGTGTGGGCGAAGCCACCGCGAAGCGGCGCCAACGTTCGATCAGAAACCCTGGCCGAACTTTGGCAGAGGGCGCTACAGCCCCGCCACCTGCACCCCGTCGAACACCAGGGTGGGTGTGCGGATGGCCGCGTAGGGCCACGGATCAGCGCCCACCGCGGACAGGTGGTCGAAGAAGGTCATGAGGTTTCCGGAGAGGTTCATCTCGGCCACCGGCTCGGCCTGCTTGCCGCCCGTGATGCGGTATCCCTGGAAGCCGGCGGAGAAATCGCCCGTGGTCGAGTTCGAGTTGCCGCCGAGGAAGCCGGTGACGAGGATGCCCTCTTTGACGGCGGCGAGGTGCTCGGCGAGCATGTGCTTGCCGCCGTCGAAGATCAGGTTGGTCGAGCCCCCGGTGGTCGGGTCGACCTTCAGCTTGCGAGCGTAGTAGTCGTCGATGAAGAAGGTCTTGAGCACCCCCTTGTCGAAGATCACCCGCTTCTGCGCGGCGAAGCCGTCGCCGTCGTAGAGGCGGGAGGCGAGCCCGCGCAAAAGGAGCGGATCGTCGATCAACGTCAGGTGCTTGCTCGCCACTGCCTTGCCGAGCTTGCCTTCGAGGAACGACTGCTTCTGCTGGAGGGCGCGGCCGGTCATCGCGGCGAGGAGCGAGCGGATCATCCGCGCGCCGGCCCGGTTCTCGATCACGAGGGGCACGACGGCGCTCTTGATCTTGGCGGCGCCGAGGGTGCCTATCGCGCGCTCGGCGGCCTTCTTTCCGGTCTCGGCGGGGGGCGGTAACGAGGCGAAGAAGCGCTCGCCGGCGCCGTCGCTCTCCTCGGGACGGCGCCCGTCCTTGTCCTTGCAGGTTACGCTCGCGTCTTGCCAGAGCTCGGTCTCGTACCGCTCGCCCTCGAACCCGTTGGAGCTCACCATCGCCGACCGCGTGCGCGTGTCCGAGACGTTGGCCTCCACGGAGATGATCGCGCTCGCCCCGGAGGCGCTCCGGGCGCCCTCTTCCATCTCCTTCGCGCGCTTGCGCCGGACCTCGGCGGTCACCGACTCGTACGCGGGGTCATCGATCTGGAGATCGACCTTGGCCCGACCCTCGTAGCGCTTCGGGTCGGGGAGGGCGCGATACGGGTCCTTCGCGAGGGTGCGCGTGAGGGCGATCGACTCCTCGAGGAAGCGCTCGAGCGCCTCGGGGCGGAGATCCGAGGTCATCACGGAGCCATAACGCCCGTCGACATAGAGGTTGACGCTCACCCCCTGTGTCGTCGCCTCGCTCACCTTCTCGACGCGCCCGTCGCGCCAGACCACCTCGACCTCGCGGCTCAGCGTGGCCGTGGCGCGCGCGTCGCCCGCGCCCTTCTTCTTGGCGAGGGCCACCACCATCCGGGCCTGATCGAGCAGCGCGCTCACGACGCCCTCCCGCCCACGGTGATCTGCGACACCCGCACCGTCGGCATCCCGAGCGACACAGGCACGCTCTGCCCGTTCTTACCGCATGTCCACCCGCCCTCGTCGAAGGCGAGGTCGGAGGCGACCATGTCGATCCGCTCGAGCACCTTGGGCCCGTTGCCGATGATGTTCACGTCGGTGATCGGTCGGGTGAGCTTGCCGTCCTCGATGAGGTGGCCATTCTTGACGTAGAAGGTGAAATCTCCCGCGCCGATCTTCACCTGACCGTTGGTGAAGTTCTCGCAGTAAATGCCCCTCTTCACGCTCTTGATGATCTCTTCTCTCGTGTGCGGCCCATTGGCCATGTACGTCGAGCGCATGCGGGGCATCGGGGCGAACTTGTACGACTCGCGCCTGCCGCTGCCCGTGCTCTTCACCTTGTAGTGCTTCGCGCTGATCGCGTCGTGCAGGTACGTCGCGAGGACGCCCTTGTCGACGAGCACCGTCTTCTCGGCCACGTTGCCCTCGTCATCGACGTTGATCGCCCCGCGGTCGTGCTCGCGGGTGCCGTCGTCGATGATCGTCACCAGGTCCTTCGCGATGGATTTTCCGATCTTGTCCGCATAGATCGAGACGTCCTTGCGGTTGAAATCGGCCTCCATCCCGTGCCCGATCGCCTCGTGCAAGAGGATGCCGCTCGCCCCCGCGGCCATCACCACCTGCATCTCCCCGGCCGGCGGCTGCACGGCGTCGAAGAGGATGGTGGTGCGCGCCACCGCCTGCGAGGCGACGCGGGCGAGGCGCTCCTCGCTGTAGAAATCGAAGCCGGTGCGGCCCGCGACGTTGTACCCGTTCTGGCGACGCTGCCCCTTGTCCTCGGCGACGCACGAGAGACCGAGCAAGGTCATCGGCTGCATGTCCTCGACGAGGCGCCCGTTCGAGTCCGCGATGAGCACCGCGCCCTCCGCGTCCGAGAGGTTGATCGAGACCT
>JAXLYT010000047.1:0-91032 GCA_046351295.1 Byssovorax sp.
GATCCGTCACCGGGCGGGTCCGCTCGCTCCGGCAGGAGCGCCGTCTGACCCAGCAAGCGCTGGCCGGTCAGCTCGGGCTCTCGCAGGGGCGGCTCAGCGAGATCGAACGGGGGGACGGCTCGTTCACGGCCGAGCAGCTCCTCCTCCTGCTCCGCCTGTTCAACGTCCCGGCGAGCCACTTCCTCCCACCTTCGCGCGACGAGGGCGCCGCGCTCCAGAACGCGTTGATTCGGCTCGGCGCGACGCACCTCCAGCGCGCCGAGGACACGGCGCCCGACGATCGCTTCGACGACGTACCGACTGTCGTGCGTGAGGTTCTGCTCACCCCCGCGCCGAGGCACGTCACCGCGCTCGCGGCCGTCCTCGTGTGCCACCTCGACCGCGTGAACCTCCGCAAGCTGCGCGCGGATTTCGCCGAGGCTGGGCTCGATCGCCGGCTGGGCTGGCTGCTCGACAACATCCGCGCGGCCGTGCGGGAGGCGCTATCGGCGCCGCGGTCCAGGGCGGTCGCGCGGCGCTACCGGCGCGCCGAGGTGCTGCTCGACGCCCACGCCGAGCAGCACCCACCGCCCGCGGACGTGGCGCCCGACTTGCTCGATCCCACCATCACCAGCGCGAGGACCAAGCGAGAGGTCGAGGCTGCCTCGTCGGCGATCTCGAGGCGCTGGGGCATCATCACCGATCTCCAGCCGGCCGATTTCACCGACGCCTTGCGAGCTGCCGATGGAGAACCTTGAAGACTTCTTCCGTACCTTCGATCAGCGCTGGGGCGGGACGCGCGACCCGAGAATCGAGCTGCGCGTGCTCGGCTCGACGGCCTTGATGCTCCAGTCCGATTACATCCGCGGGACCAACGACGGGGATGTCCTGGAGACGGCGAGTATTTCGGGGGAGACCAAGGAGCGGCTCCTGGCGCTCGGTGGCAAGGGATCACCGCTCCATCTGCGCCATGGCCTCTATCTCGACGTGGTGCCGAACGGCTTACCGTTCTTACCCCATGGTCCACGCTGGCACCCGCTGCCCGCGCTGAATGGCTCGCTCCGGGTCTTCGCAGTGATGGTGCTCGACATCGTCGATGTCGTGGTGAGTAAGACGAAGCGGTTCTCCGCCAACGATCAGAGCGACGTGCAGGCGATGATCGATCGCGACCAAGTGCCGCACGATCGGCTCGTGGAGCGCTTCCGGAGCGCGGTGGACGTGTTCAGCGGCGATGCCCGTGCCGAAGATCTGCCGCGTTATGTGCGAAACTTGCACCGGATCGAGCGGGATATGCTCGGGGTCGGGGAGTCGGAGATCGAGCTGCCGGGGTGGATCGATGACGCCTGAAGGTCCGCGCGATGGGGGCCGAGAATGAGGCGCAGGCAGACGCGCCAGCCTCTCGCACAGGACTGATCGTTGACAATGTGAAACGTTGGGAAGTATCCTCCGGGCACCTCCTCCGCGCTCCTTGGGAAATTGGAGGCGCTCCCCATGTCCCACCTACCGAGCAAGGTGCCCCGCTTCCCGCTCGCGCTGCTCGCTGTCCTCGTCCTTCTCCTCGGCGCTTCCTGCCGAGACGACGATCTCCCCGCTGCGGCCAACGGCGACGGCGACCTCGACGTTCCGGACGCCGGCTGCCCGCCCTGGCACGAGATCAAGACTCCCACTTCACCGTCGAGACGGACCTCTCCCAGAGCAAAGGAGAGGAATTCGCTGTTGTCGTGAAGGCTTACGTTTCTTCTTGCGCCTTTGCGCCTTTGCGCCTTTGCGTTAAAAATAGACCGTGCAGATCCGCGCGCGGCTTCCCTGGGAAGCCAGCGATCCGGTAATCATTCACGGCCTCGCCCGGAGCACGAACACCAAGCAAGCCGATCCCAAGATTTTCGCGAGACGCTTCCTCGTGTCCACGGTCATGTCGGGAAACGTCGAATACCCGGTGTAGAATAGACCGTTTCCATGGGCCAGGGAGACGTCCCACCCGAGCCGATCAAAGAGACGCACCCATATGCGGCGCTGGAAATAATACAGCTCGACGAGGGCATTCGGATATTCGCCGTGGGGTGGCTCGATAACCCACGATCTCATGAAACTGGCTGTCTTTCGCAGCAAACCGCGAGGATCGCCTTCGTCCCCCCCCGCATCATGTATTTAACGAGATATGGATATCTCACGGCGCTCGTCCAGAAGCGCCAGACTGGACTTGGCACGATGTGCACCATGAAGCCGTCGGGGCGGAGGACGCGGCGGAGATCGCTGAACAGCGCTGGCAAATCGCGCACGTGCTCGAGCACGCTCTGAGAGGGTGTTGAAAAACTTGGCCCAGCGATCCGACCCGTGCGCAGAGGTCGAGGATGCAGCCCCGCAAGCCCTACCCCTCCGACTTGACCGACGCCGAGTACGCGATCCTCGAGCCCCTGGTTCCCCCCTGCAAATCGGGGACGAGCAAGGGCGGCCGCCCCGAGGAGTACGCCCGGCGGGAGATCCTCAACGCCATCTGCTACGTCACGCGGAGCGGCTGCGCCTGGCGCATGATGCCGCACGATCTTCCGCCCTGGGACACGGCCTACCACTACTTCCGCAAGTGGAGGAAGGACGGCACATGGGTCCGCGCTTCATGAACACCTCCGAGGCGACGTCCGCGGCGGAGGGACGCGCGCGAACCGAGCGCCGGCATCCTGGACAGCCAATCCGTCAAGACGACGGAAAGGGGGGCCTCACGGGTACGATGCAGGCAAAAAGATCAGCAGGCGCAAGCGTCACATCCTGGTCGACACCCTCGGGCTGCTGATCGCTGTCGTCGTCCACCCGGCGAACGTCCAGGATCGCACGACGGCGCCAAGCTCGTGCTTCAGTGGCTCGCCCACACCTTCTTCGCCCGGATGCGCCTCATCTGGGCCGACGCGGCGTACGCTGGAGCGCTGCTCGCGTGGGTGACCTCGCTCCGTCGCGCTCCAAGCTGCGGCTGGAGATCGTCAAGCGTACCGACGACCTGAAGGGCTTCAAGCTCTTGCCGCGCCGGTGGGTCGTCGAGCGCACCTTCGGGTGGCTGGGGCGCTACCGTCGATTGAGCAAGGACTACGAGTTTCTCACAGCGACCAGCGAGACGATGATTCACGTGGCGATGATCCGCCTCATGGTGCGGCGACTCGCAGCATGAGAGGTTTTTCAACGCCCTCTGAGAGAAGACGGCGTCGAACGACGCATCGGGACAGGGGATATGAAGGCCGTCGTACTCCTCCACGGGGAAATACTGCACCTCGGGCCGCTCTCTCCCGGGGATATCGAGCGAGGTGACCTGGCAGCCGTGATCGTGGAGGACCTTTGCCTGGTAGCCGTTGCCGCCTCCCAGCTCCAGCACCTTCATCCCGGGGTGAAGGTGGCCCAACAAGATCTGGGCCTCCGCGTGGCGCAGCAGCTCCAGGTTCGACCCCATGGGTGCCCCCGTTCCTATCCCTTGCTCTCCCGCGAAGCCGCGCCGGTGAGCCGCTCGCGGAAGTCGGCGATCGTCTGCACCAGCCCCTCGCGCAGGCTGATCTTCGGCTCGAAATCGATCAGCGAGCGGGCGCGCGTGATGTCGGGCTTGCGCTGCTTCGGATCGTCCGGCGGGAGCGGAGCGCGCTCGCGCACCACCTCGGCGCCGACGAGCTCGCCCACGATGGTCGCGAGCTCCAGGATCGTGAACTCGCCGGGGTTGCCGAGGTTCACCGGGCCGTCGAGCGCGTCGAGGCGGGAGAGGCGCCAGAGGCCCTCGACGAGGTCGTCCACGTAGCAGAAGGAGCGCGTCTGTGTACCGTTGCCGAACACCGTCAACGGCTGCTTTTTCAGGGCTTGCACGATGAAGTTCGACACCACCCGGCCGTCGTAGAAGGCCATCCGCGGCCCGTAGGTGTTGAAGATGCGGGCGATGCGGACATCGACGGACCAGCGGCGGCGGGCGTCCATCAGCAAGGTCTCGGCGCAGCGCTTCCCCTCGTCGTAGCAGGCGCGCTCGCCGATCGGGTTCACGTTGCCCCAGTAGCTCTCGGGCTGCGGGTGCACCGTCGGGTCGCCGTACACCTCGGAGGTCGAGGCGTGGACGATGGTGCAGCGCCGGCCGCGGGCCATCTCCACCACGCGCTGGGCGCCGAGCACGCTCGTGGTGAGCGTCGCGTAGGGGTCGCTCTGGTAGTGCACGGGCGACGCGGGGCAGGCCAGGTTGAAGACCAGCTCGGCGTAGACGTGGATGGGCTCGCGCACGTCGGCGAGGGTGAAGTGGAAGTGTGGATCGCGGCCGGCGGAGAGCAGGTTGCCGAGGTCGCCGGTCATCAGGTTGTCGAGGCCGACGACCTCGTAGCCCTCGGCGAGCAGCCGATCGCAGAGGTGCGAGCCGACGAAGCCCGCCGCTCCCGTGACCAGTGCCGTCTTCCTCGATGCGCCGAGACCCATGGACGTTCCTTTCAGTGGGTGACCTTGCCCCCGGAGGCGCGCGCCTCGCGCCGCGCCGCCATCTCCAGGGCGAACGGCGAGGGCGGGAGGGGCTTCGGGGGGCCCGGGCGGGAGAGCAGCCGCTCGATGCCATACACCAGCCAGGAGGCGAGGATGAGCCCCGTCACGTGCTGGAAGATGCCGGAGTAGACGCCGCCGACGGGGCCTTGCGCGACGAGGCGCGCCAGGTGGGCCACGCCCATGGCGCGCAGGGCCCAGTGCTCGCCGGCGAAGGTCTTCTGGCAGAGGCCGATCCAGAAGCCCATGAGCAGGCAGGCGACGGGGACGCCGATCCACTGGAAATTCCAGTACCCGTCGACGAGGAGCGGCAGGAGGATGGCGGTGCCGCGGGCGCCCATCTCGGTCTGGCGCTTGAACACCACGGCGTAGCGCTGCTCGAGCAGGGCCGAGGTCGTCGGCTTGTCGCGCCAGATGATCCGGGGGATCGGCGCGGTCAGGATCTTGATCCAGCCGGCGCCCTCGAGCGGCTGCACCCGGACGGGCACCATGTCCATCACGTGCATCACCGCGTCGAGCTCCGACAGGCGGCCGATCGTCGAGTCCGCGGCCTCGTCCTGGGTCCGGACGTCGTCGCGGGTCCAGAAGCCGGTGAAGGCGTTGACCCAGGCGTCGACGCGATCGGCGTAGCTGACCTGCGCGGCGTCGCGGTTACGCCAGATCGCGTCTCGGAAGTCGTGCTTGATCGGCTGGAAGAGCACGTACACCGCGAGGATGCCGGCGATCAACCGCACCGCGATCTTGCGGGTGTTGGCCCAGCGGCCGGTGATGGTGGCCACGCCGAGGCGCATCGCCGGGTCGAGCACGCCGCGGATGATCCCGCCGACGCCGCCGAGCAGGAGGAGGAACAGCCCCGTGTACTTCGACCACCGGCCGCGGAAGTGCTCGGCCTTGGCCAGCACGAGGCCGATGGCGAAATCGAAGGAGATGGTGAGGTTGACGAACACGCCGATCTCGCCCGGGATGAGCGTGGGCGCGGAGACGAAGATCATCGTCAGGCCGACGCAGAGCAGGCTGTACGCGTAGGTAGCGCCGGCGAACGAGGGGGTGAGGTCGATCGGCGGGGAGAGGGCCGCGAGCGCGGGGCGGGCGCGGACGCCGACGATCTCGCCGAGGCGCATCCCCGCGTAGAGGAACATCACCCCGAGCGCGACCGCCATGGCGGCGTAGGTGTAGGCGCGGGACGTGAACGAGAAGGGGCCGTTCACGTCGTAGAAGACCACCTCGAAGAAGGCGGGGAAGCTGAAGGCGATGTAGTAGTAGAGCAGGCCGATGACGTTGACCGGCAGCTCGCGATCGCCCGGGTTGTTCGCGTAGCGGTAGATCTCGGCGAGCAGGAAGAGGCCGGGGACCGCGAGCAGGAAGCGGGAGAGCGGCTCGAACGCCGCACGGGCGAAGACGGTGTGGGCCACGACCAGGAACACCGCGGCCACGGTGAGGATCGGCGAGAGCGCCGCCAGCCAGCGCTCCCGGGGCTCCGCCGAGGCGCCCGTCGCGGTGGCGCCGGCCTGCGCGAGCCTCGCCGCGAGCGGGCGCGGCCTGGGGCGCTGGAGCGGGCGGTCGAGGGCGGCCATCGGAGCGATCGTACTGGAGTTGCGGGGGCGGGGCCCGTCGTTCAACCGACGCGGTGGTTCTGGCACCATCCGGCCAGGGCGGCGATGGCCCAGATCCGGGTGTGGGACATGTAGCGCTCGCCGTGGAGGAAGGCCTTCCAGGCGCGCTCCACGGCGTCGGGGCGGAAGAAGCCGAGGCGACGGACGGCGCCGTCGAGCAGCATCCCCTCGATCCAGGGGCGGAGCGGCCCGCGGAACCAGTCGTCGAAGGGGAGGGTGAAGCCCATCTTGCTCCGGTCGATCGCGCTCCGGGGCAGCCCCGGCACGGCCGCGGTGAGCAGGGGCTTGTTGCCCGACGCGCTCAGCTTGAGCGGCCCGGGGACGCGCAGGACCTTCTCGACGAGGACGTGATCGAGCAGCGGGACGCGGACCTCCAGCGCGTGCGCCATGCTCATCACGTCGCAGTCGCGCAGGAGCGTGTTGCGGATGTAGTTGCCGAGCTCGAGCGCGGAGAGCGCGTTGATCGGGTCGATCGTCCCCCGCTCCACGAGGTCGATCAGGTGGTCGGGCACGTTCACCGGGACGGAGCCGGCCTGGGCGAGGAAATCCGGGTCGAGGAGCTTGCCGCGCTCCTCGTCGGTGAACATCGCGCGGAAGACGGCGTACACCTGATCGGCGCGGCCCGAGGAGAGGAGCAGGGCCGAGAGCTTGCGCAGCGTGGTCGGCGCGCTCGGGGACGAGGAGAAGCGGCCGAGGCCCGCGCGCAAAAGGCCCGAGATCGAGCGCGTCTTGCGGAGCAGGTCGAGCGAGCGGCCGAACTGGCGGAAGAAGCCGTAGCCGGCGAAGAGCTCGTCGCCCCCGAGGCCGGAGAGGGCCACGGAGAGCCCGGCCTCGCGGGCGGCCTTGGAGACGAAGTAGGTGTTCACGCCGTCCGACGAGGGCTGATCGAGGGCGGCGACGGCCTCGCCGATCTCGCTCGCGGCGCGGGAGGCCGAGAGGTGGACCTGCTGGTGATGGCAGCGGTAGAGGCGGGCCACCTCGGCGGCGAAGGGCGCCTCGCTGAAGCGGGCCTCGTCGAAGGTCACCGTGAAGGTGTGCACCGGCGCGCCCCCGGGCTGGCTGGCGAGGGCCGCGAGCACCGAGCTGTCGATCCCGCCCGAGAGGAAGATGCCGACGGGCACGTCGGCGATGAGGCGCAGGCGCACCGACTCCTGCAAGATCGGCTGGATCTGCCGCACCTCGTCGGCGAAGGTCGCGCGGGGCGAGGGCTCGAGCGGGAGCTGCCAGTAGCGCTCGATCGTCACCTTCCCTGCGGCGTCGAGCTCCAGCGTGTGGCCGGGCGGGAGGCCGTGCACACCGTCGAGGATCGTGCTCGGGCCCGAGACCGCGCCGAACGCGAAGTAGCTGCCCACGGCCGCGGGCGAGAGCTTGCGCTCGGCCGCGCCGACCGCGAGCAGCGCGCGGATCTCCGAGGCGAAGGCGAGGCCGCGGCCCCGCGCGACGTAGTAGAGCGGCTTGATCCCGAGCCGATCGCGCGCGAGGAAGAGACGTTGTTCCACGGCGTCCCACACCGCGAACGCGAACATACCGCGGAGCCGCGCGAGGCACCCCTTGCCCCAGCGCGCGTAGGCCTGGAGCAGGACCTCGGTGTCGGAGCTCGAGTGGAAGCGGCAGCCGAGGGACGACAGCTCCCCGCGGATCGCCGCGTGATTGTAGATCTCCCCGTTGTAGACGATCGTGTATCGCCCATCCTCCGTGGTCATCGGCTGGTGGCCGGCCGCGGACAGATCGATGATCGAGAGGCGCGTGTGGGCGAGGCCGACGACGAGCGCGCCTGACGCGCTTGGGCCGCGCCCCGCGGAGAGCGCGTGGAAGGTGCCGCGGTCATCGGGGCCGCGGTGCCAGAGGGCGGCGATGGCCTTCTCCAGCGCGTCGGGGGTGGCGAGCGCCGCGTCCGGTCCGACGTATCCGTAGATGCCGCACACGGGTCGCTCCGTCGCTCCTTCCAGGCCTCTCCGGTTGCTCGCCGCTCAGCCCTGCGCCCGCTTCTCGCGGGCGGCGAGCGCGAGGTCGGCGTCGACCATGCGCGCGACGAGCTCGGGGAAGCCGATCTTCGGGACCCACCCGAGCTTCGTCCGGGCCTTGCTCGGGTCCGAGAGCAGGAGATCGACCTCGGCCGGCCGGAAATACCGCTCGTCGATCTTCACGTGATCGTGCCAGTCGAGGCCCACGCGGCCGAAGGCGAGATCGAGGAACTCGCGCACCGAGTGGGTCTCTCCGGTGCCGACCACGAAGTCGTCCGCCGCGTCCTGCTGGAGCATCAGCCACATGGCCTCGACGTAGTCGGCCGCGTGCCCCCAGTCGCGCTTCGCGTCGAGGTTGCCGAGGTAGAGCTCCTTCTGGAGGCCGTGCTTGATGCGCCCGACGGCGCGGGTGATCTTGCGGCTCACGAACGTCTCGCCGCGGCGCTCGCTCTCGTGGTTGAAGAGGATGCCGTTGCAGGCGTACATCCCGTAGGCCTCGCGGTAGTTCTGGGTCACGTAGAACGCGTAGGCCTTGGCCGCGGCGTAGGGGCTCCGCGGGTGGAAGGGCGTCGTCTCGCGCTGGGGCGTCTCGACCACCTTGCCGTAGAGCTCGCTCGAGCTCGCCTGGTAGAACTTGCAGCCGTTGTCGAGGCGCCGGGCGGCCTCGAGCACGCGCAGGGCGCCGAGGGCCGTCACCTCGCCGGTGTACTCGGGGATGTCGAACGACACGCGCACATGGCTCTGGGCGCCGAGGTTGTAGAGCTCGTCGGGGCGGACCTCGGCGACGATGCTCTGGACCGAGGAGGCGTCGTTCAGGTCGCCGTAGTGCAGGCGGAGGCGCACGTTCTGCTCGTGCGGGTCGCGGTAGATGTGGTCGAGCCGCTCGGTGTTGAACGAGCTACTTCGCCGGACGATGCCGTGGACCTCGTACCCTTTTTCGAGCAACAGCTCGGCCAGGTAGGAGCCGTCTTGCCCGGTGATGCCCGTGATCAGCGCTCTCTTCATGGGATGGAAGGTTCCGGCGCGCCCGTCGTCGGGGGCCGGGAGATGAAAAGGAGGATGAAAAAAACCTACGCGACCGAGGCTCGCCCAGCGGCGAGGAGCCGCGAAATGACGGGCGAAGCTAGCACCCGTGGCTCGCCACGCCAAGGCGGGGCGCATGAGGTTGGTAGCGCGGGGACGGAGCGGCGTTCAACCGCGCGGGCGAAGCTGCCGGATCGGCAACGGCAACGGCGACGGCAACGGCAACGGATTGTCGTGCGTCGTTGCGCTGTCCAGTGGATCGCTAGCGATCGAGGGCTTCGCGAATGTGGTCGCGGAGGGTGCGGAGGAAGATCGGGTAGGTGAAGCGGGCGTTCAGGCGGTCGAGGGCGGCCTGGCCCATGTCGCGGAGGCGGCGCGGATCGCCGAGCATCTCGGTCGCGACCTTGGCGAAGCCGGGCACGTCGTCGTACGTCACGAGACGACCGGTCACGCCGTCCTCCACGACCTCGGGCGAGCCCCCGTGGTTGCCGGCGATCGAGGGCTTGCCGAAGAGCGCGGCCTCCAGAAACACGATGCCGAAGCCCTCCTTGGCGCTCGGCATCACGAAGAGCGCGCACTCGGCGTACGCGTGGGCCAGGGCCTCGGCCGAGACGCGGCCGCGGAACTCGACCCGATCGGCCACGCCGAGCTCGCGGGCCAGGGCCTCGAGCCGGGGGCGATCGCCGCCGGTGCCGACCACCGCGTAGCGCACGTCGGGGATGTCGCGGGCGATGATCGGCAGCGCGCGGATCACCTGATCGACGCCCTTGTAGCGCTCCGTCTCGGCGAGGCGCGCGACGGTGAGCAGGAGCGGGCGCTGCAACGAGGTGAGGGGCGCGCCCTCGGCGAGGCGCATGAAATCGGCCGACCAGAAGGGGTCGAGCGCGCAGGGGAGCAGCCCGACCTTGGCGCGGTCGACCCCGTTGTGGCGGACGAGCTCGCTCCGCGTGTAGTCGCTGATCGAGAGGATCTTCTCGGCGGTGCGCGTCGCCGCCCGCTGCGGCGCGCTGATCCGGTGCCACACGTCGATCCCGTAGACCAAATACCACTGCTGGGCCGATGGGCGGACGGCGCGCAGGGCGAGGCCGAGGCTCGAGAAGTTCACGTGGCCGAAGACGATCAGGTCCGGCCGGTGCGCGAGGGCGCGCGCGACGGCGCCGGCGGCGAAGCGCGGGCGCGAGGCGGCGAAGGTGAGGGGGCGCGGCTGATCCGGGTCGATGTAGCGCGCGTCGATGTGCTCGTCCTTGTCGAGCAGCACGAGCGTCTCGCACACGCCCTCGCGCTCGCGCATGACCTCCTGCACGCCCTTGATGATCAGCCGATCGTACATCTCCAGCCCGCCGGCCGGGCAGAAGGCGCCCGGCAGGAGCAGGAGCGCCCGCGCGTTCTTTCGTGTCTTCACGATCCTACCCCTCGCTGCGGCGCCTGCTCCACCGGACGCCGCCGCTGTCTCCTCGCCCGCTCGAGGTGCCCGAGCGCCCGGGTGAGGCCCTCGGTCGTCTGCGCGTACCCGTAACGGGCCACGATCGCGCGGCCGGCCTCGCCCCAGCGGGTGAGCCTCGCCCTGTCCGCGAGCGCCTCGCGGAGCGCGCGGGAGAGCGCGGGGACATCGCGCGCCGGGACGACGAGCCCGTTCTCGCCGGGCCGCACGAGGTCCTCCGCGCAGCCCACGTGATCGCTCACGAGCACCGCGCGGCCCACGGCCATGGCCTCGTTGATGATCAGGCCCCAGGTCTCCTGCACGTCGCTCACGAGCGCCACGAGATCGCCGGCGACGAGCGTGCGGGGCATCTGGCTCTGGTTCTGGAAGGGCGCGAAGCGGACGCTCGCATGCCCCTCGGCCCGGGCGCGCAGCGCGGCCTCGAGCGGGCCGCTCCCGACGAAGAGGAGCGTGGCCTTCTCCGGCCGCGCGTCGAGGAACGCCGCGAGCAGATCCTGCGGGCGCTTCTTCTCGACGAGCTTGCCGGCGAAGAGCACCACCGCGTGATCGTCCGGGATGCCCTGCTCCCGGCGGAAGGCGAGCGCGTCGTCCGCGGCGCGGGCGCCCGCGGCGGAGAAGCGATCGTTGTCGACGGCGTGCGGGGCGAAGAAGAGCTTGTCGTCCGGCACGCCGTGGTAGCGGAAGTAGCGGCGGTTGGCCTCGCCGACGTAGAGGAAGCCGTCGAAGCGGGAGAGCGTGAGCGCGATGAAGGCGCGGCGCAGCGGCTCGGCGCGGCGCGCGGGGTCGAGGCGGTGCGAGTCGCCGCGGAAGAGGAGCGGGGCGCGCCGCCGGTCCCATGTCCAGAGGAAGCGGTGGGTGCTGAGATAGTTGTAGGTCAAAAGAAGGACCGCGTCGGGGTCGAAGGCGGCGACGCGCGCGCCGAGCGTGGGGTTCCGCAAGCCCGTGAAATGGTGCGTCCCCGGGTCGGGGCTCGTGTTCGGCACGATCTCGTGCGCGTAGCCGCCGAGCAGCGGCACGTCCCACAGCACCTCGCGGCCGAAGCCGGGATCGAAGCGCTTCTCCACCCCGAAGTCCCACAGGTAGAAGACGCGGAGATCGAGGTCACCCCGGGCGGCGAGGTGGCGGAACCACGGCGCGTTGTACTGGATCGGGTGCGAGGTGACGACGGCCAGCTTCTTCATGAACGGGCGAGGAGAAGTCCTTGGGAGGGAGAGGCCGCGCGCTGCGCCCCGGAGGAGGCGCGATCGTCGCGCCCCGAGCCGCGCCCATGTCCCGTGCGCCGGCCGCTGGAGCGCGGCCACCGTAGCACGGGCGGCGCCGCCGGGGCGCGGCGCCGGAGCGATGCTTCACGCGATCTCGCTTCGGTGCGGAGCGGCCGCGGGTCATTCAATCGACGCGCGAGCGACGCGGAAGCGACGCTCGTTCGCAGAATGCAACGGCGTGCTCAGCGATTGATGAGGCCGTTGGCCGCGCGCGATCGCTCTTCCTCGATCCGGCGGGCCAGCTCGGGGTCGTGACCATGGCGGATTGCAATGCGCTGGAGCGCCTCGACGGCCCGGGCGTGGGCTCCGGCGCGGCTCGCGGCGTCGGCCAGCACGGTCCACCGCGCCTCGGTCGGCTCGACCCGCGCGGCGCGCTCGTACATCTCGAGCGCGAGGCCCGTCTCTCCGCGGCTCGTCCGCAGATCGCCGATCCACGAGGCCGTCTCCGCGCATGCCTGGGGCGTGGTGCAGGCGGCGCCGATGAGGTCCTTGGCCGCGGTGTTGAAGCGGGCCGGGCCCGGGAGCTTCTGCGCGGTGAGGAGGCGCGCGCGCAGGCACGAGACGCGATCGCTCACCTTGGTGCACTCGGCCTCCAGCAGCGCCGTCGCCTGCTCGATTTGCCCGCCGACCACGAGCAACCGCGCGCGGAGCAAGGGCGCCGTCGTGGCGTCGGGCCTGGTCTGCGCGATGGCGTCGGCCTGCGCGGTGATCTCGCGCGCGCAGGCCTCGCGGTCGGGGCAGAGCCCGGGCGCGCCCTCGCCTTCGAGCGCGCGGAGGAGCAGATCGCCTTCGCGGTAGCGGGCCCCGATCTGGGTCGGATCGCGCGCGATGACCTCGCGGTTGCACTGCATCGCCAGCGCCGCCTCGCCGGGCGCGCCGAGGCTCGCCGCGAGCTGATCGAGCATCGGCGCGCCGGCCGCGCCCTCGGGCACGGCGCCGAGCAGCTCGTCGAAGCGCTTCGTCCACCGGCTGACCCGGATCGCGGCCGCGCCCGCCAGCCCGGGCTCGCTCTCCACGGCGAGGCGCATCTCGAAGAGCGCCTGCTTCAGGGCGCCGCGCGAGAAGAGGTGCTCGCCGAGCAGCAGGTGCGCGCGGCCGTTCACCTGCCCGCGCTCGAGCGTGTGCTGGAGCCACGGCATCGGGCTCTGATCGTGGGCGCGCATGGTGACGAGCGCGCCCATCAGCGGGAAGTACGGCTCGGCCGGGTGCCGCTGCATCGCGCCCCGCAGCGCGGCGCGGAAGGCGCCCGCCTCGGCCGTCACGTCGGCGCCGAGCGCCTCGTAGCGGTGCTTGATCGAGAGCCGATCGGCGGTGATCTCGCCGCCGCGGTGCCGATCGGCGAGCGCGATCAGCCCGAGGCCCATGACCGCGCATGCGATCGCCCCGAGCGCGGCCCGGCCCGGCGACGGAGCCACCTCGCGCGTGCGGTACCTCGGCTCGCCGCGGCGCCGCCCATCGCCCCAGAGCGAGCCGAGCGCCATGGCCAGCGCGATGCACACGCCGGGGACCTCCAGCGCCAGATCGACCAGGTTCTGGAAGAGCACCACCGCCACGCCCACCCACGCGCCTGCAGCCATGGCGCTGCGCGTGACGCCGAGGCGCCACGGCCTGAACGCCCAGCCGAGCGCGCCGATCGCGAGGACCGTGACCGGCAGGCCCCACTCCGCGGCCCACTGGGCCACGAAGTTCTCCATGTGCGTGTAGACGCTGCCGCCGGCGGTCGCGCGGTACGCGGGGAACACGCTCTCGAACGCGCCGCGCCCGATGCCGAAGATCGGGTGATCGCGGACGAGCGGCCTCGCCCAGAGGATCATCTCGAGCTTGGAGAGGTTCTTGTCGTAGAGCTCGGCGACGAGCGCACCCGTGCTGCCGAGGAGCGCCAGCGCCACGCCGCCGATCAGCACGAGCCCGAGCAGCCCCACCGTGCGCATATCGAGAGAGGCCTGCTTCGAGCGCTGATCGCGCAGGTGGATCAGGGCCATCACCAGCACGCCGAGGAGCAGCGCCAGCAGGCCGCCGCGGGACGCCGAGGTGACCTCGACCCCCACGAGGAGCATCACGCCCACGCCCACGAGCCACCGCGGCCAGGGCGGCCGCCGGGTGAGCATCAGCCCGAGCCCCGAGAGCGCGCCCAGGTTGAGGTAGCCCGCCAGGTTGTTGGGGTTGAGCAGCGGGCCGATGTGCCACGACGACGTCGGGAACGTCGGCTGGTAGAGGCCGAAGACCCTGGTGGCCCCGGCGAGGCCATGCCCGATCGTCCCGAGCGCCGCGGCGACCGCGCTGCCGAAGACGACCATGCTCCCGAACGAGGCGCTGCGGCGGGCGGAGATGCTCGACGCGCATGCGAAGACCGCGGCGTACGTGGCCCAGCGGAGCGCCTCGATCAGCGACGCGCCTGGATCGAGGGAGATCGTCGCGAACCGGGGAGGCTCGGTCTCGCCGAAGGGCAGGAGCGCGCGCGCCCAGACATCGGCGTTGGCCGGGGCGATCGCGCGCAGCGCCGCGAAGGGGATCGGCACGGCCTGGAGCAGGCAGAAGAGCGCGAGCCCGCCCAGCACCGCGACCGGCAGCGAGAGCCGCACCCGCGATCCGCGCGGCGAGGAGAGGCCCGCGTACACCTCGAGCGCGAGCGATCCGAGCACCGCGAGGGCCACGATCAGCAGCACGCTGGTGTGCACCGAGCCCACCGCGAGCACCGAGCCCACCACGGCCAGGGTAAGCAGCACGGGGGAAGCCTGCCTCGCCCGCTGCGGCCAGGGATCGTGGTGCCCCGCGTCCTCCGATGGAGAACGGCCCCGGGAGCGGCGCCTCCGCGGGGCGGCTCCCTCGGTCAGGGCAGCGTGCTCGCCGCCCCTCGGCATCTCGTCGTCCTCGTGCTCCGGCAATCGTCCTGCGCTCCGTCCCAGTCTAGCCCCGGATCGTTGCTCGCGAGCCCCCGAACATTCCGTGAATCAGCGCTCGCCCGGCGCGCGGAAGAACCCGGCGATCCGATCGATCACGAAATCGAGCTCCGCCGGGGTCAGCTCCGGGAAGATGGGCAGCGCCAGCGTCTCCCGGGCGGCGGCCTCGGAGGCCGGCAAGCTGCCCTCCCCCTGGCCCAGATCCGCGAAGCATGCCTGCCGGTGGAGCGGCACCGGATAATAGATCTCCGTCCCCACTCCATGCTCGGCCAGGAACGCCCGCAGCGCGTCGCGCCGGCCCGGCCCATGGACCCGGATCACGTACTGGTTGAACGTCGCCCGCGCCCCCGTCGCCGCCGGCAGGGCCAGGTGCTCGCCGAGCCCCGCCTGCCCGAGCCCCCGCCCATAGGCCTCCGCATGCGCGATCCGCCGGCGGATCCCCTCCTCCACGCGCCCGAGCTTCACCGAGAGCAGCGCCGCCTGGAGCGCGTCGAGCCGGAAATTGCCCCCCACCCGCCCATGCTGGTGCTTCACCCGCGCCCCGTGCGACCGGATCGCCCGCGCCGTCTCCAGCAGCACCGGGCTCCTGGTCGTCACCAGCCCGCCGTCGCCGAAGCCCGCGAGGTTCTTCGTCGGGAAGAACGAGAAGCATCCGAACGCGCCCGCCGACCCGGCCATCTGCCCATCCGAAAGCCTCGCCCCGAAGGCCTGCGCCGCGTCCTCGATCATCGGCCAGTCCCCGAGCGCCGAGAGCGCCTCGAGATCCGCGCACTGCCCGAACAGATGCACCGCCACGATCGCCTTCGTGCGCGGCCCGACATGCGCCGCCACCGAGCCCGGATCGATCTGGTACGTGCGCGGATCGATGTCACAGAACACCGGCCTCGCCCCGAGCCGCGCGATCGACCCCGCCGTCGCGAAGAAGGTATACGCAGGGCAAATCACCTCATCCCCGCGCCCCACCCCGAGCGTCATGAGCGCCACGAGCAGCGCATCCGTCCCCGAGGAGACGCCCAGCGCATGCGGCACCCCGAGCGCCGCGCCCGCCGCCTGCTCGAAGCGCTCCACCTCCTGCCCGAGGATGAACTGCCCCGACCGCACGACCCGCAAAAACGCCTCGGTCAGCTCACCCTCGATCGCCGCGTCCCCGCGCCGCCGATCGAAGAAGGGCACCCGCATCACGCTCACGCGCCCTCCTTCACCGCGAGCGCGCGATAGCGCACCTTTCCCTCGCGCTGATCGACAGGGAGCGGCGCATCCTCATCGAGATCCAGACAGCGCAACATCCCTCCCGCGAGCTCGTACCGCAGCCCGCTCTCCGGGCAGATCAAGATCTCCCGTTCGCCCTTGTTCCGCGGTCGAAGCCGCTGCCCATGCCGGCTCATCCACCCCCGCTGCCTGCCGGGAACGCCCGTGATCAACGCATAATCCGGCACATCCCGCGTCACCACCGCGCCCGCCCCGACGAACGCATGCCGCCCGATCGTCACACCGCACACGATGGTCGCGTTGGCGCCGATCGTCGCGCCCCGCCGGATCACCGTCGGCGAGAACATGTGCCGCCGCCGGATGGCAGCCCGCGGATTCTCGATGTTCGTCAGCACCGCCGAGGGCCCGAGGAACACCTCATCCTCGATCACCGTCCCCTCGTAGAGCGACACGTTGTTCTGGATCCGCACCCCATCCCCGACCACCACCTTCGCCGCCACGAACACATTCTGCCCGAGCACACACGACCGCCCGATCGTCGCGCCCGCCATGACATGACAGAAGTGCCAGATCTGCGTCCCCTCGCCGATCACCGCGGGCCCATCGACGAACGCCGAAGGATGCACGAACGTCGCGCTCGCTTCGCTTCTCGCGCTCGCTTCGCTTCTCGCGCTCGCTTCGCTCATCGCGCTCCCCCGGACCCTGCCTGCGCCCGAAACAACCCGAAGCTCCCGGCCTCGGCCACCGGCGCGCCGAGCACCTGCTCCATCACCGCGCTCTTCCTTCCAATCACGAACGACACACCCGCGGAGCGTACTCGCTCCCCGAGCGATCCCGCCTCCCCAAAGCTCGACCCCTTCACCGGATCCCTCGGATCGATCGACCGATCCTCCACCACATCCTCCGGCCTCCCGAACGCCGCCGTCACCGCCAGAAACCCATAATCCGTCACCTCCAGGAGCACCCGCTCCCCACGCGGCACCACCCCCTGTGCCGCCTGCCCGATCGCCGTCTCCTCCACCCGCGGCAAGAACCCTTCATTCCGCGGCCCCGACCGCACCCCGACCGCCACGAGCGCGACCACCCCGAGCACCCCGACCACCACCGCAATCCGCCGCACCCCGCGCTGCGCGAGCCCCATCTCCAGAAGCTCCCCAGCCGTGATCGCCGCCAGCAAAAACCCCACGAGCAACGCCCGCTCCGGATGATGCGTCGGCGCCCCATCCTTCACCATCGACACCGAGAGCACCGCCACCTGCACCAGGAACAGCCCCCAGGGCCGCACGAGCCTCCGCCCCGCCTCCCGCAAAGCCTTTCGATCCAGCCCCACCGCCGCCATCACCCCCACCCCGACCACCGCCAGAAGCTCCGGCTCCTCCCGCACGAACGCCTGCGGATACGCCCAGAGCCGCGCCCCCACCCCGAGCTCATTCCCCCCGAGCGCCCGCCGATACGCCGTCACCCGCGCCAGAAAATGCAGCGCATCCCCGTGCGCATGCGCATTCCAAACCATCCACAACACCGGCCCCAACACCGCCAGCACCGCTCCCCCCAGGATCGCCCTCCTCTCCCCCGGAAACCGCCGCAAATCCCAGAGCGAAATCAGAGCAAACCCAACCCCGATCGGCCAGACCTCATACCGCGAAAGCGCCGCCAAGAGCAGCGCGACCCCACCCCAGATCCGCCTCCTCCCCACCTCCTCCGTGCTCACCAGCGCCCCGAGCCCCAGCACGGCCAACCCCGCCGTCGGAAGCTCCGGCACCATCGCCACCCCAAGCCAAACACTCCAAGGAAAAACCGCCGCCACCACCCCCCGAGCAACGCCGCCCTCTCCCGCCCACCCATCCACCGCGCCCCCTTCACCACCATCCAAACCGCCAGAACCCCGAGCAAGAGCGCAACAACCCGCGCCGCCCCAACCCCCCTCCCCAAAACCGCCATCCCCACCCCATTCACCCAAAACGGCACCGGCAACCAACTCGTCCCACTCGGATCGAGCCGAACCTCGTGCACCCACCGCTCCGCAATCACCACCCGCGCAAAATCATCATCACTTACCGCTCGAAACCCGCCCCAAAGCACCCCCACCCCCACGAGCACCTTGAGCAAAAGCACCCCCACCAGCGGGAGCCCCCCCTTCTTCCCAACAAAGAAGCTCCTCATAACCCATCCAAACGCAAACCCCCTCCTGGAAGGAGGGGGCAGGGGGTGGTCGTTGGCCCCCTCGCCCGGACGGGCGAGGGGGTCGGGGGGAGTGGGCGAGACCCCCTTCACCCTGGAGAGGGTGAAGGGGGTAGGGGGTAGGGGTGACTAATAAACCTATTTACCCTGGGAATTTTCAAACTTCCTGAGCTCCCGGTCCCCGGAAGAAGCCAGATACGCCAGCGAAACGCTCGTGATCATGAACACCGTCGCGCAAATCGCCGTGAGCCGCGTCATGAAATTCCCGGCACCCCGCCCACCGAACACCTGCGCCGTCGCCCCACCCAGAGCCCCACCCATCCCACCGCCCCGCCCCTGCTGGAGCAGCACCACCAGGATCAGGAACAGGCAAACGAACACGTGGATCACATTGAGAAAGGTCTGGAGCATCGCAGTAACTTCCGGAAAAAACGGGGGGAGCGGTGTACTTAGCCTTGATCGGCCGGCGTGGCCAGCCGCTGGGCAGCGTCGATGATCTTCCCGAAGCCGCCGGCGTCGAGCGAGGCCCCGCCCACCAGGGCCCCGTCGATGTCGTCCTGGCCGAGCAGGCCCTCGGCGTTGTCGGCCTTCACGCTCCCGCCATAGAGGATGCGGGTCGCCTGGGCCAGATCGTCGCTCGTCTTGGCGAGCAGCGCGCGGATGGCCGCGTGGACCTCCTGTGCGTCGGCGGGGCTCGCCACCTTGCCGGTGCCGATGGCCCAGACCGGCTCGTAGGCGATCACCCCGAAGCCCGGCTGCTTGTTCAGCTCGTCGACCACGGCGCTCACCTGCCGCTCGACGACCTCGAGCGTCGTCCCGGCCTCGCGCTGCTCCAGCGTCTCGCCCACGCAGGCGATCGGCCGGAGGCCCTGGCTCATCGCGGAGGCCACCTTGCGCGCGACGATCTCGTCGGTCTCGCCGAAGAGCTGGCGCCGCTCGCTGTGGCCGAGGATCACCCAGCGCGCGCCGGACTCGCGGAGCATGCCGCCGGAGATCTCCCCGGTGAAGGCCCCGGAGGACTCGGCGTGCATGTTCTGGGCGGCGATCTCCACACGGCTCTTGGCCTCGTCGAGCACATGGGCCGCGGCCGCGAGGACCGTCGTGGGGGGCGCGATGATCACGTCCACCCGATCGGCGTCCTTGCTCGCCTTGGCGACTCCATCGGCCAGGGCGCAACCGTCCTGGCCTCCGGCGTTCATCTTCCAGTTGCCCGCGATCAGCGGACGGCGGGACGGGTTCATTCCGCGACCTCCGCGCTCCGGAGCGCCTCGACGCCCGGAAGCTTCTTGCCCTCGATCAGCTCGAGCGAGGCGCCGCCGCCGGTCGAGATATGCGAAAAGCCGCGGGCGATCTCCTCGCCGGCCTGCTTCACCGCGGCCGCGCTGTCGCCGCCGCCGACGACCGTGAAGCCGGGCGCACGGCTCATGATCTTCGCGATCTCGAACGTCCCGGCGGAGAAGGCGGCGGTCTCGAACAGGCCCATCGGCCCGTTCCAGAACACCGTCTTGGCCTTGGTGATCTCCTTGCCGAACAGCTCGATGCTCTTCGGCCCGATGTCGAGGGCCATCGTCCCCTCGGGGATGGATCCGACGGAGACCACCTCGCCGCTTGTCGCGTCGAGGCCCTTCGCCACCACCACGTCCACCGGGAGGAGCACCTCCACGTGCTTGTCGCGCGCCTTGGCGAGGATGGTGCGCGCCAGGGGGAGCTTGTCTTCTTCCACCCGGCTCGACGCCATCTTCTTGCCTTGCGCGGCGAGGAACGTGTTCGCCATCGCCCCGCCGATCGCGAGCGTGTCGACCACGTTGAGCAGGGCCTCCACCACGTCGATCTTGTCGGACACCTTGGCGCCGCCGAGCACGGCCACGTAGGGCTTCTGCGGCCGGTCGACCACCTTGGAGAGCGCCGACAGCTCGCGGAGCAGCAGGAAGCCCGCCGCGCGATCGCGCACGAGGCGCGGAAGCGCGTGCACCGAGGCGTGGGCCCGGTGCACGCACCCGAAGGCGTCGTCGACGTACACGTCGCAGAGCTCGGCGAGCTTGCGGGCGAAGCCGTCGTCGTCCTTCTCTTCTTCCTCGTGGAAGCGCAGGTTCTCGAGCAGGCACACCTGCCCGGTGCGCAGATCGTGGATCACCTTCTTCGGCGCGTCCCCGATGCAGTCCTCGGGCAGGAGCACCTCGTAGCCCGTGAGCTCGGCGAGCTTCGTCCCGCACACCTCGAGCGAGGGCTCGCGCTTGCCGGGCTTCGGCCGGCCCATGTGCGACGCGAGGATCACCTTGGCGCCGGCGTCGACGCAGAGCTTGATCGTCGGCAGGGCCTCGCGGATGCGCGCGTCGTCGGTGATCGCGCCCGTCTTCTTGTCGAGGGGGACGTTGAAGTCCACCCGGATGAAGACCCGCTTGCCGTGCAGCGACGAGCCCTCTCCGCCGGGACCTTTCGCGAGGTCCTCGACCGACCGGATGCCGGTGAGCTTCACGCCGAGATGCCCTTCTTCGACACGAGCAGCGACAGGTCCACCATGCGGTGGGAGAAGCCCATCTCGTTGTCGTACCAGGAGAAGATCTTGGCGAACCGGTCGCCGAGCACCTGCGTCATCGTCGCGTCGAACGTGCTCGACGCCTGGCAGCCGATGTAGTCGCCGGAGACGAGCTCGGTCTCGGTGTAATCGAGGATGTTCGCCATCTGCCCCTCGTTCGCGGCCTTCTTCATCGCCGCGTGGATCGCGTCCTTGGTGAGCGGGCGCTCCGTCTCCAGGGTCAGGTCGACGAGCGACACGTCGACGGTCGGCACGCGGATCGCGAGGCCGTCGAACTTGCCCTTGAGCTCCGGGATCACCTCGGCGAGGGCCTTGGCGGCGCCGGTGGAGGAGGGGATCATGTTCACGGCGGCGGCGCGGGCGCGGCGCAGATCGCCCTTGCGGTGCGGGATGTCGAGCAGGTGCTGGTCGTTCGTGTACGAGTGCACCGTCGTCATCAGCCCGCGCACGATGCCGAAGTTCTCGAGCATGACCTTGGCGATCGGGGCGAGGCAGTTGGTCGTGCACGAGCCGTTCGAGATCAGGTTGTGCTTCGACGCGTCGTAGAGGTGATCGTTGACGCCCATCACCACCGTGAGGTCTTGCCCCTTGGCGGGCGCGCTGATCAGCACCTTCTTGGCGCCCGCGGTGAAGTGCGCCGAGGCCTTCTCCTTGTCGGTGAAGAGCCCGGTGCACTCGAGCACCACGTCCACGCCGAGCGCCTTCCAGGGCAGCTCCTTCGGGTCCTTGACCGCGAGCACCTCGACCTTGTGGTCGCCGATGGTGATCGACTTCTCACCGTGGCCGACCGCGCCGCCCGCCTTGAACTCGCGGTGGATCGAGTCGTAGCGCAAGAGGTGGGCGAGGGTCTTCGCGTCGGTCAGGTCGTTGATGGCGACGAGCTCGAGGTCCTTGACGCCTCGCTCGTACATCGCGCGGACGATGCAACGCCCGATCCTTCCGAACCCGTTGATTGCGATCTTGGTCGCCATCGTGAAACTCCCGGCAAGAGGTGAGGTTGCGACGCGTGTTAGTGCCCTCTCCCGGGGGGGTCAAGCGGAGCGGCCGATCCGGCTCGGGCCGCGCCTCAGGCCGCGCGCCTACGCCTGGAGATCAAGAGCCCGGCGAGCGTGAGCGCGAGCGCCCCGGCGGCCTCCGGATCGTCCCCGCCGGCCCGGCACCCGCACCCACCCGAGCTCCCCGAGGCGCCGCCCGAGCTCGACGTGGTGCCGCTCGTCCCGGTCGCGCCTCCGGTCCCACTGGATCCGCCGCCTCCCCCGGCGCCGCCGGTGCCCGGGAAGAACCCGCCGCCGCCCCCGACCCCGAACCCACCGCCCGCGCCGCCGCACGACGCCGGATCGGCCTTGCACGGGTCCTCGCACACGCCGGCCACGCACACGAGCGGCGCCACGCAGGTCAGCACCGAGCACGCGTCCACGCAGTTGCCGCCCGCGCATGCTTGCCCGTTCGGGCACCCGGCCCCGCAGTTGTCCGCCACGCATGCCCCGGCGGAGCAGATCTGCCCCGGCCCGCAGCACACGTTCGAGCATGCCTGCTCCACGCAGTTGCCCACCGCGACGGGCGGGTTGCCCGCCATGCCCTCCTCGCAGAGGAAGCCCGGCTTGCACGTGAGCGTGTCGCAGGGGTTGGTCACGCAGACGTGGTTGACGCAGGTGGCCGCCGGGTCGTCGCAGATCTCGCCGAACTCGCCGTGCGGCTTGCACGGATCGAGGCACCCCCCGCTCGGCCCGCACATCTTGCCCTCGGGGCAGGTGCAGCCTTCTTCCAGCGGGAAATCGGTGCGCACCACCTCGGTCACGCCCTGCCCGAGGGCCACCGCCACGTTGCCCGCGCCCGTCTTGTAGCCCGCGGCGTCGGCGGTGAGCGCGTAGCTCCCGTCGAAGAGCCCGTCGAAGAAGTAGAACCCGAAGGGCCCGGTGACGAAGCTGTCGTTCACGCCGTTGCCGCTGATGCCGATCTTCGCCTCGTAGATCGGCTTCATCGTCATGCTGTCGAACGCGCGCCCCCACGCGATGTTCTTCGGCGCGAGCGGGATCTGCGCGCCGTTGTGCTCGATCCACACATCGTGCACGTAGCGCTGCACGGCCGCCTGGTCCTCGTGGATCAGCACCACCTCGTTGATGCCGGGCCGCAGCACGAGCTTGGGCGGGTTCGAGTTGTACTCGACCATGTCGATGTACTTGTTCTGCTCGCCGAGGTTGTCGTACCCGAGGATGGTCGCGTTCGCCATCGCCTGCACCCCGTCGTCCACCGAGCCGATGTGGATGCGGTAGCCGTCGCAGTACTTGTCCTTCGGCACGTAGAGCAGGACGAGCGCGTAGCCGTAGTACGCCTGCGTGAACTGGCTGAGATCGCTGTTCGTATCGATCCCGAAGCTCGCCGAGAGGCTCGCGTTGTTCGACTTGGCGAGGATGTAGCTCACCATGTTCTGCCAGGCCTGATCGGGCGGCAGCACGTTCGGATCCTCCTGCAAGCCCTTGCCCCCCGAGGGCTCGTAGTAATACGTGTCCGGGTCGCCGAAGCTCGTGACCTGGTGCGCGGCCGAGGTGGTGGTGTCGACCTTGGTGTTGTCGAAGTACGACCACCAGCCGATGACGACCGGCTCGGTGGGCTCGGCCAGGGCCGGCGCGGCGAGCGAGGAGGCGACCAGGAACGCGAGCGGAGCAGCGAGCGCGGGGCGGAGCTTCATCGGGGCAGGGTATCACCAACGCGGGATCGGGTTCACGGCTGGCCCTATCCACATCCACGCGAGCGCGCGTTCATACGCGTCAGCGCAGCCCGTAGACTCCGAGCACGTAGAGCACGAGCTGCTTGCGATCGAGCCTGAGCTTGACGACGTGACCTGCGACCCGAAGGTGGTGGTGGGGTCCCACCCGTTGCAGTTCTCCTTCGCCCGTCCGGGCGAGGCGAATCACCGCGGCGTCCACAGCGGCAGCCGTCGTCCAGGAAGAAATCCGCAGCAACGCGGCCTCCGCAGCCGGATGCCAGACGACGTCCAGCATCAAGCGCCGAGCACCTCGCGCTTCGCGTCGAGCTTCCGCTGCACCTCGCCGTGCGGGGCGCCCTTCACCCGCCCCGAGAGCAGCTCCTCCTCGCGCGTCCGGCACTCCTCCTCCGCTTCGGGAGAGAGCGGCTCGCCGGACGGCGCATCATCGAACGCGCGCAAGATCGTGCTCATCTCGCCCTGGGTCAGCATGTCGATCCTCCGGCGCACCAAGGTGCCTTCATCCACCGTCAACGGCTCTTCCTTGGCGAGCTTTTCGATCGCGCGTTCGAGGGTCTTCGCGTGGAACGGAGCAACGCTGGCCATGGCCCTGACCGTAGCACAGTGGGTTCCCGTTCCTGCTCCCCACAGGACGCAAGCTCGGGAAGCAAATCGATGTTGACATTCGTTTTCAATAAGCCCAGGCTGCCCGTGTTTTCAGGCAGGTTTCCATGTATCGATCCCGCTCCTTCGCCCCCGCGCTCGCGCTGCTCGCGCTCCTTGTCCCCTTCCTCGGAGGGGCCGGGTGCAGCGCCGACAACGACCTCGTGCTCGCCGACGCGGCCCTCGACGCGCAGGCCGCGGCGGACGGCAAGGCCTACCTCGTCGACCGGGTCGAAGCGCTCCATGACCACCTCGAGGCCCTGTGCAAGGCCGCGCCCGCGCCCGCAGCGGATGGGTGGGTATCACCGCGCGACACGCCCGCGATCCAGGCGATGCGCGCCTCGTGGCACGAGGCCAGGCGCGCGCACCAGGCCCTCGAAGGCGTCCTGCTCCTCCACTTCCCCGACCTCGCCGCGTCGCTCGACGGGAGCTACGAGGACGCGCTCGCGGCGGGCCCCGATCCCGAGCTGGTCGATGATCGCGGGTTCACCGGCCTGCACGCGATCGAGCGGATCTTGTGGGCCGATCGCATGCCCGCCGGCGTCGCGAAGGAAGAGGCCGCGCTCCCCGGCGCCCTGCCCGCCGCCTTCCCGAGCACCGAGGAGCAGGCGATCGATTTCCGTGACGAGCTCTGCGCCGGCGCGGTCCACGACGCCGAGGAGCTCGAGGCGGCGATCGAAGGGTTGCCCCTCGGATCGCCCGAGATCCAGGCGATCGCGAGGGAGCTCGTGGAGATTCAGGCCGACCGGGTGATCGAGGCCGGCGAGGGACACCCGTCATCGCCCTACGCGGGCCGATCGCTCCTCGATCTCACCGACGGTCTCGCCGCCGCCCGCGCGATGCACGAGGTCTTCCTCCCCTGGCTCGCGACGAAGGCCGAGGGGCCGCACGTGGCCGCGGAGGCTGCGGATGCCTTCGATCGGCTGGCGATGCGCTACATGGCCGCGGGGGTCGACGCGCTGCCCGCGCCGCCCTCGGGGTGGAGCGACACGGCGTACAACGACGAGCAATTGCAGTCGCCGTTCGGGCTGATCTTCATGGCGGTGATGAACGAGACCAACCTGGGGATCGATGGCTCCGTCGCCCACTCGGTGGAGGAGGCGGGAGCGCTTCTGGGCGTCGACGGGGACTGAGGTGCGTCACCGCACCCCGCCATGCCCCGGGTAATACACCCTGGTGGTGTTGTAGACCTGGGTGACCTGCGCGAGCGAAAGCGCCGCGTTGAAGTGGATCATCCCGCCGTACCAGGCCTTGGAGAAGGCCTCGGCCGCGCTGCTCAGCACGCCGTACCGCATCCCCACGCCGTCGGCGAGGTGCCCACCGTCGGAGCCGTTGGCGGCCTGGTTGTGTCGCAACACCGGCCCGGGCCCGTTGGGCATCGCGCTGTAGTACTGCGTCGAGCCGCCCGATCCGGTGGACACCAGGCAGTAGAAGACCCAGACGTTGGTCCCCGGCCCGTTGGGCGCGGCGGCCTGGTTCGTGGCAAACCCGCCCGTGCTCCCCGAGAAGAAGTACCAGTTGTTGGAGGGGTTGTAGTTGCCATAATAAAAGTAGTTGTTGACGGCCTGATAGCCGTCGAGGCCATAGCCCGAGCCGGTCGGATCGAGCTTCTTCCACATGCACGCAGTCTTCGCGCCGCTGCCGGGCCGCCACCCCGAATCGAGCGAGCTGCTCGAGGTGCCATTGGATTTCCAGGCCTTCTCCGTGGCATCCCACACCATCGTGTTGTTGATGCCGGAGGTGATGCTGCCGGTCTGATCCCAGGTGCTCGCCGGCTGCTGCTGGGTGATCGAGAACTCGAAGAGCTCGGCGGCCTGCACGGGCATCGACGACGCGAGCGCGGTGGACGTGCCCGCCGTGTACGCCTGCGAGAAGCCGTGCCAGACGCTCCCATCCCACAGCTCGAGCGCGCCGAGCGACGTGTTGAAGATCAGGTCGCCCGAGCCCGGGCTCGACGGCCGCGCCGGGAGAAACACGATCGAAGCCGTGCCTCCGCTCCCACCACCCGCCGGCCCGGTGGGGCCCACCGCGCCGGTCGCGCCGGTCGCGCCCACCGCGCCGTTGACCCCGTTGACGCCGTTGCTGCCGGCGGGTCCGGTGGGGCCCACCGCGCCGTTGACGCCGTTGACACCGTTGATGCCGGCGGGTCCGGTGGCCCACTGCGCCGGTCGGGCCCATCGGGCCGATGGGACCGACCGGGCCCTGCGGACCGGCCACGCCCTGGGGCCCTGCCGGCCCCTGGAACCCTTGCGGGCCTTCGGGGCCGGTCGGGCCGACGAGCCCGGTCGGCGGGCCGACCCAGGTGCCGCTCGCGTCGATGACCACGGTCCCGTTCACCGTCACCGAGGTCGGGTGGATGTCGCCCACGGCGTCGCGCGCCACGAGCGCGTAGGGCACGCTCTGGGTGGGCTGTCGCGGGGTCATCTCCGGATCTGCGCCGACCTGGACGCCGACGTAGCGGACCGAACCGTCCCACAGCGCCGCGGGGAACGGCGTGATCGAGCCGAGCTCTGCCGAGAAATAGCCCTCATCGAGCTGGATCAGGTGGCTCTCGCTCCAGAGCGGCGCGCCCCCGCCGGCGCTCGCGTAGATCGCGAAGTGGATCGTCACGCTCTCGTTGAGCGGCGCCCCCGCGCCGTCGAACAGGCGACCCTGCTCCGTGAGCGTCCCGGGCACCGCGGCGCGCGACGAAGCGGCTCCGAGCGTCACGGCCAGGGCACAGAGGCCACCCAGACATCGAAGGGTTCCACGCATGATCTCGGCCTTCCGCCGCCCTCGCCGGAGAGCGCGCATGATCTTCCCATCGTGCCGTGATCTTCGTCGGATTTTCAAGGGCGTCGTGGCGCGAGCTGCCTTCGCTCCACGCGCGCTCCTCCCGGCCCTGGGACGGGGACAGAGGCGAGCGCACCGGTGAGACAGGCGTGATCGCGCGGGGTGAGGCGCGATCGCGGAGATCGAGAAGGATCGGCCTCGAAGCCTGGAAACAGGTGATTCGTTGCGCGCGGCAATCCGCCCTGTCCGCGGGCCGCCGACGCGCGCGGGCCACGCGCAGGCAGCGGCGCGCCCGTTGCTTGTCGTCTGGGCGTCGGCTCTGCTCCGAGCACGGCCACGGTGGCACGCCTCGCGAGCGGCGATGAACGAGGATCCCATGAGGTATTCGGCATGCAAGACCCTGCCGCTCTGGGTCGCGCTGCTTTCGGGGTGCGCGAGCTCGAGCAGCGCCGTACCCCTCGACCGGGTCACCGCTCCGGAGGCGTCCCTGAGCGCCGCGGAGGCGCTGGGGGCCGAGAATTCGTCCCAGGCACAGCTCCACCTCCAGCTCGCGCGGGAGCAGCTCGACAAGGGCAAGAAGCTCCTCGCCGCGGGCGACAGCGAGGAGGCGCAGCTCCTGCTCATGCGCGCCGACGCGGACGCGCAGCTCGCGCAGGCGCTGGCCAAGGAGAACACGGCCGAGGCCGCCGCGCAGCAGCTCAGGGATCAGGTCACCGCGTTGCAGAACAAGGGCCGCTGAGCGCCACCGTGAACGAGGTTCAGGAGGTACGTCATGAGACACATGCTTCATGGGACGGTCACACTCGGGCTCGCCCTCGCCGGTCTCGTCGCGGGCGGCTGCGCCGGCGCGCCGGTGCCGACGGAGCTGATCGACGCGCGGCACACCTACGCGCAGGTGGAAAATGGCCCGGCCGGCCGGCTCGTCCCTGCCCAGGTCCACGTGGCCAAGGTGGCGCTCGATCAAGCGGAGCGCTCGTTCGCCGACGGTGAGCCGGCCGACCGCACGGCGGGCCTCGCGTACGTGGCCGAGCGGCGCGCGCAGCTCGCCGAGGCCCAGGCGCGCATGATGCTCGCGCAGCAGGACCAGGAAAGCTCCAGGCGCCAGGTGGGCGAGATGATCGACAGGCAGCAGAAGCAGCTGGCGGGTGAGCTGCGCCGGACCAACGAGCAGCTCAGCGACAGCCAGCAGCAGCTCGCGAGCAAGCAGCAGCAGCTCACCGCCCAGCAGCAGCAGCTGGCGAGCCAGCAGCAGCAGCTCGAAGGCGAGAAGGCCGCGCGCGCCGACGCCGAGCGGCAGATGCACGACGCCATCCAGAGCCTGAAGGAGGTCGCCTCCGTCAAGGAGGAGGCGCGCGGGATGGTGATCTCGCTCTCCGGCGCCGTGCTCTTCGTCACGGGCCAGTCGACCTTGCTGCCGATCGCGAGGAACAAGCTCGATCAGGTGGCCGAGGTGCTCAAGGACCAGCCCAACCAGACGATCACGGTCGAAGGACACACCGACTCGGTGGGCACCGCCGCCGCGAACCAGACGCTCTCCGAAAAGAGGGCGCAGGCCGTCCGTGAGTACCTGGTCAGCCGCGGGGTCCCCGCGGACGCGATCAAGGCCGTGGGCTACGGCCCCACGCGGCCGGTGGCCGACAACAAGACGGCCGAAGGGCGCGCGGACAACCGCCGCGTCGAGATCGTGGTGACGCCGGCCCCGGCCACCTCGGCGAAGGAACAGCAGTAGAAACGAAGGGTCCGCTGCGCCCTCGTGGCCCGCGCGTCGCTCCCCTTCGATCCCAGGGAGGGGTCGAGCAGGTCTTGATCTACCGCTGGATCAAGGCCTGCTCGGCCGAGGCGGGCCGCGCGGCCGACCTGGCCGCTCCCTCACAGCTCTACCCCCACCCTGATCGTTAGCTTCGGAACGATCGAGGCCGACCGGGCGCCGTCAGCCTGGTGACGGCCCGGGCGAGCCTGCGTGGAAGCGCCTGCGATCTCGGCATTCCGCGACTATCCCGCAAACGGCACGCTTCCTGCTTTCCGATGCCCCGCCCGGGTCTGCTGATCGTTGACGCGGGCAAGGTGCCATGAGAAGAGCGCCCACCCTGGACGGGCCGGATCGTCCTCGGTCGAGGCAGCGCGCGACAGCTCGGTGGATGGAGAGACTCTAGTGAAGACCACGTTCCAGACGGTGATGCTCTCGGCGCTCCTCATGCCTCTCGGCGCCTCGGTGGCCCACGCCCAGGGCGCCCCCGCGCCGGCCCCCGGCACCCCCATCGTGAGCGCCCCCGCCACCGGCGCGCCGGCCCCCGACACGGCGGACGCGCCGAGCGATTCGACGCAGGCCCCGAGCCAGGGCAAGGAAAAGAAGAAGGAGGCGGGCGCCGGCTCGGCCCAGCTCGGCGGCGCTGGAGCCAGCTCGAACCCCTTCCGGCTGAGCTGGTTCACCTGGAACACCAACGCCTCGACGAAGATCTTCGGCGTCGGCAAGGACTACATCGGGACGGAGGACGAGTCCGCCTCGATGGATTTCTCGTTCACGCCTCGGTGGGCCTTCATCAACAACAAGCAGGACTGGGCCTGGGTCGGCCTCAACATCAACTGGGCCGTCGAGCTGACCAACAGCGACAGCACCACCAAGCTCCGCCAGCCCCTCTTCGGCGACCTCGGCGTGCAGTCGTCCTACAGCCACACCTTCGTCCGCACCGAGAAGGGCACGACGCTCCTCTTCGGGCCCCGCCTGAGCTTCACGCTGCCCACGTCGATGGCCAGCCAGGCCGCGAACATCTACACCCGGACGAGCCTCGGCCTCGGCGGGACGAGCAACATCGCCTTCCACGACGGCGACTGGTTCAACAGCGTCTTCCTCGCGTTCGGCGGCACCTGGCAGCACACCTTCTCCCAGTCCCAGATCCCGTACAGCTCGGCCGTCGTCGATCCGTACCGGCAGGACTTCGCGCAGGATGTCGGCCCCGAGCTCGCTCAGCCGCTCCAGACGCACTACCTGAGCGGCAAGTACCTGACCCACGACCAGCTCAGCCTGACCGCCGCCTACTACCTCTCCATCATCGACAACCTGTCCTTCGGCAACTCCTTCGGCCTGCAGGTCCCGTGGAAGTACGGCCCGGCGACCGGCACTTGCGTGAAGGTGGCGACGGGGACCTGCGACACCGTGCAGTCCGGCGTGGGGAACGCGAATCCGCAGCAGAACGTGCCGAACACGATCTTCGACGTGTCGCTCGCCTACATCATCGGCGGCGTCGTGTGGACGACCATCGGCTACAACAACACCACGAGCCAGCTCGGCGAAGACGGCACGCGGCGCAACATCTTCTACAGCCCCGACGCCCAGTTCTACCTCTCGAACATCCTGATGCTGGACGCGATCTACAGCAAGGTGACCGCGCCGAAGAAGAGCTCGACGGCGAGCGCGCGCCACCTCTTCGGGCTCTGATCGATCACCGTCAAGGCGCGCTCGGTGGTGAGCCGGGCGCGCCCGCCTCGCCGAGCAGCGCGCGGCCGCGCTTCGGGCAGCCGCGCTCGCCGAGCTCGTAGAGCGCGGCGTCGCTGCCGACGAGCCACACCCTGTCCGGCCCGGTGATGGCCGCGGCGAGCGAGTACGCCGCCTCGCACGGGACGAAGCGCGGGCGACCCGGGCCGAGCGCGACCAGCCCCGGCGTGCCTCCGCTCACCACGAGCAGGGGCGGCCGATCCTGCATTTCCAGCACACGGATCACGTAGGCGCCGTGGCTGATCGAGGGAGGGGGAGGCGGCGCCGGCGCGTCCACGGCGATCTTGGGATCGGGCCGGGGCTGCACGATCGAAGGGGGCGCCTGCCTCTCGGCCGGCGCGCCCGGCGGGGCCTGATCGAGCGAGGGCGCCGGCGTGCGCCTGACCGGATCCTCGATCGGCGTTTGTCGGTCGGCCTCGGCCTCCGCCGGACCCGCGACCTGAGCTGGTTTGAGCACCAACGATTCCACCGGCGAGAGGTCGCTGAAGCCGTCCTTGCCCTCCAGGTAGAGCCCGGTGCTCGCCACCACCGCGAGGCGCCCGCCCGGCGCCCGCACGATCGCGCCCGGGCCGTTGAGCCCCTCGGTCGCCGGGAGCAGGCCGACCATCGTCCACTGCGACGGGCCGTCGTAGCGGTGCACCGCGCGCCGGTTGCCCGTCCCGTCCCAGCCGATCCCGTAGAGCGTTCCATCCACGAAGCCGAGCCAGGTCATGTAGCCGCGCGTCTTCTCTCGCCGCAGGATCAGCCCGCGCAGGAGATCGGCCGTCGTCGTCCACAGGAGCGTGTCGCTGTGGATCTGGATCGCGATCTGCCCGGTCGGCGATTCGAGGGCCGCGTCGATCTGCGGCGGCCAGGGCTCGCCCGTCTCGAGCTTGACGTTGACCTTGACGAAGGACCCCGCTTGCCAGCGGAGCACGTCGCCCGCGCGGGTGAAGAGGAAGAGCATGCCGCCCTTGCCGCCCGCGAGGAGCAGGTGCGCGGCCGGCAGCATCGCAGGCTCGTACGCGTAGTCGGGCGCGCCGGGCGCGCGCGGGTAGTCGCGGCGCAGGAGCGTCCCGTCCCCCGCGGAGTAGGCGGCGAAGCCCTCGGTGCCTGCGACCCAGAAGCCGGCGCCGCCGTCGGAGACCGCGGTCTCGGCGCGAAGATCGACGGTGCGCGCGCAGCCGAGGTCGCCGAGGCCAACGAGACAGAGCGCGGCGGTCAGGAAGAGCCCCTTCGCTCGGTGGCTCTTCTGCGTCGGCGGATCGTCGGCGGGGCGAGGCATGTCCACGTTTCTATGCCTCTCCGCCGGCGCTCGCCACCGTCAAGAGAGCGTCACCCAGTCCACCGGCTCGTCCCGCAGCCAGGTCCGCTGCCGGCGCACGAACACCCGCGTCGCCCGCACGATCGCCCCGTGCAGATCGGCCTCGGCGATCGCCCCGTCGAGGTGCTCCTTCACCTGCCGGTAGCCCACCGAGCCCATGGCGCGCGCCCCGCCGTGGCCACGCGCCGAGAGGGCCCGCACCTCGTCCACCCAGCCCGCGTCGAGGAAGCCTTGCACGCGCGTGGCGATCCGTTGATCGAGCTCCTCGCGGTCCCGCGCCACGCCCACGAGCCGGGCCTCGCGGCGCGACGACTGGAACCCGTGCTCGGCGAAGAAGGCGCTCTGCGGCTTGCCCGTGAGCGCGAAGATCTCGAGGGACCGGCTCACCCGCACGAAATCGTTGGGGCTCAAACGAGCGGCGCTCGACGGGTCCACGAGGGCGAGCTCCCGGTGCAGGGCGGCGCGCCCCTCGGCCTCGGCGAGCGCGGCGTGGCGGGCGCGGATCGCCGGGTCGGCCGGGGGCAGCGGCGACAGGCCGAGCACGAGCGCCCGCACCCAGAGGAACGTCCCCCCGCACACGATCGGCAGCCGCCCGCGGGCGCGGATGTCCTCGATCGCGCGGTCGGCGAGGGCCACGAAGCGCTGGGCGTCGACCTCGTCGTCCGGCTCGAAGCAGTCGATCAAGTGGTGCGGCGCGCGGGCCCGCTCCTCGGCCGTCGGCTTGCCCGATCCGGCGTCGAAGCCGCGGTACACCTGCACGCTGTCGGCCCCGACGATCTCCCCGTCGAAGCGCTCCGCGAGCCGCAGCGCGAGCTCCGTCTTGCCGCTGGCCGTCGGGCCCACCACCACGAGGAGCGCGTCGCCCTCCGGCCGGGCGATCTCCTCCCACCCGCGCGGCGCGGTGCTCACCGCCGGCCCACGCGCTGCTCGAGCTCGCCCCAGCCGATGCGCATCACCACCGGGCGCCCGTGCGGGCAGTGGCCGGCGAACTCCACCTCGTCGAGCGCGTGGAGCAGGGCGCGCGCCTCTTCCGGCGGCACGGGATCGCCCGCGCGGATCGACCCGTGGCATGCCATGGTCGCGATCGCGCGATCGATCGCGCCGGAGAAGGCGCGCTCGCCCTGGTGGGAGATCTCCCCGAGCAGGTCGCGCACCAGGCGCTCGGGCGAGGCGCGCCGCAGGATCGAGGGCACTGCGTGGATGGCGAGGGAGGTCACGCCGGCGGGGCGCACGTCGAGGCCGACGCGCAGGACCGCGTCCTGCGCTTCCTCGATCAAGGCCACCTCGGAGGGCTGGGCCTCGATCACCTCCGGGAAGAGCAGCGCCTGCGTCGACACCTCGCGGGCGTCGTAGGCCTTGCGCAGCCGGGCGAAGGTCACCCGCTCGGCGGCGGCATGCTGGTCGAGCACGTAGAGCCCGTCCGGGCCCTCGCAGATCAAGAACGTGCTGCGCACCTGGGCGACGAAGCGCAGGCTGCCGAACGCGGCGCCTTTCTCTGCCCGCGCGGCCATCAGCTCGGCCACGGTGGGGTAGGGGATGGGCGCGGGCTCCGCCTCGATGGCCGCAGGGGCCTGCGCGGGAGCCGGCGCCGGATGCGCAGGGGCAGCCTGCGCGCGCGGGGCGGGCGGAGGCATGTGCAGCGATCGCTGGGCCGGCTCGGGCGCGGAGCGGGCTGGAGGAGCGGCCTCTTCTGCGATGGGCGGCCGAGGATCGCCCGTCAGGCCCCAGGGGTCGGGCGCCTCGTGGACGGTGGGCAGCGCCGTGGACGATGGTGACGGTGTGGACGACGTGGACGGCGTGGACGACGCGCCCCAGACCCAGGTGGAGGCGGCGGGGCCCTCGGGCTCCTCGAAGAGCTTCTGCTTCTTGCCGCGGAAGCCGCCCGGCGCGGGCAGGCCGAACGCCGAGCACACCGCGGCCGAGACGATCTTGTAGAGCGCGTCGCCCACCGCGCGCCCGTCGGCGAAGCGCACCTCGGCCTTCTGCGGGTGGACGTTCACGTCGACGAGATCGGGCGGCAAGTCGAGGTACGCGACGCCGATCGGGTACTTGCCCTGCTCGAGCACGCTCCCGTAGGCGAGGGCGATCGAGCGCGAGAGCGTGCGGTCGCGCACCGGGCGGCCGTTGACGAAGATCGAGAGCGCCGTGGCCCCGGAGCGGGCCCGCTCCGGGCGGGAGAGGTAGGCCTCCACGGTGAGCGGCCCGCGCTCGCCCTTGCAGGCCGCGAGCTCCTCGCCCGCGAAGACGCTCCTGGCGCGCTCTTCTCGGCTCGACGCGCGCAGCCACTCGGCCGCGGTGCGCCCGTCGCGCGAGAGGATCAGCGTGATGCCCGGCTCGCCGAGGGCCGCGTTCTGCACCACCTCGGTCACGCGCGCCGACTCGGTCGCGGTGGCCTTGAGGAACTTGCGGCGGGCGGGCACGTTGTAGAACAGCTCGCGCACCTCCACCGTCGTCCCGGCCGCGCAGCCGCAGGGGCCGACCTCGGCCGGCGAGCCGCCGTCCACCTTCACCTGCGTGCCCTCGGCGTCCTCGGCGCGGCGCGTGCGGAGCAGGAAGCGGCTCACCGACGCGATGGACGGCAGGGCCTCGCCGCGGAAGCCGAAGCTCTGGATCCGCTGTAGATCGTCGAGGGCGATGAGCTTGCTCGTGGCGTGACGGAGCACCGAGAGCGCCGCGTCCTCGCGCTCCATCCCGGCCCCGTCGTCGGAGATCCGCACGAGCTCGACCCCGCCCTGGGCGATGTCGATCCGGATCCGCCGCGCCCCCGCGTCGAGGGCGTTCTCGATCAGCTCCTTGACCACGCTGGCCGGCCGCTCGACCACCTCGCCCGCGGCGATCTGGTTGGAGAGATCCTCCGGCAGGACCCGCACCCGGCGCGGCTCCCTGGGCGGCGCGCTCACGGCTCTTCCGCGCTCTCGGTGGCCTTGGCCATCGCCTCGAAATACGTCTTGCTCCGCCCCCGCGTGAGCGCCAGGGCGCCGAGCGCCAGGGTGCCGAGATCGAGGGCGATCAGCTTGATGCGGAAGACGAGCCAGAGGAGATCGGGGCGGGAGAAGGCCTCGCGCGCCGGGAGCTCGGGCGGCAAGGTCTGGGCGGCGCGCACCAGCGTCTCGATGCAGGCGGCGCGCACGCTCTCGGTGCCGACGTAGAGGGCGATCGAGAGCACGGCGTTGGCGCCGAGGGCCTGGAGCACCAGGGCCCGCGCGCCCTTGCGCCCGCTCATGGCGAGGCCCGAGGCCATCACCAGGAGGCCCGAGAGCAAGATCTGCGCGATCGCGAGGGGAAAGGTGATCCGCGACAGATCGTGCATCCCCTGGAGCCAGACGGCCTGGCTGAGGCTCACGAGCTCGCTCGGATCGATCGCGCCCTTGGCGCGGTTCATCGCCTCGGTCACGTCAGGGACGGTGGCTTCCCGCAGGAACGCCATGTTGGCGCAGCCGGCCATCAGCCCGTTCATCCCGTAGACCCAGGTGAGCACCATCGCGGGCACGAGGTACCAGGGCCGGAGCTTGCGCTGGCTGCTGTAGGAGGGCGGGGGCGGGATCGAGGAGTCCACGGCCTGGGGGTACGAGAGGTAGAGGGGCGTCTAGCACGAGTTTTCCTCCCCGCGAACTCGGGTGACGAGCTTCGTGGGCCCGAGGTCCGATTGTCGCGGGACGGGTGGCGGACGATCCCTTCTTCGTACTAGAACATTTCCCCCACGAGAGCGCGAGGTCCCGGGTGGCCAAGAGCAAGAGCGAGCCGCGAAAAGACAAAGAAGGTCCGGCCAGGCCGGCGGAGCCCAAGAAGCGGGCCCCGAAGGGGAACGCGCCGGCCCACCCCGCGCCCGCCGCCGGCGCTGCGCCGGCCCGGAAGGCGAAGCCTGCCGAGCGCCCAGCGGCGAGCGCGGCCGGGAAGGCCGAGGCCAAGCCCGCCAAGAAGGGCGCGCCCAGGGCCGACAAGCCCGTCAAGAAGGGCGCCCCCAAGGCGGAGCCTGCCCGCGGCGGGTCGCGCGGCGACGCCGACTCCTCTCGATCCGCCGAGGATCTCGACGAGGAGCGCAGCGAGGGCGACGAGGGGCACGAGGCCGAGGGCGGCGACGAGGGGCACGAGGCCGAGGGCGACAGCGAGGTCGTCGAGGTCGTCGGCGAGATCGTCGAAGACGGCGAGATCGAAGGCGAGGAGATGGCCGAGGCCGGGACGGAGCGGCTCTCCAACCTCCCCGGCCCGGACGAGGCCGCGCTCTCCCGCACCGATCCGCTCCAGGCCTACCTGCGCGAGGTGCAGCGGCATGCCCTGCTCACGCCGGACGAGGAGAAGGCGCTCACCGTCCACTACGTCAAATCGCAGGACGTGCGCACCGCCGCGCGCCTCGTGACGGCCAACCTGCGCCTCGTGGTCAAGCTCGCGTACGAGTACCGCCGCGCCTACAAGAACATCATGGACCTCATCCAGGAGGGGAACATCGGCCTGATGCAGGCCGTGAAGCGCTACGACCCCTACCGCGGCGTGAAGCTCTCGTCGTACGCGGCCTGGTGGATCCGCGCGTACATCCTCCGCTTCATCCTCAACAACTGGCGCCTCGTGAAGCTCGGCACCACGCAGGCCCAGCGCAAGCTCTTCTTCAACCTCAACAAAGAAAAGGCCAAGCTCTCGGCGATGGGCATCGAGCCCTCGGCCGCGGAGATCGCGCGGCGCCTCTCGGTCGACGAAAAAGAGGTCGTCGACATGGACCGCCGCCTGTCGAGCGGGGAGGCCTCGCTCGACGCGCCCGTGGGCGACACCGACGGCCGCTCCGTGTCGCGGCTGGAGCTGCTCCCCTCCATGACGAGCGGCCCCGAGGCCTCGCTCGAAGCGCGGGAGATGGGCGAGCTCGTCCACGATCGGCTCACGCATTTCCGCGAGACGCTCAAGGGCAAGGACGTGATCATCTTCGACAAGCGGATGGTCGCCGAGGAGCCGCTCACGCTGCAGGAGCTCGGCGACGAGTTCGGCATCTCGCGCGAGCGCGTGCGCCAGCTCGAGGCGCGGCTGACCATGAAGCTGCGCCAGTACCTGAAGGAAGAGCTGGGCGACGCGGTGGGCGCAGGTTGAGGCGCGCATGAGCGCGAGCGGGCAAGGGACGTCCGGGCGCCTCTTCGTCGTGGCGACGCCGATCGGCAACCTGGGCGACATCACCCTGCGCGCGATCGAGACACTGCGCGCGGCCGATCGCGTGCTCGCCGAGGACACGCGGCGGACGCGGGCGCTCCTGTCCCACCTCGGTATTACCGGTAAATCCGTGGACCGCCTCGACGCCCACGCCGAGCAGGACGCGATCCCCCGGGTGATCGAGCGGCTCCTCGGCGGCGAGTCCGTCGCGCTCTGCACCGACGCGGGGACGCCGATCGTGAGCGACCCGGGCGCGCTCCTGATCCAGGCCGCGATCCAGGCCGGCGTGCCCGTCGTCCCCATCCCGGGCGCCTCGGCCGTGCTGGCGGCGCTCGCGCTCTCCGGCCTCGGCGCGGGCGGCTTCCGCTTCCTCGGCTTCTTGCCGCGGAGCGGGCCCGAGCGGCGCGAGGCGATCGCGCGCGTCGATGGCACGCCCGAGGCCGTGGTGCTCTTCGAGTCGCCCCAGCGGCTCGACGAGACGCTCCGCGACCTCGCCGCCGTCATGCCCGCGCGCGAAGCCGTCGTGGCCCGCGAGCTGACGAAGCTGCACGAGGAGGCCACACGCGGGACGCTCGGCGCGCTCGCCGCCGCCGAGGCGCGCGAATGGCTCGGCGAGGTGACGCTCGTGCTCGGCCCGCGCGCGGAGGCCGAGGCGGAGAAGCCGAGCGACGACGAGATCGCCCGGCGGATTCAGGCCGAGCTCGCCCGAGGGCGCCGCGCGAAGGACGTGGCCGAGGAGCTTTCGCTCACCCTCGGCGTGCCCAAGCGCGAGATGTACGCGCGCGTCGTCGCCCTCAAAGAGAAGGGCTGATCACCGCGGCGGCGTGCGGAACTTCGACGAGAACGCCACCGTGCGCGCGTTCTCCGGCACATGGTCGAGGAAGCTCCTCCGCAGCCGCGCGTCGGTGATCCGATCGGCCCGCTCCAGCAGCCGCTTGCGCGCCTCGCCGATCGCCTCCTCGGCCCCGTGCACGTCGCCGGTCGCCTCCAGCGCCACCGCGTGCACGAGCCGGATCAGCGCCTCGCCCTCCTCCACGCCCGACAGCTCGCGGAGGATCTCCATCGCGCCCTCGGCGGCGATCAGCGCCTCGAGCGCGCGGCCCTGGCCGAGGAGCACGTCGGCGAGGATCGCCTGCGCATAGGCCTTGATCGGCGGCGAGCCCTCGGCCGAGGCGATCGCGGCCCGCGCCTCGCGCTCGGCCTCGGGGATCTGGTCGCGCAGCGAGTAGATCACCGACAGGTAGAGCCGCGAGGCGAGCTCGAAGCGGCGGTAGCCCTCGCGCACGCACTGCTCGAAGGCCGCCGACTCGATCTCCAGCGCCTGGTCGAGGTTACCGAGGCGCGCGAGCGTGTAGCCGAGGTTGGCGCGCACCGGGGCGATGAAGCTGAGCTTCATCGGCTCGCCCACGCTGAGGGCCTCGCGCAGCACCGCCTTGGCCCGCGCGAAGGCCCCGAGCTGCATGTACC
Source organism: Byssovorax sp. (assembly GCA_046351295.1). Lineage (GTDB taxonomy): Bacteria > Myxococcota_A > Polyangia > Polyangiales > Polyangiaceae > JAXLYT01. Next base: position 38,123 of record JAXLYT010000047.1, read on the forward strand.
CGTTGCCGATGTTGGCGCGCTGGAGGCATGCGTTGCGCGCGTCGCCGGCCTCGCCGAAGCATGCCACCGCGGACTCCAGGTGGCGCAGGTACGCCGTCGGATCGCCCCCGTGCAGCGCGAGCTCCGCCGCGGCCACGTCGAGCCACGCGCGCACCGCCGGCTCCTCGTCCGTGCCCGGCTCGGCGCGCCGGCGCGCCCCGCCCAGGACCGCGATCGCCCGCTCCGCGAGGCCCGCGCGCACGAGCGAGATCGAGAGCCGCCCCGCGGCGACCATGTGCGACGCGCCGACGGCCCCGCGCGCCTCGATCGCCGCGAGCTCGGCCGCCATGGGCACGAGGTCCTCGTTCTTGCCCACGTACCCCGCGATGATCGCCTGGTGGCCGAGGGCCGCGTACCAGCCCGTGCTCTCGCGCGGCAGGAGCGCGAGCGCCTCGGCCGCCGCGCGCTCCGAGTCGGCGAAGTGGCCGAGCCAGCGGAAGGCGACGGCCTGGATCAGTCGCATCTGGCCGCGCAGCTCGCCCGTCGCGTGGCAGGTGACGACCGCGTGCTCGGCGTAGTCGATCGCCTCGTCGAGCGTGTTCACCTGCAAGGCCTGCCCCGCGGCCGCGGCGTACCACGCGGCGTTGCGCGGCGCGCGCCCCGAGGGGCGGGACTCGTACCAGCCGACCTCGGGCGCTGTCATCGGCCGGCCCCACTCGGGCAGGCTCCGCTCCGGCGGAGGCTCCAGCGAGCCGCCCGAGGGCTCGGTGTCGGCGTCGGGCGAGAGCCCGAAGAGCGGCGGAGGCGCGGGCAGCGTCGCCGCCGCGGTCCCGAGGCGGCCCGGCGCGGCCTCTCCGGCGGGCGGGATCGTGCGCGCCTTCGCGATCGGGACGCCGCGATCGGGCTTCTCCGCGTAGTCGAGCAGGGCCTCCAGGAAGACCGCCATCGTCGGGTGACGCCGGTCCGGATCACGTTGTAACGCGGTGTGGACGATGTCAACGAGCTCGGGCGGCAGGTCGGGCGCGAGCTTCTCGATGCGCGGCACCGGCTCGGCCAGGATCTTGGCGAGGATCACCGGCCCCGAGGGCCCGTCGTAGACCGTCTGCCCGGAGAGCATCTCGTACATCACCGCGCCCATCGACCAGACATCCGTGCGCGCGTCGGCGTCGAGCACGCCCGCGGCCTGCTCGGGCGACATGTACGCGGGCGTCCCGAGCAGGCTCCCCGTCAGCGTGGTCAGCTCGGCCGACGCCATCTTCGCGACACCGAAATCGATCAGCTTGGGGACGACTTCGCCGCCCTGCGTGCGGGCGAGGAAGATGTTCTCCGGCTTGAGATCGCGGTGCACGATCCCGATCTGGTGCGCGCACGAGAGCGCCCCCATGATCGGCGAGAGGATCTCGATCAGCTCGGCCGGCGAGAGGCGCCTCTGCCGCATCATCCGCTCGCGCAGCGTCTCGCCGTCGAGCAGCTCCTGCACGATGTAGAACGAGCCGTCGTGGCGCTGGCCCACCTCGAACACCGACACGATGTTGGGGTGGTGCAGCGCCGCCGCGGCCCGGGCCTCGCGGCGGAAGCGGGCGAGCACGTCGGCGCGGCTCGCGAGGTGCGCGTGCAGCACCTTGATCGCGACCCGCCGGCCGATCCAGGTGTCCTCGGCCTCGAAGACGACGCCGACCCCGCCCTCGCCGAGCCGGCGCAGGAGCGCGAACTTGCCGCCCACCACCATCCCGGGGCGCAGCGGTGTGCCGTCGTCGGGGTGTCCCTCGCTCGGCTGGGTCATCGGCGGCGCCTCATCCGCGACGATTCTGCCGGTCAACGGCGGGCGGCGTCAACGCGGCGCGCCCTCGGATCGCAAGAACGGTGAGCCCCACGCGAAGATTGCGCCCGAGCCTTGCCGGTCCGCCGCGAATCTGCGAAAGGTCGCCCGGATGAGCAACGACGAGGCGAGCTCCCTGAAGGGCAAGATCTGCTTGATCACCGGCGCGAACACCGGCATCGGCCGCGCCACCGCCGTCGATCTCGCGCGCCGCGGCGCCCGGCTCTTCGTGGCCTGCCGCAGCGCGGAGAAGGGCAACGAGGCCGTGGCGGGCATCCGCCGCGAGGGCGGGAGCGACACTGTAGAATTCCTGCGCCTCGACCTCGGCTCGCTCGCCTCGGTGCGCGAGGCCGCGCAGGCCTTCCTCGCCAGGGATCTGCCGCTCCACCTGCTCATCAACAACGCCGGCGTCGCGGGCCAGCGCGGCATCACGACGGACGGCTTCGAGCTGCACTTCGGCACGAACCACATGGGCCATTTCCTCCTCACCGACCTGTTGCTCGATCGGCTCAAGGCCTCGGCCCCCGCGCGGATCGTGCACGTGGCGAGCAAGGCCCACTTCGACGCGAAGGGCATCGACTTCACGAAGCTCCATCAATCCACCCCGAGCTTCACCGGTCTCCCGGAGTACGCCGTCTCCAAGCTCTGCAACGTGCTCTTCAGCGCCGAGCTCGCCCGCCGCCTCGAGGGCACGGGCGTCACCAGCTACGCGCTCCATCCCGGCGTGGTCGCCTCCGACGCGTGGCGCCGCATCCCCTGGCCTTTCCGGTCCCTCGTGACATGGCGCATGCTCACCAACGAGCAGGGCGCCGAGACGACGATCCACTGCGCGACCTCGGCCGAGGCCGGCAAGGAGACCGGGCTCTACTACGACCACAGCCGCGTCAAGACGCCGAGCAAGCCCGCGCAGGATCGCGCCCTCGCCGCCGAGCTGTGGGACCGCAGCGTGACGTGGTTGAAGGACAGCCGGGCCGCTTGATCGAGAAAAAACGCTAGTTGCGCGCCATCCACGGGCACACGTTGACGAGGCGGGCGAAGGGCTTGCGGCTGCACATGAAGCCCACCTTCTGGCCGTGCTGCACCACGTCGCTGCACTCCTGCGATTTCTCGTAGGAGCCCTCGGCCTCCAGATCCATCGGCCGATCGCACCCGCCGACCTTGGTCACCTCCCAGCGGTAGTACCCGCGGGGCGTCCAGAAGTGCTCGACCTCGACCGAGAGCAGATCGCCCACCTGGTGATCCTTCATGCACGCGGCGAACGCGGCGCCGCCCCGCACCACCTGGAACTGCTCGCCGGGGCAAGGATCCCACTCGAGCTCCACGTCGTAGACGAGCGGCGCGCCCTTGTCGTCGACCTCGACCGTCTCGGCGCGGACGAGCTGGCACACCGACTCGAAGCGCTCGGTCTGGTGGCAGGAAGGGAGCAAGGCGAGGGCGAGGGCCAGGCAGAGCAGACAGGCGGCGCGGCGGAGCGGCACGGGCGGAGCCTACCACGAGCCGGCGATGCGAAGGGACTGCAAGGCTACCGCGAGGACGTTGCAGCGCCGATTCGATGCGCGCCGCGCGACGCGCGGGCGCTGGTATTGCGCGCCGAGCTGATCTAGCAATGCTCGATGCTCCGATCCGCTCGCCTCCACCTCACCCTCGCCTTCACCGCCCTCGCCCTCGCCGCTTGCTCGTCGAGCGGATCAGGCAGCAGCTCCACCACCGGCGGGAGCGGCGGATCCGGCGGATCCGGCGGCGCGCCCGCGCCCGCAGAGCCCGAGGTGAAAGAGGACCTGCAAGGCCGCGACTACGACCTCGTCGTCCCCGACGGCCTCGACACGAGCAAGCCGGCGCCGTTGCTCCTCGCGCTCCACGGCTTCGTCGGTATCGCCGATCAGACGCCGTGGCTCGGCATCGACAGCTACATGCACCTCCGGCAAGAGGCCCAGAAGCGGGGCATCATCCTGGCGTTGCCGCACGGGACCATCGACAAGGAGGTGGGCTCCTGGTCGTGGAACGGGACGGACGCATGCTGCGGGTGGGACACGATGGCCGACGATGTCGGCTACCTGATGGCCGTCATCAGCGACATCGAGAAGAAGCAGAACGTCGACGCGAAGCGCATCTTCTTCCTCGGCCACTCGAACGGCGGCTTCATGGCCCACCGCCTCGCCTGCGATCGGTCGAGCCGCATCGCGGGCATCGTGTCGCTCGCCGGCGAGGTCTACAAGAACGAGAAGCTCTGCGTGGCCGCCCACCCGATCGCCGTGCTCCAGGTGCAGGGGGACGCGGACAAGACGGTGTCGTACGAGGGCGGCTCGCCCCTCGGGATCGCCGGCATCCCCAAGGCCCCCGGCGCCGTCGAGACGATCGAGACCTGGGCCGCGAAGAACCACTGCGACGAGACGGCCGACACGAGCGAGGCGAACATCGATCTCGTGACCGACCTCGACGGCGACGAGACCGCGAAGACGGTCTACAAGGGCTGCGCCGGCAACGGGCAGACGGAGCTCTGGACGATCCACGGCGGGCCGCACTCGCCCAAGTTCAACGACACCTGGGCCCCGCGCGTCATCGACTTCCTGATGGCGCACCCGAAGGAGTAGGGGCGCGATCGCCGGCGAGGCTCCGCGCTTCCCGCCGGCCGCTGTAGGCTTCGCCGATGCGCCGCGGGCGCTTGCTCCTTGTCGCGCTGTTTTGCGCAACGGTCTGCCATTTCCCCAAGACGGTCTCCTCCGCACCGGCCCTTGTGTGCGCGCGCCTCCTCCGGCATCCTGCTCGCCGTTTCCAGGAAAGAGACCGAAGCGAGGGTGCTCCCGCGCAACGCGCACGGGAGCGAGAAGGCAGCGATGAGCAAGAGCAACGAGACGAGCCGCGCGGAAACGGATGGGGCGAAGCGGTTCGCGAGCTTCCGGGAGGTCGCCGACTTCCTGTGGCAGAACGCCGAGCGGATGCGCGGAGCGTACAAGCCGAACGAGTACGACAAGGTCATCCTCCCCCTGCTCGTCGCGCGCAGGCTCGACTGCGTGCTCGCGCCCACGAAAGAGAAAGTCCTCGCGCGGCTCGACGCCCTGAAAGACAAGGGGATGAAGGCGACGGACCCAGCCGTCGACGTGGCGCTCCGCAAGGTGACCGGGGTGCCCTTCTACAACACGTCGAAGCTCGACTTCTCCAAGCTCACGGGGGACTCGACGCATATCGCGGCCAACCTGCGCGGCTACCTCAAGGGGTTCTCGGCGAACGCGCGCGACATCATGGAGCAGTTCAAGTTCGACGAGCAGATCACGCGCCTCGACGAGGCGAACCTGCTCTTCCAGGTGATCGGGCTGTTCGCCGAGGTCGATCTGCACCCCGCGTCGGTACCGAACCACGTGATGGGGAGCGTGTTCGAGGAGCTGATCCGGCGGTTCAACGAGAAGAAGAACGAGGAGGCCGGCGATCACTACACGCCGCGGGAGATCATCCGGTTGATGGTGGACCTGCTCTTCGTCGAGGACGACGACGCGCTGCGCCGGCCCGGGATCGTGCGGACCTTGTTCGACCCGGCCTGCGGGACAGGCGGGATGTTGAGCGTGGCCGAGGAGTACCTGCGGGAGCTGAACCCGGACGCGCGGCTCGAGGTGTTCGGACAGGAGCTGAACCCGGAGTCCTACGCGATCTGCAAGAGCGACATGATCATCAAGGGGCAGAACCCCGAGAACATCGTGCGCGGGAACTCGTTCGATCAAGACGGGCACGCAGGCAAGCGGTTCGATTACATGCTGTCGAACCCGCCCTTCGGGGTCGACTGGAAGAACGTGCAGAAATCCATCGAGTCCGAGCACGATACGCTGGGCTTCGCGGGGCGTTTCGGCGCCGGGACGCCGCGGATCAACGACGGGGCGCTCCTGTTCTTGCAACATATGATCGCGAAGATGAAGCTCGCCGAGGCGAAGACGGGCGACGGCGGGAGCCGGCTCGCCATCGTGTTCAATGGGTCTCCGCTGTTCACGGGGGACGCAGGCTCGGGCGAGAGCGAGATCCGCCGCTGGGTGCTGGAGAACGATTGGCTGGAGGCGATCATCGCGCTTCCCGATCAGCTCTTTTACAACACGGGGATCTCGACGTACATCTGGGTGCTGACGAACAAGAAGCCGAAGCGGCGGCGGGGGAAGGTGCAGCTCATCAACGCGGTGGAGCTGTTCCAGAAGATGCGAAAATCCCTGGGGAACAAGCGGAACGAGCTGTCGAGCGAGCATATCGCGAAGATCGTGCGAACGTTCGGGGGCTTCGCGAAGAGCCCGATCAGCAAGGTGTTCGACAACGAGGACTTCGGCTACCGGCGGATCACGATCGAGCGGCCGTTGCGGCTTTCGTTCCAGGCTTCACCGGAGCGGGTCGCGCGCCTGGGGGAAGAGAAGGCGTTTGTCGGGCTGGCCTCGTCGAAGAAGAAGGGGACCGCGGGAGATGCGGAAGTGGCCGAGGGGAAGACGTTGCAAGCGGGGATTTTGAAGGCGCTGGGGAAGATGGAGGCGGGGAAGATTTATAAGAATCGGGAAGTTTTTGAAGAAGCGCTTTCAGAGGCGCTCGGGCGGGCAGGGGTGTATGTGACGGCGCCCGTGAAGAAGGCGATCCTGTCGGCGCTCGCGGAGCGGGACGAGACGGCGGATGTTTGTGTGGACGCGAAGGGGCGGGCGGAGGCGGATGCGGATTTAAGGGATTATGAGAATGTGCCGCTGAAGGAGGATGTTGTTGCTTATTTCGATCGGGAGGTGAGGCCGCATGTGCCCGATGCTTGGATCGCCGGGGTGGAGGTGCGGGACGGGAAAGCGGTGGTGGTGGATGAGAGCAAGGTGAAGGTGGGGTATGAGATCCCGATTTCACGGCACTTTTATCAGTATAAGGCGCTGAGGCCGCTGGTGGATATTGAGGGGGAGATAAGGGCGCTGGAGGGGGAGATCCAAGGTCTGCTGGGGGAGGTGCTGCGGTGAGTAGTGAGGAGATAAGTTGTCGCTGGCCATTGCTGCCACTGGGCCGATTTGTTGACTCGATGTGTGACGGTCCGTTTGGTTCAAATTTAAGCTCTGAACACTATTCAGATGAGGGGGCTCGGGTTATTCGCCTGGGCAACATCCAAGACGGATGGTTCGACGACACAGATCGTGCATTCGTGCCCAACGAATACTTCGATCGATTCAGGAAACATGAGGCGCGTCCGGGAGATTTGCTGATTGCGGGACTCGGCGACGACAATCACCCTGTGGCTCGCGGGTGTCTTATGCCGGAAACTCTGGGGCCGGCCATGGTGAAGGCTGACTGCTTCAGAGTTCGACTAAAACAAGAGGCTCTGCGGCATAGATACGTTGTGTACGCGCTCGCTTCCGAAATGGGACGACGCTCCGTTGGCCAAGAGACACGCGGATCGACGAGAATTCGAGTAAATCTTAGAGGTGTCGCCAGGCTTCCGTTGCCAATTCCGCCGATCCTTGACCAGGATCGTATCACGGCCATTCTCGATCGCAAGACAACTGCCGTCGATACCCTTATCGCGAAAAAAGAGAGGCTCGTCGAGCTCCTGGCCGAAAAGCGACAAGCGCTCGTCACCCAGGCGGTGACGAAGGGGCTCGACCCCAGCGTGCCGATGAAGGATTCGGGCGTGGAATGGGTCGGGGAGATGCCGGCACACTGGCGATCGCAGCCTCTCAAACGCCTAGCGCGCAACGGCGCCAAGACCTTCACGGACGGTGACTGGATCGAGTCACCATATGTCACCACGACTGGGGTTCGTTTGCTACAAACGGGGAACGTCGGTATCGGTGTCTTCAAAGAGCAGGGGTTCCGGTACGTCTCCGACGAGACCTTCGAAGCGCTTCGCTGCACCGAGGTTCAACCGGGAGACGTGTTGATATGCCGGCTCGACGGGCCGGTCGGTCGGGCGTGCTTGGCGCCGGAGCTCAATGTCCGTATGATCACTTCGGTCGACAATGCGATCTTGAAGCCAGCGGCCGACCATGACGGACGGTATATCGTGTATATGTTATCGATTCCAAAATACTTGGACTGGGTTCAAGGGATCTGTCGGGTCGGAGGAGGGTTTCGTTTCCGAATCAGCCGCTCGATGCTCGGCGATTTTAGGTTGCCAGTGCCGCCGCTTCACGAACAAAAAGCCATCGCCTCGCATCTCGATCGATCCTGTCGACAATCGCTCTTGATCGAGCAACAGATCTCCGCGAGTATTGAGCGCCTTCGTGAATACCGCCAGGCCCTCATCACCGCGGCCGTCACCGGCCAGCTCGACCTCTCCGGAGAGCCTGTATGACCGCCCCTCCCTTCGACCTCACCCCCTTCCTCGGTCGGGACGAAGGCCAGCATTTCGACCGCAAATCGCTCTTCGAGGGCGAAGAAGGAAAGAAACGCTCTCGCGATCGCCGGGCGGTCCGCGACCAGGTCGCCGAGTATGTCGCGGCCTTTGCCAACGCCGAGGGCGGCGTCCTCCTCCTCGGCGTCGAGGACGACGGCACCCTGACCGGCCACCGGCTCCCGCCGGCGGCGCTCGCCTCTCTCCTCGACGTCCCGAAGAACCGCCTCCGCCCGGCCCAGGCGCCGGGGTTCGTCATGGCGCACGCCGGCTTCGAGCTCATTGTCTTCGATGTCCCTGCGGCGGACGGCCCGGTCATGGTCGAGGGCGACGGGTTTCCTTTGCGCATGGGCGACCGCACGGTCGCCGCCTCCGAATCGCAGATCCAGGCCCTCAAGCTCCGCGGCCTCGTCGAAAGCTGGGAGAGCCGCCCCTCGCGCCTGCGCCTCGGTGACCTCGATGTGGGCTTGCTCGAACGGGCCCGCCGGGGTGCGGGCCTCATCGCTCTCTCGGACGAAGAATATCTCCTCAAGCGCAAGCTCGCCGATCGCCGCGGTCGCGACATCGTCTTGCGCCGCGGCGCCGAGCTCCTCTTTGCCAAAGACGGGCCCGACCACCCGAACGCCGGCATTCGCCTCTTCCGCGTGGTCGGGACCGAGCGCCGCCTCGGCGCCGAGCACAACGTCGAGGAGCGCCCCCGCTTCGAGGGCAACGTCCCGGCCATGCTCCGGGATGCGTTTGCCGCCATCGACGGAATCATTCGCCGGCCGGCGCGCCTCGTGGGCACCCACTTCCGCACCGTCCCCGAGTACCCGGAGTTCTCCTGGAAGGAGGGGGTGCTCAACGCCGTTGCTCACCGTGACTACAACGTTGAAGGTCGGACGACCGAGATCTGGTTCTTCGATGATCGCGTCGAGATCACGAGCCCGGGCGGTCTCGTCCCCGACGTGAGTCTCGACGAGCTGCTCACACTCCAGCGCACGCATGTCAGCCGCAATCCCCGCTCGGTGCGCGGCCTCGTCGATCTCGGGCTGATGCGCGATCAGGGCGAGGGTATCCCACGCATGTTTGCAGAGATGGAGGGGCTTTTTTTACCGGCGCCTCTGCTCGAGCCGTCGGCGAGGGAGTTCCGCCTCACCCTGCGCAACACACCGACCTTGACTGCGGCCGATCGCACCTTCGTCGCGCAGCTCGGCAATGTCGAGCTGAGCGACCAGGAGTTCCGGGCGCTCCTCGAATGCCATCGCGCGGGGCGCGTGGACAACGCACGCCTGCGCGCCATCTCCGGTCTCGACACGCTCGGAGCGAGCGCGCTCCTGCGCAAGCTCCGCGACCGGGGCCTCTTGCAGTTGCACGCCGCCGGTGCGGCAAGCTTCTATGAGCTCGGCCCCCAGGCTCGCCAGACCCCGAACAACGAAACCGGGGGGTTCGACTCACAAACCGGGGGGTTCGACCCACAAACCGGGGGGCTCGACCCACAAACCGGGGGGTTGGGAGAACCGATGGAGACCGAGGCTACCAGCGTCGCGGACCTCATCGCCATGCTCCCGCCGGGCCTGAAGGAAGCGATCGAGGGGCTGGGCGGCAAGCCCGCGCCGAGCGCCCTGCGCAAGGTCATCGTCGAGCTTTGTGAGCACCGCTTTTGGACGCCCAGGGAGCTCGCGCTGGTGCTGCACCGAAAAGACGTCGCGCACCTCTCGGAAAAGCACCTCGCCCCGCTCGTGAAGGCGAACGCCCTCGAAAGAAAGTATCCTGACAATCCGGCGCACCCGCAGCAAGCCTACCGGGCCCGGCAATCGAGGCTGCCGACGGGGGGCGTTCAGCCAACATCGCCGGAAGGAGCTCCGCCGAGCGCTGGGAGAGGACGAGGGCGAAGGCCATGACCGCCAAGCACACCGAGCGCGCCTTTGAAGACGCCATCGAGCACCACCTCGTCACCCATGCGGGCTGGCGCAGGGGTACGCCGGCGGACATGGATCGCGCCCGCGCTCTCGTCCCGACAGACCTCTTTGCTTTTATCGAGGCGACCCAGGCCCTGCTCTGGGCCCAGCTGCGCAGTCAGCATGGGGCGGGCCTCGAACCGGCGATCCTCGACGCCCTTGTCAAGGCGCTCGACTCCCGCGGGACGCTCGACGTGCTCCGCCGCGGGCTCAAGTTCTTCGGCAAGAAGATCGATTGCGCAGCCTTCAAGCCTGCCCACGGCTTGAACCCCGACATCCTCGCGTCCTATGCAGAAAACCGCCTTACCGTCATTCGACAGGCCCACTTTGCTCCCGCGGGCGACAAGGACGAAGATCAGTCCATCGACTTGTTGTTCGTGTTGAACGGCCTCCCCATCGCCACGATCGAGCTCAAAAACCCCCTGACCCAGCAGACTGTTCAGCATGCCATCGCGCAGTATCAGCGCCGTGACCCCCGCCACCGCCTCTTTCAGCAGAAGTGCCGCGCGCTCGTTCATTTCGCCGTCGATCCAGACCTCGCGTACATGACCACGCGCCTCGCGGGCGAGGCCACGCGGTTTCTGCCCTTCAACCGGGGCGCCGGCGGCGGAGCCGGCAACCCCGAGCATCCGGGCGGATATCGCACCGCCTATCTTTGGGAGGAGGTCTGGCAACGTGACTCCTTCCTCGACATCGTGGGCCGATTCATCCACCTCGTCAAAGAGGAGAAGCTCCGCGACGGCAAGAAGATCGAAGAAGAAAAGATCGTCTTTCCGCGGTACCACCAGCTCGACGTCGTGCGAAAGCTCCTGGGCGAGGCGAGGAAGACAGGCTCGGGGCACAGCTATCTCGTCCAGCACTCCGCCGGCTCGGGCAAGTCGAACAGCATCGCCTGGCTCGCCCACCACCTCGCGAGTCTACACGATCATGAAGACAGAAAGGTCTTCGATTCGGTGGTCGTGATCACCGACCGGCGCGTCCTCGACAAACAGCTCCAGGACAATATTTACCAGTTCGATCACAAGCAAGGCGTCGTCGCCAAGATCGACGAGCACTCGGACCAGCTCGCTGCCGCGCTCGCTGGGGGTGCTCCGATCATCATCACCACGCTCCAGAAATTTCCCTTCGTCACCGACAAGATGACGAAGCAAAAGGGCAAGCGCTTCGCCATCATCGTCGACGAGGCGCACAGCTCACAGTCGGGCGAATCGGCCCGCAAGATGAAGCAGGTGCTCGCGGCGGGCTCGCTCGAAGAGGCAGAGCAGGACGACGCCGAGACTGTCGAGGACGATAGCGAGGACAAGGTGATCGAGGCGGTCATGGCCTCACGCGGCCGCCAGAAGAACCTCTCGTTCTTTGCCTTCACCGCCACGCCGAAGGCCAAGACCCTCGAGGTGTTCGGCCACCGTGACGCCGAGGGGAAGCCGCGCCCGTTCCACCTTTACTCGATGCGCCAGGCCATCGAGGAGGGCTTCATCCTCGACGTGCTCAAGAGCTATACGACCTACAAGTCGTTCTACCGCCTGGTGAAAGCGACGGAGAACGACCCGCGCGTACCGAAGAAAGAGGCCACCCGCCAGCTCGCTCGCTTCATGAGCCTTCACCCGCACAACATCGCCCAGAAGACCGAGGTGATGGTCGAGCATTTTCGCGCCAAGGTCCGGTACAAGCTCGGCGGGCGAGCCAAGGCCATGCTCGTCACGAGCTCACGGCTCCACGCCGTGCGCTACAAGCAGGCGTTCGAGGCATACATCAAGGAGCACGGTTACAGCGACATCGGCGTGCTCGTGGCCTTCTCGGGCACCGTGAAAGACCCTTCTAGCGGGCTCGAATACACCGAACCGTCGATGAACCGTCAGAAGAACGGAAAGCCTCTCTCCGAGGCTGGGCTGCCTGCCGTCTTCGACGGCGACGACTTCCGGATCTTGCTGGCGGCCAACAAGTATCAGACGGGCTTCGATCAGCCGCTGCTCCACACCATGTATGTCGACAAGCGCCTCGCCGGTGTCCAGGCGGTACAAGCGTTATCACGCCTCAACCGCACCGCGCCCGGCAAAGAGGATACGTTCGTCCTCGATTTTGTGAACGATGCTGAAGAGATCCAGCGCAGCTTCCAACCATATTATGAAGAGACGACCGTGGCCGAGACGGCGGATCCGCAGCAGCTCTACGATCTCTCGCACAAGATCGAAGGCGCGCAGGTCTTCTGGATCTCCGAGATCGAAGCGTTCTGCAAGATCTTCTTCTCCCCGCGTGAGAAACAGACGGTTCATGACCAGGCCGAGATGAATCGGCACCTGAATCCGGGCATTGACCGTTTCAAGGCGCTTAGCGAGCCGGCGCGCGAAGAATTCAAGAACACCCTCGGCGCCTTCGTGCGTCTCTATGCATTCCTCTCACAAGTCATGCCTTTTACCGATCCGGACCTCGAAAAACTCTACGCTTTCGGACGTTTCTTCGAGATGAAGCTGCCTCAGGACCCGAGGAAGAGCCCGCTCAAGCTGGAAGGCGATGTGGCCCTGAAATACTACCGGCTCGACAAGTTGCGCGAGGGTGCGATCGCGCTGCGGATCGCGGAGCCAGGCGTGGTCTACAGCCCCACCGAGGTCGGGACGAAGAAGATCAAGGACGAAGAGGCGCAGCTCTCGGAGATCATCGAGGTTCTGAACGACCGATTCGGCACCGAGTTCAACCAGGCCGATCAGATCTTGTTTGACCAGTTCGTCGCTGCCGCAAAGCTTGACGACGAGGTCGTCCAGCGCGCGAAAGCCAATCCGCTCGACAACTTCGCCCTCGCCATGAAGGGAAAGGTCGAAGGGCTGATGGTCGACCGGATGGATCAGAATCAAGAAATCGTGACCCGGTACCTCAACGACATGCAGTTCCAGGACATGGCCTTCCGGCTGCTGGTGAAGCGCATTTACGAGGAGATCCGAAGCGGTCGCGGAGAGACGACGGCGCCGTGAGTATCTTCAGTCGACGGTGGCGAAGAAGGCGCAAACGTACCGATTCGCAGACGATATTCTTGCTTTTGGGCGGATCCGAGTTCCCCCAAACCCGGAGATGAGACGGTCAGCCGCCATCCTCGGGGAACCGCGGCGCAGCGCGATTGTCTCCGAGCCAGCGGAGCGCCCGCCGCCGCATCTCCTCCGTGCGCTGGTTGATCTTGGCGATATCGCCGCGGGGAAACCACACCTTCACGAGCACCGTCGTGAAGATCAGGTTATCGAACGCCATCAGCGGGTAGAGCGCCGCGGGGAAGCGCGCCGCGACGAGGAAGGTGACGGAGCAAACGAGCGCCGTCAGCACGAACCACCGCTCGACCCACACGGCGAGCAGCATCTGCGTGAGCGCCCACGAGAAGACGAGCAGCGTCTGGCTCTGGTGCACCGTGAGGCCCGCGAGCCACGAGCCGACGGCGAGCAACACCTGCCCGCCCAGGTGCAGCCCGAGCGTGCTGGAGAGCCGCCGGTTGAGCTGCGTCTTGGTCAGCGTCTCGCGCGCCCAGAAAAAGAGCGCGGTGCCGATGAGCAAGAGCGCCGTCGAGAACGCGATCGGCGCCGCGTACGAGAGCGACCCGCCGCCGAGCTCGAAGATCCAGACGCCGAGCGGCAGGAGGATCCAGATCACCCCGAAGATCGTGCCGATGAAGGTGCGGGTCCGGGTCCCCACCGCCGGATCGAGGTCGGTCTCCAGCTTGCGCAGGCGGCTGTCCTGCTCCGCGCGCGCCCGCAGCGCCGCCTCCACGCGCGCCGCCACCTCGGCCGGCGGGACGCTCCCCTCGCGGAGCAGGGCCGCGGCGGCGGCCGGATCGCCCTCCGCGAGCTCGTGCTCGACCACCGCGAGCAGCGCGCCGTCGAGCCCGCTCCTCGCCCGCGCGTTCTCGCTCCACGCCGAGAGCGCGGCGCGGTAGCCGAAGCGGCACTCGCCGAGCAGGTTGAACACGGCGAGCGTCTTGTCTTCCCCCGCGGGCTCCGTCGCGAGCACCTCGGTGAGCCGCGCGCGGCTCTGCTCGGCCTCGAACGAGAGCCGCCGCGACCCGCGGTGCTTGAGGTAGTCGAGCACCGCGGCGCGCAGGGCCTCGGCGCTCTCGTGGCGCTCCGCCGGATCGCGGTGGAGCGCCCTCTTGCAGATGCCCGCCGCCTCGGGCGGGAAGCCCTCGGGGAAGGGAGGCGCGGAGAGCAGCGCGCTCGCGATCAGCGCGTTCAGCGTCTCGCCCCGGTGGGGCGGCTCGCCGGTGAAGATCTCGTAGAGGATCGCCCCGAGCAGGTAGACATCGGTGCGAGGCGAGAGCAGCGAAGGATCGCCGAGCAGCATCTCGGGCGCGAAATACGAGGGCGTGCCCGCGAGCTCGGTCGCCCCCGAGACATGCGGCAACCGCCCGCTCGGGTCGTCGTGGAGGCAGACGGCGATGCCCCAGTCGACGAGGTACACCTCGCCGAAGGCGCCGATCATCACGTTGTCGGGCTTGAGATCGCGGTGGAGGATGCCGCGGCTGTGCGCGAAATGGACCGCGTTGCACACGCTCGCGAAGATGCCGAGGTTCCACTCCAGCGCGTCCGGCGCCGAGAAGAGGCGCTCGATCTCGGCGGGCGCGTGCATGAGGGCCGACCAGTCGCGCCCCTCGATCCGCTTCATCACGATCACGGGCGAGCCCTGCGCGTCGGCGCCGACATCGTAGATCGGCACCACGTTGGGGTGCTCCAGCGCGCCCGTCACCCACGCCTCGCGGAGGATGCGCAGCGCCGCGTCCGGGTTGCCCGCGCCGGCCCGCAGCGTCTTGACGGCCACCTCGCGCCCCACGGTGGCCTGCGTCGCGAGGTGGACGACGCCCATCCCACCTTCGCCGAGCGTGTGGAGGACGGCGATCTTCCCGCCGAGCGATCCGCCCACCTCCCGCAGCGCCGCGAGCGCCGCCTGGCCCGCGGGAGGCGCGCCCCGTCCCGGGACGATGGTGGCCCGCGGCGCCTTGACGAGGGTGCGCGCGAGGTCCGGATCTTCCTCGATCCGGCGCTCCACGGTCCTGGCGAGCTCGAGATCATCCATGGCCGAAGCTGCTCTTCGGCGCGGGTTGTTCGGTGAAACCGGCAGGGCGTCAACCGCTCGCTGCTCCCGTCGCGTGATCCTTCGTATTCGAAGAGAGCCGCGGCGCTCACCCTGATAAGATCACCCCGACGATCGCGTGATCTCTCTCGCTCCTCTCCCCCCGCGCACCGCCTTCTTGCTCCCGCTGGCCCTCGCCGCCGGGTGCAGCGTGGAGGAGCAGATCCACCCCTTCACCGAGCCGATCACCACCGCGCCTCCCGGGACGAGCGCGACGGTGACCACCGGCGGCTCGACGAGCACGACCACCGCGCAAGGGACGGGTGGATCAGGCGGATCCGGTGGATCCGGTGAGGTCGGCGGATCGAGCGGTTCCGGTGGCGCAGGAGGGAGCGGAGGCGCCGGGCCCACGCCGATCACCAAGGTCTTCCTGATCGTGATGGAGAACCGCAACTGGTCGCAGATCAAGGGCAACCCCAGCGCGCCCTACCTCAACGCGTTGCTCGGCCAGGGCGCCCATGCCGAGGAGTACAAGAACCCGCCCTTGCTCCACCCGAGCGAGCCCAACTACATCTGGATGGAGGCGGGGAGCGCCCTCGGTGTCGTCAACAACAACCCGCCTGCGCTGAACCACCAGAGCACGCCCCTCCACCTCGTCAACCTGCTCGAGGCCGCGGGCAAGAGCTGGAAGTCGTACCAGGAAGACATCGCGGGGAACGTGTGCCCGCTCTGGTCGGTGAACAAGTACGCCCCCAAGCACAACCCGATGGTCTTCTTCGACGACGTGACCGAGGTGAACAACCCGCTCGCGCCGCGCTGCATCGCGCATGTGCGCCCCTACCGCGAGATCGACCAAGATCTGCTCACCGATCATGTCGCGGACTACAGCTTCCTCACGCCCAACCTCTGCCACGACGGGCACGACGCCTGCGCGCCGCTCTTCGACGGGATCGCGCAGGGCGATCTCTGGCTCGCCGGCGAGGTGCCGAAGATCCTCTCGTCGAAGGCCTACGCCGAGGGGGCGGTGATCTTCATCACCTGGGACGAGGGGCCGGGCGGGAGCGATGGGCCGATCGGGATGATCGCGCTCGGGAAGAAGGTCAAGGTCGGCTACGAGAACCACATCCCGTACGACCACAGCTCGCTGCTCCGGTCGATCCAGACCATCTTCGGCGTGGGCCCGCTGCTCGGCGAGGCGGCAAACGCCGTCGATCTAGGCGACCTCTTCACGAGCTTCCCCTGACGGCTCCGCCGCGGGGCTCGCCCCGGGCACCTTCACCGTCGCGCTCACCGGCACGAGCAGGTGGAGGATCCCGAGCACGCCGAGCACCAGCCCCATCACGTACAGGTTGGTGTTGAGGTTGAAGCGCTGGAGCAGCACGTAGTCGGAGACGAGCACCCCGAGCACGTTGCCGATCGAGCCCACGGCGTAGAGCGTCCCCGTCGTCCGCCCGACGCGCTCGGCGCTCACGAACACCAGGCGCACCAGCGTGGGCGACACCGCGCCGAGCAGCATCGAGGGCACGAGGAAGAGCACCGCCGCGGCGAAGAGCACGCCCCAGCGGGAGATGTGCACCTTCTCGCCGAGCGAGTCCATGAAGCGGAAGGAGACGGCGCCGAGCAGGCAGTAGCAGGCGCCGGCGGCGAGGATCATCCAGCCGAGCGGGGCGTTGGTCTTCGCGTGGTCGGCGATCCGCCCGCCGATCACGTAGCCGATCGAGAGCGAGAGGATGAACACCGAGATCACGGCGGCCCAGACATCGATGCTGGAGCCGAAGATCGGTTGCAGCACGCGGCCGCCCATGATCTCCAGGGCCATCATGCAGAAGCCGGCGATGATCGAGGTGGCGTAGAGGGCGACGAGGCGCATGCCTTGGCTTTCCGGGGTCGAGGGCTCAGTTGTTGAAGATGTCGGCGTTCGGGCGGGCGTCGGTGAAGAGCGGCGCGTCGGGGATGATGCAGCGGGGGCGGCCGTGCCGGTCGCCTTCGAGCGGGCCGACGAGGGCAGGGCCCGAGTGCAGGTTCGGGTCCTTCGCCAGGTCGAGCGTCGCGTCGTACACCTCGCGCGCGTGGTGCACCCAGTCGGTCTCCTGGATGGCCACATGCGCGGCGGTCGTCCGGTCCCAGCCGGCAGGGAGGTTGTCCTTGTAGCTCTCGCGGACGATCCGGATCACCTCGGCGATGACGGCGGGGTCGCTCGACTCGTAGTTGACGAGGTGAGGCATGTCGTCCGGCAAGATCTGGAACTTCTGTCGCAACCCCGGGTTTTGCTTCTCCACCGGGGCATATTCGACCTTGGAGGTGATGGGTCGGCTCGCGTCGTCGTAGAGGCTCACGAAGCGGCCCACGTAGGTGTTGAGGGGCAGCTCGGGATAGGGGACGAAGGCCTTGAGGCGGGCCCAGCCTTCGGGGTTCGTGTCCGGGCCCACAGGGGCTTTGCTGGCCAGGGTGATGTTGTTGTACGTGTTGGTCGGCACGAAGGCGCCTGGACCACGTCGTGCAACTTTGTTGATGGGGACGTTGTACGCCTCGGGGAGGCCGGCGGCCCGCATGGTGCGGAAGGCGCCGCCCAGCACGAGGTGCTTGTAGCGCCAGTTCTTCCCGGGCGCGGCCGCCTTCGCCTGCGCGTAGGCGCCGATGGTGTTCGACATCAGGATTCCATCGCTCCCGAGCACGTCGGCGCAGGCCTCGAAGAACTCCTTGGTCATCAGGTGCGAGGGGATCGTCCCGCCGGCGGCGTAGGCGTCGAGGATCACGATGTCGTACGGGTGCTCGGCGGCGGCGCGCTTCGCCTCGTAGCGGATGTACTGGCGCGCGTCCTGGGCCACGAGGTGGAGGCGCGGGCGGCCGTCGCTCGTCTTCTGCTCGGTGAGCCAGCGGATGAAGGGGTAATAATCGGTCACCATCTTGACCACCAGAGGGTCGATGTCGACGCAATCCATCGACGCCTCGGGGAAATGGTGGGCGATCATCGATAGACCGCTGCCCGAGCCGAGCCCCACCACGAGGACGCGCGGCTTGGTGTAGCGATAGGCGTTCTCCTTCGTGTCCCCCTTGGCGAGCGCGGCCTTTTCGCCCTCGGCCATCAAACGAGGATTGAGCAGCACGCCCGCGGGGTAGAGCAGGTTGTACGGCGTGTGGACGAGCGTGCCCGGGCTCGGGAGCCAATCGCGGTAAGGCCAGCTCGCGTCGGGCTTCGCCGGGGCCGGCGGCGTGCCCTGGGGGACGAGGTGGGCGAGGCGCGGATCCTTCCTGGCGAGCTCGGCGTACTCGTCCCACGAGGGCGAGAGGCACACCTCGCCTTCATGGTGCTTGAAGCACCGGAGCTGGAAGAGGTTACCGGCCTTCGACGTGACCCAGGTGATGCTGGTGTAGGCGCTGTCCTTGTGGGCGAGCACCGAGAGATCGGCGAGCAGGCCGACATCGCCCATGGGGATGGGCTGCTCGCGGTAGACCCAGCCGAGCGCGGCGGCGACGCCGAAGAGCGCGGCGCCCGCGACGGCGGGGAGCGTTCGTATCTTCATGGTGTGCTCCCGAGCGCGACGCGCGTGACCTGCGCGCCGCCGACGGCGATCGGCGCGCTGAAGCCCTGCGCGCCGAGGCTCGTGTGATAGGCCATTCCATCGGCGCCGGCGTAGCAGAGCTCGGCGTCGTGCCCGCCGATCCCGGGCGCGAGCGCGGGCGCCCCGGGCGTGGTCGGGTTGGGCTGCGCGAGCGCGGCGGGCGGCGACCATGGAGGCATGGACGCCGCGGAGAAGCGGCTGAAATAGATCTTCCCGTCGAGGCCGCGGAACGCCATCACCGCGCCGCCGGAGACGGGGGTGAGGGCCACCGGGTCGGCCGTGAACGAGTTGGGATCGACGGCGGCGGGCGCCGACCAGAGGCCGGCGGCTCGCAACGTGTAGAGGATCTTGGCGCTGTTCTTGTCGGCGTAGACCACGAGCAGCTCCACGCCGGGCACCGCGGGGGCCACGATCGCCGGGGTGAGCGCGATGACGTTGCCGAGGCCGTGGGCATGCGCGGCCTGCCACGCGCCGCCGGTCCGCGTCTGATCGTAGAGGTCGCCGTTCTGGCCGGCGAAGCATGCGACGCGATCGGCGCCGAGCGCGGTGATCGACGCGGGCGAGGGCCCGAAGCTCTGCGCGGCCGCGCCGCCCACGGGCTCGGCCTTGGGCGACCACAGGGCGGCCTGGTGGAGACCGAAGTAGTGCTTGAAGTCGTCGCCGTGGAACACGAGGTCGACCTCGCCGGCGGCGCCCACCGCATGCGGCGCGGCGCGGGTGGTGATGCCCGCGCCGATCGCGGCGAAGGCCGAGAACATGCCGGGCGTCCAGGTGGCGAAGCGGACCTCGCCGCCGTTCGCGGAGGAGCGGATCACGAGCAGCGCCTCGGTCGCGGAGGTCATCGCGATCGCGGGCGCCTCCGGCGTCGCCTCGCCGTTGATGGAAGTGGTCGTCCAGGGCATGCCGGCGTGGAGCTCGCCGCCGAGCATCGTCGGGCCGCCGCCCGCGAGCAGCACGAGCACGCCCGTCGGCGGGGCGCCGCCGGATCCGCCGGATCCACCGGAGCCACCCGCGCCGCCCGCGCCGCCTGTACCGGTGGTGGAAGCGCCGCCCGCGCCGCCGGTGCCCGTGGTGGAGCTACCGCCTGCGCCGCCTGTACCGGTGGTGGAAATGCCCCCCGTGCCGCCGGTGCCCGTGGTCGCCCCGCCGTTGCCACCGTTGCCACCGTTGCCCGTTGTGCTCCCGCCGGATCCACCGTTACCCGAGGACGAGCTGCTCGACGAGGACGAGGTGCTCGACGACGAGCTGCTCGACGAGGAGCTGCTCGCGGTGTGCGAGGTGCTGCCGCCCTCGCCGAGCACCACGCCTGCGGCTGCGCAGCTCGCGCTGCCGAGCGAGGACAGGCCGAGGCCCAGCCCGAGCGCGATGAGCGAGCCGGAGAGGGCACGCGCGCTCGGGCCCGCCGCGCGTGCGGGCGGGCGGAGACCGGGGAATCGATGCTGCCGTTCCACCGTGCCTGTGTACACCGAAGCGAGCGCGGCGGACATGGCCGCGCAAGGGTCGAGCGAGGCAGCGACGCAGCTTTTGCGCACGGCGGCGCTGCATGCCTCCGCGCATGCGCGCTCGTGGGCTGCGTGACCTCGCGCGCTGGCGAAGCCGACCGCGCTTGGTGTAGCGTGGCGCCGTGCGAGGATTGAAATCGACGAGGTCCCTGGGCACGCGTGCAGTTGACCTTCGCACCGGGGACGCGGCGCTCGGCCGCATGCGAGGCCCCTTGCTCGGGGTCGTGCTCGCCGCGGGGATCGCGGGCTGGTCCGCGCCCGCCTCGGCGGAGGGCCCCGCGCCTGGGGCAGACGGCTTCTCGACGCCCAAGGTGATCGAGGGGGAAGGCGACAAGCCGAACAGCGACAAGCCTCCCGGAGACAAGCCCGGCGGTGACAAGCCGGCCGAGCCCGCGAAGGCAGCGGCGCCGCCCGCCGAGGCGGCTCCGGATGCCGGCAAGCCTCCGCCGAGCGGCTTCGCCTTCGGCTCCTACGGCCGCATGATCGCCGCCACCGACTTCAAGGGGCGCCCCGGCCGCGACGCCGACATCGTGGCCCGCGGCTCGCGCCTCGACGAGTCGAACTACGTCGAGCTCGAGCTGCGCCGCGACGACTACTGGGCGAAGACCGACAGCACCACCAAGGTCGTCGCCACGCTGGCCTTCGCCAACCCCATCTTCCACTACAACGGCGATTTCAACGTGAAGATGGCGATCCGCAACCTCTTCATCGAGGAGAGCGATCTCGGGGCGAAGGGCCTCTCCGTGTGGGCCGGCTCGCGGATGTACCGCGGCGACGACATCTACCTGCTCGACTTCTGGCCGCTCGACAACCTCAACACCATGGGCGCGGGCGCTCGCTACCAGATCATGAAGAGCACGTCGCTCGCCGTGCACGGCGGCCTCAACGAGCCGAAGGCGCCCTTCTATCTGCAGGAGGTGCAGCGGCCGAGCCCGCTCAACGCGATCGGCTCGACCACGGTGGCCGTGCTCGACCGGCAGCGCTTCATCGGCAGCCTCAAGGCGACGCACGAGATCCCCTTCGGCAAGGCCGGCGTGAAGGCCTCGCTCTACGGCGAGGTCCACTCCCTCCCCTCGGGCCAGAAGGAGACCGATCCGCGCGTCTTCGAGACCCTGCCCGGCGAGAGCGGCTACGTGATCGGCGCGCAGCTCGGCGCGTGGACGGGCGAGCGCGCCGGGCATGCCAACCTCTTCTTCCGCTACGCGAGCGGCATCGCCGCGTACGGCGAGCTCAACGCGCCCTCCCAGCTCGGGCTCGATCGCTCGACGGCCGGCGCGCACGAGCTGCTCATCGCCTTCGGCGGCAACTGGGAGGCGAGCATCTTCGGGATCATGGCGGGCGGGTATTTCCGGTCGTTCCGCAACGCGAGCCCCGACCTCGATCGCAGCGACCTCGACGAGGGCATCGTCATCGCGCGGCCGCACCTCTTCTTCGGCGAGCTCGGCGGCGTCGCCGTCGAGGCCTCGTACCAGGCCCAGCAGCGCGGCGTCGTCACCATCTCGAACGACGCGGGGCAGCCGGCGCAGACGAGCGGGCCGCTCACGGCGAGCCTGGTCCGCTTCGGGCTCATCCCGTTCATCTCGCCCGCGGGCCGCGGCGATTTCAGCCGACCGCACTTTCGCCTGATCTACACCGTCACCCTGCGCGACCAGGCGGCGCGCTCGCTCTACCCGCAGGACGACGTGTTCTCGCTCCGCGCGGTCGAGCACTTCCTCGGGGTGGGCGCGGAGTGGTGGTTCAACTCGTCGAGCTACAGTCGTTGAGCGAGGAGCCGGAGACATGCACGCAAGGCACAGCGGAAAGCACGGTGTTTCAGGCTCGGTGTCGCGGTGGATCACCGCGGCGGCCATGGCCCTCCCCCTCGCGGGCGGCACGGGCTGCATGAAGTTCGACGACGACCTCGAGGGTCCCATTGCCCTCGAGACGCACGCCGCGGACTGGCGCGACGAGGTGATCTACCAGGTCCTGATCGACCGCTTCGCCGACGGCGACGCGGGCAACGATTACCGCGTCGACACCTCGGCCGGCGGCAAATGGCACGGCGGCGACTGGAAGGGCCTCGAGGACCACCTCGATTACCTGGAGAGCCTCGGCGTCACGGCGCTCTGGATCTCGCCGGTGGTGAAGAACGTCGACACCGACGCGGGCTTCGACGGCTACCACGGCTACTGGGCGCAGGACCTCGACCAGCCGAACCCGCACTTCGGCGATGTCCCCGCCCTGCGGAGGATGGTCGCCGCCGCGCACCGGAAGAACATGAAGGTGATCCTCGACATCGTGACGAATCACCTCGGCCAGCTCTTCTATTACGACATCAACCAGAACGGCCAGCCCGACGAGAACGTGGCCGGCAACGGCTGCGACAAGGCCTTCCCCGGCTCGCCCGACCCGACCTGCCAGGTGTCGAGCTCGGGCGTCAAGCACGTGAACGAGTACGACCCGGACTTCGATCCTCGGGGCATCCAGTCGCGCACCTCGCTCGGCGAGTCCGGCCCTGCGCCGATCATCTTCGTCTACGACCCTGCGTCGAACCACATCCCCCCGATGCCGGAGATCTTCCAGAGCCCGGAGGTCTACAACCGCAAGGGCCGCACCTACAATTTCGACGATCCGGACCAGCTCCTCCACGGCGACTTCCCGGGCGGCCTCAAGGACGTGAACACCACGCGGTGCGACGTGAAGCAGGCGATGGTCAATTCGTATGCGCGCTGGGTCGAGCTGACCGACCTCGACGGCTTCCGCATCGACACGGTGAAGCACGTCGAGCAGGAGTTCTGGCGCTATTTCACCCAGAAGGTGCGCCAGCGCCTCGACGCCCAGGGCAAGAAGGACTTCCTGATGTTCGGCGAGGCCTTCGACGGTAACGACGAGCTCATCGGCTCGTTCACCAAGAACACCCTGCCTGCCCAGGAGCAGCTCGACGCCGAGAACGCCTGCGTCACCGACGGCAAGCCCATCGAGGGCGACCAGCTCGACAGCGTGTTCTACTTCTCGCAGTACTTCACCGCGATGCGCCAGGTGTTCATCGACGCGCAGGACACCCAGCGGATCGCCGACCTCTGGAACAAGCGGCCTCAGAACTTCGGCACCGATCCGGCCAAGAACGGGATCGGCATCTCGCCGCAGAAGGCGCTCGTGAACTTCCTCGACAACCACGATGTCGGCCGGTTCCTCTTCTTCAGCGGCACCGACGAGAAGGGCCAGGCCCAGCTCCGGAACGCGCAGCTCCTCGTGATGACGGAGGACGGCATCCCCTGCGTGTATTACGGCACCGAGCAGGGCTTCGCGGGCGGCAACGACCCGGCCAACCGGGAAGACCTCTGGCCGACCAACTTCGATCAATCGAATTCGCACTTCGTCTACACCCAGAAGCTCATCGCGCTCCGGAAGAAGTACTCGGCGCTGCGGAAGGGCGATCAGAAGGTGGTCTGGGCGACGAGCCACACGGGCGACGAGGGCGACGCGGGTATCTTCGCCTACGAGCGCGGCGGGGGCGACGCGCCGAACGCCTATGCGCTCGTGGTGTTCAACACCAGCCCGAACCACGACAGCGCGACCAAGGACGGCGGCAACGCCATGAAGCTCACCGCGCCTCCCGGCACCGAGCTCACGGACGTGCTGAACGGCGGGGCGAGCGTGACCGTGGGCGCGGACGGGTCGGTGGACATCACCCTCCCGGCCCTCTCCGGCGCGCTCTACGTCCCGTCGAGCCAGGTCGGCGGGAACTGAGCGGAGCCGAGCGGACATGGCCTCTGTCACCGTCGCGAAGCTCGTCAAGCAATTCGGGCCCACCGCCGTCCTCAAGGGCGTCTCGATCGAGATCCCGGAGGGCGCCTTCGCCGTGCTGGTCGGCCCGAGCGGCTGCGGCAAGAGCACCTTGCTCCGCCTGCTCGCCGGCCTCGAACAGGCCGACAGCGGCACCATCCATTTCGGCGATCGCGACGTGACGCGGATGGAGCCGCGGGATCGGGACATCGCGATGGTGTTCCAGTCCTACGCGCTCTATCCGCACCTCACCGTGCGCGAGAACCTCGCCTTCGGCCTCAAGCTGCGCAAGGCCCCGGAGGCCGAGATCCACACGCGCGTGGCCGAGGCCTCGCAGATGCTCGGGCTCGATCCGCTGCTCGATCGGTTGCCCCGCGCGCTCTCCGGCGGGCAACGCCAGCGCGTCGCCATGGGCCGCGCCATCGTCCGAAGATCGGAGCTCTTCCTCTTCGACGAGCCCCTCTCGAACCTCGACGCCGCCCTCCGCTCCCAGGTGAGGGTGGATATCCGCAAGCTGCACGACCGCCTGGGCGCGACGAGCGTGTACGTCACGCACGATCAAGTGGAGGCGATGACGCTCGCCGACGTGCTCTTCGTGCTCAACAAGGGCGTGGTCGAGCAGGCCGGCGCGCCCCTCGAGGTGTTCGCGCGGCCGAAGACACGCTTCGTCGCGGGCTTCCTCGGCAGCCCCTCGATGAACTTCATCGACGCCGTGCTCGACGAGGAGCAAGGCCGCTGGACCGCGAAGGCCAAAGACGGCTTCGTGGCGCCAATCGACGCCGATCGCTTCGGGAAAAACCTCCAGAAGGGCAAGAAGGTGACGCTCGGCGTGCGCGCCCACGAGGTCGCGATCGGCGCGGGCGGCGCGCCGATGACGGTGAGCATCGTGGAGGCCCTGGGCGCCGAGTCCTATGCGCACGGCACCCTGGGCGGCGCCCCCTTCGTGGCCCGGCTCGACGCCTCGACCCACGTGAAGAAGGGTGACACGCTCTCGCTGCGCTTCGGCGAGGCACACCTCTTCGACGCCGAGACCGGCCTCTCCCTGCGACCGAGCGCGCCATGAAACGCGCGCTCGTCTTTCTGCTCTTCCTGGCCGGTGTCGCAGGCCTGCTCCCCGGGTGCTCCTCCGCGCCCTCGCCCGACGCGCCCATTCGCCTCTGGCATGCGTACGGCGGCGACGAAGAAAAAGCCCTCCTCGCCATCGTCGCCACATGGAAGGGTCGCCCCGTCGAGACGCTCGCGCTGCCCTTCGACGCCTATGCGTCCAAGCTCGCGGCGGCCATCCCCATCGGCGACGGGCCCGACCTCTTCATCGATGTCCATGGCCGCCTCGGCGATTACCGCTTTCGCAAGCTCGTCGCCCCCGCGGGAGACGCGCTCGAAGCAGGCGTGTTCACGGCCCCTGCCGTCGATGCCGTGACGCAGGCCGGCGCCCCCTACGCCGTCCCCCTCTCGCAGAAGTGCCTCGCCCTCTTCGTCAACACCGACCTGGTAAACGAGGTCCCGGCCGACCTCGAAGGCATCGGCGAGCTCGCCGGCAAGCTGCCCCAAGGCGTGGTCCCGCTCGTGTACGAGGCGCAGGGGGTCTATGGCCTCTCCGCGCTCTTCTCGGCCTTCGGCGGCCGCCTGCTCGACGCCGAGGACCATTATGGCTTCGTCGGCCCGCCGGCCGAGCAAACGGTGCTCCTCGCCCGCTCGCTCATCGAGAAGAAGGCGATCCCGGAAGACATCGACGGCGCCCTCGTCACGAACCTCTTCCGCTCCGGGCAAGCGGCCTTCGCCATCAGCGGGCCCTGGCTCACCGCCGATCTCGGCGACAAGGTGCATTATCGCGTCGCCCCGCTCCCGAAGGTCCGCGCGACGGGCCAGCCGATGCGCCCGCTCCTCACCGTCGAGTCGGTGATGCTCTCGCCGGAGGGCGCAAAGCGCGCCGAGGTGCGTGAATTGGCCCGCTTCCTCGCGAGCCCCGAGGCCGCCCGGATCCGCGCATCCTTCGGCCCCACGCCGAGCGCCCGCAAGGACGTGACCCTGGGCGCGCCCGGCTCGGCGGTGGCTGTCTTTGCCGAGCAGGCGGAGACGGCCATTCCCATGCCGTCCTCGCGCGCCATGAACGCGGTGTGGGACCCGGCCAACCGCGCCATCCGCAAGGTGCTCCGCAAGGACGCCTCGGCCGCGGACGCGCTCGACGAGGCCAAGCGTCGCTTCGACAGCGTCCGGAGCCCCTTGCCCAGGCCCGCCTCCCCGGCGCCCGCGCTCCTCGTGGTCGGATTGCTCCTGCTCTTCTTCGCCGTGCGCGCCGTCAAGCAGTCGAAGGAGGAGCGGTGGGGCGAGGAGCTCAAGACGTCGCTCCCCGCCTATGCGTATGTCACCCACGCGGTGCTCGCGGTGGGCGTGCTGGTGATCGTGCCGCTCGTGATCGGCGCCGGGACCTCGCTCTTCGCCGGGAGCGACGAGCAGCGGCGCTACGTGGGCCTCGCGAACTTCGTCTCCATCCTCACGGCCCGCGGCGGCCCGCTCCTCGCGAGCGGCTCGTTCTACCTCGTGCTCCTCGTGACCCTCCTGTGGACGGTGTGCAACATCGTCGCCCACGTGGGGATTGGCCTCGTCCTCGCCCTCTTGCTCTCCCGCCCGACGCTGCGCCTCAAGGCCCTCTATCGCGTGCTCCTGATCGTGCCCTGGGCCGTGCCGAGCTACGTGACCGCCCTCGCCTGGAAGGGCATGTTCAACCGGCAGTTCGGGGCCGTGACCGGCCTGCTCCTCGGCGCGAACCGCCTCTTCGGCACGCATGTCGAGCCCATCGCCTGGTTCTCGAATTTCGCCACGGCCTTCTCCGCCAACCTGGCCACCAACATCTGGCTCGGCTTCCCCTTCATGATGGTCGTCACCCTCGGCGCCTTGACCGGCGTGCCCGACGACGTGCTCGAGGCCGCCAAGGTCGACGGCGCCACGCGCTTTCAGCGCCTGCGCCTGGTGACGCTCCCCATCATCCGCCCGACCCTCATGCCCGCAGTCATCCTCGGGTCGATCTGGACCTTCAACATGTTCAACGTGGTCTTCCTCGTCTCCGGCGGCGAGCCGGACGGGACGACCGATATCCTGGTCTCCGAGGCCTACCGCTGGGCCTTCACCCGGGAGAATCAATACGGCTATGCCGCCGCCTACGCGGTCTTGATCTTCCTCCTCCTCTTCGCCTTCAACAGCCTGACGGGGCAAAAGAAACCAGCCCCCAAGCCCGCGAGCGACCCTGCCCCCGCCGCCCTCGATCCGAAGCCGGAGGCCGCATGAGCGCGCTCAAACGCTGGCTCGACAAGCTCGCCGGTGAAGGCGACTCCGGGCGGAGGACGAGCGAGCCCGTCTCCGCGCTGGAGTCCTTCGTCTCGCACCTCGTGCTGCTTTTGGCGGTGTGCTTCGCCCTCTATCCCGTGCTCTGGGTGGTGTCCCTGGCCTTCTCCGGGTCACGCACGCAGGACGCCTCGGTCCTGCCCATCCCCCACGATCCGACGCTCGCCCACCTGAAGGCCGTGGTCCTGAGCACGCGGACGACGCCCGAGGGAGAGTCGGTGTGGCTCTTCGGCCGGCAGCTCGCCAACTCCGTGGTGGTGTCGCTCGCGACGGCCGCGGTGGGGGTGATCATCGCCATCCCCACGGCCTATGCGCTCGCCCGCTTCCGCTTCCTCGGCAAGGAGCGAGGCGTGGCCGCGCTGCTCGCGACGCAGATGTTCCCCACCGTGGCGAGCGCGATCCCGCTCTACCTTTTGCTCGACATGCTGCACCTGCTCAACTCGCGGACAGGCCTCGTGCTCTGCTACGCGTCGACCTCGGTGCCCTTCGCGATCTTCCAGCTCCGCGCGGCCTTCGAGGCCATCCCGGTCGACCTCGAAGAGGCCGCGATGGTCGACGGCGCGACCCGCTTCGAGGCGTTCCTGCGCGTGGTCCTGCCCGCGGCCCGGCCGGCCATCGCGGTGACGGCGCTCTTCGCCTTCATGAGCGCCTACAACGAGTTCATCCTCGCCGCGACGCTGCTGAGCCGCGAGGAGATGTTCACCCTGCCGGTGATGCTCCAGCGCTACATCGGAGAGTACAGCGCGCAGTGGGAGAAATTCGCGGCGGGCGCGCTGGTGGTGTCGATCCCGGTGATGGCGCTCTTCTACCTGGCCCAGCGGCACCTCGTCGCGGGGCTCACCTCGGGTGGGGTGAAGGGGTAGAACGCGACGCCGAGGGAGCGCCTCACCTCCTCATGTCAGGGTGGCGATCGCGCGCGACAGCTTCTCTTTCACCTTCTCGGCGACGCCCGCGAGGGCGGGCACGCCGGCGGCGGCGATCGTCTTCGTCGGATCGATCGCGGCGACCACCGCCTTGCCGTCGTCGCCCTCGTAGACGATCACGTTGCACGGCAGCATCAGCCCGATCTCGAGCTCCGTCGTCAGCGCCTCGTGGGCGAGCGGCGGGTTGCAAGCGCCGAGGATCGTGTACTTGCGGAAATCGACGCCGAGCTTCGCCTTGAGCGTGCTCTGGATGTCGATGGTGGTGAGCACCCCGAAGCCCTCGGTCTTGAGGGCCTCGGGCACCCGGCGGAGGGCCTCTTCGTAGGTCGCCTGGAGCGGCCTCTGGATCCCGAACGTCGTCATGGGTCGAATCCTTTCAACATCCTCTCGCGTCGTCTTCCTGGCCCGGCTTGCCGTCCTTGCGCGCCGACCGGCGCGGATCGGGGACCGTTCAGGTGGGCACCCCGAGCCTGGGGAGCACCCAGGTCTGGAGGCCGATCCACAGGGCGAGGAACAACAGGAAGCTGATCCAGCTCGTCATCGTGACGGTGGGAGCCGCGCGGGGGTGAAAAGGATTCGCGCCGGCCGGGGTGGCCGGGAAAGGAAGGGGAAGCGCGCTACTTGCTGCCGCCGGTGCCGCCGCTCGACGTGCTGGTCGTGCTGCTCTCGCTCCCGTCGGTGCAGGCGTAGGTGGCGGGGCAGGTGTCGGCGCGCTGGCAGGAGCTACCGCACTCCTGATAGCAGCTCATGCACTGCTGGTAGACGTCGTCGGTGATGCAGCCGGAGGCGTTGGCGGCGCGCTCCTGATCGCACTGGATCTTGGCCTTGTCCTCGGAAAATCCGTCGCTGCACCCGAACGCGAGCGCGCCCAGCACCATGCACCATCCTGCGAGCAACCAACGTCGTGAACCCATCGTCGACCTCCGTTACGGCGGGGCACCTTACTCGAAAGGTCGCCGAGGTTCCGCCATTTCCACGCGGCGTCAGCGCGCGGGGTCCGGCGCGGCGCTCGGCGCAGATGCCACGGGGAGGAGGCCGTAGGTGCCGGCGCCGCTGACCTGCACCCAGGCGCGGACGAGGCGGATGGGGCGCCCGGTCGCGGCCACCGCGGCCACCGCGGCGAACAGATCGCGACCGCATGCCTCGTGCACGTCGTCGGTCGTGTGCCCCGGCTCGGCCGATTTGCGCGCCCACACCGTGCCCGCCGGCATCTTCGCGCCGATGCTCTTGTCCTGCCAGCGCCGCCCCACGAGCTCGGCGACGAGGAGCCGCTGCGCGTCCCGCGGGGTGTCGGGGGACAGCTCGTAGCTCATGGTCGCGATGAAGACCGTCATGGCCGCGAAGGGTGGCTGCGCCCGAACAGCCTGTAAAGCCCTTCTCCGGCCCCCTCCCGTTCCCGCTCCCGCGATCCTCTCCCGCTGCCCTCTCCCGGATCGGGCAGGGGGTCGCGGGAGCGGGAACGTCGTCGAAAAAAATCGACCACGACCACGCAACGATCGCCCTGCTCGATCCGATGAGCATGCATGAGCAACGCATCTCGATGGTTCTGGGCTTGTTGGGCAGCGATCTTCACGGCCGGCTGCGGCGCCGGCGGAGGCATGGGCGGAGGAGGCGGTGACGGAGGGGGATCGATGGAGGAGCAGGTGCTGGGGGCGGGCAAGCCGGCGGCGACGCCGGTCGGGGGCAAGGCCTTCGTGCCGCTCGATCTCGGCATGCTCGCGGTGCCGGACGCGATCACCTGGACGAGCAATGGACGGGTGGCCGTCGTCTCCGGCAAGACGGGCGCCGCGCGCCAGGTCGCGGACACCGCGCTGCTCGGCGGCGAGCGCGACCTCGTCTACGACCCCTTCCAGAAGCGGTTGATGGTCTTCGAGCAGGACAGCGAGTCCGACGCCGGGGAGATCGCGAGCTACGCGCTCGTCCCCGGGCCGAACGGCGCGCTGCTCGCCCCGCGCGTCCACGAGTCGTGGGTCGACGGCGACCTGCGCATGCTCGCCTCGTCGCTCGGGATCGTCGTCTTCGAGCAGAGCTACGGCGGGTGGTGGAAGCTCTTCTTCTCGGACGAGGAGTCGGTGAGCAGCGTGGCGGCGCCGATGCCCTCGTCGGCGTGGATCAGCCCCACGGGGAGCGGCATCGCGATCCGCGGGCTCACGGTGACGCCGGGCCTGCCGCTCTACCGGCGGAGCGCCGACGCGCAGTGGACGTCCGTGAGCGCGCCGGTGACCTCGTCGCTCGGGATCTTCCCCGCGGGCGCGGTGCCGACGGCGCGGCTGATGCCGGCGCCCGCGCGCGGGGACGCGGTGCTCTTCGACGTGACGGGAAGCTCGCTCGCGATGCGCTTCGTCAACGGGCCTGTCCCCGGGCCCGCGGTGCTCTTGCCCCTCGGCGCGGGCGGCCAGCGGATCGAGCAGGCCGTCCCGATCGACGGGGGCGAGGTGGCGCTGCTCCTCGTCTCCGGGCAGAGCCGGCTCGTGGCGGTGGAGATCAACGCGGCCGGCGGGATCGCGAGCAGCGCCGAGGTCGCCTTGCCCGGGGCCGTGCGCAAG
This sequence comes from Byssovorax sp., assembly GCA_046351295.1. Taxonomy (GTDB): domain Bacteria; phylum Myxococcota_A; class Polyangia; order Polyangiales; family Polyangiaceae; genus JAXLYT01. Next base: position 68,867 of record JAXLYT010000047.1, read on the forward strand.
GAGACGCAGTTCTTCTCGCACGATCTGGCGCTGCTCGGCCCGCGCCGGGCCCTCGCCGCGACGAGCACGGGCGTCTACGCTGTATCGATCGGCCGTGACGCGGGCGGGGTCCACCTGGCGATCGACCCGGGCTTCGACGGGAGCATGCTCCGCGGGCCGGTGGAGGCGCTGCCGCCGAAGCCGCTTTGAGCGAAGGGGCAAGGACGCTACGTTCCAAGGATGCTGCCCTTCCCTTGGTCGCGCGCGTCCTTGCTCGTTGGTTCGTTGTTGGTCGTGGCCTGCGGACAGACGGGTGAGCCTCGCCCGAGCTCGAGCAGCGCGGCGAGCACGACGGGTACGACGAGCACCACCGGCGCGACCACCACCGCGAGCGCGGGCGGTGGAGGGCAAGGCGGCGCTGGATCCGGCGGAGACGCGACCGGCGGGAGCGGCGGATCCGGCGCGGCCGGTGGGACCGGAGGAACAGGCGGATCGGCGCAGGGCGGAGGTGGGCAAGGTGGGCAGGGTGGAGGAGGCGGTATGGGCGGTCCGTGCACGACGTCGGATGCGACCATCGTGCAACAAGCGGTACCACCATCCACCGCCGTGCTCCTCCAGGGGACGGTGGTGACGCCGGACCAGGTCTTCCCCGGCGAGGTGCTGGTCGAGGGCGACACCCTCACCTGCGTCGCCGCCTCCTGCCCCGCCCCGGCCGGCGCCGCGGTGGTCGACACCAAGGGCCTCATCTTCCCCGGCCTGATCGACGCCCACAACCACATCCTCTTCGACATCTTCGACGAGGACGACTGGGCCCCCACGCAGTCGTACAAGAACCACAACCAGTGGACGCTCGACGCGCGCTACAAGGCGATGGTCGACGCCAAGCAGTACCTGAACGGCGAGAGCAACTCGCCCTACTTCGGCTGCGAGATGGACAAATACGGCGAGCTCAAGGGCCTCGTCGCCGGCACCACGTCCATCCTCGGCGCCGCCATCCCCACCAACAAGGCGTGCTACGGGTCGCTCGCGCGCACGATCGATCAGAAGGCGAACGGCCTCTCCGCCGACAAGGTGCAGACCGCGGTGGCCGTGCCCGCCGACGGCGACAGCGTGTGCACCAACATCACGACCGACAAGACGGACGCCTACGTCGTCCACGTGGCCGAGGGCGTCGACGCGACGGCCTTGAACGAGTTCGGCAAGCTCGGCAGCGCCACGACGGTGCCGGGCTGCCTCTACGCGCCCGAGACGACCATCGTCCATGGCCTGGCCCTCGGCGAGGCCGAGCTCGCGATCATGGGGCAGGCGAAGATGAGCATGGTCTGGTCGCCGCGGTCGAACGCGTTCCTCTACGGGGGCGGGCAGATCAGCGCCGCCACGGCGGCCAACGTGCCCTTCGCGATGGCGCAGGGGGTGAACGTCGCGCTCGGCCCCGACTGGTCGATCGGCGGGAGCCAGAACCTGCTCGACGAGCTGCGCTTCGCGGAGCAGGTGAACCAGACCTTGTGGAACGGGCAAATCGCCCACGCCGACCTCGTGAAGATGGTGACGATCAACGCGGCCAAGGCGCTCGGCCTCGGGGCGGTGCTCGGCTCGCTCGAGGCCGGGAAGAAGGCCGATCTGATGGTGATCGGGGGCGACCCTGCGGCGCCTTACGAGGCGCTGCTCGCGGCGACGCCGGGCGAGGTGCGGCTCGTGATGGTCGGCGGGGCCGTGCTCTACGGGGACGCGCAGCTCGCGCCGCTCGGGCCGAGCATGCCGGGCTGCGAGGCGCTGGAGCTCTGCGGCCGGTGCAAGTTCGCCTGCGTGGCGCAGGCGGGCGGGGCGGCGGCGGACAAGCTCGACCAGACGTACGCGCAGATCGCGTCCACGCTGAGCACGGCGCTCGCGGACTACGACGCGATGCACCTCACGCAGTGGACGTTCGCGCCCCTCGCCCCGCTCGTGAAGTGCGGGCCTTGAGGGGCGCGATCGGTCGGTGAAGGAGGGCGATCAGGCGGTGGCGCTGGGCGCCGGGCGCTGGATGATCCGCTCGGCCTCGCCGCGCTCGTAGGCGGAGAAGAGGCGGCCCCAGGAGGTGTCGCTCTTCCAGGCCTCGAAGGTCTTCTTGTCCTTGAGGGGCCAGCGGTAATAGTCGTGGTAGGCCTCGCTGCCGAAGATGAAGACGTTCACCAGCGGGGTGTGGAAGAAGAGCTTCTGGAAGCGCTTCATCGGGCCGAACCACATGAAGTCGCCGACCTTGCTCGCGCCGTTGTCGCCGACCGAGAAGCCCCAGCTCTCGCCGGAGATGTCGGCGCCGACGATCTCGATGTCGCGCGGGTCGCCCACGCCGAGCCCGTCCTCGTGCGCCACGCGGATGAACTCGAGGCTCATCGGGTCGAAGCCCATCATCTTCGCGGCGACGGCGTCGATCGCGACCTGGTCGTTCGACGCGAGCATGTAGTCCTTCACCACGGGGAACATGGTGCGGGGGCCGGGGCCGTTGCCCGCGGTCGTGCCGTCCATGATCGCGAAGAGGCCGGCGTGGATCTCCTTCTGGATCGCGAGCAGGTCGACCAAGGTGCGGTGGATCCAGGTGTGCGTGTAGTGCCGGTGCGTCGAGAGCAGGCCGCCGAAGGCGTTCTTCATGGCGCCGGTGGTGGTCGTGTAGATGTGGCACTTGACCGTCGGCAGGTGGACGATGTTCTTGCCGAAGAAGTAGTCGGGGATCTTGATCCCGTCGGGGAAGATGTGGTCGAGGACGTGCATCTTCGCCTTGGGTTTGTAGTGGATCCACTTCATGTCCTCGTCCTTGAAGTTGTAGAGGACGGGGGTCTGGTACTTGCGGAAGAGGGGCAGGTAGTGGTTGAGGTCCTCGCCCTTGAAGGCGTTGGTCACCACGGTCTTGTTCTGGACGCAGGTGATGTCGGTGAGCCCCGCCTTCTGGAGCGCGAGGATCGTCCCCTCCATCTGCCAGGGCGTGCTGTTGGCCCCGGGGAAGGGGTAGTGCCAGGAGATGTTGTCCTTGAGGATGGTGGTGGCGCCCGCCTGGAGGGCGCCCTTCATGTCCGCGAGGGTGCAGAGCTTCTCGATGTCGTCGAGGATGGTGGCCGGCTTGACTTTGAGAACGGAGACCTTGGACCTTGCCATGAGCAAACCTCGTCGCAGGGGGCCCGGGGGCGGGCCACGGCCCGGCATATGCCGTAGCCCCGGCGCCCGGGCAAGCGCAGGCCTTGCCGCAGCGCGACGTTGACCCGAAGGTTCACCCCGCCTGCACGCCCGTGGAGCTTCCGTGGAGGAGCCTCCGTGGAGGAGCCTTCGTGGAGGACCTTCCGTGGAGGAACCCCCGTCGCGGCGGACAGGTCGTCCGACGTCCGCGCAGGCTCGATCTACGGGAGCTTGCACAGCGTCCCCATCGCGGATAGCCTCGGCATTCGGCTCCGGCTTCGCTCGTCTTCGAACTCTGTCCCGGCCCGCCCCCCAGCGGATGCCTCGCCAGGATTGACTGACGGTCGCTCGTCTGAGTGGTCTCGAGGCAACCCGTAGCACGATCCCGGGTCGCTCGCGGGGAGAACGTTGGTGGCGGTCGTGCACGGTGGTCAGAGAGATGAACAAGCGATTGTATGTGGGCAACCTGGCCTTCCACTCGACGGAAGACAGCGTTCGGGCAGCGTTTCAGCGGGCGGGGGTCGAGCCGATCAGCGTCCAGGTGATGTCGGATCGGATGACGGGCCAGTCCCGCGGCTTCGGCTTCGTCGAAGTGGCGGGTGAGCAGGAGGCGCAGACGGCCATCGACGCCCTCCACGGCAAGGACCTCGACGGTCGGGCCCTCACCGTGAACGAGGCGCGCGAGCGCACGCCGGGCGGCGGCGGCGGTGGCGGCGGCTTCCGTGGCGGTGGCGGCGGCGGCGGTGGCGGCGGCTTCCGCGGCGGTGGCGGCGGCGGCGGCCCGCGCGGCGGCGGCGGTGGCCGTGGCGGCGGCGGCGGCGGCCGTGGCGGTGGTGGCCGCGGCGGTGGCGGCGGTCGTGACCGCGGCGATCGCGGCGATCGCTGGTAGAAAGGCCCCCGATGAGGTCGACCTGAGATTGCGAAAGAACCGTCGCGAGCGCCCCGGGGCTAGGACGGGCGACCGAGGAATCCTCGGCGATTTTGAGGGAGCCCAACCGACGACCCGGGGCGCGTAGCAGGTTCTTTCACAATCTCGGAGAGATCGGGTCGGCTTCGGCGGGTGATGCACAAGAGACCGCCGCGGGCTCAGCGCTCGCGGTGGTCTCTTTTTGTATCGTGGGCTGTATCGCGGGCTGTCGCGTGAGCGCGATCAGCGCGCTCAGCGGCGGCGGAAGGGGCTCGATCCGGCGTAGATCGCGCCGTCGCCGAGGGCGTAGCCGATGCGCAGGAGCTGGTTGTACTTGGCGACGCGGTCCGAGCGCGAGGCCGAGCCGGTCTTGATCTGCCCGGCGTTGGTGGCCACGGCGAGGTCGGCGATGAAGGTGTCCTCCGTCTCGCCCGAGCGGTGGCTGATGATCGCCCGGTAGCCGCCCTCGCTCGCCTTGCGGATGCAGTCGAGGGTCTCCGTCACGGTGCCGATCTGGTTGAGCTTGATGAGGATGGCGTTGGCGAGGCCGTCGTCCATGCCTTTCTCCAGGCGCGCGGGGCTCGTGACGAAGAGGTCGTCGCCGACGAGCTGGATCTTCTTGCCGAGGCGGTCGGTGAGCATCTTCCAGCCCGCGGCGTCGTTCTCGGCGCACCCGTCCTCGATCGACATGAGCGGGTACTTGCGGACGAGCTCCTCGTAGGTCGCGACGATCTCCTCGCGCGTGCGCGGGTGGCCGTCGTACGTGTAGCGCTCGGTCTCGGCGTCGTAGAACTCGCTCAGGGCCGCGTCGAGCGCGAGGCCCATGTTCTCGCCGGGCCGGTAGCCGGCCTTCTCGATCGCCTCGAGCAAGTGCTGGATCGCCGACTCGTTCGACGCGAGGCGCGGGGCGAAGCCGCCCTCGTCGCCCACGGCCGTCGTGAGCTTGTCCTTCTTGAGCAGGGCTTTGAGCGCGTGGAACACCTCGACGCCGGCGCGGAGGGCCTCGGCGAAGGAGTCGAAGCCGTAGGGGATGACCATGAACTCCTGCACCTCGAGGCCGTTGTCCGCGTGGACCCCGCCGTTCAGGATGTTCATCATCGGCGTGGGGAGCACGCGCGCCGAGGCGCCGCCGAGGTAGCGCCAGAGGGGCAGCTCGACCACCTCGGCCGCGGCGCGCGCGACGGCCATCGACACGCCGAGCACCGCGTTGGCGCCGAGCTTGCCCTTGTTCGCCGTGCCGTCGGCGTCGATGAGCACCCGATCGATCCCGGCCTGATCGAGCGCGTCCATCCCGATGATCGCCGGGCCGAGGATGTTCTCCACGTTGCGCACGGCCTCGAGGACGCCCTTGCCGACGTAGCGCTTCTTGTCGCCGTCGCGCAGCTCCACCGCCTCGTGCTCGCCCGTGGACGCCCCGCTCGGGACGGCGGCCCGGCCCACGCCGCTCAGCGTGCTCACCTCGACCTCGACCGTGGGGTTGCCGCGGGAATCGAGGATTTCGCGCGCGAGAATGCTCTGGATCTCCGACATCGTCCGCTCCTTGTTGGAAGGGGCGCCGAGCATAGGCCGGGCCGGCCCCGCGCGTCGACCCTTCCGCCACGGAACGCGCTGGGGTAGTCGCTGGATCATGGCCTTGCGAGCGAGCGCCCACGGCGTCACCGATGTCGGCCGCAGGCGGCGGCGAAACGAGGACGCCTTCCTGATCGACGAGGCGATCGGCCTCTTCGCCGTGGCCGACGGGATGGGCGGCCACTCCGGCGGCGACGTGGCGTCGAAGCATGCCCTCGCCGTCGTGCAGGCCGAGCTCGCGGCCCGCTCCGATCTGCTCCAGGCCTTCGCCGCCGATCCCTCCGCCGAGCACCGCAAGAACGCCCAGCTCCTCGTCGAGCATGCCGTGCAAAAGGCATGCGCCGGCCTGCTCGCGCTCGCCCGGCAGCGGCCCGAGCTCTCGGGCATGGGCTCGACCTTCGTGGGCGCGGTGATCGCGGGCGACCGGGCGATCGTGGCCCACGTGGGCGACAGCCGTCTCTACCTCGCGCGCAAGGGCTCGGCGCATGCGCTCACCGAGGATCACTCGCTCATCGCCGCGCAGATCAAGAGCGGGCAGATGGCGCGGGAGAACGCGGCCAACAGCCCGTTCAAGGGCGTGCTCACCCGCGCCCTCGGCCAGCAGGAGTCCGTGCAGGTCGACACGCTGGTCGTCGATCTGCTCCCCGGCGATCGCCTCGTCCTCTGCTCCGACGGCCTGCACAACCACCTCGGCGACGAGGAGACGCCCGCGCTCTTCCTCGGCAGCACGCCCGAGCTGCTGCCCGGCGAGCTCGTCGCGCTCGCCAACGCGCGCGGCGGGCAGGACAACATCACCGCCCTGGTGGTGGCCTTCGAGGGCGCCTCGGAAGAAGACCCGGCCGCCCTCTCGCGCATCGACGCGCTCCAGCGCATCCCGCTCTTCGCGTACCTCGTGTACCGCGAGATCTCCGAGGTGCTGGCGATCGGGCAGACGCTGCGCTTCTCGCCCGGCGAGCGGATCGTCCACGAGGGCGATCCAGGCGGCGATCTCTTCGTGGTGCTGCAAGGCCGGGTCGCGGTGGAGGCCGGCGGCGTGACGATGGCGACCCTCGAGCCGGGCGGGCACTTCGGCGAGATGGGCCTCGTCGACGCGGCCCCGCGCTCGGCCTCGGTGCTGGCGGTCGAGCCGACCAAGGTGCTGCTCATCCCGCGCGCCGAGATGATGGGCCTGATGCACCGCGAGCCGGTGGTGGGGGTGAAGCTGCTCTGGGTGCTGGCCCAGTCGCTCTCCCAGCGGCTCCGGACGGCCAACCTCGGGTGGAGCGAGGCCGTCGCCGCCTCGGCCGAGGAGCATGCCCCGTTTTCACGGGCGTGATCTCGGCGGTGTGAGCCAGAGGGCCTCGGGCTCGCGCGTGGTGAACGCGCACGACGTTGGTCGATTCGCGCCTGTTCAAGGAGGAGCACAATCGTGACGGCAGTGCTCAGGAACGGGGTACGAGGTGCTCCACCAAGGGTCACGAGGTGCTCCGGAAGCCGGGGGGGTAGTGCTCCACCACCCGATCGGCAGTGCTCCGGAAGCCGGGGGGTAGTGCTCCACCAACCGGTCGGCAGTGCTCAGGAAGCCGGGGGTAGTGCTCCACCAGCGGGTTCGAGGTGCTCGACCGTCGAGCAACGTGACCCAGAGACCGCAGATCGTGCAGCCACGCGATCCAGTGATCGCCCACGTCACCAGGAACAGCACCGCGACCGGGAGGGAGCGGACCGTGCAGCCACCGGGTCCAGTAATCGCCGAGGTCACCAGCAACAGCACCCTGCCGGCCGTCTCTAGGCCTTTCACGTGGTTGCCTCCTTGCAGGTAATGCTTGCTCGGTCCGCTCCTTACCAGTCGCGGTGCTGTTCCTGGGGGCCTCCACGACTGCTGGGGCGGGTGGCTGCGCTTCAGGTCTACGCGTCCACGGCCTCCTCGGCCGATGCTGCGTTCATCGCCCGCCTGATCCACCCGTCGAGCACCCCTGGGTCGGTGCACCGGGTGATCTTGGCCTCGACATCCGGCGACACGGCGAGCCCGCGCGCGTGCAGGATCGAGAGCAAGGCCTCCGCCTTTCCTTCGGCCTTTCCCTTGGCGATCCCCTCGGCCTTTCCCGCGCGTCGTCCCTCGTCGAAGCTCAGTGAATCGCGCGCGTTCATCCATGCGCGCAGCGCCTCCGGGCTCTGGAGCGGTGGCTCTTCCGGCAGCTCGCCCCTGTCGTCGATCGAAGGCAGCGGCGGAATCTCCTGCGGCTCCACGCCGCCCATCGCGGCCATCTGCTCGGCGCATGCCTCGCGCACCCGCGCGCCCAGATCGAGCGCGAGCGCGCGCAGCGCCTCCAGATCCGACACCGAGATCCGGTAGTTCATCGTGTAGCGCGCCTCGATGTAGGCCTTGCGGAGCAGCGTGAAGAGGCGCTCGTCTTCCTTCTCGCTCCGGGGCAGCGCGCCTGCCAGCGCGGGGTGGAGCGGCGCCGCCCGCTCCGCGAGCAGCTTCAGATCGTGCGTCTGCGGCTTGTAGCCGGTGAACACCAGCAGCGCCGCGTGGAAGTAGCGCTCGGCCGTCTGGTGCAGCAGGAACGCCGCATGGGGGAACAGCTCGCGCACCATGCAGTGACCGGCGATCACGAAGAAGCCGCTCGCGCTCTCGAACCACTTGCGAAAGTGCGTCTTGGCGAGGGCGAGGCGCTCGGCCTGGCCGAGCGCCTTCGGCTTCGCGAGCATGAAGTGGTGCGCGTTGTAGAGCACCTTCCCCTCGCGCACGATGTCGACGAAGAAGTATTGCCCCTCCCGGATCGCCTTGTTCAGGTGCTTCAGGTCGTGGACGATCACGGAGACGGGGACGCGGCCGGCGATCCGGTCGATGCGCTGCACCAGATCAGCGGGGAGCAGGCTGTCCTTGGCGAGCCGCTCCTCGCGGACGACGATGAGGAAGTCGTAGTCGCTGAAGTAGCCGGTCTCGAAATCTTCCACCCAGCCACCGCGCGCGTACGACCCGAAGAGGATCACCATCTCCGCGGGGACCTCGGCGGCGATCAGCGCGGCGATCGCCGTCACCTGATCGCGCTTGTGCGGTGGGAGATGCTCGAGCGACGTGCTCATCGACGACACGAGCCCCTTGTATCACGCGGCGCGAGCTCCCTCACCCCGGACCGCGCTCGCTCAGAAGTGGAAGTACACGAACGGTACCGCCGCCGTGCTGGCCGGCTCGTGGAGGAGCAGCGCCCCCTCCAGCAGTGCCGCGGTGAGGTCATCTCCGCCTCCGCCTCCCGAGCCCCGCGAGCGCGCAGAGCATCGCCAGCACGCCTGCTCCAGAGGGCTCGTCCCGCACGCCCACCGCGCACGCACCGCAAGCCCCGCCCTTGGGCGCTGCCGCGACCGTGCTGGAATTCGAGGTCGAGCCCGCGCAGGGTTTCGCCGGCATGCTCACCTCGAGGACGACGCTTCTCTTTTCGAATTTTCCGATGGCCAGCTTCGTCTCCGTGGGCTTGCCCCCCGGCACCTGGGTCGTCAACACGTACGAGCCGGGGTCGACGAGGAGCGGCGCATCGAGCTTGCTCAGCGCGATCCTCGAAGGTTTCGGCGCGCTCTTTCTGGGCGCGTCGGGCTGGAGCATGAGCAGGGTGATCTCGGTGACCCAGGGTGCGTCGAGGGGGAGCGTGATCGTGAGCCGCGGGATGGACGGCTCGAGCTCCGCGATGCGCTGATCGGCCTTTTCTTTGCGGGGTTTGTACTTGAGCTGCTTCACCTGGGGCAGCCCGCCCACGAGCTTCACGAACTGCCTGAACTCGTCCACGGCCGTGGCCACCCGCCCGCGCTGCGCGTCGCACTCGGCGAGCGTGAACAACGTCCCCGGCCGGGGCTCGAGCTCGTAGCTCTTCTCGAGCTGCGGGCATCCCTCCTCCAGCTCGTGGCGCAGCATCTTCTCGAGGCCCGCCTTGAACTGGGCGTCCGCGTCCACGTCGAGGTATGGGTCTTCCTCGTCCGGTCCGTAGGGGTCGTCGTCGGCGAGCGCGGGCCCGGAGATAGAGAGGACGCCGGCCATGCATGCGGCGATTGCATATCGACAGAGGCGCATAGATCTCCAAGATCGGCAGGTGCTCGGCGCGTCGATGTGGCACGACGCCGCGGATGACCGTCAATCGTTGTTGAACAAAGTCGCGGGTTGAGGCTTCGGCTGCACGGGGCTCTTCGCCGTCGCGCCGGGACCCGCGGGAGGCGGCGCGACGAGGGCCGATGAAGCGGCGACTGCGCTGCTCGTCGCAGACGCGGTCGGTGCCGCTGTCGCGGACACGGATGGCTGCGCGACGGAGGCGGACGCGGCAGGAGGCGGGGGGTTGGCCGCGGTCGGCGGTGCCGGCAGCTCGGTTGAGGACGGCAGCTCCTTCGACGAGGGAACGTTCGGAGCGGCGACCGTTGGAGCAGTCGAGCTCTCGGCGCCGGTGGGCCGCTGATGCGTCCAGTAGAAGACGATGGAGGAGCCGAGGAGCAGGAGGCTTCCGGCGACCGCGAGGGACGCCAGGACGCCCATGCGGCTCTGGGCTGCCTGCGTCGCGGTCACGCCGAGCGCGCCGGGCGGCGCGCTTTGCTCGATAGGTGTCGGCGCAGGAGCCGGCTCCGCGCTCATTGGGGGCTCGGCGACCTTCGAGGGGAGGAGCTGGGTGCGCGCAGAAGAGTCCGTGTCCGGGCTCGGCGCTCGATTCGCAGGCGTGGGGAGCGCTACCGTGCTCGTCAGCTCGGAGGCCCCTGCGGGCGCGCACTTCAGCGCCTCGGCCAGCGCTCCGACGGCCGAGGTCGCCGTCGGGAAACGGTCCGATGGATCCACCGCCGTCGCCTTCGCGAACCAGGCATCGAACTCCGGCGGGAGCACCACGCTGCGGCGCGCCGCTCGCACTGATGCTGCCTCCCCGGGGCCGTGCACCGCGACCATCCCGAACGCGATGACGCTGCCATGCGCCCGCGCCTCGTCGGCCCAGTAGGCGGCGCCGACGAGAAAGGTGTAGGCCAAGAGCCCGAGCGAGTAGATGTCCGCCGCGCCGGTGATCGGACGGGTGAGGAACTGCTCCGGCGCCATGTAGAGCGGCGTACCGAGGCTGCGCGTCGCGTTCGCCTGCGTCGAGCTCTCGGCGACGAGCTTGGCGACGCCGAAGTCGAGGATCTTGATGCGAGGTAAGCCCTCTTCGCTCTCGGTGAGGTAGAGATTTTCCGGATTGAGGTCGCGGTGGACGATGGACGCCCGATGGGTCTTGTCGAGCGCGAGCGCGGCTTGGCGCAGGTAGGTGACCACCTCGACGGGCGGCAGCCGCCCGAGCCGCGCGAGGCGCCGGCCGAGCTCTTCGCCGCGCAGGAGCTCCATCACGAGGTAGGGCATCTCGGTGGGCTCGTCGACGCCGGCGTCGGAGACGTCGACGATGAACTCGCTCTCGACATGCGCCGCGATCCGCGCCTCGCGCTTGAACCGCTCCCTCAGCTCCTCGCTGTGGAGCATGTGGGGCAACATCACCTTGAGCGCGCGCCGCCTGCCGGTCTCGAGATGGACGACCTCGTAGACCGCCCCCATCCCCCCTGCGGCAATTTTCTGCACGATCCTGTACCGCCCCGCGAAGACGGTCCCCTCTCGGAACTCCTGCATGACCTCGCCCTTCCTACGTCAGCGTGTCCAGGTAACGATAGCGGGCTCGGTGATGGGCGTATACGAGCACGCGGCCCGACCGAGGAACCGTGCCCGATGGCAGTGCGAGCCGGATGCAGCTCACCTCGGATGGGTGCAGGGCGAGCTGCGCCCCACTGAACACAGCCCCAGCGCCCGCCGCCCGGCGCCTCTTCAACCGTCCCCTTCACGTTCCGGTCCCCCTTCGGGTAAGCTCCCGTCTGCGTGGAACAGACGATAGGCGTCTTCGGCGAAGAGATGCTCCTCTGGATGTGCATGCTCCGGCAGTCGCCCCGGCGGCCGCCGCCCGAGCATGTCCACCGGCAGGCCAACCTGTTGCTCGACGAGCTCAAGGCGAGCAAGGCGGCGCAGGAGCTGCCCGTGCAGTCGGTCGACGACGGCATGTTCGCGATCGCGGCCCTGCTCGACGAGTGGGCCCTCGCGATGCCCGATCTGCGGCAGGTGTGGGCGAACCAGCCGCTCCAGTCGACGCGGTGGATGACGTACAACGCCGGCGTCGAGTTCTACAGCCCGCGCCTCGAGCGCGTGATCCAGGGCCCCAAGACGATCTTCGCGACGTACGTGGTGGTGCTCGGCCTCGGCTTCCTCGGCAAGTACGGTCTGCCCGGCCAGGGCCGCGAGCAGCTCTACAACGTGCGCCGCGATCTCGGCCTGCGCCTCGGCGTCGACTCCGATCGCGACTGGACGGGCGGCGTGCTCAAGCCGAGCCGCCCCGACGCGGGCCCCGCGCCCTTCGTCCCGAAAGAGCCCTGGTTCCGCAACGTGTGGGTCGGCCGCGGCTTCGCGATCTTCACCATCGTCACCGGGCTGACCACGTTGCTGGCCATCATCCTCGGGCACGTCGGATGACCGCTTTTTCCTACGAGATCGCCAACGTCACCGCCCAGGTGGTGCGGGCCTTTCCCGGGAACCCCGACGGCGGCTACGCCATCCCCTGGTACCTCGTGCTCGGTGACCCCGGCACCGGCCGCTCCACCGTCCTGCACGCGATGAACCTGACCTGGCAGAACGGCGACGGCCCGCTGCAGATCGGCCTCCCGCAGCAGCTCTGCACCTACTGGATGCCCAGGGAGGCGGTCTTCATCGAGCCCGAGGCCACCGTGCTCGGCCCGCGCAGGAACCCCGAGCTGCTCAAGCAGCTCTGCGGCGAGCTGCTCCGGAGCCGCCCCCGCGAGCCGATCGACGGGGTGATCCTCGTCCTCAACATCGCCGACTTCATCGATCAGGACGAGCGGGGCATCGAGGCCTACGCGAACAACATGCGCCGCTACCTCATCGAGGTCGGCCAGGCGTTGCAGTCCGACGTGCCGGTCTACCTCGTCGTCATCCGCTACGACACGCTCTGGGGCTTCGCCGAGGTGTTCCAGTGGGGCCCGGATCGCAAGGGCGAGGAGCCGTGGGGCTTCACCCTCTCGCTCGACACCGCGCCGAACGAGGCGCAGGCGAAGATCATGGAGCAGCTCGTCGGCCTCAACGCGCGCCTCGAGGCGTTCTGCCTCGCGAAGCTCTCGTCGGAGGACAACGTCGAGCAGCGGGTGCGCGCCTTCCAGCACGTGGCCGAGGTGCGCGCCTTCATGGACAAGCTCCGCCAGGTCTTCCAGACGCTGGCCATGGCCAACTCGTTCGAGAGCCCGCCGTGGATCCGCGCGATGGCCATCGGCACGGCTGTGCCCGGCGTGGGCGAGCGGCTGCGCGCGGGCATCGCGCGCTTCTCCAACATGGGCCTCCAGCAGGGCCACCCCGCCGCGGTGGGCGCCCTCCGCCCCGGCGGCCTGCCCATCCACGCGTACATGACGTCCGTGATCCTGCCGGAGAAAGAGATCGTCCCGCTCCGCACCCGCTGGCGCGACGACAAGCTCATGATCGCCCTCTTCGGCGTCGGCCTCTTCCTCTGGATCGCCGCGATGATCACCGGCGTCGTCTTCAGCCTCACCGCGAAGGACGCGCCCCCGCGCCCGGGCGTGACGGCGCCGGCGAAGAAGTAGAAGCGCCTCGATTTCAGCAGCAAAGTGGCTGCACGGTCCGCTCCCTCCCGGTCGCGGTACTGTTACAGATCGACGGCTTTGTCCTTGGTAGCGGGCTTCTTGCTCATCTCGAGCTCGAGGGCGATCCACGGGTCGAGGTCGATCTCCACGTGGAAGTAGCGCGTGTCGAACTCGCGCCCGTTGATCAGGATGAAGGGCGTCCCGCCGAGGCCCATCCGGTCGGCGTCGTCGCGGTCGCGCTCGATGATCTTCGTCGTCTTCTCGTCCTGCAGATCGGCGTGGAAGCGCTTCAGATCGAGCTTCAGCTCGGTCGCGTAGTGGTCGAGGTCGGCGTCCGTCTGCTCGCTCTGGTGGGAGAAGAGCAGCTTCTCCATCTCCCAGTAGTGGCCCTGGTTCTGCGCGGCGATCGCGGCGCGGGCGGCGGGCTCGGCGGTCGTGTGCTGCTTGAGCGGGTAGAACTTGTGCGCGAGGCGGACGCGGGGCGCGTACTTCTTGAACATCTCGTCGAGCACCGGCATCGCCATCTTGCAGTGGGGGCACTGGAAGTCGGACCACACCAGGATCTGGATGGGCGCGTCGGCCGGGCCCTTCACGGGCGAGTCGGCGATGTCGACCATCTTCTTCGGGGGGCCGAAGCGGATCGCGTAGAGCTCCTGCCCCTGGTCGGGCGTGGCGCCCTCGCGCACCTTGGCGGCGAGCAGCGCGGCGGCGGGCTTGCACGCGGCGCAGGGGCGCGCGTCCTCCACGCACTCGGCGATCGAGACGGCCTGATCGGTGCACGGCGCGTAGAGCTGCGAGACCAGGTTCCACCAGATCCGCCGCTCGCGATCGACCAGACGATCGGTGTCCACGCCCTCGAGCGACTTGGGCGCGGCCTTCGGCGCGCTCAGCACGGGCGAGGGCGCGCCCTCCGGCGCCGGGAGCTCGGCCGTCGGGACCTCGTGCGGCGTGGAAGAGCTGATCGAGGGCCCGCTGCATGCGGCGAGCAACGTGAAGCCGAGGGCGATCGTGAGCTTGCGCACGGGCCCTTTCTATACCACCGGCGCCTCCCGCGCGCCCTCGGCCGGTGGGGGCTCCGGGCGCGGCGTTTCTCGCTCGACACCTCCGCCGGCTCGGGCTACGCCGGCCTCTCCGCGCCTCCGCCGGCGCAGGAGCCCCGGCCGTGGAAGACGATACCCGCTCCCCCCTCGATCGCGCAGGATCCGCCGCCCCGGCGATCTCCCTCGCCGCCGAGCAGGCCTCGTTCACGATCGCCTGCGCCGTGTGCCTGGAGAAGGTCCCCGCGGGGAGCGACCTCTGTCCCGAGTGCAACGAGCCCGTGCACGGCGCCTCGCCCGCCTCGGTGGGCGGCCCCGTCTCCATCGCCGACGATCCGCCGAACGCGAGCTGGCTCAAGATGCACTGGCGCCCCGTGGTCACCCTCGGGGTGATGGCGGCGCTGCTCACCACGGGCATCACGCTCCGCTACCTCGCGCCCGGGCGCTTCCTGCCCGCCCGCGCGCCCGCCAAGCCCGCCGCGAGCGCCGTCGCGCCGGCCGCATGCGCCACCGCTTGCTGGACGGGCGAGGCCTGCAAGGAAGGCCACTGCGTCTGGCAGAAGCCGAACGACGTGCAGCACGTCGCCTCCGCGGCCGAGCCCACGGTGGGCGGCCCCTTCGCCCTCCCGAAGGACGTGTCCGACGCGCTCCCCCTCGACGGCGAGCGCTTCGCCGTCGCCCTCCTCGCCGGGATGGAGGTGCGCAACATCCGCACGGGCAGCGTGCTCTCGCTGGTGAGCGACGCCCCGCAGTCGCGCCGGCTCTACCGCGTCGGCAAGGTCGTCTACGACGCGGCCCCGACGCGCATCTACGTCATCGACCCCGAGACGACGCGCCTGCTCAAGACGATCGAGCTCGGCGCCCAGGTGGGCGAGGTGACGGTGGGCGCCGCGGGCCGCCGCGTGCTCGCGTCGCTCCCCGGGGTGCGCTCCGTGGCCGTGCTCGCCACCGAGTACCACGCCGAGATCGATCGCATCACCTTCGGCGACGACGCGGTGGGCCCGATCGGCGTGGACGAGACGGGCAAGCGCGCGCTCACCACCACCGGGCAAGTGCCCCTCCCCGGCCTGCGCGATCCGCAGGGCGGCGCCGTCTACGCCTTCGATCCGAGCCGTCTGGCCTCCGCGCAGGACCGGGTGCGCGCCTCCATGGTCGGCAACCCCGTGAGCGTGCTCATGGCCCCCGACGGCGAGAGCAGCTACCTCGTGCTGCGCGCCGAGGACGCGATCGTCCCGCTCGAGTGGCTGCCCTCGGGCGCGGTGCGCCGCCTCGACCGCATCCCGACCTGCCGCGAGCCCGAGCAG
The DNA here is from genome assembly GCA_046351295.1 of Byssovorax sp. GTDB lineage: Bacteria > Myxococcota_A > Polyangia > Polyangiales > Polyangiaceae > JAXLYT01. Next base: position 84,433 of record JAXLYT010000047.1, read on the forward strand.
ATCGTCCTCTCCCACCGCGACCGGCTCGGCCTCGTGCGCTGCAACGAGGGCCAGGCCATCGAGGTGCTCGACCTGCAAAAGCGCGAGGTCATCCGGCGCATCCCCTTCAACGCGCGCGTCGCCGACATGGCGATCTCCCCGGACGGCGAGCAGGCCATCGTCGCGCTCCCCGCCGAGGGCAACGGCTTCATCGGCCTCGTCGATCTCAAGAGCTACGACGTGCGCATCCTGCCCGTCACGGCCGAGCCCACCCGCGTCCGCCTCTCGCCGGACGGCTCGATGGCGCTGGTGCTCTCCGATCGCGCCAAGGTCGCGTGGGTGATCCGATGAGCGAGCGCCGCGTCCCCTGCCCGATGTGCGGCGCGCTCATCGTGGACGGGGCGCGCAAGTGTCGCTCGTGCAAGAAGTGGATCGACAAGAGCAAGCCGGCCTTGCTGCCGCGCGCGGCCCTGATCATGGCCACCGCCGCGGCCTCCGTGCTCGCCGTGCTCATCAGCGGTCGTGAAGACCCGGTGGGCGAGGCCCCGCCGCTCACCAAGCTCGTCGGCGACAGCACCGCCGCCCCCTCCGGCCAGCCGCAGGCCCCCGCGCCCGGCGCCATCGGCCCCGAGCCCGACCCCGTGCCCGAGGTCGCCCCGCCCGATCCGTACAAGCCCTGGCACGCGCGGGAGATCCACATCGGCGAGGTCCACCCGCTCGACGTCGTCTGGAGCGCGAGCGGCGCCTCCGTCTACGTGAGCGCCGACGACGCCACCGTGCGCGAGTACACCCTCAAGTCGGGCGATCTCGTCCACCAGGCCTCCGTCGCCGCGCAGGGCGACCAGATCCGCCTCCTCTTCGGCCGCTACCTCGCCGTGCTCCGCCACGAGGACGCCGCGCGCATCCCGGTGATGGACACCAACGCGTGGGACAAAGACCCGCTGCTCCTCGACGTGGGCCAGAGCCCCGGTGACATCATCGAGATGCCCGACGGGCGCACCGTCGTCGCCGCCTCCATCGAGGGCAAGCGCGTGACGCGCTTCGATCTGCCGAGCGGCACGCGCCTCGCCGACATCACGCTGCCCCACGCCACGGGCCAGCTCTTCCTCGTGCGCGCCGAGAAGCGCCCCTACGTCGGCGCGATGGGCGCGCTCAGCCACGGCGGCACGCCCGCCGGCGCGTGGATCGATCTCTTCGACCCGGCCGAGGCCCCCTTCGGCGCGACGCGGCGGAGCATCCCCGTGGGCCGCGAGCCCCGCTTCGGCGCCATCACCGCCGACGGCGGCGCCCTCTTCTTCCCCGATCGCGTGTCGAACACGGCCCTCCTGCTCAACGTGGCGAGCGTCACCGACACCAAGCAGGTCGCCGTCGACCAGGTGCCCGAGGCGGGCTTCCTGATGAACGAGGACCGCTTCGGCGTGACCATCAACAGCGCGGCCCGCACCGCGAGCGTGATCGCCCTGCCGAAGATGGAGGTGAAGAACACCCTCATGCTGAGCGGCATGCCCTGCTCCGGCGAGGTCTCCCCCGACCGGCGCACGCTCTTCGTCTCCCTCGGCGGGACCGACCGGCCGCCGAAGGGCAGCGGCGTCGACATCATCGCCGGCGACCCGCCCAAGGTGGTCGGCTCGCTCCCGACCGGCAAGGGCGCATGCGCCGTGGCCGTCTCGAAGGACGGGCGGCGGGCGGCGATCGCCTCCTATTTCAGCAAGGCGATCACGATCCTGGAGCAATGATCGCGCTCGGCTGACAGGCCGCGAACCCTTCCGGCCGGCCCCTGGCTCCCACCGGAGAATGGAGCTTCGGTCATGAGCAGCGATATCCAGATCACCTTCCCCGGCGGAAAGCGCGTGGACGCGCACTACGACCATTTCCACATCGAGACGGACCAGCCCCCCGAACTCGGCGGTGAGGCCGCGGCCCCCGCCCCCTACGACCTGTTCCTGGCCTCGCTCGCGACCTGCGCCGGCATCTTCGTCCTCGGCTTCTGCCAGGCCCGCAAGCTGCCGACCGAGGGCCTCGCCCTGGTGCAAAAGCACGAGGTCGACCCGGAGACGCACCTCGTGAAGAACGTGCGTATGGAGCTTACGCTGCCGCCCGGCTTCCCGGCGCAATACCGCCCGGCCATCGTGCGCGCAGCGATGAACTGCAAGGTGAAGAAGAGCCTCGCCGCCCCGCCCGCCTTCGAGGTGGTGCTGACCGGCGAGCCCACGACCGAAACCCACGCCGCTGCGTGACCCGGAGGAACGAAGTATGTGCCGTCGCGTGACCTGTTCGAAGTGCAACAAACCCACCTACGCCGGCTGCGGCGCCCACATCGAGCAGGTGCTCGGTGATGTGCCGCGCGAGCAGCGCTGCCGCTGCCGCGAAGAGTCCGCCGCCCACGCCTCCCCGCAGGGGAACGCCGAGCCCGCCCCCGCGCGCCCGAAGTGGTGGCCATTCTGATCGAAATCGGCGCCCGCGCCGGGCGCCTGACAGATCGCGCGCTTCACGCTAGCGTGAGCGCATGCTTTCCACGCGCACCGCACTCTCCCTGATCGGGCTCACCGGCCTGCTCTTCAGCGCCGCCTGCGCCCAGGTCCTCGGCCTCGACAAGTACACCGAAGGCGCCGGCGGAGGCTCGACGAGCACCACCACCGGCACCGGCGGCAACCCGCCCATCACCTGCTCCCCCGGCGAGGTGAAAGCCTGCCCCTACAAGGGCCCCGGCATGACCGAGAACCGCGGCGTCTGCAAGGCCGGGACGCAAACCTGCCTGCCCAACGGCTCCGGCTTCGGCGACTGCACCGGCGAGGTGGACCCGACCACCGAAGACTGCGCGACCCCCGACGACGAGGACTGCGACGGGACCGTCAACCAGCCCTCCGCCGGCTGCGTGTGCACGCCCGGGAAGATGGAAGCCTGCTACGACGGCGACCCGACCAAGAAGAACACCGGCATCTGCCACGAGGGCACCCACACCTGCAAACCCGACGGGAAAGGCTGGGGCACCTGCGACGGCGAGGTGTTGCCCCAGAAATCCGAGGACTGCGCGACCCAGGCCGACGACAACTGCGACGGGACCGCCAACGAGGGCTGCCCCTGCACGCCGAACAGCACGGAAGCGTGCTACACGGGCGACCCCGCGACGAAGGGGAAGGGGATCTGCACGGACGGGATGTGGACCTGCAAGGGCGACGGGTCGGGCTACGGGGCCTGCATGGGCGAGGTGCTGCCCGCGGCGAGCGATGACTGCTCGAACAACGTGGATGAGGACTGCTCGGGGACGTATTGCACGGAGCCGGTGTGGGTGAGCAGTTATTCAAATCCTATGATCTATGATCATACCACCGACTCGGCCGGGAATTCATACATTACCGGCGTTTTTTTCGGGTCGCTCAAACTCGCCAACCCGCCGCTCATCAGCGCCGGGGGCACGGACCGGTTCGTCGCGAAAATCGATGCCTCCGGCGCTCCTGTGTGGGCTATTCGTTTTGGCGATGTCCAGAACCAGGAGGGGCGAGGCATAGCGCTCGATTCGGCCGGAAATGTCCTGATTGTTGGCTCTTTCAGGAATAGTGTGACATTCGGGGCGATCGTGCTTGGTGGGCCGACCAATGACTCCGATCAGATCTTCGTCGCCAAGCTGGACAATGGTGGGAACGCCATCTGGGCTCGAGAGTTCGGTGATCCTGCTGGCTCTATCGCGAACCAAAATGGGCTCGCCGTTGCCGTCGACGCCGCAGACAACGTCATTTTTGCGGGTAAATTTGCCAACCAGGTGAGCCTCGGAAGCGGCAACGCCATCCCTGTAAAAGGTAACATCGACACCTTCGTTGCCAAGCTCGACAAGACCGGGATGACGACGCTCTACGCGAAGACCTACGGCGGGGCAGGCGTGACCACGATACCCTCCCGCGTTGCCGTGGACTCGGGCGGAAATGCAGCGGTGATCGGCGCCTTCACTGGATCCGTGAACTTTGGCTTCGGTGCTCCTACGGCGGCAAATGCGAATGGCCCCGACGCCTACTTGCTTCGGCTGAGCCCAGCGGGCGGCTCCTCCTGGTTGAAGACGTTCGGTAACGGGAAGCAGATCTATTTCTCCGACGTCAAGATTGACGGCTCGGGCAACACGGACCTCCTCGGCGGATTCCAGGGAACGATCAATGTGGGGTCGAAGAGCCTCACGGTGCCGATGTCCGGCGTGCAGTCTAACGTCTTCCTTGCGCAACTCGATGCTCTGGGGACGACGGCCTGGGCGATGCAGTTCGGGAACACCATGGCAAACGCCAACGGCTCGAGCAGCGGTCGAAACCTCGCCGTCGATGCGGGGGGCAACGTCCTGTTCAGCGGGACTTGCTACGGGACCTTTGACGTCGGTTTTAGTCTCGGCTGCGATCCGATCGCGCCGACCCAATTCCTGCTCATGACCTCTGGGGGAGGGCTGCCCCTCTGGGGCCGTGCGTTTGTCGGAAACGGCCTCCTCAAGACGGTGTCGTTCGGCATGGCGCCATTCGCCACCGTTGTCGGATCGAGCGTGGGGGCTCTCGATTTGGGGAAGGGAGCGATCCCGGCGGGAGGATTTGTGGCCGAAATCGCCACGAAGTAGCAAAGAGTCGGTGGGGAGGGATCGCCGAGTGACGATCCCTCCCCTGGTCAAGCCGTCAGGGGCAAACGGCGCAACCGAACGAAGTTACCTCATCGGCACACATTTGGTCCCATTGAGTGTCGCAGCAGTAGTTGTCCATGTTGGTGACACAAACGCAGTTTTCAATGTCTGCGTTGCTGCACCCGGTCGAGCCCGCCGCGTGTTTCATGCAGCAATCCCCCACGTTGCCGCCCCCGCCCCCGCAAACCCCGTTGGTGCAGGTCCCGTTGCAGCACTGCGCGTTCATCGTGCACGCCTGACCATCGGGCTTGCAGACCATCCCGCCGCACGTCCCGTTCACGCAGTTGCTGTTGCAGCACTGCGCGTTGCTCGAGCACGCCTGCCCATCGGGCTTGCAGGGCGTCCCGCCGCACTTGTTCTGCACGCACGACTTCCCGCCGCAGCACTCCGCGTTGATCGAGCAGGGCATGTTGGCCGCCACGCAGGCCTGGCAGTTGGTGTCCACACACACGTCCGTCCCGCAGCACTGCCCGGCGCCCTCGCAGAAGCCGTTCGTCGGCACGCAGCCGCCGCAGGTCCCGTTCACGCACTGCTTCCCGTTGCAGCAATCGGCGCTCTTCTCGCAGGCCTCGCCGGCGGGCAGACAGGCGGCGCACATCCCGGCCACGCAGAACTTCCCGCCGCAGCAGTTCCCGCTGTTGGCGCAGGGGCCGCCGACGGGGGAGCAGCAGGTCTCGCCGTCGCACATGCTGCCGGTGCAGCAGGCGCTCCCGCCGTTGCCGCAGAACTCGCCGGGGCCGGAGCAGTGCTGGCAGGTGCCGCCGTTGCAGATGTTGGAGCAGCAGTCGCTCGCGAGGGTGCAGGTCTCTCCGTCGCCGACGCACTTACCGCACTTGTTGTTGTAGCAGGTCAGCCCCGAGCAGCAGCCGTCGGCGCCGCAGGCCTGGCCGCTCGCGCCGCAGTTCGTGCACTTCTGGTTGGCGCACACACCGCTGCAGCACTCGGAGAAGGCGGCGCAGGCCGAGCCGCCGGCCTTGCAGCTCCCGCCGCTCCCGGTGCTCCCGCCGGTCCCGCCTCCGCCCTGGCCGCCGCCGCTGCTCGTCGAGTCGGTGCCGGTGCTGCCGGGCCCGCTCGCGCCGGTTCCGAGCGGATTGGTCTTGGTGGAGCCGCAGGCGGCGGCCACGGTGGTCAGCGCGAGCAGCAGCGACGCGAAGACGTAGGCGAAGAACGGGGGACGTTTCATGAACAACCTCGACAGCCAAATGGAAAGAGGGGTGTGACCCCATGGAGAGAGCGCGCGCTGGCAGCGCTGCCGCGCGCACACTGTGGACAGTGTGTACATTCTCCCAAAGCCGGGTTTCCCGGTCCAGCACCTTGCGCGCGGATGGACGTTGTGTGTCCCAGCCGCAAGGCTCGCCGGCATGTCGGCCCGGGACCTAGATGCCGTGCATGCGATCGGCGAGGACGCCGATGTCGAGCTGGTGATCGAGGGCGAGGATCGGGGCCCCGGCGAGCCGGGGTGGGAGCTTCACCGCGCAGCGTCCGGTGGTGAGCCAGACGTCCACGGAAATGCTCGAGATCTCGGCGAGATCGCGCTCGCTCGGGGCCGCGTGATCGGCGAGCGCCAGCACCGGGGAAGGGGTGATCCCGTGCGGGCGCAGCGACGTCACGATCCGTTCCGGCCGCGCTACCGTCAGCAGCAGGCCCACGCGCTGTCCGCGCAGCGTCGCGAGGGCGCGCGGTGGCTCGCCGGGCGCGGACGCCGTCGCAATCGTGCTCTGCACGAGGATCGCGTCCTTCAGCGGGGCGGGGAGGGGGTGCGGGGGTGCGTCCTCCGTGATCACCGCGCGGACGGTCGAGGCCGCGAGCAGCGCGTCCACCGGGGCGCGCAGGTCGCCGAGGGGCGGGCATGCGCCGGCGCCGAAGGGGGCGCGCGCATCGAGCACCAGCACGCTCGCGGCGAGGCGCTCGGGCGCGCTCTGGAGCAGGCCGTCGGCGATCACGACCTCGGCGCCGAGCGCAGCGGCATGATC
>JAXLYT010000048.1:0-90143 GCA_046351295.1 Byssovorax sp.
GACGTCGAGGTCGTGGCCCCGCCCCCGGGGACGACGAGCGATCAGTTCCTCTATTTCTTCGACATGCCGAACCAGCCCATCAGCTACATCACCCACTCGAACCTGATCCCGGCCGGCGAGACGGTGCTCACCACCCTCCAGATCCACCAGCTCGGCGTGGCGCTCGACGCGATCCACAAGCGCTTCTCTCCGGCCTACGGCCCGGCCTCGGGCAACACCGGCTGGTACGCGATGGACGTCGAGCTCAAGTTCGACGACGAGGCCGACCCGGGCAAGCCCGCCGCGCTCTACATCAAGCAAGCCCGCCCGTACCCCGGCCGCGGCACCTCGGGGACCTCGCCGTGATCACCCGCCCGCTCGCCCTCCCGCTGCTCGGCGCCGCCCTCGCCCTCGGCGCCGCGCTCTCGGGCTCGACGCTCGGCTGCGGCGACGCCGGGAGCCCCACCGGCACCGGCGGCTCCAGCGCCACGACCACGACCACGAGCACGACAGCCACCACGACCACCGGCACCGGCGGCGCAGGCGGGAGCGTCACCACCGGCACCGGCGGATCCGGCGGATCCGAAGAGCCTCCCGACTTCGCCAAGGCCTTCCCGCAGGACAAGGTCGTCCGCCTCGACATCACGATCACCAAGGCGAGCTGGCAGGCGATGATCGACGATCTCACCGCGCTCGCCGGCCCCTTCGGCGGCGGTAGCGGCTCGGGCGGTTCCGGAGGAGCGGGCGGCGCGGGCGGATCGGGCGCGTCCGGTGGATCGGGCGGCGCAGGCGGCGCCTCGCAGAGCATCGACGGCAACCCGATCTACGTCGACTGCGATGTCGAGAACGGCGAAAAGACATTCCACCACGTGGGCATTCGCTTCAAGGGCAACGCCTCGCTCCTCGACCCCTGGACGAAGGGGATCTGGAAGCTCCCGCTGCGCCTGCGCTTCGACGAGTTCGAGGACACCTTCCCGGAGACCAAGAACCAGCGCTACTACGGCTTCCAGGATCTCTCCCTCTTCAACGGCGCGGGCGACCCCTCGCTGCTCCGCGAGAAGATGGCCGGCGACATCTTCAACGACGCGGCGATCCCGGTGCCGAGCTCGGCCTTCTTCCGCGTCTACGTCGATCACGGCGACGGCCCGCAGTACTTCGGCCTCTACACCGGCATCGAGCTGCCCTCCGACGACGCCTTCCTGGAGGCGGCCTTCACCACCCACAAGTACGATCTCTACGCGCCCGACGGCATCGGCGGCACCTGGTCGGTGTGGGACGAGAAGACCCTGGGCAAGCAGAACAACAAGGGCGACTACGCGGCGGCCCACGCCCTCTTCGACGCCCTGCACGCCGACCGGAGCGACATGGCCGCGTGGCGCGCGGGGCTCGACGCCCGCCTCGACACGGACGGGTTCCTCCACATGCTCGCCGTGAACACCATCCTGCAAGACGGCGACACCTACGGCCTCGTGCCGCACAACTACTACCTCTACGCCGGCAAGGTCGGCCGCTTCACGTGGATCCCCTGGAACCACGGGCAGGCCTTCCACCCCGAGCTCGGCTCGCTCTCCCTCGGGCTCGGCGAGGTCGACGAGGGCTGGCCGCTCATCCGCTATCTGGCCGATGATCCGGTGTTGTACAACGTCTACAAGAAGTACCTCGCGCAAACAGTGTCCCACGAGTACGAGCCCGCCGCCGCCGAGCAGCGCTTCACCAAGGCGCACGACCTCATCAAGCCCTACGTGATCGGCCCCGACGGCGAGGTCCCGGGCTCCACGTTCATCACCTCCGAGGCCGAGTTCGACGGCGCCGTGGCCGACCTCATCGCCCACGCCAAGCAACGCAAGCTCGACGTCGACGCCTTCCTCGCGCCCTGATCTGCGCGCTACGCGCGCCCTGATCTGCGCGCTACGCGCGCCCTGATCTGCGCGCTACGCGCGCCCTGATCTGCGCGCTACGCGCGCCCTGATCTGCGCGCTACGCAGCGCTCGGTGTCCGGGCGATCTCGCGGTCGGCCCGGTCGAGCACGGCGCGCAGCTCCTCCCCGAGGAGGGCGACGTTGGGCTCTTCCAGCAACGTCTCGTGCTCGCCTTCGAGCAGGCGCAGCTCGAGCCCGTCCGCGGCGAGGCCGCTCCACAGGAGACGCCGGTCCTTGAAGGTCCGGATCGACTCGCCCGTGCAGTAGAACAGCGTCGCCTTGCCCGGGTAGCGCTCGGGGAAGTAGTGCGTCAGCGCGCGCAGGTTCGCCTCGCGCACCCGCTGGAACAGGGTCGAGCGCCGCTCCTCCGGCGTCTCGCCGCCCACGAGCGCCGGCAGGTGCATCCCGGCGCGCTGGAGCCGCCCGCGCACCAGGCTCGAGATGTACTCGATCTGCGCCTTCCGATCGCGCGTCACCAGGTTGCCGACGTGGAAGTCGAAGCGGGAGAGCAGCGTGTCCACGCCCGTGCGCCCCGGCCGCGGGTCGGGCTGGTAGCGCTCATGACCGCGGTGGAACGCGTCGATCAGGAGCAGGAGGCCCACGGGCTCGCCCATCGCGTGGAGCTGCTGCGCCATCTCCCACGCCACGGTGCCCCCGGACGACGCGCCGCCCACGAAGTACGGCCCGTGCGGCTGGACCACCCGGATCTGCTCGATGTAGCTCGCCGCCATGTCCTCGATCTTGTCGTGGGGCGGGACGGACCCGTCGAAGCCCTGGGAGATGAGCACGTAGAAGCGCCGGCTCGGGCCGACGTGGCGGGAGAGCAGGCGGTAGTGCTCGATGTCGCTCCCGAAGGCGGGGACGCAGAAGAACGGCGTGCCGGCGCCCTCGGCCCGGATGGCGACGAGCGATCGGAGCTTGGGCTCGGACGGACGCTGGGGCATGCGCGGAGCAGGATAGGCCGCCGCAAGATCGCCGACAAGCCGCCGACAAGATCGGCCCCGGACGGCGCGCGGACGTGCATAATGGCCCGCTCGATCTCCCCTGATCCCCCGGTCCTCGTGGATCTCGTCCCCCTCACCGCCCTCAGGAGCGCTGTCCTCGTGAAGCACGCCCTCGCGTCCGCCGTCGTCCTCTCCGCCCTCGCCCTCGGCGGCTGCGCCGCCAGCACCCACGCCGTCGAGCCCGCCAAGCTCGGCCAGAGCTCGCGCTCCGGCAAGCTCCTCGAGGTCATCGATCAGCCCGGCCCGATCGAGGCCGAGACGGTGGTCTCCACGGCGTGGGCGGTGAGCCGCGCGGGCCTCATCAACCTCGACAACCCCACCGCCAAGGCCGCGGGGCTCATCGACGGCGACGAGCCGATCGAGATCTACTTCCACGTCATCCGCCACCCGGACAAGGGCGTGTTCCTGATCGACACCGGCGTGGAGAAGGCGCTGCGCGACAGCCCCGAGAAGGCCGCGATCCAGGGCCTCGTCGCGAAGGAGATGCACGTCGAGAAGATGGGCTTCAAGAAGCCCCTCGCCGACTTCCTCGCCGAGCAGAAGAAGCCCGTGAGCGGCGTCTTCTTCACGCACCTGCACCTCGATCACGCCTCGGGCGCGCCCGACCTGCCGAAGAGCACGCCGATCTACGCGGGCCCCGGCGAGACGAGCGCGCGCGCGTTCCTGAACATGTTCACCCAAGGCACCGCCGACCGGCAGCTCGATGGCCTGCCCACGCTCGGCGAGTGGAAATTCTCACCCGACCCCGACGGCCTCTTCGAGGGCGTGCTCGACGTCTTCGGCGACGGCTCCTTCTGGGCCCTCTACACGCCCGGGCACACACCGGGGAGCACGTCGTACCTGGCCCGCACCGCGCAGGGACCGATCCTCTTCGTCGGCGACACCTGCCACACGCGCTGGGGCTGGGAGGCCGAGGTCGAGCCGGGCGGCTACACCGCCGACCACGCGAAGAACCGCGAGAGCCTGCTCAAGCTCCGCCGGCTGGTGCGCGAGCACCCGAAGATCCAGGTGCGCCTCGGCCACCAGCCGATCGAGCGGGTGATGTTGCCGCGCGCGGACAAGTAGCGAGGCCACGCGCGTCCCACGCGCGGCCACGCGAGACCACGTCGCGTCACCGCGTGTCACGGTGGGCAACGCGGGGAGACGCCGCTCAGAGCAGGCCGTTCTTGATGTCGTCGAGGATGGCGTCGGCCGCGTCGATGCCGGAGATGCAGGCCCCTTCCATGAAGCCCTGGTACTCGTAGAACGAGTTGGCGTGCTCGCCCGCGAACTTGAGCGCCCCGGCGGCCTCGCCCTCCAGCCCCGCGATCGAGGTGAACTGCCCCGGCAGGTAGCAGGTGTACGACCCGCGCGAGTACGACTGGGGGAGCCAGTGCGCCCGCGAGACGAGGTACTTGCCGCCCTGCACGGTCGCCGCGGCCTTCGCGCCCGGGTAGACGAGATCGAGGTCGGTGAGGAAGGCGTCGGCCTGCTGCTGGATCAGCTCGTCGTGGATCACCTTGGCGGTGGGAGCGCCGGTGTGGCAGCTGCCGCAGTAGGCGCCGCTGCCCACCACCTGGAGGGCGTAGCCTCGCGCCCCGCCCGCGTAGTCGGTGAGGACGGCATGCCCCACGGCCTGCGTGTAGTTGGTCTCCCAGGTGTTCTGGACGTTGGGCAGATCGGCGTAAGCGAGGCCGTTCGAACCGTGCAGGTCCCACCACGGGCGGCTCGTGAAGCCGTACAGCGTCTTGGCGTTGTAGCCGTAGCCGAGCTCGTCGATCGCGCGCACCTTGTCCGCCGAGAGCCCGAGCGACGGATCGAGCTCGACCGTCCGCAGCACCGAGAAGGGCATGGCCACCACCACCGTGTCGGCGAGGACCTCGGTCGCCGAGCCGGCGAAGCGGATCGCGTACTCGCCCGAGGCGTTGCGGCGGAGCCGGTTGACCCGCGCCCCGAGCACGATCGGCCCGGGGAGTCGGGCGGCGATGCCCTGCACCACCCCGTCGTTGCCGCCGACGAGGTGGAAGCGCTCGTCGCTCTTGGCGAAGGGGTTGAAGCGCGAGCGGCGATCGAGGTGGAAGAAGAGGAGCAGGTTGAGGGTGCTCTGCTCGTCGAGCTCGCGCCCGTACTCGGCGATGTAGGCCTGGCGCAGCACCTCGCGGGCGAGCGGCAGATCGGCCGCCCGCGTGGCCAGGTACTCTTCCATGCTGGTGCCGTCGAGCTCGGCGTCGGCGTCGCTGTGGAGGTAGAAGTCGGGCGCGCCGGAGAGGCGCTGGAGATCGGGCCGCATGCGATCGACGAGCACGCGGATCTCGTCGACCACCTCCTCGTCGGAGTACGACTGGCCGAAGAAGCGATACGCGGGCTCGCCGGGCGCCTTGCCGAGGTCTTCCCGGAGCAGGTTGAACTCCTGGGCGTAGGCCAGCATCACCTTGTGCTGGTTGTCGATCATCTCGCCGCCGTTCTCCCCGACCTGGCCGGGGAGCTTGCGGTTCGAGTAGCAGCGCCCCCCGAGGCGCGTGGGGTTGGCCTCGTAGATCGTCGCGGCGTACCCGCGGGCGCGGAGCCGATCGGCGCATGCGAGCCCCGCGAGGCCGCCGCCGAGGATGGCGATCCGCGCGCTGGAGCTCGGCTTGGGCACCGCCCTCGCCGAGCCGGGGGCCACGAGGGCCGCCGCGCCCGCGGCCACGCCGCCGAGGAACGCGCGGCGCCCCACGGATCGCTGGGCTGCATGCTCGGCCTCGGCCGCGCGCGCGAGCCCGTCGCGCGCGGACAGGCCCTTCTCGGAGCAGTAGCGGCCAAGCCGCATGGCCCTCTGCACGGCATCGAAAACTCGTGAATGGGACATGAAAGCTCCTTGAATGACAGCGGGGACGATCGCTGATTTCGCCAGTGCATCCTGCCACTGTCAAGCGCCGCGGCGGTCCATGCCGGGCTGGCCGGCACACGAGATGTGCGACCCCGCTGATCCCTCCTGTAAGCGGCCTCTCACGGGCACGCTCCCGGCGCTGTCCAGCGCGCGCCCCGGCCCTGCGCTCCGGAGCCATGGGGAGCGCGCTCCTCTTTTTCCTTCTCCCCGCAATGTGCGCGCGCAATCCTGGCAGAATGCTCGATCGCTTCGCCTGGATCCGCCTCGCCGGACGCTCCCGCCGCTTCCTGTTCCTCGCCTCCTCCACGGCCCTCGCCGCCTCGTGCGCGCGTGACGACGAGACCTCGGCGCCGCCTCGCGACGTGGAGGCCGCGCCGGTGCTCGCCGCGGCCGATCCCGGCGCTGCGCGCGCCCTCGAGCGTGCCTTCCCGACCGAAGCACAACGGGTGCTCGGCATGCTCGGAGACGAGGGCTTCGTCGCGAGCGAGGGCCGATTCGCGCGCGGCGCCTCGACCTCGCTCGCGGCGCGCGTCGACCTCGCGCTCCCGGCAGACGCGGGCGATCCGATCACCGTCACGGCCCCCGGCGGCTTCTCCTTCCAGGTGCGCGAGATCGGCGCCGAGGGGCGGAGCTCGCTCGCCGGCAAGGCCGTGCGCTACGCGCGCCCCGGTGGATCCGCCTTCTGGTCGATCGCGGGCGGCGGCGCCGAGGAGTGGCTCCACCTCGCCGCCGGCATCGTCTCTTCGTTCGACGAGCCCGCCGCCTCCTGGGAGATCGAGGGCGTCACGCCCGTGGCGATGAACGGCGCGATCGCGATGATGGACGACGAGGGCGTGGCGCGCGCGTGGGTGAGCGCCCCCGAGGCGTATGCGCAGGGCGGGCGCAAGGTCGCGCTCCGCCTCGAAGCCCATGGATCGCGGCTCGATCTCTTCGCGGACGGGCGCGGCGAGGAGCTGCTCGTCGACCCCGGCTGGGTCGCCGTCGCGCCCAACGTCATCGGCCGCTTCGGGATGACCTCGACCACGCTGACGAACGGCAAGGTGCTGATCTCGGGCGGCTTCACCGGCGTCACGATCCCGAACGGCGCCGAGCTCTACGACCCCACCGCCAACACCTGGTCGGCCGCGGGCAACATGACCGCCGGCCGCTACCGCGCCGCGGGCGTGCTGCTCGACACCGGCCGCGTCCTCGTCGCCGGCGGGCAGACGCTCGCCGGCTATCCGACCGCCACCGAGCGCTACGACCCGGCCACCAACACCTGGTCCTCCGCGGGCAACATGACCTCCGGCCGCGGCAACGTGCACGACATGGCCGTGATCCTGGCGAGCGGCAAGGTGCTCGTCCCCGGCGGCTACAACGGCGTGGCGTTCCTCTCGACCGCCGAGATCTACGACCCGGCCACCAACACCTGGTCCGCCGCCGCGAGCATGGCCACGGCGCGCGCCGAGGCCACGACCGTCCGCCTCCCGAGCGGCAAGCGTGCTCGTGGCCGGCGGCGAGAACGGCAACATCAACGCCCCCAACGTCCTCGCCTCGGCCGAGCTCTACGACCCGACCACCAACACCTGGTCCTCGGCCGGGAACCTCGCCACCGGCCGCTACGTCGCGCAGGCCGTGCTCCTCGGAAGCGGCAAGGTGCTCGTGATGGGCGGCGCCAACGCGGCCGGCTCCACCATCGGCTCCGCCGAGCTCTACGATCCGGCCACCAACACCTGGTCCGCCGCCGCGAGCTTCGCGTCGACCCGCGGCGGGCACTCGGCGATCCTGCTCGGCAACGGCCAGATCCTCGCCGCGGGCGGCGTCATCGGGCAGATCATCTCGGCCGGCACCACGAACACGTCCGAGCGCTACGACCCCGTCGCCAACACCTGGACGAACGCCGGCACGATGAGCGCCGCCCGCTTCTTCACGGGCAGCGTGGCCCTCCTCTCCGGCGACGCGCTCGTGGTCGGCGGCTCGACGAACGGCTCCAACGCGACGACGAGCGTCGACCGCTACTACTTCGCCTCCCTCGCCCTCGGCGCCGCGTGCAGCGTGGGCGCCCAGTGCGCGAGCGGCTTCTGCGTCGACGGGGTGTGCTGCCAGGTCGCCGCCTGCGCGGGCGACGCTTGCCACAACATCGGCGCCTGCCAGGCCGGCACCGGCGTCTGCTCGACGCCCAACAAGCCCGACGGGACGGCGTGCAACGATGGCAACGCCTGTACCCAGACGGACACATGCCAGAGCGGCGCATGCACCGGGCAGAACCCCGTCGTCTGCATGGCCCAGGACCAGTGCCACGATCCAGGCGCATGCAACCCATGACGGGCCTCTGCTCGAACCCGGCCAAGGCCGACGGTACATCGTGCAACGATGGCAACGGCTGTACCCAGACGGACACCTGCATGGCCGGCGCGTGCATCGGGCAAAACCCCGTCGCGTGCATGGCGCAGGATCAGTGCCACGACGCGGGCGTCTGCGCGCCCGCCACGGGCGTCTGCTCGAGCCCGAGCAAGGCCGACGGCGCCGCGTGCGACGACGGCAATGCATGCACGCAGATGGACACCTGCGTGGCCGGCGCATGCACCGGGCAGAGCCCGGTCGTCTGCGTGGCGCAGGACCAGTGTCACGACGCCGGCATCTGCGCGCCCGCGACCGGCGATGCTCGAACCCGGAGAGGCCGAGGGCACGGCGTGCAACGATGGTGACGCCTGTACCCAGATGGACACCTGCGTGGCCGGCGCGTGCACCGGGCAGAGCCCCGTCACCTGCGCCCCCAAGGACGAGTGTCACGACGCGGGCGCCTGCGACCCCGCGAGCGGCCAGTGCAGCGATCCGGCCAAGCCCGACGGGACCGCGTGCAGCACCGGCACCTGCCAGGGCGGCGTCTGCACGAGCGGCGGGACGGGCGGCGCAGGAGGAGGCACCGGCACCGGTGGGACCGGCGGCACCGAGGATCCGGCGGCGGCGGCGCCGCCGGCACCGGCGGCGCCACCGGCACCGGCGGCGCCACGGGCACCGGCGGCGCCACGGGCACCGGCGGCAGCGCCACGGGCACCGGCGGTGGCAGCACCACCACCGGCACCGGCGGCAGGGCCGACACCACCACGGGCGGGACGGGCGATGTCGTGTCGAGCGGCGGCTGCGGGTGCAGGGTCGCCGGCGACGACGAGCCCGGCTCGCTCGCGGCCCTCGCGCTCTCGGCGGCCGGGCTTCTTGCGGCGCGGCGACGCCGGATGCGAAGACCGTGAGGTCGCCGCGTTCGTCCGACCCGTACACGCGCGCGCTCGCGTGACTGCTCGCGCGCCCCTCGCGCTTGCCCTCGTTCGCGCTCGATGTAACCTGACGTTCCGTTCGTCCGCCCGCGCGGACGATCCCCCGCGACAAGGAGGCACACCCCTCGATGAAGCACCGAACGATCCTCTGGCTCATGCTGCTCGCGCTCCCGCTCGGGAGCGCGCTCGGCTGCGCCAAGCAACGGCAGGAAGGGGGCCCGAAGGCCGAGGCCAGCGCGGCCGAAGCCGAGCCCTTCGGCCGCATGACCATGGAAGAGCTCGACGCCAGGATGGCCGAGGCCAAGGCCGGCAAGCTCAACCTCAAGATCTACGACAACAACCACAAGGACGTGTTCGAGAAGGGTCACATCCCCGGCGCGACCTGGGTGGCGTTCAACGAGATCAAGGCGAGCGACCTACCGGCCGACAAGGAGGCGACGCTCGTCTTCTACTGCGCCAACGAACATTGAACGGCGTGCCATACCGGCGCCGTGAGCGCCGCAAAGCTCGGTTACAAGCACGTCTATATCCTCCCCTCCGGCATCAAGGGCTGGGAAAAATCCGGCCGCCCCGTCGAAAAAGCCTGATCAAAGCCCCCACCCCCTGCCCCTCACAACACAGCTCGACCCGAGGTCTCAGCCATCCAGGCGGCCGCCAGGAACAGCACCGCGACCGGCAGGGAGCGGACCGCGCAGCCACCGGGTCCAGTCATCGTCAACGTCACCAGCAACAGCACCTTACCAGCAGTCCACGAGCAGCTCGCTCTCGGCGCTCGACGTGGTTGCCTCCTTGCACGTAAAGCCTGCTCGGTCCGCTCCCTGCCGGTCGCGGTACTGTGGGTCGTGCTGATCGGCTATGCCTGTCGATACAGGGGTTACCGGCTCGTGAGGTCGACCAGGAGCCGCGTGCGGCCGATCACCAGCTCGTCTCCATGCACGAGCTGCTGGCGGCCGCTCACCTTCACGAACACGCCGCTCTTCGCCCCGAGATCGGTCAGCACCAGCACCTCGGCCTGCTCCTCGATCGTCGCGTGGTAGCGGGCGACGAGCGGGTCGTTGTGGAGCACCAGATCGTTGGCGTACTCGTTGGCCGAGCCGATCTGGAGCAGCGTCTCGCGCGCCATCGCGCATGCGCCCACGGCCCCGCCCTCGAAGATCTGCACCACCCGGAACGACGACGGGCCCTTGTACGACGAGAAGAAGTACGTCGGCCCCTCGTCCGGGCCGTCGTCCGGCTCCGGGTTCGGCTCCACGCGCAGCAGGTGATCACCCAGCACGAACTCGGTGCCGAGGGAGATCGCCACGCGGCCGCGGATGCGGATGAAGACGCCGTTGCCGCCCTCGAGGTCCTCGAGCCAGAGCTGGTTGCCCTCCCAGGTGAGCGCCGCCTCGCGCGGGTGGCAGAAGCGATCGCCCTCGAGCGTCACGTCGCCGGCGAGCCCGACGAGGCAGCGATCGCCGCGCATCACGTACTCGTCCGGCCCGCCCCACAGGCTGCGGAGCACCTGGAACGTCGCGCGCACCGGGGCGGACGAGACGGGCGGCGGCGGCTCGGCCGGGGGCGCCTTCTTCTCGCGCTTCTCCCCGCCCACCTGCTGCACGTCGACCGCGGGCGGGTGCTCGAGCACCTCCATCCCGCCGCCGCGCGCGCCGTCGATGATCGCGTCGAATTTCCCCTCGCGCAGGGCCTGCACCATCTCCATGTGCTGGCCCTTCATCAGCGCGCGCACGAAGACGACGACGTCTTCACGGCTCACGTGATCGGCGTAGGAGCGCTTGTGGCTCTTGACGATGCGACCGCCGTCCGAGAAGAGGTGCGTGATGATGTGCGGCTGGTTGAGGCCCGAGTCCTCGGTCTGGACGTGGTAGACCTTGCCCTTGTACTTGACGTTGTTGTTGAAGCCGACCTGCGCCCGCTGGAACACCGGGCGCCCCGCCTTGTCGAGGCGCGCGAGCTCCTCCGGCGTGTAGCGATCGATCGCCGCCTGGAGATCGGCGTGGTCGGAGGTGATCGTCCCCTCCATCCGCTCGAAGGCCATCTTGGCCACCGGGCTCGCCGGATCGATGCGGAGGGCCTCGGCGAGCAGGGCGCGCCCGTCGGCGTCGTCCGGACCCGAGGCGGCCCAGGCCGAGAGCAGCGCCACCGCCTCGGCGCCGCGGCCCTTGTCGCGGAGCGAGCGGGCGACCCGCAGGGCGAGGGCGCGCGGCTCCGGGGACGAGGCAGTCATGGGCTGCATCATCCTCGCGACGCGGGCAGAGTGGAAGAGCCAGCGCGCGAGAACTGAAGATCTGGCCGCTTCCCGTCCCCGTCCCCACTGCCTGTCGGGAGCGGGAGCGGGAACGGGAGCGGGAACGGGAGCGGGAGCGGAAATTACGGTCTTCAAAATTGGCGCGGTTTATCCTCGGGCGCGGTGGCGCAGAACCTCCTGTCTCTCCCCTCGGATCTCGCCGAGCGGGTGCTCGCCTCGCACCCGCTCCCCATCGCCGACGCCGCGGCCGCGCTCGTCGCCGCCGACGGCCCCTTCGAGCAGCGCGATCGGATCGTCGAGGTCTTCCGGGCCGCGCTGCGCCTGCTCGCGGCCCTCGTGCTCGCGGCCCGGATCCAGTTCGGCAAGGGCCCGGGGGCCGAGCCGGGCCAGGTGCCCGAGCTGGTCCGCAGCCTGCGAAGCCGCGGGCTCACCGACGGGCAATGGTTCGCGATCGTCCGCGAGCTGACCCGCCCCTTCGCCCAGGCCCCTGGATCGCACCCGCTCGCCGAGCTCGTCACGCTGCTCCATGGCAAGAAGCCCGAGCTGCCGAAGCTCATCGACGAGCTCCTGGCGATGCGCAAATCCGAGACGGTCGCGCACGGCGCCTCCGGCACCAAGGCCGCGATCGCCGAGATCCTCGCCCGCCGCGCGCCCCAGCTCGCCCGCCTGCTCACCTTGCTCGAGCCGATCTGGAGCAAGGGTCGCCTGGCCGTCCCGCTGGCGATCCCGGAGGACGAGGGCGCCTCGCAGGCCGCGTGGCTCCTGATGGGCGACACGCCCTCGGGCGGGAAATGGCGGAGGATCGCGCTCTCCCCCGAGGTGCGCGTCCCGCCGGGCGAGGCGCTGCTCCTCGACGCCGAGGGCAAGCCCCTGCTCGCATTGCACCCGCTCCTGCTCGTGCGGAGGCCGAGCCCCGAGGCCGTGGAAGAGGTCTTCGTCCTCGACGGCGGCAGCAAGAAGGGCGCGATCTTCGTGGCCCTCCCGTCGATGGCCGAGCACCGCGAGAGCGAGGTGTGGGGCGCCCTCTCGCGCGCCCTCGACGGCGACGACGCTGCGACCGAAGGCCCCGACGCGAGCGGCCTCGGCAGGCCCTTTCGAGGCCTGTCGAGCTTCGGCCCCGAGCATGCGGCGCTCTTCTTCGGCCGCGAAGAGCAGGCCGAGGCCCTCGCCAACCGCATCCGCCGCCACCCGTTCATCACCGTCACCGGCCCGAGCGGCAGCGGCAAGACCTCGCTCCTCGCCGCGGGCGCGCTGCCGATCCTGCGCGATCACCTGGTCGCGCTCCTCCGCCCCGGGCCCGCGCCGCTCGACGCCCTCGCCGACAGGCTCGCCGAGCTGACCGCGCCCTCGCTCGACAAGGACGAGATCGCCGAGATCCTCCGGAGAGACCCGGCCTCGCTCGGCCCGAGGCTCGCCGCGTGGTCCCGCGACGCCTCGCCCGAGGGCCCCGTCTCCTCCGCGCTCGGCGCCGTCTTCCGCACCGCGGGCGACATCACCGCGCCGAGGATCGCCGTGGTCGTCGATCAGGCCGAGGAGCTGCTCACGTTGTGTCACGACGAGACCGCGCGCACCGCGTTCGCCCGCGCGCTCGCCTCCATCGGCGGCTCCGCCGACGCGCCCTCGCGCGTGGTGCTCAGCGTGCGCGAGGACTTCTTCGCGCGCCTCTCCACGCTCGGCCCCCTGCGCGGGCTCGCGAGCCGCGTGGTCGAGGTGGTCGCCACGCCCGATCGCGAGGCCCTCGCCCGCACGCTCTTCTTCCCGGCCAAGCACTTCGGCTTCGCCTTCGAGGACGAGTCGCTCCTCGTCACCATGATCGAGGCCGTCGAGAAGGAGCCGGCCGCCCTCGCGCTCCTCCAGTTCTGCGCCGATCGCCTGTGGGACGTGCGCGATCGCACCTGGAAGCGGCTCACCTGGGACGCCTACCGCGCGATCGGCGGCGTCGAGGGCGCGCTCGCCGCCCATGCCGACGGCGTTCTCAAGAGCCTCTCACCCGCGCAGCAGCGCGCATGCCGCGGCCTCTTCCTCCGCCTCGTCACCGCCGAGCGCACGCGCGCCGCCTCGGCCCGCCGCGAGCTGCTGGAGAGCGCGGGCGCGCCCGAGGACGCCGCGGCCGTGCTCGATCGGCTGATCGCCGCGCGCCTCGTCACCGCGAGCGAGGACGGCGAGGGCGAGGGCGCGCGCGTCGAGATCGTCCACGAGGCCTTGATCCGCCACTGGGGCGCGCTCGCCGGCTGGCTCGACGAGGACGTCGAAGCGCAGCGCCTCTCGCATGCGCTGCGCCAGGCCGCCGCCGAGTGGGACAGCCGCAAGCGCCCGCGCGGCCTGCTCTGGCGCGGCGACGCGCTCCTCGATCTGCGCCGCGTGCGCAAGCGCTCCACCGACCGGCTCACCGAGGTCGAGGCCGCCTTCACCGCCGCGAGCGAGGCCGAGGAGCGAAGGAGCGCCCGGATCCGCCGCGCGCTCGGGGCCGGCGCGCTCGCCGCCACGGGCGCCTTCGGGGCCTTCATGTTCGTCGAGTGGCGCGCCGCCGAGTCCGCGCGCGTCGAGACCGAGCACCAGCGCGCCCGCGCCGAGGTGCGCGGCCTCGTCTCCGAGGCGCGCAACCAGGAGCCCGCCGGCAAGCCCGGCGAGGCCCTCGCCCTCCTGCGCGCAGCCTCGTCCCTCGAGGACGCCGAGGGCGAGCGATCCCCCACGCCCGTGTCCCTCGATCTGGAGCGCCTCGGCCGCGCCGGCGCCGCCGCGCGCGTGCTCGGCGGCCACGCCTGGGGCCTGCTCGGCGCCGCGCTCTCGCCCGATGGAAAGCAGATCGCCACCGCCGCGCGCGACGGCGCTGCGAAGCTCTGGGACCACGCGACCGGCGCCCTCGTCCGCACCCTGCCCGCCGGCGACGATCCGCTGCTCTCGATCGCCTATGCGCCCGACGGCAAGACCCTCGCCACCACCAGCGGCACCGCGAAGGCCGACGGCGGCCTCGTGCGCTTCTGGGCCGTCGAGAACGGCACGCTCCTCCGCACGATCAAGCTCGGCTCCACCGCGTACCACGTGGCCTATTCGCCCGACGGCAAGCTCGTCGCCGCCTGCGCCGAGAAAGAAGGCGCCGCGCTCTACGACGCCGCGAGCGGCGCGCTCGTGCATGCGCTCGGCGAGCCCAAAGACGGCGCGAGCGAGGCCTCCTTCTCCCGCGACGGCGCGCTCGTCCTCGTCCGCGCGGGCAAGGAAGCGCGCCTCCACGCCGTGCCCTCGGGCGACCTGGTGGCGACGCTCACCGGGCACGAGCGGCCCATCCTCGCGGCCTCGCTGTCCCACGATGGATCCTCCGTGGCCACAGCGTCCTCCGATGGAACACTGCGGATCTGGGACGCGAAGACCGGCAAGGAGAAGGCGAAGCTCGCGCCGTCGAGCCCCGGCTACGGCAAGGCGCTCACCTTCCGCTCGCTCGCGTGGGCCCCGAACGACGGGCAGCTCGCCGTGGGCGCCTCGGACGGGTCCGTGCGCCTCGTCGATCCCGCGAGCGCCGAGGTGCGCCACACCCTGCTCCTCCACAAGGCGCAGGTCGAGGCGCTCGCCTATTCGCCGGGCGGACAGCGCCTCCTCTCCACGTCCCTCGACGGCAGCGCCGCCCTCTGGGAGCCCGCGACCGGCGCGCTCGTCGAGCCCCTGCGCGGCCACAAGGACGGCGTGCTCGGCGGCTCGTTCACGCGCGAGGACGAGGCGCTCACCTTCTCCGACGACCGGACGGCGCGCCTGTGGAACGTCGTTGACGGCCCCTTCGTGCGCCTCCTCGACGGCCACGCCCGCGGCGTCGAGCGCCTCGCCGCCTCGGGCGACGGATCGATCCTGATCTCCGGCGGCATCGACGGGACCGCGCGCATCTGGGAGAGCAAGACCGGCCGATCGATCGCCGCGATCACCGGCCACAAGGGTCCGGTCGCCATCGCCGTCTCCCCGGACGGGAGCGTCGTCCTCACCGGCTCGATGGACACGCAGGCGCGCCTCTGGGACGGCAAGACCGGCGCGCCTCGCTTCACGCTCGCCGAGGACGACAAGGGCGCGAGCGCCGTGGCCCTCTCCCCCGACGGCAAGCTCGCGGCGACCGGCGCCCTCGACGGCCCCGTGCGCCTGTGGGACGCGGCGAGCGGCGCGCCGAAGAAAGCGCTCGCCGGCCACGACAAGCGCGTGGCGAGCCTCGCCTTCTCCCCCGACAGCACGAAGCTCGCGAGCGCCTCGTGGGACGGGACCGCGAGGCTCTTCGACCTCCGGAGCGACGCGCCTCCGAAGGTGCTGAAAGGCCCCGAAGGTCATGTGGTGATGGCGGCGTTCTCGCCCGACGGCAAGGCGCTCGCCGTGGCCGCCGATCAGGAGGTGCGCGTCTTCGACGCCTCCACGGGCGAGCCGCGCTTCACGCTCAAGGGCCACGAGCAGCAGGTGAACATGGTGGCCTATTCGCCCGATGGAACGCGGATCGCCACCGCCTCGCTCGACGCGACGATGCGCACCTGGGCGGCCTCGACGGGCGCGCCGCAGAAGACGTTCACCGGCCACACCGAGGCGGTGATGGATCTGGCCTTCTCGCCGGACGGCTCGCGCCTCGTCTCGGCCGGCGACGACACGGTGCGCGTGTGGCACGTGGAGACAGGTCTTTTGATCGACACGATCGTGGCCCACCGGACGGACGCGTCGCTGCGAGGGACGAACGCGGTGGTGTGGCTCGGCCGCGGAGACGAGGTCGCGACAGCGGCGCAGGACGGGAGCGTGACCTTGCTCCGGATCGACCCGGTGGACCGGAAGAAGGCGCTGCTGCGCACAGGGGCGCTGATGAACCAGCGGGTGTGCCGGGAGAGCCTCAAGGTGGTGGCGGCCGGGCCCCAGCCGGCGGCGGAGTCGGTGTGGGCTGAAGAAGCGCTCTGCAAGGAGTGATTCCCCCGGGCGTGCGCGCGATCCGTGATACGGCTGATCCAGGGTGATTGACGATGGACGCGCGTGTCCATCGTTCAGAGCACCCATGACGAGAGGAATGTTCCCATGCGCAACCTCCTGATCGCTCTGGCCGTCGCCTCCTTCCCCCTGCTCGCCGCCGCCTGCGGCGCAGAGCCCCCTGCCGCCCCGGACGACCTAGATACGATCGGCGAAGCCGCTCAGGCCGTGGTCGGCGGGCCGCAGTGCGTCACACTGCGTCGCGGCGTGGCTGGCAATGCCTGGGATACGGCCATCTCCCAGGCCAACGGGTCCTGGGCCGCCGGCACCTACGCGGGCGGGACGTGGACCGGCGGAACGGGCGGCCCCTCGTCTCTCTATTACGCTGCCTTCAAGTTCGACCTGAGCCCCATCCCCGCCAACGCCAACGTGACACAGGCCACGTTCCAGGTTTATGCGGCCTGGAACACCCAGTCTTCCACCGTGCGCGCCCACGCGATGGCGGTCGACTGGGCCGAGCCCACGGCCACCTATGCGAGCGTCGGCGGCGCCTCCGGCTACAGCGCTCCTGTCCTCGGCACCTTCGATCCGGCCTGGGGCGCCAATGGCACCCGGACGATCGATATCACCAACCTCACCCGATCATGGTTGAACGGCAGTGTGCCCAACTACGGTGTCGCGCTGGAAGAGAACCTCGGCCTCCGCCACGCTTATTACGTGTCCGAGAACAGCAACGCCGCCCAGCGACCCGCGCTGACGGTCTGCTGGGACGGCCTGATCGATCCCGACGACTGCGCGCCGAATCCCTGCCAGAACGGGGGCACCTGCACCGACGGAATCAACAGCTACACATGCGCTTGCCCGTCCGGCTTCTCGGGGCAAAACTGCGAGATCGCCGACTGCCCGTGCATGGTCCACCCGGAGTTCGCGGCCCTTTTGCCCCACATCGACACATGCATCCTCGAGTTCCCCCTCGGCGACGGCATCGTCCAGCTCGACGTGAAGGACTCGTCGACCAACACCGGCGTCGAGCTGTCGCTGAGCTATGCGCCGCCCAACGGGTACTGCACCGCCGTCGCCGGCGACAACAGCTACTTCATCGTCGAGCCCATCACCACCGACGCGCAATACCTTGCCTGCCGCAACCTCGTCGGAGGCCCCTGCCAGTCGATCTGTGACGCCGCCGGCCCGGACTGCGCATCGCCCGCCCTCTGCGAGGTCATCCTGGGCTCGACGAGCTGCTACACGCCCTGACCCTCGGGCCCGCGGGCCCTCACTCCACCGGCGGGAGGCGCGGCGTGCGCAGCGGCGTCTCCCCCGGAACCCCCGTGAGCCGCTCCCGGCGGAGGAACGCGGCGATCTCCTCGGCCACCATGCGGTGGCCGGCCGGGGAGTAGTGCCAGATGTCCTCGCGGTCTTCGACCTGGCCGAAGAAGGGCTTCTCGGCCTTCTTCTCGCGCAGCGCCGGGAGCAGGTCGAGGCAGGGGAGCGAGCGCTCCTCGCAGTAGGCGGCGAAGTGCGTCTGCGGCAGGAACGGGTAGCTCTCGTCGAGCTGGTAGGCGAGCGGGTTCACGACGATCGCCACGTCGGCGCCGTCGGCGCGCGCGGCGCGGATGATCTGATCGTAGATCGAGCGGACCCAGCGCCACTCGGCCGACTGCGGATCGGTCAGCACCTCGATGCTGATCGAGTCCTCGCCGACGAGGAACACGGGCACGTCCTTCCCCTCGTGCTCCACGGTCCTCCGCGGGCGCGTCGAGAGCCGGTGCCAGCGCTTGTAGAGCTCCGTCCCCTGCACGAGCGAGCGCAGCGGGCCCTGCTGGGCGCGGCTCCGCAGCTCCTGTCGCTGCCGGTGGATCTGCGGCAGCACATGGGCCTCGTGGTACGCAGGGTTCGGGATCGCCTCGGCGGGCAGGGACTCCATGGCGCGGGTCGAGGCGAAGCCCGCCCAGTGCAGCGCGGGGTTCGCCACGTCGTTCATGCAGAACGAGATCACCACGAGCTCGGGGTGCAGCTTGCGCCCCTCGTGCAGGTAGTACTGGAGCTCGCTGTACGGCGTGTACCCGGGCACCCCGCTGTTGATCACCTCGAACGACCCCGGCCCTTCGTGCAGCACCTTTTCGAGCTGCTTCGGGAAGGTCTGGTCGACCTGCACGCCGATGCCGTACGCGAGCGAGTCACCGAGGACGAGGATGCGGTGCACGTCGTCCGCCGGGTGCGGCGTGTACGCGCGGTCGCGCAGGCCCTGCGGGCTCACCTGGGGACGCTTCGGGTTGAGGCCGAAGACCTTCGGGCAATCGCCGCAGAAGGAGACGAGCGGCACCGTCCCCGGCGCGCGCTTGGGGTTGCTGAGCCGCAACGCCGCCTCGGCGCCGGCGACCACGGCGAGCGAGCAGGCCATCGCGAGCAGGCTCTTGAGGAGGAGGGCGCGGAGACGCTTCGGCATTCGATTTTCATGGTCGCGCGGCCGTCCCGCGGCGTCAACCGAGCGGGCGCTCTCCGCCTCGCCAGCCGAGGCCCATCCACCGCTCGATCGAGAGCTGGAACAGGCTCGCTCCAATCGCGACGATCACCACGGGCGTGCTCGGTGCGTGCCACGCCCCCACCGCGCCCGCCGCCGCGATCACCCAGGGCCTGAGCAGCGTGAAGGGACCGAGCACCGTCACGCTCGCGAGCGTGCGCAGGTCGGCCTCGGCGATCGCCCAGAGGCCGAGCGCGATGAGCACGATCGTCGCGTAGACGGCGAGCACCGCGACCATCCACCAGGCCGAGACCGAGAGCTCGGCGAGGCGCGCGGCGGGTGACGGCGCGCTCACCACCACCGCCGCGGCGAGCAGCGAGGAGAGCGCGCTCACCGCGAGGCCGAAGCGCAGCCCGCGCCGGACGCCGCGCCGGTTGTACTCGGCCTTGAAGATGCGCGCGTCCCTGCCGGCCGCGTCGCGGAAGCCGGCGAAGGCCGCGTCGGTGAGGCCGAGGACGAAGAGCAGCGCGAGCGGCAGAAGCGGGCTCATCCGGTCGACCCCAGGCGCGCGGCGAGCGGGCCGAGCGCGTCGCGGAAGGCCGGGAAGAGCGCGGGCCGGGCGCCCACCACGGCGTGCATGGGGCGGAGGATCACCCCGGCGAGCGAGCGGATGGTGTCGAAGGAGGCGCAGGTGAAGCCCGTCTGCTGCCGCGCCGCGGCGAGGAGCACCGGCGCGGGGTGGGAGCGCGCCGCGGAGACGACGCCGTCATGGCGGGCGAGCGGCTCGCGCATCCGCGCCTGGTGGAAGATCCACGAGCCCAGGGCCGAGAGGGCCGAGGGCTGCGTGTCGGAGTGGAGGAAGGCCCAGGCGTCGCGCTGGCCGGTGAAGAAGGCGTCGAGCGCGGGGCCGCGGAAGTGGTGCACCGCGCCGGTGGACATGAAGATGTGCGCCGGCTCGGCGAGGCGGAAGGCGTTGGCGACGCGGAGCTCGCACGCGAGCGACTCCTCCTCGGCGAGCCGCTGCGCGGTGCGGATGAGGAGCGGGTTCATGTCGCAGCCGACGAGCTCCACGTCGCGCCCGAGGCGACCGTGCGCGGCGAGCGCGCGCACCACGTAGCCGAGGCCGCAGCCGATGTCGACGACGCGGAGCGGCGGTTTCACGCCCGCCTCGCGCAGCGCGGCGAGCAGCGGCACGAGCACGAGGCGGATGCGATCGGCCTGGAGCAGCTCCTCGCTGAGGCGCTGGAGCTCGGTGTGCGCGCGGAGCAGGATCGCCTCGCAATGGGCCTGATCGAGGACGCCGCCGGGCGCCGGGAGCGTGGCCACGTAGCGCGCGGCGCGCCCCTGCCCGTTGGCCCGGAGGCGCGCCACGACCTCGTCGCGGCGGACGGGCCGCGCGGTGAGCGTGTCGATGTCGTAGTCGACGATGAGGTCGGAGATCTCGAGCGGCTCGATGATCGCCGAGCCTAGCGGGAGCCGGTGATCGTGAGCAACGCCGGGCGCAGCTTCGACCTCGATCCGTCCACCTTGACGCCCTCGCCGCGTTGTCCGTATCGCGCTCCGCGATGAACCACCGCGGCCTTGCCCTCCTCTCGCTCGCGCTCTTGACCGGTTGCTCCGCGGCGCCGCCCGCGCCTGCCCCTGCGCCGAGCGCTGCGCTGACCGTCGATCCGGCGGCTTCAACGTCTCCTGTCGCGGCGCCTGCCTCGACCGCCGGCGCGACCGCGCGCGCCGAGGCGCCGCCTGCGCCCACGGCCGCGCGCGCCGAGACGCCGCCGGCCCCGCCCGATTCACCCGGGCCGGCGCCGCTCACCGAGGACGAGCAGAAGGAGGCCGAGCGCCGCTGCAAGCCGCTGACGGCGATCGTCCAGAAGGCCAAGGGGACGGGCAAGACGCCGCTCGACGCGCTCGACGAGGCGCTGAAGAAGCCGCCGGCGTCGATGAAGCGCGACGATGTAGAACGTTGTGGCACGCTGATGCGCCGGGGGATCGAGACCTACCTCGCCGCGGCGCGGGAGGTCGAGGCGCAGGTGGTGCTGAAGCGGATCACGCTCGGCATGGTGTCGGCGTACCAGTCGAACGGGGCCTTCTGTCCGGCGACCGATCACCCGGTGCCCGCGGACAAGGCGCTCGTGGCGCGCGAGCCTTACGTGTCGACGGCGGCGGACTGGAGCGGACCGAGCTGGAAATGCCTGGGGATCGAGCTGACCGCGCAGGCGCAGCGGTTCCAGTACGAGGTGAGCGTGGACCCCGGGGCGAAGAGCTTCTCGATCGTCGCGCGCGGCGTGCCGGGCGGCAACGGGCACTGGGTCACGCTCGTGCAGCGCGGGAAGGTGGGCCCGAAGGAGATCGAGATCGGGCCGATCGAGCGAGGGCGCTGAGGGCCTGAAGCGGCCCTCGACGCACGAGGCTCACGGGCAGGGAGGCAAGGTGGCGGCCTTGGCCGCGGCGTCGTTGGCCGCCTGCGGGTAGCCGTGCGCGGCCGCCGAGGCCGCGACCGCGGACGCCTGCCCCGCGCACGAGCAGAGCGCCGTCGCCTTGGCATAAGCGTTGTTGGTCGCCGCGGGATATCCGCGCGCCGCCGCATGCTCGGCCACGGCGATCAGATCGACCACGGTCGCGCCGGCCGCCGTCGCCGCCGCATACGCGTTGTTGGTCGAGGTCACGTAGCCGCGCGCCGCCGCATGCGCCGCCACCGAGAGCAGGTCGTTGATCGTCACCGACACGGCCGTCGCCGCCGCATACGCGTTGTCGGCCGCGGTCACGTAGCCGCGCGCCGCCGCATGCGCTGCGATGTCGAGGTAGGCCGCGAGCTGCCCGCTCGCCTGGACCATCGCCTTGGCGTACGCGCTGTTGGTGGCGTCCACGTAGCCCCGCGCCGCTGCATGCGCCGCCACCGAGAGCGTGTCGTCCATCGTTGACGACGCCGCGGTCGCCGCGGCATAGGCGTTGTTGGCGGCGCCCACGTACCCCCGCGCCGCCGCGTGCCCCGCGATGTCGAGGTCGATCGCGATCTGGCCGCCGGACAGGCTCAACGCCTTGGCGTAGGCGTCGTTGGCCGCGTTCACGTATCCCCGCGCCGCTGCCTCGCCGGCCACGAAGAGCGCGTCGGTGTGACAGCTCGCGAGGCCGATGGCCTGCTCGTACCGGGCGTTCGCCGTCGGCGCGTCGCCGACGCTCGCCGCGGTGTTGGCCTGGCCCACGAGGGCGTTGATCGGCGCGACGACCGCCGGATCGCACACCGGGATCGCCGGAGGCACGCAGATCCCGGCCTGGCAGGTGCCGCTCGCGCAGTCCGAGCCGGCCGCGCAGTGGCCACCATCGCCGCACGGAGAAGGCTCGCACCCGTTCGCCGGGTCGCCGTCGCAGTCGAAGGTCCCGGCGTCGCAGGCCTGGAGCACGCAGCTCCCGGTGACGCAGGAGGCCGTGGCGTTGGGGAGCGCGCACGCGACGCCGCAGGCACCGCAGCTCGTGAGGGTCGTCAGGCTCGTCTCGCACCCGTTCTTGATGTCGCCGTCACAGTCGGCCGTGCCGGGAGCGCACGCGAGGCCGTAGCAGACGGTGAGCTGCGGGCGCTGGGTGAGGACGCTCCACTCGCTGGTCTTGTACCGGGTGAGCGTGGGGGCGGCCTGCTCGACGAGGAGCCCGTGATTCTGGATCGTGCCCTGTCTCCACCCCTTGGCCACCGCGGTCACGTCGAAGCTCAGCGTGGGAGAGGCGTTGCTCAGCACCGCGATCACGCTCGGATCGAAGGCGCCGGCGAAGCTCGACCAGGTGACGGTGGCCTCGCTCCATGGCGCGGTGACGAGGTGGACGCGCGGGCTGGCAGGGCCGTTGTTGGTCTGGCTGAGCGCGACGGTGGCGCTCTGGATCACGGCGCCCGGCGGGAGGATGGAGAGGTCCCAGCGGAAGAGCGCCTGCGAGGTGAAGCCCGAGGAGAGGCCGGAGCTCGCGACCACCAGCGCGCCGTAGCTCGATCCCGGGCTCTCGGCGCCGACGTACGTATCGGCCACGCTGCCCGCCGTCCCGCGGCGGAGGGTGATGCAGGTCGAGCCGAGGGCCTGCTCCGCGATGCCGGTGGCGGGCCCCGGATCGCTCTCGTCCGGCGCGCTGCACGCGGCGAGGAGGGCGATCGCGGCGAGCGCGCCGATTCCGTGGCGATGGATGCGCGCGTGCGCAGCGGGACGAGACGACATCGGGGACCTCCAGGGTCGATCGGCGTCCGCGCGGACCGGAGAGGTGCGCGCGGAGACGGCCGGATTTTTCAACGTATCCTGGAGATTCTAGAGAGTGCAACCCCCGCCGCCGTCACCCGTCGTTGCGCTGGACCTCGTCGCGCTTCTTCATGCTCGCCCTGAGGAAGTCGGCGTTCATCCGGCCGATCACCTCGAGCTTGATGCCCTTCGGGCAGGCGGCCTCGCACTCGCCGACGTTGGTGCAGTGCCCGAAGCCCTCGGCCTGGGCCTGCGCCACCATCTTCACGACGCGGGTGTTCTGCTCGGCCTGGCCCTGGGGCAGGGCGCCGAGGTGGGTCAGCTTGGCGCCGGTGAAGAGCGAGGCCGACGCGTTCGGGCAGGCGGCCACGCAGGCGCCGCAGCCGATGCACGCGGCGGCGTCCATCGACATCTCGGCGGCGGGCTTGGGCACCGGGATGGCGTTGGCGTCGGGGGCGTTGCCGGTGCCCACGGACACGTAACCGCCGGCGGCGATGATCCGGTCGAAGGCGCTCCGGTTCACCGCGAGATCGCGCACGATCGGGAAGGCGGCGGCGCGCCAGGGCTCGAGCCACAGCACGTCGCCGTCCTTGAAGTGGCGCATGTGGAGCTGGCACACGGTGGTACCCGGCAGGGGACCGTGGGCCACACCGTTGACCATGAAGCCGCACATCCCGCAGATGCCCTCGCGGCAGTCGTGATCGAAGGCGATCGGCTCCTCGCCCTTGCCGATCAGCTCGGCGTTGAGCACGTCGAGCATCTCCAGGAAGGACATGTCGGGGCTCACCTCGTTCGCGTGGTACTCGACGAACTTGCCGGCGTCGGCGGCGCTCTTCTGGCGCCACACATGGAGGGTGATCTTCATCACTTGTAGCTCCGCTCTGCGGGGTGAACGTACTCGAAGGAGAGGGGCTCCTTGTGCAGCGCCGGGGCCTCCCCGGCGCCCTTCCACTCCCACGCGGCGACGTAGGTGAAGTCCTTGTCGTTGCGCTTGGCCTCGCCCTCTTTCGTCTGGTGCTCCTCGCGGAAGTGACCGCCGCACGACTCCTCGCGGTGCAGCGCGTCGCGACAGAGCAGCTCCGCGAGCTCGAGGTAATCGGCCACGCGGCCGGCTTTTTCGAGCTCCTGGTTGAACTCGCCGCCGCCGCCGAGGACGCCCACGTTCTTCCAGAAATCCTCGCGGATCTTGGGGATCTTGGCGATCGCCTCTTCGAGGCCTTCCTTGTTGCGGGCCATGCCGCACTTCTCCCAGACCAGGCTCCCGAGCTCGCGGTGGAACGAGTCGACGCTGCGCTTGCCCTTGACGGCGAGCAGCTTGTCGAGGCGCCCCGTCACGTCCTTCTCGATGTCCTTGAAGGCGGCGTGGTTGGTGTCGGCCTTCTCGAGCTTGGCGGTCGCGAGGTAGTCGCCGATCGTCGCCGGGAGGACGAAATAACCGTCGGCGAGGCCCTGCATGAGCGCGCTCGCGCCGAGGCGGTTCGCCCCGTGATCGGAGAAGTTCGCCTCGCCGATCACGTAGAGGCCCGGGATGCTGCTCATCAGGTTGTAATCCACCCAGAGGCCGCCCATCGTGTAGTGGATGGCGGGGTAGATGCGCATCGGCACCTTGTACGGGTCTTCGCCGGTGATGCGCTCGTACATCTCGAAGAGGTTGCCGTAGCGCTCGCGGATGACGTTCTCGCCCACGCGCTTGATGGAGTCGGCGAAATCGAGGTAGACGCCGAGCCCGCCCGGGCCGACGCCCCGCCCCTCGTCGCACACCATCTTGGCGTTGCGGGAGGCCACGTCGCGCGGCACCAGGTTGCCGAAGCTCGGATATCGGCGCTCGAGGTAATAGTCGCGCTCGTCCTCGGGGATCTTGTCCGGAGAGCGCTTCTCGCCCTCGTTCTTCGGCACCCAGATGCGCCCGTCGTTGCGGAGCGACTCGCTCATCAGCGTGAGCTTCGACTGGTGGCTCCCGCTCACGGGGATGCACGTCGGGTGGATCTGCGTGTAGCAGGGGTTGGCGAAGAGGGCGCCGCGGCGGTGGGCGCGCCAGATGGCCGTGGCGTTCGAGCCCTTGGCGTTGGTGGAGAGATAAAAGACGTTGCCGTATCCGCCGGTGCCGAGCACCACCGCGTCGCCGATGTGCCGCTCGATCTTCCCCGTCACGAGGTTGCGCGTGACGATGCCGCGGGCGCGGCCGTCGATCATCACGATGTCGAGCACGTCCGTCCGGGGATAGAGCTTGACGCGGCCCTCGTCGACCTGGCGCATCAGCGCTTGATACGCGCCGAGGAGGAGCTGCTGCCCCGTCTGCCCGCGGGCGTAGAAGGTGCGCGACACCTGGGCGCCGCCGAAGCTGCGGTTGGAGAGCAGGCCGCCGTACTCGCGGGCGAAGGGCACGCCCTGCGCGGCGCACTGATCGATGATGTTCACGCTGAGCTGGGCGAGGCGGTAGACGTTGGCCTCGCGCGCCCGGAAATCGCCGCCTTTGACGGTGTCGTAGAAGAGGCGATAGATGCTGTCGCCGTCGTTCTGGTAGTTCTTCGCGGCGTTGATGCCGCCCTGCGCGGCGATGGAGTGGGCGCGGCGCGGGCTGTCCTGGTAACAGAACGTCTTGACGTTGTAGCCGAGCTCGGCGAGCGCGGCCGACGCGGCGCCGCCCGCGAGGCCGGTGCCCACCACGATGATGGTGTACTTCCGCTTGTTGGCGGGGTTCACCAGCTTCACGTTGAAGCGGTGGCTGTCCCACTTCTTCTCGATGGGCCCTTCGGGAACCTTGGAGTCGAGGATCATGGTCGTGGTCTCCCGCGCTCAGTGGACGACGCCGGTGAGCACGGCCAGGGGGATGGAGACGTTGCCCAGCACGAGCAGCGTGGCCGCGGTGGAGGCGACGCGCCGGAGGATGAGCGAGTAGCGCGGGTGGCTCACCCCGAGCGACTGGAAGAGGCTCCACACGCCGTGGTTGAGGTGCAGGCCGAGGCCCAGCATCGCGATGATGTAGGCGATCGAGGCCGGGACCACTTTGAAGCCCTCGATGACGTTGTGGTACACGTCGCCGTGGATGAAGCTCGGGTGGACGCCGCTCGCCCCGATGGTGAAGTGGAGCAGGTGGTAGATGACGAAGAAGAAGATGAGCAGGCCGCTCACGACCATGGTGCGCGACGAGGTCGTCGAGCCCACGGAGGTCTTCATCTTGTAGGGGGTGGGGCGGGCGGCGCGGCTCATCCGGGCGAGCCGCATGCCGAGGACGGCATGCGACGTGACCGCGAGGAGGAGCGTGATCCGCGCGCCCCACAGCACGAGGGCGCTCGACTGGAGCAGCTCCCCGTAATGGTTGAGCTTGGTGGGCCCGAGGTACACTTGCAGGTTGCCGAGCATGTGCACCACCACGAACCCGAAGAGGACGATGCCGGTCACGGCCATGGTCGCCTTCTGTCCGATGGTGGTCGCGGTGAAGCTCGTAAGCCGGCTGGGTTTGGCGTCTGCCGCGGTCGCGCTCATGACGCCTTCGGTGTACTAAAACCCCGGCCGCGCACAATAGCCCGGGCGCGGCGACGCCAACTTTGCGCGCGCCTGGACGGCCCGAGCGGAACCCCCCACGAGCTCGAGGAGCCTCAAGGGCGGCGGCTCGACGGGGGCGCGAGCAAGGAGGCGATCGCCTCGATCTCGTCGATGAAGGTCGCGACCTCCACCCCGCGCTGCCGGAAATAGCGCTGGGCCTGGAGCCGCCCGGCGGCCGTGCGCACCACCACGGCCATGCGCAGAAAGCCGCGGAAAAAGCGCTGCGGATGGGTGTGCGCCGCGGCCTCGAACTCGGCGTCGTTGCGGAAGGGGGCGGCCCGCATGTCGAGCAGCAGCACCAGGGAGCGGCGATCGGCGGCGTCCAGGGCCGTTTCCATGGGCCGGAAGGAGAGCTCGACCTCGGCGGCCACGGTGTAGGGCCAGGGCGTCCGCCGGACGACGAGGAGCGGGCGGCTCCCGTCCTTCTCCACGATCCAGTGTTTGTTTTCGAAGATCGTCGTCATGCGCACAGGCCGACGCGGCCGAGCCCAAAACCGTACCACCTCCCGGCCGCCCTTCGAAGCCCCTCCTCGGAGAGCATCCCACGCGGTTCGCGCACGGGCCAGCGCATGCGGGCCGGCATGCGCTCGGCTGTCCTCGCGGGAGGGCCGCTCGATCAGCCTGCGAGGGCGCGCTTCACCGCGTCGAGCAACGCGCCATCCTCCCCGGGCAGGACGGTGCGCGCATCGAGGAGCAAGCGGCCTTCCTGGATGCGCGGCAAGACGGGGGGATCGCCGGCGCGGAGCGCGCGGGCGGCCCGCTCCACGGGCACGCCGGTGAGCGCGAGGCCGGCGGAGGTCAACGGCTCCTCGGCCAGCGCGCCTCCGCCGACGGCGGCCGAGAGCGTGACCACCTCGGCGGCGACCCCTGCGGCTGCGAGGGCGTCTCTCCATCGCTCGGCGCGGGCTTGCACGGCGGCGAGGGGCGCCTGCGCCATGGCGAGCACGGGGACCTCGGAGAGCGCGCCTTCGAGGTAGCAGCCGAGCGTGGCCTCGAGCGCCGCGAGGGGCAGGCGGCCCATGCGCAGGGCGCGGGCGAGCGGATCGCGCCGGGCCTTCTCGACCGCCGCGGCGCGCCCCGCGATCACGCCGCCCTGCGGGCCGCCGAGCACCTTGTCGGTGCTGAAGCAGACCACGTCGCAGCCGGCCTGGACGCTGGCGCGCACCGTGGGCTCGCCCGCGAGGCCGAAGGGCGAGAGATCGACGAGCGCGCCGCCGCCGAGATCCTCGATGAGCAGGACGCCGCGGGCGCGGCAGAGCGCGGCGAGGGCGCCCGCCTCGGGCCGCTCGACGAAGCCTACCTGCTTGAAATTGCCCTGGTGCACGCGCAGCACCGCCGCGATGTCGCCCGCGTCGAGCGCGCGCTCGTAGTCGGCGAGGTGCGTGCGGTTGGTGGTCCCGACCTCGATGAGCGCGGCGCCGGAGCGGGCGCACACCTCGGGGACGCGGAAGCCTCCGCCGATCTCGACGAGCTCGCCGCGGGAGACGATCACCTTCCGTCCGGCGCAGAGGGCCGAGAGGGCGAGCAGGGTGGCGCCGGCGTTGTTGTTGACGGGCAGGGCCGCCTCGGCGCCGGTGAGCTGGCAGAGCGCGCGCTCGACGAAGGCCCCGCGCGGGCCTCGCCGGCCGGTGTCGAGATCGATCTCGATCGCGGCGTAGCGGCCGGCCGAGTCGGCGAGCGCGCGCACGGCCCGCTCCGGCAGCGGGGCGCGCCCGAGGTTGGTGTGGAGGATCACCCCGCTCGCGTTGATCACCGGCCGGGCCCGGCCGGCGAGCAGCGCGCGTACCGCCTCGGACACGCGGGCGGCGGCCTCGTCGAGGGTCGGGCACGGCGCCCCGCCGCGCACGTCGCGCCTCGCCTCGTCGATGACCCGGCGGCAGAGATCGGTGAGCGCGGGCGCCCCGAGCGCGCGGCGGGCGCCGTCGAGCGCGGGGTGCGCGGCGAGCCGATCGACGCGAGGCAGGTCGGCGAGGGGGCCGCGAGCCGGTTTTTCCATGGTGCGACGGGTTTACTCGCGCGCCCCCCGCGATGGTAGGTTGAATCCCCGCACCCTCGACCCACCACGATCTCGGGCGCGTCCCCCGCCGCCTTGCTTTCCCGAAGGAGCCGCCTCTGCCCATGCGCCGTCACAACCTCTCCCGCCTCACCGCCCTGATCGCCCTCGGCGTCGCCGCGACGCCCTTCGTCCAGGGAGACGCCCGCGCCGGCTGGCCTCCGCCGAAGGACGCCACCGCCAAGGAGATGGCCGATCCGGCGAACTGGCCGAACGACCCGGGCTACGGCTACTCGGAGACGAGCGACGGGCAGTGGAACCTCTACTCGTTCATGCCGAGCGTCTCGCACCCGCGCCCCGAGGAGACGGCCTCGGGCATGTCGGTCGACCTCGCGTGGAGGCTCTCGACCGGCGTCGACTCGACGCGCATCCTCGTGACGGACTCGGGCATCGAGTGGGATCAGGACGATCTCCTGGAGCGGGCGTGGCTGAACGCCAAGGAGCTCGTCAACCACAAGCCGACGCACGAGGACGGGAGCGCCTGCGGGGGCGAAGGAGAGCTCGCCGGCTTCGACTGCAACGGCGACGGCATCCTCACGGTGAGCGACTACGCCGAGACGAAGACCTTGATGCCCGACGCGACGGACACCTCGCCGCGGGGCGACAAGAACCACAACGGCAAGCTCGACGCGGGCGATCTCATCCTGAATTTCTCGGACGGGGTCGACGACGACGCCAACGGCTACGTCGACGACATCTCCGGCTGGGACTTCATGAAGGACGACAACGACCCGTACGACGACACCCGCTACGGGCACGGCACGGGCGAGGCGAAGGACTCGACCTCGACCGCGAACAACATGATCGGCGACGCCGGCGTCTGCCCCAAGTGCCGGTTCATCCCCGCGCGCGTGGGCGACAGCTTCATCACCGACGTGACGAGCTTCGGCAAGGCGGTGGTCTACGCGGCCGACAACGACACCAAGGTCGTCCAGTGCGCGCTCGGGACGATCAACATGAACCGCTTCGCCCAGTCGGCGCTCGACTACGCGTACGAGAAGGGCACGCTCGTGGTGACGAGCATGGCCGACGAGAACTCGCGGCACCACAACATGCCGGCCACGTCGAACCACACGCTGCCCGTGCACGCGATCGAGTACGACGGGAGCAGCATCAAGGACGCGACCACCTTCGTCGCCTTCCACCCCTGCTCGAACTTCGGCGGGCACAACCTGCTCTCGGCCGGGGGCAACGGGTGCTCCAGCGAGGCCACCGGCAAGCTCTCCGGCATCGCCGGCCTGCTCTACTCGTACGCCACCGAGCTCAAGCTCAGCCCGCCGCTGCTGCCGGGCGAGGCGCACTCGCTGTTCTTCATGACGACCGACGACATCGACGTCCCCGAGTCGCGCGTGCCGGACTCGAACTACCGCTGGTCGCAGCCCGGGTTCGATCAGCGCTTCGGCTACGGCCGCGTCAACGCCAACCGCGCCCTCGAGGCGCTGCGCGACGGGAAGATCCCCCCGGCCGTGGATATCACCTCGCCCACCTGGTATACGGTGCTCTACAAAGATCAGGTCGAGGGGCCGATCGAGATCAAGGGAACGGTCTCGGCCAAGCGGGCGAACTCGTACGACTACGTGGTCGAGTGGGCGCCCGGCGTGCAGCCGCTCGAGGGCGAGTTCTTGCCGGTCAAGGAGGCGATGACCAACATCGAGCCGAGCCTCACCATGGGCGCCGACGGCGCGCCGCTCGCCACGATCGACATCCGGACCCTCGACATCAAGCACGAGCGGGACGTCGACAGCCCCCACGGGGAGAACGACACGACGATCACCGTGCGGGTGCGCGCCACGGCGCACTACGGCGGCAAGGTCGGCGACGTGCGCGGCGAGATGCGCCGCACCTACTACGTGCAGAGCGATCCGACGATGGTGAAGGGCTTCCCGCTCTACATCGGCGACAGCGGCGAGGGCAGCCCGAAGCTCGCCGACATCGACGGCGACGGCGTGCGCGACCTGCTCTACCCGACGGGCGGCGGCCTGCTCCACGCCTACAAGATGGGCGCGAACGGGCCCGAGGAGCTGCCCGGCTTCCCCTTCCAGACGAGCCCGGAGGACGGCTTCGTCGATCCGCCGCCCACCGCGCAGACGCCCGTGTACCTCTCCGCGCCGGCCTACGCGCTCGGCAAGGTCGACGCCACCGTGGGCCGCGAGCCGCTCTCCAACTCGCCCGCCATCGACGACCTCGACGGCGACGGGCAGCCCGAGATCGTGCTCTCCTCGTGGCCGGGGACGATCTACGTCATCGACAGCAAGGGCAAGGTCAAGCCGGGCTGGCCGAAGCGGCTGCCGCAGGTGCCCTCGTGCTCGCTCGATCCGAGCTCGCCGACGCCCGCGCCCTGCATGAGCGAGGAGACGCGCATCGCCCGCGGCGTGTTCGCGTCGCCGGTGCTCGCCGACATGGACAAGGACGGCAAGCTCGACATCATCCAGGCGGCGTTCGACGGGAAGATCTACGTCTACCACGCCGACGGGAGCGAGGTCTCCGGCTGGCCCGTCGAGATCCACTACACCGGCAAGCTCGTCGCCGAGGAGCCGAAGAGAAACCGCATCCTGAGCACGCCCGCCGTGGGTGACTTCAACGGCGACGGCTACCCCGAGCTGCTGGTCGGCTCGAACGAGCGGCTCGGCAGCGGCGGGCAGTCGGGCGCGCTCTACCTCATCGACGGGCGCGGCAGCAACGCGGCGTCGCTCGCGCTGCCGAACTGGCCGATCACCGTCACGTCGTTCGAGCTCTTCCCGCTCGTGGCCGAGGGCGTGCCCAACTCGGGCGTGATCGGCAAGTTCGACGGCCAGCTCGCCGGCGTCATGCACGGCAACGCCACGCTGCCGCTGATCCTCCCGCTCGATCCGGGCAAGCAGACCAAGCTCGCCTCGACGCCGCCCAACGCGATCCCCCAGGTGCCGGACCCGAACCACGCCGGGCAGACGCAGATCGGCGTCGCCGCCTCGTCGATCTTCGGGCCGCTCTCGACCGCGCAGCAGCCGAACACCATGCTGCCCCTCTTCGCGCAGCCCTCGCTCGGCGATCTCGATCAGGACGGCGTCCCCGAGGTGATCACCTCCGGCGGCTCGCTCAACCTCGCGATCAGCCTCCAGTCGAGCGGCACCAACGCCGCCCCCGGCGACAATCTCCTCGCGATGTGGAGCGGCAAGACGGGCGCGATGATGCCCGCCTCGCCGATGGTGCTGGAGGACTTCACCTTCTTCAACAGCCAGGCGATCGCCGACCTGAACGGCGACGACTACCCCGAGGTGCTCACCGGCTCGGGCGGCTACTTCATCCACGCCTTCGACGCCTGCGGCCGCGAGCCCGCCGGCTTCCCCAAGTTCACCGGGCAGTGGATCATCCCCACCGTGGCGGTCGGCGACATCGACGGCGACAAGAAGCTCGAGATCGTGACCGGCACGCGCGACGGCTGGATCTACGCCTGGCACACCGAGGGCACGGACGACTCGATCATCGAGTGGGAGAGCTTCCACCACGACAACCGCAACAGCGGCAACCTCGAGGTGCCCCTCGCCCAGGGCAAGAAGACCAAGGCAGCGAAGCCGCTCACCGCGGACATGTGCGCGGCGCCCATCAACGAGCCCCCGGTCGTCATCGAGGCCAAGGGCGGCTGCAACTGCATGGTCGGCGAGGACGATCGCACCGCGCACGGGCTCTTCGGCGCGGCCGGCCTGATCGGCCTCGGCGCCGTCCTGATCGGTCGCCGTCGCCGCCGCCGCTGAGCGGTCCGCTGCACGAGGGAGCGCATACCCATGGTGTGCGCTCCCTCACGTCGCGCGCTTATCGAAGCGCCAAATGAAGCGGAAAATGAAGCGCAGAAAAAATCGTCGCCGAAAACTGTGCACTCGTTCAGCCGCCGGGTAGGGTGCAGCCATGAACGCCCGAACACTGTCTGCTTACATCCTCCAGGCGCTCGCCCAGGCCCAGAGCGAGGGACGGCGGTCGAACCTCGAGACCTTGATCGATGACTTGAAGGTGCGGCGAAAGGACATCCGGAGCGCCGTGAGCGCCCTCCACCGCGAGGGGATGCTCGACGCGCTCACCCTGCGCCTCTCGCTCCGCGGCTTCGCCGTGGGCACCGCCCTCCGGGGCCAGCCGCTCCCCGCCCTGCGCGTCCCGGTGGAGCCGGCGCGCGCGGCCGTGGCCTGACGCACCGGCGCTCGCGCGATGGGATGGCGAGACGATCTCCCCGACGTGCGCGACGGCCTCACCCGCCGCGAGCGCGTCGTGCTCTGGCAGCTCGCCGAGCTCCAGAAAGAGCGCGGCGATCGCTTCGTCCCCACCGCGCAGCTCTACGGCCGCGTGGTCGAGCACGTGAGCATGACCCCCGAGGAGCTCTCCGCCATCCTCGCCCGGCTCGGCGCCCGGCGCGATCCCGGCCCCGGCGATCCATGGCCGGGCGATCGCAGCGGCGGTCGCTGAAGGCCCCATCTCCGGATCTCCACAGCAAACACCGAGCTGCTAAGGTTCGCGCCCTGCGAGGTGAACCGATGAAAGCGATGCTCGTGCATGCGTTCGGGGGCAACGACGCGATGGTCCTTGGAGAGGTGCCCGATCCGGTCGCGGGCGAGGGCGAGTACGTCGTCCGGATCCGCGCGGCCGGGGTCAACCCGGTCGACTGGAAGATCGTCCGCGGCTACCTGTCGAAGGGCTTCCCGCACACCATGCCCTTCGTCCCGGGCTGGGATCTCGCGGGCGAGATCGTCTCCCGCGGGCATGCCGCGCGGCGCTTCAAGGTGGGCGATCGGGTGTTCGGCTACGTGCGCCGCCCGACGATCGAGAAGGGCACCTACGCCGAGCAGCAGGCGGTGCCCGAGTGTTACCTGGCCGCGATGCCGAAGCGCGCCTCGTTCGCCGAGGCCGCGGGCTTGCCGCTCGTGAACCTCACCTCGCTCCAGGCGCTGCGCGCGGCGGGCGTGGGTCCCGGGCAGCGCGTGCTCGTGCTCGGCGCCTCGGGCGGCACCGGCTCGGCGGCCGTGCAGCTCGCCCGCATCTTCGGCGCGAAGGTGGCCGGCGTGGCGAGCCCGAAGCACCACGAGGCGCTCCGCGAGCTCGGCGCGAGCGCGGTGTACGACTACGCGGGCGCGGGCCCGGCGGGCATCCCCGGGGTGCCGGCGGGGAGCTTCGACGTGATCTACGACTGCATCGGCGGCGACACGCTCGCGGCCGCGCGCCCGGCCCTCCGCGAGGGCGGCCACGCGGTGAGCATCACGACCCGCTCGCCCGCGGGCTGGGAGGACATCGGCGCGCGCTACCACTACGTGTTCGTGGAGCCGAACGCGTCGCAGCTCGCGGAGCTCGCCCGCTGGGTGGACGAGGGGAAGCTCGCGACCCACGTGAGCGAGACCTTCCCGCTCGAGCGCGCGGGCGCGGCGCACGCGGCCTCGGAGGCGTTACACACGCGGGGCAAGATCGTGCTCGTGATGGACTGATCCCGGAGAGCCGGGGCGCGCCCGGCGGTCAGCGGCCGCCGGCGCTCCTCCGGCTCGACGGCACCGTGTCCTCGTGGCGCCGCCGCAGGCGCCCGAGCTTGGGGAGCGCCAGGTGGGCCTCCGCGCGGTGCTCCGCCGCGAGCCGGCGCACGTGTACGCCGAGCAGATCGCTGCGGGTGACGATCCCCACAGGCCGCCGCGGGTCGGCCGGCGCGACGACGACGAGCCTCCCCACGCCCTCGCCCACCATCCGATCGGCCGCCTCGCGGAGCGACGCGTCGGGGGCGATCACCACCGGCGCCCGGCGCACGAGATCCGCGATCTTCGCGCCCACGTCGACGTCGGGATCGAAGAGGTCCGAGCGCGTCACCACGCCCGCGAGGAGCCCGCCGGGATCGAGCACCGGGAAGCCGGTGTGGCGCTGGCCCTTCTGCGCGCGGAGCCGGGCGCGCACCGCGTCGATCGTGTCGTCCGCCGAGAGCGCGTCGAGGTCGGTCGAGGCGACCTCCTTCACGAGGATCT
Organism: Byssovorax sp.; assembly: GCA_046351295.1. Taxonomy (GTDB): domain Bacteria; phylum Myxococcota_A; class Polyangia; order Polyangiales; family Polyangiaceae; genus JAXLYT01. The sequence goes on from JAXLYT010000048.1 coordinate 34,403, forward strand.
GGCCGAGGAAATCGGCGAGGTACTCGTGGGGCACCCGCGCCCCGCGCCGGACGATCTTCTCGGTCATGATCGAGGTCTTCATCAGGAGCGAGGAGACGAGGTAGCTCGCCGCGCAGCCGCCGAGGAGCGGGAGCAGGCCGATGGGCTGGCGCGTGGTCTCGAACGCGAAGACCACCGAGGCGAGGAGGGCCCGCGAGGCGCCCGCGAACATCGCCGCCATCCCCACGAGGGCCGCGATCCGGATGTCGACGCCCGCGCGCGGCAGGAGCGCGATCGCCACCCCGCCGAGCGCCGAGCCCAGGCCTCCGCCGATCGTGAAGAGGGGCGCGAGCGTGCCGCCCGAGGTGCCGCTCCCGAGCGCGACGCACCAGGAGGCGAGCTTGAACGCGCAGAAGACGAGCGCCGCGCGCCCCGCGAGATCGCCCGAGAGGATGCGATCGATGTTGTCGTAGCCGACGCCGAGCGTGTGCGGCGAGAGGTAGCCGCACAGGCCCACCGCGAGGCCGCCGAACGCCGGCCACCACATCCAGTGGATCGGGAGCCGCTCGAAGGCGTCTTCCACCGCGTAGACGGCGCGCGTGGTGAGCACCGAGCCGACGCCGAGCAGCGCGCCGATCACCACGTAGATCGCGAGCGCCTCGCCCGAGGGCTGGGCGAGATCGGGGATGGTGAACGCGGGGGCGCCGCCGGCGACGGCGATGCGCGCCGCGGTGGCCGTGGCGGCCGCGAGCGACACCGGGATGACCGAGCGCGGGCGGTACTCGAAGAGGAGCAGCTCCACCGCGAGGAGCACCGCCGAGACGGGGCTCCCGAAGGTGGCGGCCATGCCCGCGGCCGCGCCCGCGGCGAGGAGCGTCTTGCGCTCGACGGCCGTGACGGTCATCACCTGCCCGACCAGCGAGCCGAGCGCGCCGCCGGTGGCGATGATCGGCCCCTCGGCGCCGAAGGGCCCGCCCGTGCCGATCGCGATCGCGGCCGACAGCGGCTTGAGCACGGTGATGCGCGCCGGCACCCGGCTCTCGTGGAACAGCACGCGCTCCATCGCCTCGGGGATGCCGTGGCCCCGGATCGCCTCCGAGCCGTAGCGCGCGAGGACGCCGATCACGAGGGCGCCGAGGACCGGCACCACGATCACCGCGGGGCCGAGGTGGTTGCCGGCGGGCGAGACGAAATCGGCGCGAATACGGCCGTAGAAGGCCAGGTTGGTGATGAGGCCGATGAGCCGCGTGAGGAGCTGCGCGACCGCCGCGGCGGCGAGCGCGAGGACGATCGCGACCGCGCTGAGGAGGACCACGCGGCGATCCACGGCCGGGCGCGGCGCCTCGACCGGGTGGCGGTGACGTGCTCCGTCGTCGCGCCGGCTCACGTCGCCTTCTTCTTCCCGCCCTTGGAGGAGGAGCTTCGGCGCGGGGCCTTCTCCTGCTCGAAGAACATCACCACCTCGTCGCCCGCGAGGCCCATCGCGCCGGCCACGCGCTCGAGCGCCGCGGCGAGCGCGCGAACCTCGGCGGGCGGGAGCTGCGCGATCGCCTGCACCAGGAGCGCCTGGGCGGGGCTCGGCGCGCGCCCGAGGAGCCGGCGCCCCGCCGCGGTGATCACCACCTCGGCCCTCCGCGCGTCGGACGCGGAGGTGCGGCGCGCGACGAGCCCGCGCGCCGCGAGGCGGGCCACCACGACGGAGACCGAGCTCGGATCGGTGGCGGCCCGGCGCGCGAGCTCGGCGATGGAGTGGCCGGCCTCGTCCCCGGGCGCCGCGCCCGCGAGCTGACCGAGGACGAAGAGCTGCGCGCCGCTCACGCCGGTCGCCTTCTCGGCGGCGCTCGACGAGAGCCGGAGGGCGCGGACGATGCGCCGGAACGCGTTGAGCGCCGCCGCCACGTCCCGCCGGGGCTCCGCGGAGCCGGTAGAAGCATGGGATCCCATGGATATGGAGAGAACATACTCCTCCGGCGCTCTCCGGGCAAGCCGATGCATGGGATCCCACGAATTGCCCCCGCCGCGGGGCGCGCTCAGCGCTCGAGCATCTCCGCGACGAGGTCCTGCAACGTCCTGAGCTCGAACGGCTTGTTGAGGAAGCTCGCGCCCTCGTCGTTGCGGAAGACCGCGTCGATCTGCTCGGCGTTGTAGCCGGACATGAAGATGAAGCGCGCCCCCGGTTGCCTCTCCCGCAGGCGCCGGCCGAGCGTCAGGCCGTCGAGCCGGGGCATGTTCACGTCGAAGACGTAGAGGTCGAAGGGGCCGTGCTCCGCGCACAGGTCGAGCACCTTCTCGGCGTCCGCCTCGGCGCTCACGTCGACCGGCATCCGCTGCAGGATCCGCACGACTCCGCGCAGCACGGCCGGCTCGTCGTCGACCACCAGCACGCGCGGCCGGGCGTTCGACGGCGCCGGGCGCTCGGGGTGCGCCGGGCTCGTGGGGCGGGGCTCGTGGCGGGGCAGCTCGAGGATCACGGTTGTCCCCTTGCCGGGGGCGGAGTCGAGGTGGATCGTCCCGCGGTGCGCCTTGGCGGTGCCGTACGCGGTGGAGAGCCCGACGCCGGCCCGCCGGCCGTCCTCCTTCGTCGTGAAGAACGGCTCGAAGGCGTGCGCCACCTCCTCCTCGCTCATGCCTCGCCCCGTGTCGCGCACCGAGAGGCGGACCTTGGCGCCGCCCTCCACCACGGCGGTCTCCACCCGCAGCTCGCCACCGTCCGGCATCGCCTCGACGGCGTTGGTGCACAGGTCGAGCAGCGCGTGGCCGAGCGCCGCGCCGTCGCCCTCGACGATCGGGCCGTCCGCGGTGAGCGAGGAGACGACGCGGATCTCCGGGGGGAGCGTCCGTCCGATCAGCAGGAGCACGTCGTTGCACAGCGATGACAGGTCGATCGGCTGGTGGACGACGGTGTCGCCGCGGGCGAAGGCGAGCAGGCTCCCGGTGAACTGCCCGCCCCGGCGGGCCGCGGTGAGGATGGTCTGGAGGTCGTCCCGGGCCTGCCCGGGCGGGAGCGCGTCGCGGAGGGTCCCGCCCACGCTCAGCACCACGGCGAGCACGTTGTTCATGTCGTGGGCGATGCCCCCGGCGAGCCGCTCGAGCGCGTCGAGCCGCTCCTTGCGGCCGAGGAGCTGGGCGAGCCTGAGCCGCTCGCGCATGTCCCGCGCGGAGAGGAGCGCCATCCCTCCGTCGATCGGCGAGATCGACAGCTCGACCGAGAGGCTCTGCCCGTCGGCCCGCTTCGCCGTGACCTCCTCGGCGCGCTGCGGCGCCGATCCCCCGTCGGCGACCAGCCGCGCGATCGTCTCCGCGGCGGCGTCGGTGAAGAGGTCGGCGAGCCACCTCCGGCGGAGGTCGGGCTTGCTGAGGCCGAAGAGCGCGGCGGCGGCGTCGTTGACCTCCAGGATGGTCCCGGCGCGCGTCAGGAGCAGGAGCGCGTCCCTCGACCCCTCGAACAGCGAGCGGTAGCGGACCTCGCTCCGAGACAGCTCGCGCTCCGCCCGCTTGCGCGCCGAGATGTCGATCGTGGCGCAGAGCAGGACCGGCTGCCCGCCGGGCCCGCCGGTGGACATGACGGCCCTGGCGAGCAAGCTCCGTCGCTCGCCGGAGCCCGGGACCTCCACCTCGGCGCTCGCGCGCTCGTGGCCGCGCCACACCTCGGCGAGGAGCGACGCGAACGCGGCGTGGCTCTCCACCGCGAGGTGCGGGAGCATCGGCGTGCCGAGCACCGCGTCCGCCTCCTTGCCCAAGTGACCGAGGCCCTCCGGGTTGACCTCCAGCACCACCCCGCGGTTGTCGAGGACGAAGTAGCCCACGGGCGCCGACCGGAACAGCTCGAGGTAGCGCTCCCGCGATCGGGTGAGCGCCTGCTCGATCTCCAGCAGGTTGGCGTTCTGCATCTCGAGCTCGATGCTGTGGACGTTCAGCTCGTGGAGGACGGCCGCGACGTCGGAGAGCGCGGTCGCGTCGACGGCGGAGACGCCGGCCTCGAGGGTGGCCTCCGCGCGCGCGCGTAGGGCGATGTTGTCGGTCTCGCGCTTCATGGTTTGACCTCGGAGCGGGCCGCCTTGGCCGGCGGAGAGCGCGGGCCGGCCGAGTCGAGGCGGTACTGGGTCACGTTCACGTGGCTCAGCACCGCCCCGCCGCCGGAAGGCAGGCGCGCGCCGGTCAGCATGAACCAGCGCATCTCCGTGGGAGAGTGGCACGCGTACTCGTGGCAAAAGTGCTCGACGTTCCCGGCGAGCAGGGCCTCCAGCGCGTGGAGCACGACCGAGGCGGAGGAGCTCTCCTTCGAGGCCCGCCTGCACTCGGCGAGGTAGTCCGCGCCCACGCCCACCCGGCCCGGCTCTGCCAGGTTCTCCTCCGAGAAGCGCCGCCACGCGCGGTTGGCCACGACGATGACGCCCCGCGCGTCGAGGACGACCACCTCCTCGGGCAAGGAGTCGAAGACGCGCCGGTGCTGCCACTCGGCGTCGTGGGCCTGCGTCACGTCGATGAACGTGATGACGACCCCCGCCTCGGCGACCCCGTTGCTCATGTACGGCAGCATGCGGATCAAGAAGTGCCGCCCGTCGGGCGTGCTCGCGGTGCGCTCGTGCAGCGATTTGCCGGCGCTCACCGCGCGGAGCTGCTCGACGAGCCCGTGGTCGTCGAAGTTGAAGCGGATATGCTCGATCGGGCGGCCGATGTCGCGCGCCATCAGGTTGGTCACGCCCGCCGCGTCCGGGGTGAAGCGGCGCACCTTGAGATCGCGGTCGAGGAAGACCGTGGCGATGGACGCGCCCTGGAGCAGGTTCTCCACGTCGGTGTTCAGCTCGCTCAGCTCGGCGATCTTCGCCTGGTACTCGGCGTTGACGGTGACGAGCTCCTCGTTGACGCTCTGGAGCTCTTCGTTGGTGCTCTGCATCTCCTCGTTGGAGGCGACGAGCTCTTCGTTGGTGGCCTGCAGCTCCTCGTTCGAGGTCTCGAGCTCCTCGATGGTCGCCTGGAGGTTCTCCTGGGTGAACTGGAGCTCGGACTGCAGCTCGTTGAGCCTCGCTCCCTGGTCGCTCAGGAGGTCGCCCGCCGTGGCCTCGTGGGCGGCGCCGCGCCGCTCCGACGTCTCGATCTGGACCAGCACGTAGCTCTTCCGCAGCGCGGGGACGCCGAGCGGCTTGATCCTGAGCCCGAGGATCCGAGGCCCGTCCGCGAGCTGGGCGGAGATGCCCCGGTAGCTGATCGGTCGGCCCTCCCGCAGCGCTTTGGGGGTGCCCAGCGCCACGATGGAGGCGAGCGGCTTCGGGAGCATCTCCAGCACGTTGAACGACGCGGTGCCCCGCGGCACGGCGAGGTAGCGCGAGGCGTCGCCGAACACGTGGAGGAGCTGGAGCGACTCGCTCACGAGGAGCGACGGCGGGCCGAACTCCTCGACCATGTCGAGCAGCGCCCGCTCCACCACCAGGGTCGACGGCTTGCCGGCGTCGAGGCCCTCGGCCACCTCGACGGGCCCGCCGGCGAGGCGCGCGCGGCCCACCTCGCGACCTTCGAGCTCCAGGCTCGGCGCGCGCAGGGCCCCCGTCCGCTGGAAGATCTTGGCGCGAGGCTCGACGACCCGGAAGTGCTCGGGCAGATCGGCGATCGACTCGCTGCTCCCGAGGAACGCGAAGCCGTCCGGCTTGAGGGCGAAGTGGATGAGGCTGAGCGCGCGGCGCTGGAGGGCCGTGTCGAAGTAGATGAGGAGGTTGCGGCAGCTCACCAGATCGAGCCGCGAGAACGGCGCGTTCTTGACGATGTTGTGCTGCGCGAAGATGACCGATTGACGGATGACGCGCGAGACGTGGTAGCCGTCCCGCTGGCTCACGAAGAAGCGGGCGAGCCGCTCCGGCGAGACATCGCCGGCGATGCTCTCCGGGTAGACCCCGGCCGAGGCGCGCTCGATCGCGTCGCGATCGACGTCGGTGGCGAAGATCTTCAGATCGAGCCCCCGGCCGAGCGCCTCGCTCTGCTCGTGGAAGAGCATGGCCAGGGAGAAGGCCTCCTCGCCCGTCGAGCAGCCGGGCACCCACACGCGGATGGTCTCGTGGGGTCCGGCCGCGGCGACCAGGGGCGCGACGACCTGCGCGGCGAGCTGCTCGAAGCTCTCCGGATCGCGGAAGAACTTGGTGACCCCGATCAGCAGGTCCTTGAAGAGGGCGCTCACCTCGCGCGGCGAGGCGTTGAGGATCGCGAGATACTCGCGCAGCCCGGCCGCCTGGGCGACCCGCATGCGGCGCTCCGTGCGGCGGAAGATCGTGCCGATCTTGTAGCCGCTGAAGTCCACGCCCGAGGCCCGCTGCACGGTGGCGAGCACGGCGCCGAGGCCCTCCGCCGGGGTGACCGTCTCGGGGGGCGGGATCGGGGTGCCGCTGGCGCGCATCGAGACGAAGCGCTCGAGCTGCGCCGGCATCGCCTCGGGCGCGGAGACGTAGTCGATCACCCCGGTGGCGAGGGCGCTCCTCGGCATCCCGTCGAAGCGCGCGGAGCCCGGCTCCTGCGCGAGCGTGAGGCCGCCGACCTCGTGGATGGCGCGCAGGCCGCGCATCCCGTCGGAGCCCGTGCCCGAGAGGACGACGCCGATGGCCCGCTCGCCGCGCTCGGCCGCGAGCGAGCGGAAGAAGATGTCGATGGGGAGGTTCGGCGCGGCGAGCTGGATCTTGTCGGTGAGGCGGAGCTGCCCGCGCTGGATCTCGAGGTTCTTCTTGGGCGGGATGAGGTAGACGTGATCGGGCTCGACCACCATCCCGTCGTCGGCGCGCTGCACCGGCATGCGGGTGCACTTCGAGAGCAGCTCCACCATCATGCTCTTGTAGTCGGGCGAGAGGTGCTGCACGACCACGTACGCCAACCCCGCGTCGATCGGCGCATGCTCGAAGAAGGCCTCGAGCGCCTCGAGCCCGCCGGCGGACGCGCCGATCCCCACCACGTACATCATCCCTCCCGGATCGGCCTGCCGGTGCGATGGCGCGATCGCGCTTGCAGCATCGGGCTCGCCGCTCATACGGCGTCGAGTATCATCCCGCGCGCCGGGACCTTCAAGCCAATGGGGGCTCGGCGCAACGATCCGAAGCGCCGGAATGCGTGCAGGTGGGATACTTGCCCATCATCGCGTCACCGCGACGAGCTCGTCTGCGAGCCTTTGCATGTGCCGGTCCATGCGAACCAGCGCGCATAGATTTCGCGACGAGCTCGACGGCGCCGCGCTCTCGTGGCCGGCGCCGTTCGGGACGCCGCGCGCCGCACGTCACCCGCCGAGCATGGACCGGGCGATGACGATGCGCTGGATCTGGCTCGTCCCTTCGTAGATCTGGAGCACCTTGGCGTCGCGCATCAGCTTCTCGACGGGGTACTCCTTGACGTACCCGTTGCCGCCGAAGACCTGCACCGCGTCCACCGCCGTCTGCATGGCGCTGTCGGCCCCGTAGGCCTTGGCGAAGCTCGACACGATCGGATCGCGCACGCCGTTGTCGAGGTTCCACGCGGCCTTCTGGTAGAGCAGGCGCGTGCCCTCGGCGCGGATGCCCATCTCGGCGATCAGCGCCTGCACGAGCTGGTGGTTGCCGATCGGCTGGCCGAAGGCCTTGCGCTCCTTCGCGTACGCCACGCACTCGTCGATGCAGCGGCGCATGAGGCCCGTGGCCGCGGCGGCGATGTCGGGGCGCGTCTGGTTGAAGGTCTCCATCGCGAGCTTGAAGCCGTGGCCCTCGGGCGCGAGCAGGTTCTGCTTCGGCACCTTCACGTCCTCGAGGAACACCTGGGCCGTGTCGCTCGCGCGCTGGCCCATCTTGTTCTCCTTCTTGCCGACGCGGAGCCCGGGCGTGTCGCGGTCGACGATGAAGGCGGCGATGCCCTTGTGGCGGAGCGCCGGGTCCTTCGTGGCGAAGATGACGTAGAAGCGGGCGTAGCTCGCGTTGGTGATCCAGCACTTCTGCCCGTTGAGAACGAAGTCGTCCCCGTGCTGGGTGAAGCGGGTCTTCAGCCCCGCGACGTCGCTCCCGGCGTCGGGCTCGGTCGTGGCGTAGCTCGCGAGGACGGGCTCGGCGGTGAGCATGCCGAGGTACTTCTTCTTCTGCTCCTCGGTGCCGCCGAGCTTGATCGGCGTGAGGGCGAGCCCGTTGCCGAGGAAGCTCGTCTCGATGCCGGTGCAGCCGTACGCGAGCTCCTCGGCGATCATCGCGTTCTCGAGCTCACCCATGCCCGAGCCGCCGTACTCGGCGGGGCAGGTGGGGTTGACGAGGCCGATCTCCCAGGCCTCCTTGAACACCTCCATCGGGAAGACGGATTTCTCGTCGCACTCGGCCGCGATGGGGATGATGCGCTCCTTGGTGAAGCGGCGGGCCGTCTCGATCAGGGCCTTGTGCTCGTCGGAGAGGGAAAAGTCGACCATGGGTCACTCCTTCAATCTGCGCTTCTTCTTCTCGAGCTCGGCGCGGACGGCGCGCGCGCCGAGCACGTAACCGGCGATCAGGCCGATCATCAGCACGAACGGGATGTAGATGACGTGCTGCGGCGTCATCTCGCCGATGTTGGGCATCGCTACGCTCCCTCGCCGCGCGCGGCGTAGGGCGCGTTCTTCACCTTGGCGATCGCGCTCTCGAGCACGACCACGCGGGCGTCGATGCTCTTCTGGCGGCGCCACGAGATGAAGATGAGCGCGAAGAGCACGAGCCAGATGGCCGCGTAGGCCTCGACGAGGAGCTTCTCGCCGCTCTGCATCTCGCCGCCGCCCTCGACGGCGCGGAAGCTCGTCGATCGGTCGTCGGCGCTCGGGACAGCAGGGATCGGCGCGGGCGCCGTGGTGTCGAGGTAGGATCGCATGGCGCTATTCTTCACCCAGGCCGAGCTCCAGGGCCTCTTGCTCCAGCTCGGCGAGGCGGGAGGAGGCGAGGTCGATGCGGACGCGGGACCAGAGGAGGACGAGCGCGAGGAGCGTGAAGGAGATCATGCCCATCGCGAAGGCGAGCTTCATGTCGGGGTGCTGGAGGCCGCCGCCGCCCGAGGTGATGACCTTGGGGTGATTGCCGCCCCATTTCTGCACCGAGAAATGGATGATCGGGAGGTTCGCCGCGCCGAGGACGCCGAGCGCCGCCGCGAACTTGCGCTCGGCCTCGCCGTCGCCCGCGAACGCGCGCAGGACGACGTACGCGACGTAGAGCAGGACGCTGAGCATCGACGTGGTGAGCCGCGGATCCCAGGTCCAGTACACACCCCATGCCTTGGCCGCCCAGAGGGGGCCGGTGACCATGACGATGACGCCCATGGCGACCGCGACCTCCGACCCGGCGCGCGCGAGCGCGTCCCACGCGAGGCGGCCGTTGTAGAGGTACCCCGCCGAGCCGAGGAAGCACGCCGCGGCGCCGAGGTACATCGCGTACGCCGAGGGGACGTGGAAGTAGAAGATCTTCTGGACGATGCCCATCGTCGCCTCCGTCGGGGCGCGGAAGGCGACGACCTGGATGGTGCCGACGATGCCGATCGCCGTGAGGGCGAGCAGGACGAAGAAGAGCGTGTCGTTCTCGAGGAACGAGGCGCGCGCGGGCGTCTTCGCGGCTGGGGTGCTCTCGGCCATGAGGGCCGACCCTAGTGCCGGACCGGCGGGCGTTCAAGCTGCCCTGCCCGTGCGAAGCCCGACAAGCGCGAAAATTCTTCCCGATCCTCCCCGCGTGCGCGCCTGGATCCCCCTCGCCCCTCCCCTCGCCCCTTCTGCCCGCCCCGAAAGCTCGGCTATGCTCGGCGGTCAGGCTTCTCGGCATGGCCATGGTCAACCAGGACGGCGCGGTCTTCGGCATCGCAGCGGGAACGCTGATCGACGGCCGGTACAGGGTCGTGCGCCCCATTGGCCAGGGCGGCAACGGCATGGTCCACGAGGTCGAGCACACGCTCACCGGGCGGCGGCTCGCGCTGAAATCGCTCCTCGACGACGCAGGGCTCGCCCGCCTGGAGCAGGAGGCGCGGGCCTCCGCGCTCATGAAGAACGGCCACGCCGTCAAGATCACCGACATGGGGACGAACGGCCCGGCCGGCCCCTACCTGGTGATGGAGCTGCTCGACGGGCAGAGCCTGCGCGACCTGCTCGACGAGGCCGGGCAGTTGCCCCTGGAGCTCACCGTCAACATCGTGCTCCAGATCTGCGAGTGCCTCGCCGAGGCGCATGGCCTCGGCATCATTCACCGCGATCTCAAGCCCGAGAACGTCTTCCTCTGCGCGAGCAACTGGCCGGGCCAGTACGACGTGAAGGTCCTCGACTTCGGCATCGTCAAGATCGCCGACGCCGGGCCCATCCCCAAGAGCTCGCTCACCCGCACCGGATCGACGGTGGGCACGCCGTACTACATGAGCCTCGAGCAGCTCCGGAACTCGTCGGCGGTCGACGCGCGGGCCGACATCTACTCGCTCGGCGTCGTGCTCTACGAGAGCCTCTCGGGCCGCAAGCCGTTCCAGGCCGAGACGATCGGCGATCTCGTGTACGCCCTCTGCTCGGGCCCGCCCACGCACCTCGGCCGCCTGCGGCCCGATCTGCCGGGCGACGTGTGCGACCTCGTGATGCGCACGCTGAGCATGAACCGCGACGATCGGCCGAGCACGATGAACGACCTCGCGGCGTCGCTCCTGCCCCACGGCAACGCGCACTTCGCCATGTGGATGCAGATCGACGGGCGGACGCAGACGATGTCCGGCCCCGCGCCCCAGCGCGGCGTCCCTGCGCCGCGCCCCTCGGCGCCGCGCGCGCCCATCCCCACCTCGACGGACATCCCGGCGCCGGTCTTCGCGCCGCCGAGCTTCGGGGGCGGCCTGCCGCCCGCGCCGGCCGCGCAGGTTCGCACCTCGCCCCTCGGCCTCCCCGTACCGGCGCCGGCCCCAGCGCAGGCGCCGGTGCCCACGGGAGAGTGGCCCTCGCCCGCCGAGCCGAGCCATGCTTCGGGCTCGTCGGGCCGGCGCGACACGCCGACGGAGATGTACGTCAAGGATGCGCACGGCCTCCCTCCGATCGAAGAGGAGGAGCCGAACCACGGCGATCGCGACACGCCGACGCGCGCCTTCCGCACCGACACGGCCGATCTGCCGACGGGGCGCATCCCGCCCTCGGCGCTGCCGCCCGCGACCTCATCGCAGCAGCACGCTTCGCAGCAGCACGCTTCGCAGCAGCACGCTTCGCAGCAGCACGGCGCGCATCAAGCTGCGCAGCAGCCCGGAGCGCCCATGCCCCAGAACCTCTACGCGACGGGGATGGGCCTGCCGCAGGTGCCGACCGGGCCGCTCCAGGGATCGGGCATCCCCGCGCCGACCTTCGGCGGAGGCGCCGTCACGCAGCCCATGCCGGACGGGCGCGCGTTCGGTGGAGCGCAGCCCGAGCCTCAGCTCACCACCGGGCCCTTGCCGGCGCCGGGGCCGCTCGCGCCTCTCGAGGGACGAGCCGCGCCGCTCGCCCCGGCCAAGCCGGCCTGGCAGGTCTCGCTCGACGAGACGATCAAGCGGGTGGAGAAATTCGTCGAGGAGACGATCCAGAAGGTCAAGACCTCGCCGCCTTCGACCCAGATCGCCCTGGTGATCGCCGCGGGCGGGGCGGCGCTCCTCCTGCTCAGCCTGGTGCTCCTCTTGATCCTGCGCTGATCGACGCGGCCCGGCCTCCCCGGCGCGGTCCGTGGTAAGGGCGAATGATGGCGGCGAACCTGAACATCCTTTGCATGGGCAGCTTCAACACCGGCGATCGCTTCCTCGAGCGGGCGGTCGAGCGAGGCTGCCGCGTCTGGGCGCTCACGAAGGAGAAGCACCTTGGCAAGCCCTGGCGTCGCGATCTTTTGCAAGATCTGCTCGCGATGCCGAACGACGCCACCATGCAGCAGACGCTCAACGCGGTCTGCTACCTGAACCGGACCGTCAAGTTCGACCGGATCATCCCCTTCGACGACCTCGAGGTCGAGACCACCTCCACGCTCCGCGAGCACCTGCGCGTGCCGGGGATGGGCGACACCACCGCCCGCGTCTTCCGCGACAAGCTGGCGATGCGCGTGCTCGCGCGGGAGATGAACATCCCCGTCCCGGAGTTCACGGGCGTCCTCCACTACCCCGACATCGAGGCCTTCACCCGCCGCGTCGAGCCGCCCTACATGCTCAAGCCGCGGCAAGAGGCGGCCTCGGCCGGCATCAAGAAGATCACGAGCGTCGACCAGCTCTGGCAGGAGATCCACGCGCTCGGCGACATGCAGAGCTACTGCCTCATCGAGAAGTACATCCCCGGCGACGTGTACCACGTCGACGCGATCGTCTCCGAGGGCGAGATCAAGCTGATGGAGTGCCACAAGACGGGCATCCCGCCCTTCGACGTGTCGCACGGCGGCGGCGTCTTCTCGACGATGACGGTCGAGCGCGGGAGCGACGACGACCAGAAGCTCCGCGCGACGGCGAGCGCGGTGCTGAAGAGCTTCAAGCTGCTCCGCGGCACCGCCCACGTCGAGTTCATCAAGGGGCAGGACGGCGTGGTCTACTTCCTGGAGATCGGCGCGCGCGTCGGCGGCGGGCACATCGCCGAGCTCGTCGAGATCTCGACCGGGGTGAACCTCTGGCGGGAGTGGGCCGACATCGAGATCGACAAGGGGCAGGTGCCCTACGCGCTGCCCGAGCGGCGCTTCGACTACGCGGGCCTCGTGCAGTGCCTCGCCCGCGCCGAGCACCCCGACCTCTCCGCGTACAGCGACCCCGAGGTCACTTACCACACGCACGATCGCTTCCACGCCGGCCTCATCGTGCGCTCGCCGGACCACGCGCGCGTCGAGTCGCTGGTGGCGAGCTACCGCGATCGCTTCGCCCAGGATTTCGTGGCCGTGATGCCCCTCTTCGAGCTGCCGCTCCGCCGCGCCTGATCGTCCCTGATCGCGCCTGCTCAGCTCCGGAGCCCGAGCATCGCGGCCACGATGTTCTTCTGGATCTCGGTGCTGCCCGAGAACAGCCGCCCCGCCATCGCGTCGTCCACGAGGGCCGTCATCTCGCGGTCGAGCCCCTGGGCGCCGAGCACGTGCACCGCGTCGAGCGACGACTGGAGGAAGGCCTCGGCGGCGAGCCACTTCGTCGAGGCGCTCTCGGCGGTGATCCGCCGCTTCTCGTCGCAGCGCTCGGCGCAGCGCCGCACCCAGAGCCGCACCGTCTCGAGGCGGAGCTTCATCTCGGCCACGCGGTGCGCGACGGCCTGCTGGGCCGCGAGCGGCTTCCCCTTGATTTGCCGGTCGTTGACGAAGTTGACGACGCGGTCGAGCTGCCACGCCATCACGCCCGCGATGCCGGCGAAGACGAAGGCGCGCTCGAGCTCGAGCGAGAGCTGGAGGATGACGCCGCCCGCCCCGGGCCGGCCGAGCTGCCGCCCCGCGGGGAGACGGCAGCCGTCGAGGATCACGTCGCCCATGGAGGCGCCGCGGCATGCCTCGACGGAGGGCCCCTCGGCGAAGGTCGCGCCCGGATCGCCGCGCCGGACGAGGAAGGCCGAGAGCGCGCCGCCTTGCCTGGCGTAGACGACGAGCAGATCGGCGATCGGCGCGTTGGTGATGAAGCGCTTGTGGCCGTGGAGGACGAAGCCTTCGCCCTCGACGACCGCGGAGGTCTCGATCGCTCCGGTGTCGGAGCCGGCGCCGGGCTCGGTGATCGCATGCCCTCCGATCCACGCGCCGCCGAGGAGCGACGGGAGGAAGGCCTCGACCTGCGCCTCGCTCCCGAAGCGGAGGAGGGGAAAGATGGAGCCCCAGACATGGGCGTTGACGGCGAGGACGAGCCCGGGATCGCGGGACGAAGCGCCGAGGGCCTCGTGGGCCTCGACGAGGTCGGTGAAGCGATCGCCGCGGCCGCCGCGCGCGGCGGGGACGGCGTGGCGGAAGAGGCCCTCGGCGCCGAGCTGCTTGAGCCGCGCGGCGCCGAGGTCGCGATCGCGGGAGGCTACGTGCTCGCTCATGGGCCCAGATCTTCCAGCAGCTTCGCGAGGGCCGCGAGGTCGGTCTTGCCGTTGGCGAGGAGGGGTAGGTCCGGGAGCCAGAGGATGCGCGTGGGGATCATGGCCGGCGCGAGCCTCGCCCGCAGCGCGGCGATCAGGGCTCCGCTCGCGGGCTCCTCGTCCGCGGCGATGGCGGCGACGATCCGCTGGCCGCTCACCGGATCGGGGAGGCCGAAGGCCACGGCGCGCCGCACGCCGGGGAAGCGCTCGAGCGCGGCCTCGATCTCGGCCGGCTCGACGCGGTAGCCCGCGCTCTTGATCATCCGGTCCATCCGCCCGAGGAAGAGCAGCTCGCCCTGCTCGTTGCGATCGACGCGATCGCCTGTGGCGAGCAGGCTCCCCGGCGCGATCGGCGCGGGGATGGCGCCCTGCTTCAGGTAGCCGCTCATCACGCAGGGCCCGCGCACGTGGAGCTCGCCCTCGCCGTCGATCGAGAGCTCGGCGTCGCATGCCGGGGCGCCGATCGGCAGCGAGGACATCGCGCCGAGGCGCGCGCGATCGACCTGAAAGAAGGCACAGACGTTGGTCTCCGTCGGGCCGAAGAGGTTGTAGAGCGCGACATGGGGCAGGCCCGCGGCGAGCTTCTGCAACGCCGGCAGCGGGAAGACCTCGCCGGCAAAGAGGATCCGCCGCAGGGACGGGAGGCTACCTGCGCCGAGCCCGCCCCGCGCGGCGAGGAAGCCGAGCAGCGAGGGGACGGTGTAGAACGTCGTGATCCGCTCGGCCTCCATCCACCGGACGAGCCGGCTCGGGGCAAGGGTCAGCGCCTGCGGGACGAAGACGGCGGCGGCCCCGGCGTGCATCGAGGCGAAGAGATCGAAGAGCGAGAGGTCGAAGTGGAAGGGCGCGAGGGAGGCGATCCGATCGGTCGCGTCGAGGTCGAAGGTCGCGGCCGCCCAGCGCACGAAGGCGTCGACGGCGCGGGCGCTCACCGCGATGCCCTTGGGCATGCCCGTCGAGCCCGAGGTGTAGAGGATCGCGGCGATCTCCTCCGGCGCCCACGCGTGGATCGAGCCTGGATCCAGGGCGATCTCGTCGCCTTCATCGAGCGCGTCGAGGTCGATCCAGCTCGCCTTCGGGCCCGCAAAGGCCGGCCGCTCGCCTCGGCCGACGACCGCGCGGCACCCCGCGTCCTCGACGATGAACGCGAGGCGCGACGCAGGGTGCGCGAGATCGATCGGCACGTAGCTTGCGCCGTGCACGAGCGCCCCGTGGATGGCCAGGGCGCCGTCGATGCCGCGGGGCAGGGCGATCGCAACACGATCGCCCGGGCCGAGCCCCGCGCCCGCGAGCGCCGCGCCGATGCGGCGCGCGTGCGCGAGGATCGCGCGCGGGCCGAGCCGGCGTGCGGCGTCGGCGAGGGCGTCCCCGTCCGGGGACTGATCGGCGCGTCGCACGAGGGCGTCGAAGGCGAGCATCGCGTCAGCCCACCGCGCCGAGGAGCTCGTCGCGCACCGCCGCCGCGGCCCGATCGATCCACGCCTCGTCGAGCGCGCCCGGCAGGGTGCACAGGCTGAGCGTGATCTGCCCGGCGCGCTGGCTCACCAGCACCGCGAGCGAGGGAGGATCCGTCACCTGGCTGAGCTGGAAGCTGCCCTCGACCGGGACGCCGAGGACCGCATCCACCGGCGGATCCGGCTCGCCGGTGTACGAGAACCAGAACGAGTTGCGCTCCCCGCCGTGGGGCGTGCGGCGGACGAGGCGACCGAAGTTGTCGAGGGGCCGGAAGTTGCCGGCCTGAATCAGCGGGATCATCGCGTGGTCGAGGCCGGCGCGCACCGTCTGCCTGGCCTGGTCGCGCAGCGCGGTGAAGAGGCGGCGGCGATCGGACACCTCGTCGCGGCTCGCCTGGGCGAAGAGGAAGCTGAGCTGGTTGCCGAAGACGGGCGAGAGGGCGCGGCGCTTGCGGAGGTTCATCGCGTAGGGGACGCAGTAGGCCTCGCCGTCGCCGCTCCCGGCCGCCTCGATCGCGCGCATCGTGCACCCGATGAAGTAGTGGGCCGTGCCGGTCATCCCGGCGAGCTTCAAGGCGTTCGCGAGGATCTTCTCCGACTCGCCGGCGTCGAAGCGCACGAGCCGGTGATCGAGCGGGCCGGGCGGCGCGCCGCCCCGTCGAGGGAGGATGCTCGGCCGCTGGTCGAGCTGCTTGATGTACCCGCGCGCCTTGAGCGCCATCGCGGCCTTGCGCCAGAGGTTCTGGGCCCGGATGAGCGCCTCCATGGGGTCGTCCTCGTCGGGCGGGGGCGGCGCGTCCGCGATCAGGTGGTGCATGACGAGCTCGGCGCCCTTGGCGTCGGCGATCGGGTGGAACCAGCGGAGCAGGAGGGTCGCGCGGGATCCATCGTCAACGATGTGGAACGAGACGGGCGCCATGCGCTCGGGGGCCTCGTCGTGGGCCATCAGCGCGCGGATCGTCGCGCGGACATCGACGCCCGAGTGACGCGTGAAGATCGGCTCGTCCGGCCCGTCCTCCCAGAAGTAGTGTGTGCCCCGGCGGACGAGCCGCGCGCGGGCGAGCGGGAAGCGATCGGCGAAGCGCGAGGCCCGGGCCGAGAGCTCGGCCATGTCGGGCATGCCGCCGAGCTCGTAGGCGAGCGCGCAGAGGTTGCCCGCTTGCCCCGAGCGGCGGAGCTCGTGGTCCATCATCAGGGCGAAGTGGTCGGCGGGGTTGAGGGGGCGGCGCATGGGCTCAGCGGTGGCGCTCGATCCACGCGACGAGCGCGCCGAGGGTGCGGACGTTGCTCGCCTCGATCTCGTCGTCGGGCAGCGCGACGCCGAGCT
Source organism: Byssovorax sp. (assembly GCA_046351295.1). GTDB lineage: Bacteria > Myxococcota_A > Polyangia > Polyangiales > Polyangiaceae > JAXLYT01. Next base: position 51,144 of record JAXLYT010000048.1, read on the forward strand.
TCTCCTCGATGAAGGTCACGAGGCGCATGATCCCCATGCTGTCGAGGCCGAGCTTCAGCAGGTCGTCGTCGTCTCCGAGCGCGTCGGCGCCGTGCAACATGCCGGCGAGGAGCCGCCGGAGCGGCTGCCGGTAAGGATCGTTCATGGGCGCTCCTTTCTGTCCTCGGAGGCCGGCGGATCTCGCCGGCTCCGCGCGGGCGAGCCCTTCTCCGCGCCTCGGAAGACGAGTATCACGATCGGGTCAGACCGTCACCGGCGCAGGCCGCCGGCCGGGGTCCTGCGAGATCCGATGCAACGATCCGGCGACGCCCTCTCCGCCCTTCGCCGCGCGCCGGGCGGGCGGGCCAAGGTCATCGGTCACCGCGGCGTCGTCCGGGCCGGCGTGCCCGAGAACACGCTCGAAGCCCTCGCGATCGCCGCGAGCGAGGGCGCCGATGGAGTGGAGATCGACGTGCGCGCCGCCGCCTCGGGCGAGGCGGTGATCTGCCACGCGCCGGCGCTCTCCCGGGTGACCGGAGGCGCGGACGATCGCGCGGTGGCGGCGCTCTCCCTGCGCGAGCTCACGCGCGTCGATCTCGGCGGCGGCGCGCGCGTCCCGACGCTCCCGGACGCGCTCGCGCTCGCGCGCGACGCGGGGCTCTTCGTGAACGTCGAGCTGGCGTTCGACGCGCCCGATCGGGCCGCGGTGGTCCGGGCCGCCGCGCGTGCCCTGCGGGCGTTCCGGACGGGACCGCCGGTGATCATCTCGTGCTTCCACCCGCTCCTGCTCGCCGGGATCGCGGCGCTCTGCCCCTCGCCGCCGCGCGCGCTGCTGCTGCACCGATCGGGCTGGGAGCGCCCCGCGGCGCTCTGGGCGCGCCTCCACGGCCTGCACGTGCACCCCGAAGCGTCCGTGACCACGCGCGATCTCGTCGAGCGATCGCATGCCCGCGGCCGCGTGGTCAACGCCTGGACGGTGAACGATCCCGACGAGGCGCGGCGGCTCGACGCGATCGGGGTGGACGGGATCATCACCGACGATCCAGGCCGGATGCGCGCGCTCCTCGGGTGACGGCGCGCTTCCCTCGACCCGGCGCTCGTGTACCCTCCGGATCATGCGGCAATCTTCGTGGATCTTGGCCCTCGGCGCGCTCGCGCTCGGCTGCGGGACGGGCGCGACGGGCACCGGCACCACGGGATCGGGCGGCGGAGGCGGAGGCGGTGGATCGGGCGCGACGTATGCCCTCTCGGTGCACGCCGTGCTCTCCGCCGACGCGATGGGCGTCGCCTTCAGCAACACGAACGGCGCGCTCTCGCATGTGCCCAAGGACGAGATCGTCGGCAAGACGTACTACTTCGCGACGACGCCCGCGGGGGAGTCGGCGGGCAACACCGCGCCCCTCGAGATCGGCGTGGGGAGCGTCGAGGACGACCTCGATTTCACCTGGAAGACCAAGCCCGACTACGCGGACGGGCCATGGGAGATGTCGATGTTCATCTCGGTGGCGGGGGCCGATCCGATGCTCGGCCCGCAGGCCGGCGACATCGCGCTCTTCAGCCTCGATCCGGCCCCCGCGGGCGAGCCCCCCATCACCGGCACCTCGGTGCGGATGCACGTGGACGGCGCGGACGCGGCGCTCACCGTCGACAACTCGTTCTTCGTGAGGTTCGCGAAGTGAAGCGCGCGCTCGCCGCGATCGCGGCCGCGCTGCTGGTCGCGGCATGCGGCGAGCAGCCCGGCCCCGCGGCCGCGCCCCCGCTCCGCGCCCCGCAGCACGGGCCGGTGCCGTCGCTCCCCACCTTCCCCGACGACCCGGTGACGCCGGAGAAGATCGCGCTCGGGAGGTACCTCTACTTCGACGAGCGTCTCTCCGGCAGCGGCCACACCGACTGCGCCGCATGCCATGTGCCGGCGACGGCCTTCCAGGACAACCTGAACCACTCGATCCCGGACGGCTCGTACCCCAGCGACGCCCCGCCGACGGCGCGCAACACGAGCTCGATGCTGAACCTCGTGCACGCGCCGATCTCGCGCTGGGACGGCTCGGGCACCGATCTGCTCGAGGTGCTGATGCGCCCCTTCGCCGAGACGAACATGAACCTCGGCGCGGACGTGCCGAGCGCGCAGATCGCGCTGAAAAAGCGCCTCACCGTGACCGCGCCGGCCTACCCTGCCCTCTTCCAGGAGGCCTTCGCCGAGGACATCGCGCAGGCCGACCCCGCGCGCGTCTGGCTGCTCACCGCCAGGGCGCTCCGCGCCTTCTTGACCAAGGTGATCTCGCGCGACGCTGCCTTCGATCGCTGGAACGCGGGCGACGACACGGCCATGAGCGCCGCCGCGCAGCGCGGGCTCGCGCTCTTCGACGGCAAGGCGCGGTGCAGCGGCTGCCACGGCGGCCCGCTCTTCACCGATTTCGCGTTCCACAACGTCTCCACCGCGCCCCCGGGCCCGGACGGGAGCCGCGCCGACGAGGGCCGCTCCCTCGTCACGGGCGACGCGGGCGATCGCGGGAAGTTCCTGACGCCGACGCTCCGGTCCGCGTACCAGACGGGCCCTTATTTCCACGACGGCAGCGTGTTCACCTTGCAGCAGGTGATCCGCCACAAAGCGTCGGCGGCCGTGACCGCCGACCCCTTGCACGACGCGATCTTCGACGCGCCGCTCGATCTCACCGACGACGAGATCGCCGACCTCGTCCAGCTCCTCGGCGCGCTGCGCGGCGCCGACATCCGCGCGGAGATCACGGAGCCGGCGCCGGGCGAGCCGTAGAGCGACGCTCGATCACGGCGGCGGCGTCGGCGGGACGCTCACGTACGTGACGCCTCCCACCTCCACCGGCGCGTCGACGACGCCGATGGGCATCTTGGTCGCTTCGCGGGTGGCGCTCACCTTGGTCGGACCGATGGGCACGTTGAACACGATGCCCACGCCGTCCGGTCCGGTCGCGGTGGCCTTCTCGTCGAGCCCCATCCCCGCGACATAGGCCGTGGTGGATTTGCCGTCGGCGGCGAGCACCTGGAAGGACACGCCGGGCGCCGGGAGGAGCCCGCAATCGAGCCCCGCGATGGCCACGTGGCCGCGCGTCGGATCGGCCTTCGTGCCCACGTCGGCGAGGCCGAGCTGCAACGCCTGCACGGAGACGATGGTCATGTGGATGACGGGCGAGTCGGCGGAGGGCATCGGATAGACGAGCACCCGGGAGGTCGGATATCCCATCTTGTCGAGGTTGAACGAGCCGTCGAACCCGGCCGGGCCCGAGGGGACGGTGAGCGCGATGGCCCCGTCCGCGTCGGTGTTGCCTTGATCGATCACCCCGGCGCAGGGCGGGTCGTTCTTGGGGCATGCCTTCACGCTCATGTCGGTGATGGGCATGTGGCTCAGGTGATCGAGGAAGACGAAGCTCACCTTGACCATCGGCGCCGACGGGTCGGGATAGACGATATCGCCGAGGCACGACCAGTCCCCTCCGCCCCCTCCGGTGCCTCCCGTGCCGCCGCCTGCGGTCCCCGAGGTGGTGGTCGACGTGGTCGTGCCGGTCGTCCCACCTCCGGATCCGGTGGTGCTTCCATTGCCGCCGCACGCCGCGAGCATCCCGATCGTCAGAAGGAAGGCCCCGGCACCACGAACCATCGATACACGTGCTCGCCTCATGCGCTCCGTCCTTTCGGCCCGATTCGTTTCACGGATCGATCCTCACCGTAAAGCAGGACAGCCGGCGGGCTGAATGGCTATCATGGCGGGCGCGGCCAAGGGCCCACATTCATGATGTCTCGGACGGTACAAGTCCGGTATGGGCAGACGGAGTGTCCGTGCAGCGTTTCGATGTGATCATCCTGGGAGGCGGGCTCGCTGGCGGGCTCCTCGCCCGCCACCTGAAGCGCGTCCGGGCCGATCTCTCGGTGCTGGTGCTCGAGCAGAGCGAGGCGCTGACCGATTACAAGGTCGGCGAGTCGACCGTGGAGGTGGCCGCCGACTACCTCGTGCGGCGCCTCGGCCTCGGGACGTATCTCTACCAGCACCAGCTCCCCAAGAACGGCCTGCGCTTCTTCTTCGACAGCCCCGATAAGGACCTCCCGCTCTGGCGCATGAGCGAGATCGGCGCCGATCACTTCCCCTATTACCCGAGCTTCCAGCTCGAGCGCGCCTCGTTCGAGCGCGACCTCGCGGCGATGAACCGGTCCCTCGGCGTCGCGGTCGAGCTCGGCGCCAAGGTGGTGGGGATCGACCTCGCCCGCGGCGGGAAGGAGGGCGGCGCCGCCCCCGCGCACGAGGTCTCGTACGAGCGATCCGGCGCCCGCGAGCGCGCCTCGGCCCGCTTCCTCTGCGACGCCTCGGGGCGCAGGCACCTGCTCGCCCGGGCGCTCGGGCAGCGCGTCCACAAGGAGACGCGCCTCGACACGGGCGCCGCGTGGGGCCGATTCCGCGGCGTGGCAGGCCTCGACGCCGTCGAGGAGCCCGCATGGCGCGCCCGGGTGCGCCACACGTCGCGCCACCTCTCGACCAATCACCTGATGTACGACGGATACTGGATCTGGTTCATCCCGCTCGCCGGCGACGTGATGAGCGTGGGTGTCGTCTACGACAGGGACCGGATCGGCGAGGGGCCGCGCACCGCGGAGGAGATGCTCGCCTTCCTGCGGCGGCACCGCGCCGCCCGCGATCTGCTCGAAGGGTCCTCCGCGCTCGATTTCCAGCAGTATGCGCACCTCCCCTACCGCGCCGAGCGCTTCTTCTCCGAGGAGCGCTGGGGCATGACGGGCTTCGCCGGCGCCTTCACCGACCCCTTCTACAGCCCGGGCTCCGACTTCATCGCGCTCGCCAACGAGATGCTCGTCTCGCTCGTCCTCGCCGATCTCGCCGGCGACGAGGCGGCGCTCCGCGAGCGCGCCGCGCTGTTCGACGCGTATTACGCGCACCGTTACGAGACCACGCTGCGCCTCTACGAGAAGCTCTACCCCACCTTCGGCTGCTTCTCGGTCTTCCGGCTCAAGTACCTGCTCGACTTCAACAACTATTACAACCAGGTCTTCTGGCCCCACCGGAGCGACCTCTGCACGGACCTCGGTTTTCTGCGCGACGAGCTCCGCGCGGCCGGGCTCGCCCTGGACGCCCAGTCCCGGATGGCGGGCCATTTCGCCGCGCTCGCCGAGGATCTCCGGGCCCGCGGGGCCTATCACGCCGAGAACGAGGGGCGCTGGGCCAACGGGCTCGACGGCGTGGCGCACCTCGAAGGGCAGCTCGATGGCCCGCTCGACGCGGTCGTCCGACGGACCCGCGTGAACGAGGTGTACGCCCGCGTGTTCGCGTCGCTGCTCGAACGGAGCACAGGGATTTCAGGGCTCGCCGAGCGCCGGAGGGTCCTCGACATGCTCCCGCTCACCCAGGTGATCGCCCAGACCGATACAAGCCCGAAGACGCTCTCCGGGCTCCTCGACCGGATCGGCGCGCGGATGCGGCGGGATCTCGGGCGCGAGCTCCCCGACATCTCGATCGACGGCGTGCGCTTCGCGCTCGACGCGGGGGCGCCTCCGCGGGTGCTTGTGTCCGGGCCGTCCGAGGGGTCGCCCGAGCATGCTCGCGCGCTCGCCCGCGCGACCGAGCTGTGGGACGCGACCGTGGCGGCGCGGCAACGCGCCTGAGCGCGATCGCCCGAGGATTCGCGCGGCGCGCCGGGTGTACCATGAGGGAAGCCGTACCATGGAGGAGACATCGTTGCCGAAGGAACGCACGCAGGAGACGCTCAAGCGGCTGATCGTGGACGCGCTCCACCTCGACGACACGACGCCCGAGTCGATCGGCGACGAGATGCCGCTCTTCGGCGAGGGGCTCGGCCTCGACTCGATCGACGCCATCGAGCTCACGGTGGCGATGGAGCAAGAGTTCGGGATCTCCATCGGTGACAAGGAGATCGACAAGGCCGCGTTCCACAACGTGAGCACGCTCGCGGCCTTCATCGAGCGGCGGCTCGCCGCGGGCTGACGATGGCGCGCCCCGAGGTGATGGTGACGGGCCTCGGCGCGGTCACGGCGTTCGGGTGGGGGATCGACGCGCTGCGCGCCGGGCTCCGCGCGGGACAGCCTGCGTTCGGCCCGATCCGGCGCTTCGACGCGTCCCGCCACCGGACGCAGATCGCCGCGGAGGTGCCGCCGCGGCCCGCGGGCGCGCGCGCGAAGGGACGCGATCGATCGAGCCACGCCGATCGCTTCGCGGTGGCCGCGGCGCGCGAGGCGGTGCGAGGCGCGGCGCTCGACGCCGAAGACCTGGCCGACGCGGGGCTCTTCTTCTCCAGCAGCGCGGGCGGCATGCGCGAGGCGGAGGCCTGGATGCAGGGGCGCGCGGGCGGCGCGCTCGGCGTCCTCGCCGCCCAGCAGGTCAACGCGCCCGGCGACGCGGCGGCGCGCGATCTCGGCCTCGGCGGGCCGGTCGTCACCACATCGTCGGCGTGCGCCTCGGCCGCGATGGCGATCGGCGCCGCGCTCGACGCGCTCCGATCGGGCGAGGTGGAGATCGCGCTCGCCGGCGGGGCCGACGCGCTCTGTCAGACCACCTTCGGCGGCTTCAACACCTTGCGCGCGGTGGACGCGCGGCCCTGCCGCCCTTTCCGCGCCGATCGCGCCGGGCTCTCGCTCGGCGAGGGCGCCGGGGTGCTGGTGCTGGAGACCTTCGACCACGCGGAGCGGCGCGGGGCGCGACCGCGCGCGATCCTCGCCGGGGCCGGCACCACGAGCGACGCGCACCACATGAACGCGCCCGATCCCTCGGGCGATCGTGCGGGCGCGGCGGTGAGCGCGGCGCTCGCCGACGCCGGGATCGCGCCCGCCGATCTCGCCTTCATCAACCTGCACGGGACGGGGACGGAGAAGAACGACGAGGCCGAGCACGCCGCCCTCCGGCGCGCGCTCGGCCCGCTCGCCGAGCGCTTGCCGGCCACCTCGACGAAGAGCTTGCTCGGGCACCTGCTCGGGGCCGCGGGCGCGGTCGAGGCCATCGCCGCGCTGCTCGATCTGGAAGACGAGCTGGTCCACCCCACCGCGGGCGAGGGGCCGGTCGATCCGCGGCTCTCGATCGATCTGGTGCTCGGCGCTCCGCGCGCGATCCCCGGGGCCCGCGCGGCGCTCTCGCTCAACCTCGGCTTCGGCGGCGCCAACGCCGCGCTGGTCTTCCTCGCGCCCGGTGCGGTCCGGTGAGCGGGCGGATCGTCATCACCGGCGCCGGCATGATCGGCGGCTTCGGCAGCGGTTGGCACGCGCTCGCCGCGGCCCTCGACGCCGGGCACCCGGTCCTCGCCGAGGCCGAACGGCACCCGCTCGCCCACCGCCGCGCCTCGTCCTCCGTCGCGCTCGCCGGCACGCCGCGCGAGGTCGTCTCCCGCTGGATCCCGGCCTCGCGGGCGCGCCGCCTCGGCCCTCCCTCGCGCTTCGCGCTCGGCGCGGCGATGGCGGCGCTGGAGGACGCCCGTCTCCCGGTGGACAACAGCGTATCCTCTCCGGTCACGTCGGTCGCCATTGGCAACGCCTTCGGGCCGGCCTCGCTCACCGAGCAGCTCCTCGCGCAGATCTTCGAGAGCCCGCTCACCGCGAGCCCCCTGCTCTTCTCGGAGTGCGTCACCAACGCGCCGGCCGGCCAGGTGGCGATCGCCGTCGGGGCCCGCGGGCCCAACGTCACCATCGTCCAGCGGGAGTGCTCGGGCCTCCTCGCCTGCGGCGCCGGGCTCGCCGACCTCGCGTGCGGGCGGGCGGAGCGCGCGCTCGTCGGGTGCGCGGAGGAGACCACCGCGCTCCAGCACGCCGTGCTCGATCGGCTCGGCGCGCGGGCCCGGGAGACGCCCCGGCCCTTCGACCGCCGGCGCGATGGTCTCCTCGTCGGCGACGGCGCGACCCTGCTGCTCCTCGAAGGGGAGGCGACGGCGCGGGCGCGGGGGGCGCCGATCCGGGCCGCGATCCGGGGGGTGATCCGGGCCTTCGATCCCGGCGCGCCTCCCTGGGATTTCGGGGACGGGAGCGCGGCGCTCGGGGGGCGGCTCCGGCGTGGGCTCGCCCGCCTCGGCGTGCGCCCGGCCGATCTCGCCCTGATCGTCTCGGGCGCGAGCGGCGCGCGGCGCGGCGATCGGCTGGAGGCAGAGGTGTTGCGCGCGCTCTTCGCCGGCGAGCCCCTGCCGCCGGTGATGGCTCCCAAGGGCACGGTCGGCGAGTACGGCGGCGCCCAGATCGCCGCGGCCGTGCTGGCGCTGGAGCAGGGGCGATCCTTCCCCACCGCGGGCTTCGCGGAGATCGATCCCGCGCTCGGCCTCGCTCCGGTGCGCGAGACCGCGCCGATCGACCGCGGCCCGGTGCTGGTGACGAGCCTCGCCTGCGGGGGAGCCGCCGCGTGGATGGTGCTCGATCCGCCCTGAGCCCGCCTCAGCCCGGGGCGAGGGCGACGCGATCGTTGGAGCTCAAACCAAGTGCCCGGCCCTCGATCCCCCGGGCGCGCATCGCCGCGAGGATCGACGGGAGCGCGCGCACCGTCACGTCCCGCGACGCCGGGTGCACGGGCTCGCTCCCGTCGTGGAGCAGGACGATCGCCCCCGGGGCGAGGCCGGGCGTCACCCGAGCGAGGATCTCCTCCGGCGCACGGGCCCGCGTGTCCAGGCTGCGCACCGACCAGTTCACCACGTGGAGGTCGGTCCCGAGCAGCGCGAAGGCCACGAAGGGCGAGGTGATCCCGATCGGCGGGCGGAACAGGCGGGGCCGGCGCCCCGAGGCCGCCTCGACGATGGCCTGGCAGCGCTCGAGGTCGCGGCGCATCCGGCCTGGGGGCATGGTCGCGAACGAGCGCGGGTGATCGTACGAGTGGATGCCGACCGCGTGGCCCTCGTCGACCATGCGGCGCACGAGGCGCGGGTGGGCCTCGGCATGCCGGCCGATCACGAAGAAGGTCGCGCGCGCCCCCGCCTCTCCCAGGAGGTCGAGCACCCGCGGGGTGTGGGCCGGATCGGGCCCGTCGTCGAAGGTGAGCGCGAGGCCGGGGCCCTCGACGCGCGAGGTGACCGGCACGAAGTACGAGGAGCGCGGCTCGAACCAGCGGCTCGCGTGGAGCGCGACGAAGGCGGCCCCACCCAGCGCGGCGAAGCCCACGTGCACATGCGTCGCCGCCCAGGACGATGCGCCGATCAGGGCGCTGTCGAAGAGCAGGAAGGGCCCGATGCGCACCGCGCTAGCATAACCTCTTCTGCGCGGGCCTCTCTGCTCCATGCGTGTCCTGATCCCCCAGCTCTTCCCCCTGCACCTCTCGGGCAGCGGCGCGTACGTGAAGGCCCTCGCCGAGGGGCTCCTCGCCCGAGGCCACGAGGTGCTCCTCCTCGCGCCCCCGGACGAGCACCCGGCGCCCGTCTTCCTGCCGATGTACCTCGTCCCGTTTCGCTGCGCGCGCGAGGGCATGCTGGAGCTGACGCTCGACAACCCCGAGAGCCTTGCGGCGCACAAGCGCCACTACGGCCAGCTCGACGACGCGCAGCTCGACGCGTACCTGCGCCTCTGGGACGAGGCGATCGGCGCCGCGATCCGGCACTTCTCGCCCGATCTCGTCCACGCCCAGCATGCGTGGGTGAGCGCGGGCCTCGCCGCGCGGCGCGGGCTGCCGCTCGTGATCACGCTGCACGGCACCGGGCTCGCCTCGTTCGAGCGGGACCCGCGCTGCGCGGCGCTCGCGCGCGAGGGGGCCCGGGGCGCCCGCCGGATCATCGCCATCTCGCGGTACACGGCGGAGCTCGGCGCGCGCGCCCTCGACCTGCCGGAAGGGCGCATCGCGCTCGTCCCGCACGGGTACGACGCGCGGCTCTTCGGGCCCGAGGGCCCGCGCGCTCCGTTGCCGCGCGATCTCGCGGGTGGGCCCATCGTGGGCTTCGCGGGCCGCCTCGTCGACGACAAGGGCGCCGACGTCCTGCTCGCCGCGGCACGCATCTACGAGACGGAGGCGCCCTCGCTCGGCACGTTGATCTTCGGCGCCGGCGGGCGCGAGGCGGCGCTGCGATCGCAGGCGGATGCGCTCGGCCTCCGCCGCGTCCGGTTCTCGGGCCACGTCGACCAGGAGACGCTCGCGACCTTCTACCGCGCGGCCGATGTCTGGGCCGTGCCCTCGCGGCGGGAGGGCTTCGGCCTCGTGGCGCTCGAGGCGCTCGCGAGCGGGGTGCCGATCGTCGCGAGCCGGACGGGCGGCCTCGTCGATCTGGTGGAGCCGTCGCACGGGACGCTCGTGGCGCCCGAGGATCCGGAGGCCCTCGCCGCGGCGATCCTCGCCGAGCTCGCTCACCCCGATCGCGACGCCCGAGGGCGCCGCGCCGCCGCGTTCGCCGCCGCGCGCTTCTCGCGCGAGGCATGCCTCGACCGGACCGAGGCCCTCTATCGGGAGGCGCTCGGCGGCGCGTGAACCAGGCGTTCAGCGCCGCCGCGGGCCGAAGATCAGCACCGTGTTGCCGCCGCCGCCGTTGGCGTTGTTGATCACGAACGGGGCGCGGAGCGGGGCCTTGTCGAGCCCGACGCGCAGGCTCACCTCGGGCGCGAGGGGGGCCGCGCCGAGGCTCGCCGGGGCCCACCCGAGCTCGGACGCGAGGACGGAGAGCACGGCCTCGATCGCGCTCTCGGCGCCGCCCGAGCTGCCGGTGAACGGCTTGGTCGAGACGATCGGCACGCCGGTCCCGAGCGCGCGGAGGACGGCCCGGATCTCGCCGATGTCGGTCGGGCTGTCCTTGGCGTTGGCGTTGACGAGACCGATGTCGTCCATCGTCAACGACGCCCGCCCGAGCGCCTCCCGGATCGCCGCCTCGAGCCCGTGCCCCTCGTGGTCTGCGGCGAACGCCGTGCCGTCCGAGGTCTCGCCCCAGCCGAGCAGATGGACGTCCGCGCGCGCGTCCCTCTCCAGCAGCGCGAACGCCGCGCCCTCGCCGAGGTTGCGGCCCACGCTCACCGCAGAGAAGGGCCGCGCCCGCTCGGCGGAGAGCAGGCTCGACCGGGCGAAGCCGAGCATCCCCTCGATCGAGAGCACGTCGACCCCGCCGACGATCGCCGCGTCCGCCAGATCGGCCGCCATCAGCCGGGCCGCGGCCGCGAAGGCGCGCCCGCCCGCGATGCACGCGCTCGACAGGACCATGACCGGCCCGTCCGCGCCGAGGAGCGCCCGCACCCCGTGGGCGAGCTGGAAATGGCTGTGCGGGGTGTCGTTGGCCGGGCCGCGCGGGGCGCCCGCGAGCGCCACCGAGGCGCGCGTCGGCCGGACCCAGGCGTTGCTCGTGCCCACCACGATCGCCACCCGCTCGCGGCCGTGGCGCACGATGGCCTGCTCCACCGCGCTCCGGATCTCGTCGAGGCCGCGCGCCGCGAGGCGGAGCGCCCGGCTGTCGTAGGCCGCCAGCGCGGCGGGGAGCGGGGCGAGCGCGCTGTCCGGCACCGCGCCCGCGAGCGCCGGGAAGGGGAGCGAAAAGGGCGGCGGACCGAGGCCGCTCCGCCCCTCGGCGAGGGCCGAGACCGTCGCGTCGACGCCCGCGCCGAGGCAGGTGACGATGGACCGCGCGGTGACCGATGGTTGCACGTTGTTCGACGATGTTGCTCGCTGGATGACATCGGTCTCGCCGGGGGCGAAGGTGAGGCGAAAGCGCCCCGTGCCGGCGATATCCACGGGCGACCCGTCGGCGATCGCGGCGGCGAGCGAGAGCGCCGCCGCCACCCCGCCGAGCTCGGGCGCGGCCTCGTCCACCTCCGGGGCGCGCCGGAGATCGAGGCGCCCGAGCGCCGGCCGATCAGGGCGATCGTGCAGGTGCAGGGCCACGACCACCGAGCGCGCGATCCCATCGGAGAGCCGGATCGCCTCCTCCGCGAGCACCACCATCACCTCGCGCGCGCCGGTCGCGAGCCGCCCGAGCGCCTCGCAGAGCGCGATCGGCAGGGTGTCGGGGCCGCCGGAGAGCGCCTGCCAGGGCGCGCGGCTCGCGAGGAAGGTGGCGATGCGGACGCCGGCCGTCTCCGGCCGCGCGTTGAGGAAATGGGTGAAGGCCCCGACCGCGTCGACCTGCGCCGCGTGGTAGAGGTCGAGCGTGGTCTTCACCTCGAAGTGCTCGGACCCGTAGACGACGGGGATCTCGGCGAGCGCGGCGCCGCTCTGGCCCGCGGCCTCCTCCAGCGCCGCGGCCACGAGGCGGGTGAGCGCCGTGCACTTGCGGAGCTCGGATCGAGGGATGATCGCCGGGCGCGGGAGCTCGGCCGAGGCGACGGCGCCGCGGGGCAACGTCACGCCGTCCGCGGCCGGGCCGTGCATACGGACGGAGACGCCGCCGACGAAGATCCGGGGGTGAGCGAGCATGCGCCTCGCCATTCGATCCCGTCGCGCGCGGCGAGGCAAGCGCGGGGGCGCGCGGCGCCGATCAGCTCCCGTCGGGCGCGATCGAGTCCCAGCCGGTGGCCTTGGCGAGGCGCGACATCGCCATGTCGAGCTCCATCACCGCGTTGAGCTGGTTGAAGCGGTTCTGCGCGTAGGCCTTGGCCGGCTCGATCAGCTCCTTGTTCTCGACGGTGCCCATGTCGATGCCGGACTGCACCGTGATGAGCCACTTCTTGGCGGTGGCGACGGCCTTGCCGTAGATGGCGACGCGCTTCGACCAGTCGACCACCTCGGCGTAGGCCTGCTCGACCTCGGCGCCCACGCCGCCGAGGGCGAAGCGCTGCTGGGCGCGCACCTCGTCGAGCTGGGCCTCGGCGAAGCGGACGCGCGCCGCGGCCGGGAGGAAGTCGAGCTTCCACTGGAAGACGAGCGCCGCGCCGTAGTGGAAGTAGTTGCCGGGATCGACCACGTAGGGGTTGATCTGCTCGGCGATCCGCGGCGCCGCGGCGAGGCCCACCTGCACGCCCACGCCGATGTCGGGGAAGAGCTCGGCGCGGGCGATCTGCACCTGGGCGGCGCGCGCGTCGAGCCCGGCGCGGACCATCGCGATCTCGGGCCGGTAGAGCGTCGCGGCGCCGAGGTAGCGGGTGACGTGGCCGAGCTGGTGCTTCGGCGGGCGGAGCGGCGCGTCGGGGATGTCGAGCTCGCTCACGCCCGTGTAGAAGCGCAGGCCGGCGAGCGCGATCGTCGTCCACCGCTCGGCCTCGGCCTCGCGGACGTCGAGCTCGGAGGCGTAGGTGTCGAGCTTGAGCAGATCGATCGGATCGCCCTCGTCCTTGTCGATCTGCGCCTGCATGCTCTTGCGCCCCTTGTCGAGCGCCGAGCGGACGTCCTTCAGCAGGAGCAGGGCGTCGCGGGCGAGCTGGAGGCCGAAGTAGGCCCTCCGCACGTCGACGCGCATCGCGTCGCGCTCCTTCTCGAGGCTCGCCTCGTTGAGCTTGACGTTGGCCCCCGCCGCCTCCCAGAGGTTCGTGATCTTGCCGAAGGTCCAGACGGGGATCACCCCGTCGATGCCCGCGCGCCAGGCGACGCCGAGGCTCGACGTGAGCGAGATGTCGGTGTTGGGGCTGAAGGTGTTGTTGCCCGCGAGCACCGGGGCGATGGCGACGCCGCCGGTGAGCTTGAACTGGCTGAAGGGCGCGAAGTGCGCCTCGTCGAGCTGCGCGCGCGCCTGCGCGACCTTGGCCCGCGCCTGCGCGATGTTCGGGTGGTTCTTCTCGGCGAGCTCGAGGATCTGCGGCAGCGAGCGGACGACCTTCACCGGCTCGTCGGCGCGCGCCTCGGCGTACGCGGTCATGGCCGGCGCATGCTCTTCCGCGTGCAGCGGGCAGAGGAGCGCCAGCGCGGCGGCGCTCAGGGTGAGCCGGACCGAGCCTCGCTTCATCACGGCGGACCCTAGAGCTGCATTCGCCTCGAAACAACCGGGAAAGAGGAGAATTTTAACGCAAAGACGCAAAGACGCAAAGACGCAAGAAGAAGAAAACAGCCATTATCTTCGGGCTTTTTTGCGCCTTTGCGCCTTTGCGCCTTTGCGTTTTTTCTGGGTGTGCAGGGCCCGTGCATGCTCGATCAAGAGGATGCGCCCATGGAAACGAAGAGCCCCGCTCCCTCGTGGGGAGCAGGGCTCTTCTGCGTCGGGGCGCGCCTTACGGCGCGGCCCTCACTTGTCCTTGAGCTCGGAGATCTTTCCGCCCAGCTTCTCGCGGATCAGATCGCCGATCGTCCCGGCCACCGGCTTGTCCTCGTCGGCCACCGCGCTCTGGGCTCCCTTGCCCTTCTGCTTGGCGGGCCGCTCGGCGGGGGCCGGCTTCTCGGCGCCGATGTTCTTCATGGTCACGAAGAGGCGGCGGTCGATGGTGTCGAGCGAGGAGACCTCGACCTTCACCTTGTCGCCCACCTTGATCTTCGTGCCCTCCGGCTCAAGCACGTCCTGCTGCGAGACGAGCGCTTCCACGCCCTCGCGCAGGCGGACGAACACGCCGTAGTCGACCACGCTCACGACCGGCGCGTCGTCGATCACGCGGCCCGGGGGGTACTCCGTGATCATGCTCGGCCACGGATCGTCCCAGAGCTGCTTGATGCCGAGGGAGACCTTCTTCTCGTCGTGGTTGATCGAGAGGATGATCGCCTCGACGTCGTCGCCCTTGTGGTAGAGGTCGCTCGGGTTGTTGACGCGCACCGACCACGAGAGATCGCTCTTGTGGACCATGCCGTCGACGCCCTCCTCGATGCCGACGAAGACGCCGTAATCGGTGAGCGAGCGGACCTTCCCGCCGATCTTGTCGCCGGGGTGGTACTTGTCCGTGAAGAGCATCCAGGGATCGGGCTCGAGCTGCTTGAGCCCCAAGCTGATGCGCTTGGCGCGGGCGTCGACCTCGAGCACCTGGCACTCGATCTCCTGGCCGACCTCGAGGAGCTTCGACGGGTGCTTGACCTTCTTGGTCCAGCTCATCTCGCTCACGTGGATCAGGCCCTCGACGCCCGGCTCCAGCTCCACGAAGGCGCCGTAGTCGGTGATCGACATGACCTTGCCGTGGACCTTCTTGCCCGCGGGGTACGCCTCCTCGGCGTGGTTCCACGGATCTTCCTGGGTCTGCTTGAGGCCCAGGGAGACGCGCTCGGTCTCGGCGTTGTACTTGAGGACCTTGACCTGCACCTCGTCGCCGACCTGGAAGACCTCGGACGGGTGGTTGACCCGGCCCCAGGACATGTCGGTGATGTGGAGCAGACCGTCGATCCCGCCGAGGTCGACGAAGGCGCCGTACTCGGTGATGTTCTTGATCGTGCCCTTGACCGTCATGCCCTCGGTCAAGGTCTCCAGCGTCTTGGCCTTCATCTCGTCGCGCTCGCGCTCGAGGAGCACCCGGCGCGAGAGCACGATGTTGCCGCGCTTCTTGTTGAACTTGATGACCTTGAACTTGTAGGTCTGCCCGATCAGCTTGTCCAAGTTGCGGATCGGCCGGAGATCGACCTGGGAGCCGGGGAGGAAGGCCTTCACGCCGCCGCGGATGGTGACCGAGAGGCCGCCCTTGACCCGCTGGCTGATCGTGCCCTCGATGAGCTCGTCCGCCTCGCAGGCGTTCGAGATCTCATCCCACACCTTCATCTTGTCGGCTTTTTCCTTCGACAAGGTGACGAGGCCGTCGTCGTTCTCGCGGCTCTCGATGTAGACGTCGACCTTGTCGCCCGCCTTGACGAGAGCCTGTCCGGCGGCGTCGCCGAACTCGCGCAGGGCGATCACGCCCTCGCTCTTGCCGCCGATGTCGACCACGACGGTGTCGCGGTTCACCTGCACCACCGTGCCGGAGATGATCTCGCCCTCGCGCGCGAAATCGCCCCCCTCGACGCTCTGCTCGAAGAGCGCCGCGAAGCTATCCATCCCGCCCATCGAGGCGGCCGTCTCCACGTTTGCGTTGGTCATGTCAGTTCGTTTGTGTCCTTCCTTCCCTCGAAATTTCTCCCGCGTCTCCGGGGAGACCCACGTCTCGGGGCTCGGCTGGGACCGCACATGCGGATCCCCGACTTGTTGTCGAAGAGGCCCTCGACGTGGCCGCCCGAGCGCGGCCGCCCTCACGGTCGGACGCGCAGATCTCGGGCAAGCCTCGGGAGAGGGGCGTGCCTGTAACCCCGGCCCGGCGCACTGTCAACGCTCCGACCGGCCCGGATCGCGGTCATTTCGCGCCCGCGCTCTGCAAACCTTGCGCGACCCTGCTTCGATGCTCAGTGGGCCGCGGAGCGGACGGGGGCGAAGCGCTCGGCCCAGCGCGCGCAGGCCTGATCGAGCGCGTCGTAGGACCAGGGCGCGCTCACCGTCACGCGATCGCCCTTGGCGGCCACCTTGGCGGCCTGGAGCGCGCCTTTTTCACCTGCCTGATCGGGCAGGATCAAGGTCACGATCCGCAGCTCGGCGAGGAGCTGCTCGATCTCGCCGGTGAGCGCGGGCGCCGTCGTCCCCTGGGCGGGCTCGATCTCCATGGCCAGGGTCGGCTCCTTGCCGAGGTTGAGCTGCCCGGTGGCCCGCTCGATCTTGCGCAGCACGCTGGCGTGCGCGACCACCGCCTGGCCGGCCGCGCCCTCCCACGCCTCGTGCGTGATCGAGAACACCGCCGAGCCCTTGTGCGGCAGCGCGAGGCGCTCGTAGTCCTTCGAGGCGGGGAGCGCGGCCCGCACGACGTCGGCGCCGTTGCCGAAGATGAGCGTGCCGTCGTCGGCCTGGCCGATCGCCGCGCCGCCCGGGCCGAGGAGCAGCTCGCCCTCCTCGTGGAAGCCCGGCCAGCTCTCCTCCTTCGCGAGCGCGGCGAGCCCGTGGACGAAGCGGTCTTTCTTGATCTTGCCGCCGAGGAGCAGGACCCAGGTGCTCCCGTCGGCCGAGGCCAGGTAGAGCTCGCGGAGGTCGGTGGTGAAGTCGACGCCGGTGGCCTCTTTCATCCGCTCGGCGCGCGTCTTTCCCTTCACGACGTCGCCGCGCTGCTCGGCGAAGAGGGGCCAGAAGTGCTTGCGAACAGGCCCGAAGAGCGCGATCTCCGCGAAGTCGAAGCGCATCACGAGCGCGGCGTTACCGGGGATGTGGCGCTGGGCGACGGGCTCGTAGCGCCAGACGAAGAGGTAGAACGCGACGCCCCCCACGAGGAGCAAGGAGGCCAGGATCGAGAGCACGATCGCCACGGCCCGGCCTCGGCTCGGCCGGGACGGCGCGGGGACGGCTGCCCCGAGCGCCTCGTCGCGGACGGTGGGCGGGGGTCGATCGGCGAACGGTTCCGGCATCGCGGGGCTTTCTTTGATAGCAGGCGGCGCAGGCCTCCGGAAAGGGGCGCGCGGGCAGGGAGGGACGGCGGGGAACGCGCGGGCGGGCTCAGTTCTTCCCGGCGTCGGGGCCCGCGGCGCTCGCGGGGGCCTCGCGGCTCGTGGCCAGCGCGAGGATGAGCGCCTTCGGCACCGTGAGGCGGAGCTTGAGGGTCGAGTCGAGCACCTCGAGCTTCACGCCGTCGAGGAGCGCCTTGTACTTCGTCTCGGCGAGCGTCTCGACGAGGGCGCGGAGGAAATCGCGCGCCCGCTCGGCGCCCTTGACCGTGGGGCTCAGGATCTCGGCGTCGAGCTGCACGCCCTCGTCGACGATCACCGCGGTCGCCCGGATCCGCGCGACGCCGGCGAGGATATTGCCGATGGAGGGGAAGCGCTTCTCGAGCGCGGGCGGGAGGCGCGAGACGCGCAGATCGAGGCTCAGGAGGCCCTCGGCGCGCGGGTCGCCGTGCTTCGGGTCGGGGCCCTCGCGGAGGAGGCGGCGGACGCTGTCGCGCTCCACGGGGGAGACGAAGGCCGTGGCGCGCGGGCTCAGGGCGATGACCTCGGCGGTGCCGGCGCGCGGGACCTCGCCCTGGTGGGTGAAGATCGTGACCTGCGCGTTGGCGGCGCCGATCCGCGACCATTCGCGCATCTTCGCCTCGGGCGCGCAGCTCTTGCCTTCGAGGACGATCACGTGATCGCCCCCGTCGATGTCCCCGGCGCGCGCGCCGAGCCAGAGCACGTCGGCGCAGGGGAGCGACGAGAGCAGCACGTCGTGCGCGGGCGAGGCGAGCGCGCGATCGGCGATCGACTGCGCGAGGGACGGGCCGATCCCGGCGCGCATCCGGCCGAGATCGAGGCGGAGCACGAGATCGAGGTCGGCGGGCATCAGGTCGACCGGATCGAGGCGGCGCTCGATCCGGGCGCCGAGCGGGCGCGCGGGCTCCTTGCCCTTGCCGCCGCTGCACCCGGCGAGGAGCGCGAGGGCCACGAAGGCCGCGGCGGTCCTACTGCGCTGCGCGGGCCTCGACCACAAGGGCCATCTCCTCGATGATCTCGGCGGCGGGGCGGTCGCTGGAGTCGACGAGGACGGCGTCGTCGGCCTGCCGGAGCGGCGCCACCTTGCGCTCCATGTCCGCGCGGTCACGGCGGATTACATCGTCCAACGTCGTCTCGAAGGAGACCACGGTGCCGCGGGCGGCGAGCTCCTCGCAGCGGCGCCGGGCGCGGACCTCGGGCGAGGCGGTGAGGAAGAACTTGGCCTCGGCGTCGGGCAAGACGACGGTGCCGATGTCGCGCCCCTCGAGGACGACGCCGCCGCCCTCGCCCGCGCGGCGCTGCATGGAGAGCAGGGCGTCGCGCACGGCGGGGATGGAGGAGACGCGGCTCGCGCCGAGGCTCATCTCCGGCAAGCGGATGTCGAGCGAGACATCGTCGCCGCGGAGCAGGACGCGCATGCCGCTGCCGCCCGGCGCCGGGGCCGCGCCCCTCTGCGCAGGCGGCGGGATGCTGGTCGGGGCGCCGTCGATGGCCTCGACGGTGATCGCGCCCTCGTCGGCCAGCGCCGCGGCGAGCCGGCCGACCGCGGGCTCGTCGTCCCAGGAGATCCCGGCGCGCTTGGCGGCGAGGGCCACGGTGCGATAGAGGGCGCCGGTGTCGAGGAGCACGTAGCCGAGGCGCTTGGCGAGGCCGCGCGCCACGGTGCTCTTGCCGGCGCCGGCCGGACCGTCGATGGCGACGCGGAGGCGGCGAGGGAGGGAGGATGGGCTCTGTCGATCGGTCACGGCAATGATCCCTTGCACGTCCCGGCGGTCGAGATCAACGCCGGACGCGGTAAATGGCCCAGACATAGGCCACGCCCTCGATGGGATCGAAGGTGAAGCGCACCGCATACGGGGGAACGCTCAGCCTCGCGGTGACGGCGTGATCATCGGGGAGGCGCACCAGGGCTCCCTCGCCGGTCTCCACGAGACGGAGGATGGCCGCGTCGACACGGCTCGCGTCGTGTGGCCCGAGGCGGAGTAGGCTGGCGATGGCCGGGCCAGACCAGTGGAGGCGCCACGAGGTCACGGCCGCCGGGCAGCGAGCCTGGCGCGTGCAGTCTCATCGTCGAGGAACGGGCCCTTCGAGGCCTCTTCCACCGCGAGGCGCTCTTCCTCCGGCACCGGGCCATGATCGATCGGCGCGCGCATCAACGCCTGCCAGAGCGGATCGCTCTCGGGGATCACTTGCGCTCGGGCGATCGCGGCGTTGCTCCGGCTCACCATGCACAAAGTATGGCATGGGGGTCTCGCGAACCGCAAGGACCGGCCTCGTTCACGCTTCACCTTCGCTGCGGATCACCTCGATCCGCGCACCGAGCGCCTTGAGCGTCCCGACGAAGCGGGGGAAGCTCGTGGCGATGCATGCCGCGTCGCGCACGCGGCAGGGTCCGTCGGCCACGAGGGCCATCACCGCGGCGCTCATGGCGATCCGGTGATCGCCGTGGCTCTGCACGTCGGCCGCGCGCAGCGGTCTCTCCGCGACGCCCTCGAGGATCATCCCGTCCGGTTGCTCCTCGCACGGCACGCCGAAGGCGCGGAGCACCGAGGCCATGGTCGCGAGCCGATCGCTCTCCTTCACCCGCAGCTCGGCGGCGTCGAGGATCGCCGTCTGCCCGGCGGCGCGCGCGCCGAGCGCGCAGAGGATCGGGATCTCGTCGACGGCGCGGGGGATGAGCTCGCCACCGATCTTGCCACCGCGGAGCGGGGCGTGTGCCACGTGCAGATCGCCCACCGGCTCGCCGAGCTCGTCGCCGCGCGCGATCATGTCGATCGCCCCGCCCATGTCGCGGAGGACGTCGACGAAGCCCGTGCGCGTGGGGTTCTGCCCGACGCGACGCACGTCGACGCGGCTCCCGGGGACGATCGCGGCCGCGGCGGCGAGGAAGGCGGCGGCGGAGATGTCGCCGGGGACCCTGAGATCGAAGGCCGGGAGCGCGCCGGAGAAGCTCGCCCCGTCGAGCTCGACCATCGCCCCGATCGCCCGGATGGGGACGCCGAGGGCCGAGAGCATGCGCTCGGTGTGATCGCGCGAGACGAGGGGCTCGCGCAGGTACGTGGGGCCGTCGGCCCAGAGGCCGGAGAGGAGCAACGCGCTCTTCACCTGCGCGCTCGCCACCGGCAGCTCGTATTCGAGCGAGGAGAGCACATGCGGCGCCGGGTGCGGGCCGATCTGGATCGGGGCCGTGATCTCGCCGCGCCGTCGAGCGTCGGCCTTGCCCTCGATGCGCGCGCCGCGCAGGCGGAGGGGGTTGGCGACGCGCGCCATGGGCCGGCGCGAGAGCGAGGCGTCGCCGATCAGGGTGGAGGCGAAGGGCTGCGCCGCGAGCACGCCGGCGAGGAGGCGCATCGTGGTGCCGGAGTTACCGCAGTCGATGGGGCCCGCGGGCGCGGAGAGGCCGCCGAGGCCCTCGCCCTCGATCACGAGCGCGCCGCTCGCCTCGGCCAGGGCGCGCACGCCCATGGCCCGCAGCGCCGCGAGGGTGGACGCGTTGTCCTCGCCGAGCGCGCCGCCCTCGATCCGGCTCTGCCCCGTCGCGAGGGCCGCGAGCAGGAGCGCGCGGTGGGCAATGCTCTTGTCCCCGGGGACTGGCACGCTGCCATGGAGCGGCCGCTCGGCGGGGTACACGAGGAGATCCGGCACCCGGGCGATCTAGCAGAGCCCCGGCGGCGCGGGGAGAGGCGCAACGAGAGACGCCAATGACAGCCCTCTTCGCTGTCCGCCTCAGGCGCTGACGTATCGGCATCCGGGCAGTGTCCTTCGCCATTCGAGCGGCGGAGGTGTATGCTCTGGACCATTCGGGTTGACATCGTTTGCCGGCCCCGCGGGCAGCCGAGAGGCGCTCGACACCTATGCTCAGACGAATCAAACGCCGCTACGAATCGGTTACTTCTGCCCTTCCCACCCTGCAATTCCGCTTCGCCTCGGCCCTGCGAGAATCGCTCCGCGAGGGCTATACCGGGGAGAAATTCCGCAGCGATCTCCTCGCCGGCCTGGTGGTGGGGATCGTGGCCCTGCCCCTCTCGATGGCCCTCGCCATCGCCACCGGCGTGCCCCCGCAGCACGGCCTCTACACCGCGATCATCGCCGGCGGGCTCATCGCCCTGCTCGGCGGCTCGCGCACCCAGGTGAGCGGCCCCACCGCGGCCTTCGTGGTGGTGCTCGTCCCGATTTCGGTCCGCTATGGCGTCGGAGGCCTGCTGGTCGCGACCATGCTCGCGGGGATGCTGCTCGCCTTCCTCGGGATCGCCCGGATGGGCAAGCTCATCCAGTTCATCCCCTACCCCGTGACGACGGGCTTCACCGCCGGCATCGGCGTCGTGATCGCGACCTTGCAGCTCAAGGATTTCCTCGGCCTCAAGACCGGCCCGATGCCCGAGCACTACCTCGACAAGGTGCACACCCTGATCACCGCCCTGCCCACGATCCACGGGCCCGACGTGCTGATCGGCTCGATCACCCTGGCGGTGCTCATCGTGTGGCCCAGGGTCACCGGCAAGCTCCCCGCGCCCCTCGTGGCCCTCGTCTTCGCGGCCGGGCTCTCCCTCCTGCTCGCCCGCGTCGTCCCGGGGTTTCACGTCGACACCATCGGCACCCGCTTCTCGTATGTGACCGCCGACGGGGTGAGCCACCCGGGCATCCCGCAGCTCCCCCCGCTGCCCGTCCTGCCCTGGTCGCTCCCGGGCGGCGATGGAAAGCCCCTCGTGCTCTCGATCGAGCTCATCCGCGAGCTGCTCCCCTCGGCGTTCACCATCGCCATGCTGGGCGCCATCGAGTCGCTCCTCTCCGCGGTCGTCTCCGACGGCATGGCCGGCACCAAGCACGACCCCGACGGCGAGCTGCTCGCCCAGGGCATCGGCAACATGGTGGCGCCGTTCTTCGGCGGCTTCGCGGCCACCGGGGCGATCGCCCGCACCGCCACCAACATCCGGAGCGGCGGCCGCACGCCGGTCGCGGCCTTCATCCACGCGCTCTTCGTGCTCGGGGCGGTGCTCGTGCTGGCGCCGCTCGTGGCCTACCTGCCGATGTCGGCGCTCGCCGCGCTGCTCCTGATGGTGGCGTACAACATGAGCGAGATTAAGCACTTCCTCCACGTGCTCCGCGTCGCGCCGAAGAGCGACGTGCTCGTGCAGCTCGCGTGCTTCCTGCTCACCGTCATCTTCGACATGGTCGTGGCCGTCACCGGCGGCGTGCTCGTCGCCGCGCTCCTCTTCATGCGGAGGATGGCCGAAATCAGCGGCGCCAAGCTGGTCACCGACAAGCACCCGGCGATCCGCGACCCGCTCCCCCGCGGCGTCGTGCTCTACGAGATCGCGGGGCCGCTCTTCTTCGGCGCGGCGCAGGCCGCCCTCAGCACCCTCGACTCGATCGCCGGCAAGACCAAGATCGTCATCCTCGACGTGGAGTCGGTGCCGGCGATGGACGCCACGGGCCTCGTCAACCTCGAGTCGGCGCTGGAACGCCTCGAGCGCGACAAGACCTTCGTCATCCTCGCCGGCGTGCAGCCGCAGCCGGCCAAGGTGCTCGACAAGGCCGGGATCAAGCCCGAAGACGGCGTGCTCGCCGTGTGCGGCACCGTCGAGGAGGCCGTCGCGATGGCCCGCGCGATCCGCGACGCCGTGCCCCCCTCGATGATGACGCCGATGCCCCACCCGGCGGCGTGAGCCTCAACGTGAGGCCGCGGCGCCCGCGTACACATCGAGCAGCGACTGGGTCGTCCATCGCTCGGCCCCGACGGTGAGCAGCGGGGCCAGCCAGGCGCATGCGTCGCGCGCGTCGGACGACACGCGGGTGGGGATCTTCGGCCGCGCGAGGAGGACGACGGTGCTGAGGAAGGCCCGCGTCGCGGCGCCGGCCAGGCCCTCCACGAGGATCAGGTGGACCACGCCGCGCGGGAGCATGATCTCCCGGCTCAGGCGCACCGCCTCGTCCCGCACCCCGTCGCTGAAGCGGGGCGTCCCACGGAGCACGGCGTTGATCAGCCCGCCGTCTCCTCCGCGGGCGCGGTAGAGCGCGCGCCCCGCGTTGCCGAAGGCGCGCATCTGCTCGACGGTCGGCGCGTCGGACCACACGCTCACGAGGACGTTGCGGGCCACGGCGATCCGCAGCGTCGGGTCTTCGTGGACGATGGTGACGGCCGACATTGTCGGGCAAGGTAGCACGGGGGCGCGGCCCGGTAGCCGCGGAGGGCCCGCTCAGCGGGGCGACGCGCTCAGCCGACCGATTCGAGGAGCCACTCGCCCTCGTCGTTCTGCGTGCGAACGAAGGGGCCGGTGGACTCGGCGCTCGCCCGGCGGCGGGCCGGCTGGTGCAGCTTCGCGCCGTCGAGGATGGCCTCGCAGAGGCGCTCGAAATCGTAGCCGGCGGCGCCTGCGATCTTGGGGAGCAAGCTCGTCTCGGTCATCCCGGGCAGCGTGTTGACCTCGAGCACGTACTCGTTCTCGCCGCTCGTCACGAGCAGATCGACGCGGAGCGCGCCGGTGCAGCCGAGCGCGCGGGCAGCCTGCGCGGCGAGGTTGAGCACGCCGCGGTAGCGCGTCGGGGGCAGGCGGGCCGGCATGAAGTACTCGGTCATCCCGGGCGTGTACTTCGCCTCGTAGTCGTAGATGCCGTTCTTCGGCGCGATCTCGATGGCCCCGAGCACGCGCCCGTCGAGGATGCCGACGTTGATCTCGGTGCCGGCCACGAAGCGCTCGACGATGGCGGTGTCGTCGAAGGAGAGCGCGTGCTCCAGGGCGCGGTAGAGCTCGGAGAGGCTCGTCGCCTTGGTGACGCCGAGGCTCGATCCCTCGCCGCGGGGCTTGACGATCACCGGGAAGCCGAACGATCCGTGCGTCGCCTCGAGGTCGGTGAGATCGTCGCCGCCGGAGACGGTGTAGTAGGGCGGCGTCGGCACGTTGTGGAGCCGGAACATCTCCTTCGCCTTGAGCTTGTCCATGGCGAGGGCGCTCCCGAGCACGCTCGACCCGGTGTACGGGATGCGGCAGAGCTCGAGGAGGCCCTGCACGCAGCCGTCCTCGCCGAGGCGCCCGTGGAGGCAGAGGAAGGCCACGTCGATCCGGGCGTTCACGAGGATCTGGGCGAGGTCGGGGCCGAAGGACTCGCCGAGCGTGATCCGCACGACCTCGTGCCCCTTCGCCTCGAGCGCGCTCGCCACCGCGGCGCCGGATCGGAGCGAGACCTCACGCTCCCCCGACGAGCCGCCCATGATGATGCCGACGCGCCGGCGCGCCGTCTTGCCCATCACCGCCGGGCGGAGATTCGAATGCCGCTTCTTCATCGCCAGTCCTCCGTCGAACGTCGGGCGCAAGCCCGGCTCTGGTCGGAACGGCGAGGGCCGTCCGATCGCGCGACCAGGCGCTCATAGCTTTCGCAAGAAGCACGCCGGGGAGCGCCCGGCGGCCTTGTGATCATGAACCTGGTCTCGTGCAGGCCCACCCGCGATCCGGAGACCGCGGGACCCGAGGAGAGAGGACGCAGCGCGTGTCTTCTCGCCCACGGGAAGCCAACATCCGAGGTCCCGGGTATCAAGCCCCATCGAAGAGGTCAACAAAAGCGCAGACGGCCGGGAGCTATTTCGTCCCCCGGCGAGCGCCCCTCATCCGCCCGCGACTTCGACGAGCACCGCGGTGATGTTGTCGCGGCCGCCGCGCGAGTTGGCGATGTCGATGAAGCGATCCACCGCCCGGTCCCCGCCGAGCGACGCGATCTGCGCGACCTCCGGGCACTCGACGTAGCCGTGCAGCCCGTCGGAGCAGAGCAGGTAGCGATCGCCCGGCTCGATCTCGAGGACGAGGGTGTCCACCTCGACGTAGTCGCGGTTGCCCACGGCGCGCGTGATCACGTTGCGGTGGGGCGAGGTCTTGGCCTCGTCGGCGGTGATGATCCCCTGCTTGATCTGCCAGGCGATGAGCGTGTGGTCCTCCGTGATCTGCTCGGCCTGGCCGCCGCGGATCTGGTAGACGCGGCTGTCCCCCACCTGGCCGATCACCAGCGAGCGGCCCACCACGAGGGCTGCGGTGATGGTCGTGCCCATCCCGGCCTTGTCGTGATCGACCTCGCCGATCGCGTAGAGCATGTACGTCGCCGCCTGGATCGCGCCCTCCATGATCCGGCAGGCGCGCGCCTCGTCGAGTTCGTCGCCCACGAGGGTCAGGCTGCGCTTCACCATCCCGTGCACGGTGTCGACGGCCTCGCTGCTCGCCACGTCCCCCGCGGCGTGCCCGCCCATCCCGTCCGCGACGACGTAGAGGCCGAGCTCGTCGTCACGGAAATGCGCGTCCTCGTTGGCGCGGCGGTGGCGCCCCACGTCGGTTCGGGCAGCGGAGGTGACGCGGAGGGGGCTCTTCGCGGAGGCTGGCATCGCAGGGTGCCCGATGAGCCGGACGCGGCCCGGGGCGTCGTCGAAAAGTAGGAGGTTTGTAGAGTCTTGTCCATCGTCTCCGCGCCCGCGGCCCGGCGCATGCGCCCCGCGCGGTGGGCCCGGGGGTATGGTTTTCGCGGGCGAAGGTTTACAATCCAGGGCTCATCGATGGCGGCCCGAAGCTTCTGCACCATGGTCACCTCGGCCGAAGCGCTCGCGCGGTCGCTCGCCGGCGCGCGCGCCGAGGTCTCCGGGGCGACCGGCGGCCTGGTCTTCGTCGCGGGCGCCCTCACCCACGACCTGCCCGGCGTGGCCGGCCTGGTCCGCTCGGCGTGGCGCGGCGTCCCCACCTGCATCGTCCCCGCGGCCGGGGTGATCACCGAGCGCGGCGAGGTCGAGGGCGCGCCCGCCGCGGCGGGGCTGCTCTGGTCGGGCGGCAAGGTCGTCCCCTTCGCCCTGCCCGAGGCGTCTCCGCCCGGCGCCCTCCGGGACACGCTGGGCAACATCGTGGGACAGCGCGCCGCCACCGTCCTGCTCTTCGCCCGCTCCGATTTCTCCGCCGCCGATCTCGAGGGCATCTCCTCCGCGGCGCCCCAGGCCTGCGTGCTCGGCGCCGGCGCGGTCGGCGGCGCGCCGCTCCTGCTCGACGCCTCGGGCGAGGCGCTCCGCGGTCGCAACGCCGGCCTCGCGCTCCTCGGCTCGGCGCCGCCCCTCGTCGAGTCGAGCCCCGCATGCCGGCTCCTCACCCCGCTCGGGCGCATCGCCGAGACCAGCGGCAGCGTCGTCCTCACCCTCGGCGACACGCCCGCGCTCGACGTGCTCTCCTCCTGCGTGCCCGAGCTCCGGGGCGCGGGCGCCGGGGCGGGCGCCCCTCAGCCCGTGGTCTTCGCCGCGCTCGCGCCCACCGAGGGCGACGATCGCTTCCTCATCCGCCCCGTGCGCGGCATCGACCCCACCCGCAAGGGCGTGCTGATCGGCCCCGAAGCCCGGGTCGGGATGCGCATGGCCTTCGCGGTGCGCGACGCCGCGAGCGCTCGATCGAGCCTCGAAGCCGCGACGCGCCACCTCGCCCAGCAGGCCCTCGGCGCGGCCCCGCGCTTCGCGCTCTACCTGAGCTGCGCCGGCCGCGGGCAGAGCCTCCACGGCTCACCGGACGTCGAGGCGCGCATCCTCCGCCAGCGCTTCGGTGATCTGCCGATCGCCGGGATGCACTCCGCCTTCGAGATCGCCCCCTGGGCCCCGGGCGAGGCGAAGATCGCGCTCTACACCGGCGTCCTCGCCCTCTTCCGATCCCCGAGCTGAGCCGCAACCATGCGCCATGGAAGGCCGAGCTTCACCGCCACCGTGGTCGCGTCGCTGCGCGCCCTCTACACGGCCTTCCCCGAGCCCTACCGCATCGCCCCCGATCCGCTCGCGAGCGCGCTCGTCCCCGGCCTCCTCGCCCTGCCCGCCCGCGCCGCCGACCTGAGCGGCCCCGCCGCGCCCGCGCTGCACCGCGCCCTCGGCGCGCTCTCGTTCGGCCTCTCGTACCATGTGCCGCTGCGCACGCGGCGGATCGACGACGCGCTCCGCGACGGGATCGCCGCCGGCGCGCGCCAGCTCGTCCTGCTCGGCGCCGGCCTCGACACCCGCGCCCTCCGCCTCGACGCGCTCGCCGGCGCCACGGTGTTCGAGGTCGACTACCCCGCCACCCAGCGCTTCAAGAAAGAGCGCCTCGCCGCCCTCCACCCACCGCCGCGCGTGAAGGCGAGGGAGCTCGTGCATGTGCCGATCGACTTCGAGCGCGAGCGGCTCGACGACATCCTGCCCGCCGCTGGCTTCCGGCCGGAAGAGCGCTCTTTCTGGATCTGGGAGGGCGTCGTCGTGTACCTCACAGCCGCGGCGATCGAGGCCACGCTCGCCTCGGTCTCCCGCCTCTCCGCGCCCGGCAGCCGGATCGCGATCACCTACGGCCCGATCGATCAGCGCGACATGCCGCGCTGGGTCATGCCCCTCGCGCGCGGCGTGGTCCACCTCGCGGGCGAGCCGCTCACCGAGCCGATCCTCTCGGACGAGCTCGGCGCGCTCCTCGATCGCAGCGCGTTCGATCGCATCGAGGACAGCTCCACCCCCGCGTGGGCCGCGCGCTACTGGCCCGAGCCCGTCGACGCGCGCGGCATCGAGCGCCTGGCCGTGGCCGAGCGCCGCGGGTAGCGCGACGCCGATCGCGAAAACTGCCCTCTCCGGGGGTACGCTCGCGGCATGGCCCTCCGCTCCCGCCTCGCGCGCCGCGCCGCCGCAATCGTCGCCCTCGGCCTCTCCGCGTTCGCCGCGACGGCCTCCGCCCAGCCTGTGAGCCCGCCGTCCGATCGCGCCGCGGTGATCGCCGAGGCCCGCCGCCTCGATCGCGAGGCCGATCGGCTCTACCAGCGCGACCAGCTCGACGAGGCCCTCGCCCTCGCCCAGCAGGAGCTCGCGCTCACCGAGAAGGCCCTCGGTCCGAGCGATCCGGTCACGGCCTCCGCCCGCTCGAGCGTCGGAGGCATGTGGCTCGCCAAGGGCGATTACCTCAAGGCCGAGCCGCTGCTGCGCGCCGCCGTCGACGTGCTCGACGCCGCGAAGGACGTAAGCCTCGCCGACCACGCCAACGCGCTCAACAACCTCGGCGTCCTCCACGCATCCAAGGGGCAGGTCCGCCTCGCGCGCCCGCTCCTCGAACGCGCCGTGAGCCTCCTCGAGAGCGCGACGCCGCCCGATCCGATCCTCCTCGGCACCGCCTACGGCGCGCTCGCCAACGTGATGAGCGCCGCGCAGGAGCCGAAGCAGGCCCTCGCTTTGCTCGACAAGTCCATCGCCTTGCTCGAAAAAACGAGCGCCGATCGCTACCTCGTCCTCAGCTTGATCCGGCGCGCCGACCTGATGCGCCGCCTCGCCATGCCGCGCGCCGTCGACTACTACCAGCGCGCCATGGAGACGGCCGATCGCGCCCTCGGCGAGGACAGCCTCACCGCCGCCGAGGTCCGCCGCCGCTACGCCCGCTACTTCTGGGGCGGAGGCTCGGCCTTCGACAGCGGCGAGCGCCTCTACAAGAGCGCCGCGGCCACGCTCGAGAAGATCTACGGCCCCGAGCACCCCGACCTCGCCGACCTCTACTGCGACTGGGCCGTGAGCAAGCAGCTCCAGGGCGATCTCGCGGGCGCCCTCGACCTCCGCCGCCGCGCCGACGCGATCGACGAGCGTCACCTGCGCCTGCTCCTCGCCGCCGGCAGCGAGGACGACAAGAAGGCTTACTCCGCGCGCCTCTTCCACCGCGCCGAGGACGCGATCGAGCTCAGCCTCACGCTCGGCCACGGCGACAAGGAGGCCCGCCGCTTCGCCTTCATGATGGTCCTGCGCCGCAAGGGCCGCGTGCTCGACGCGCTCACCGATCAGCAGCTCGCCCTGCGCCGCCACCTCAAGCCCGAGCACCAGGCGCTCCTCGCCGAGCTCTCCGCCGCGCGCAGCGAGCTCGCCACGCTCGTGCTCCGGGGGACGCGCGCGGGCGGGGCGGATCACCGCGCGCGCCTCGCCGCGCTCGAGGAGCGGGAGCGCCGGGCCGAGGCCGCCGTCAGCGCCGCCAGCGCCGCGTACCGCAGCGCCGTCACGCCGCCGACCATCGACGACATCGCCCAGGCCTTGCCCGAGGGCGCGGTGCTCGTGGAGCTGCTCCGCTTCGCGCCGACCGCGATCCACTCGCTCATCGACGCCCGCCTGCCCGCCGTCTACGTCGGCTACGTCCTCCGCCACGACGGCACGGTGCGGGAGATCCGCCTCGCCCCGGCCGACACGGTGGACTCCCTCGCCCAGAAGCTCCGCGGCGCCCTCGCCTCGCCCGACCGCCGCGACGTGCTCGACCTCGGCATGCGGCTTTACCGCAGCACCCTCGCCCGCGTGGAGGACGAGCTCGACAAGGCCAGATCGATCATCCTCGCCCCCGACGGCGAGCTGAACCTCGTGCCCTTCGCCGCCCTCGCCGACGCCCAGGGCAACTGGCTCGTGCAGCGCTACAGCCTGAGCTACCTCACGAGCGGCCGCGATCTGCTCCGCCTGCGCGACCCCTCGCCGCCCGGCCAGAAGCCGGTGATCCTCGCCAACCCGGCCTTCGGCGAAGCGCCGGCGCGCGCAGGAGCGACCGGCACGCAGAGCTCCCGCGGCCTCTCCCTCGACGACTTCTCCCGCGCGCGCTTCCCCGCCCTGCCCGGCACGCAGGCCGAGGCCGAGGCGATCCACAACGTGCTCCCCGAGGCCACGATGTTGACGGGCGCCGCCGCCACCAAGGCCGCCCTCCGCGCCCTCCACGCGCCGAGCGTGCTCCACATCGCGACCCACGGCTTCGCCCTCGGCGACGCCGCCCCACCGAAGCCCGACAAGGACACCCGCGGCCTGACCCTGGAGGACACCCCGCCCTCCCCCGCGGGCCCCGACGCCGCGATCGCCCACGACGCGCGCGTGCAGTCGGGCATCGCCCTCTCCGGCGCCAACCTCCGCCGTGACGGCAACCAGGACGGCGTGCTCACCGCCCTCGAAGCCGCGAGCCTCGACCTGGCAGGCACCAAGCTGGTCGTCCTCTCCGCCTGCGAGACCGGCGTGGGCACCCTGGCGCGCGGAGAGGGCGTGTACAGCCTGCGCCGCGCCTTCGTGGAGGCCGGCGCGGAGACCCAGGTGATGAGCCTCTGGCAAGTCGACGACGAGGGGACGAAGGACCTGATGAGCGGCTATTACCGCCGCCTCTTCACCGAAGGCAAAGGCCGCAGCCAGGCCCTGCGCGACCAACAGCTCGCGATGCTCGCCGGCAAGACCCACGACCACCCCTATTACTGGGCGAGCTTCATCGTCTCCGGCGATCCGACACCGCTCACGAGCCCTGGAGGGACCGTGCCAGGCGTACCCCCGTCGGCCCATGGCTGTGGGTGCTTGCTGGCCTCTTCAGCGCAAGAAGAGGAATGGCAGTGGATCCTGGGGTTGGTCCTTTTGCTCGGGTGGAGAGCACGCGCTCGATCGAAGCGCTGATTCCAGGCACGGCCTTTTGATCATCGAACGGTTTTATTTTTAACGCAAAGTCGCAAAGACGCAAAGACGCAAGAAGAAATGAAGATGCCTTGTTCTTTTCTTTTTTGCGCCTTTGCGCCTTTGCGCCTTTGCGTTTAAATTCAAGCTCGACAGATCACCGAACGGCCCCTCAGGTCCATCGCCGCCTCCTGATCGCCATCGCCAGACCGCCGATCATCCAGATCCATCCCTCTCCAGGTGCCTCACCCCCGCTCATCGCGCAGGCGCCTTTGGGCAGCGTTCTTCCAGCGGTGCTCGATGATCCGCCGGTCCCTGTCTCTCCAGTGCTCCCGTCCTTCCCGCCGGTGCCGCTCCCGCTCTCCCCACCGGCGCCTCCTCCACCACCACTGCCCATGCTCTCGTGCAAAGGCACGTCGAGCACGTAGACCTGGGGCATCGAGCCCTGGATCAACCGCGGGACCGCCGGCAAATCCGGCCCCTGGGGGATGGCCTGGATCTCGGCGGCGGGCTTGATGGCGATGGCGCCGGGGCCGTCGAAGTGCCAGGCGGCGAGCGACGCTGGATCGATCACGTGGCGGCGAAGACCGGTGTCGATCACCCACACCTCCGGGGCGCCGTCGTCGGAGAGGACCACCTCGGGGGCGGCGGGCAGGTTGTCTCCGTCGGGGAACGCGTTCACCTCGTCGTCGCTCCGGTGGGAGACATCGAGCCAGCCGAAGCGCCAGGCGGAGAGCACGTCGGGAGACGTGATCCACCGGCGCACGC
Source organism: Byssovorax sp. (assembly GCA_046351295.1). GTDB lineage: Bacteria > Myxococcota_A > Polyangia > Polyangiales > Polyangiaceae > JAXLYT01. The sequence continues at coordinate 82,514 of JAXLYT010000048.1, forward strand.
CCGGGGGCGGCAAAGGCTGCGGCGCGCAGGTGAAGCCCTTGGGGCTCCCGGAGAGCTCGGGGTTGTTGCCGCCCTGGGTGTCGATGCCATACGCATGCACGGTGTGGGGATTGCCATCCTGGAGCGCCGCCGGGATGGGGTAGATGAAGCCGTGGTTGCAGGAGCCGATGGCGGCGCAGAGGTCGTCGCGGTGGTTGCCCGCGGTGATGGGAACGCCGATGGCGTTCGGCTCGCCGGGGACGCCGTCGAAATACAGGTGCACGGCGATGGGCGTGTCGGGCGCGCTCGGGTCCTGGGCCCAGCCGGTGATGCCGGACGCGCAGTCGGCGCCGTCGAGCCAGCCGATGGGCGCGGCGTTGGGCGGGGAGGCCAGGGCTTGCAGGTCGGCCATCGTGCCGTTGAACATGTCGACATCGACGAGCGGGCCGATGCCGGGGATCTGGCCGTTGTCGTTGTATTGCCACATCGTCCAGCCGTTCCACGGGTCAGGCGTGTTCGGACAGGGCTGCACGTAGGCGGCGAGCCAGAGGGGCAGACCGGCGAAATCGAAGCTCCCCACGTTGTCGTTCCAGAAGTATTTTCCGGTGTAAATCAGCGGGCTCCGGCCGGTGGCGGCCGAGACCTTGTCGACCCAGACATGGATGTTGGCGGCGATGGTGGCCGGGCTCTGACCGCCGGTGACCTCGACATCGAGGGTTGGCGGCAAATCGCCTGCGCCGAGGGGGCCCATCTTCTGGATCATGATGTCGGCGAGGGCGTTCGGGTCGTCCCCGGGCTCGAAGAACTGGTATGCTCCCCGGATGATGCCGGCTGCCTTCATGGCCGGCCAGTTCTGCTCGAACTTTTTATCCATGTAAAACCCGTCGTCGACCCGGGCGATGGCGAAGACGATGCCCGAGGCCTTGACGGCGTTCCAGTCGATGTCGCCCTGGTACTCGGAGACATCGATTCCAGGCAAGGTGCTCGGGCCTGGGCACACGACGATCGGCTCGCTCGCGGCGCCGAGCGGCTCGCGCGGGCCGGGCTCGCCCGGCGAGGAGGTGTCTCCACAGGCGGAGAGACCGAGGGCGAGGAGCGCAGCCAGCGAGGTGCGGAGAGAGGGCATCCCGCGCGGGAAAGCATGGAGCGCGCCAGCCTCGCTGCGGCGCAAAAGGCCCGAAAATGAGCCTCGCCGTGGCCGAGAGGGGCGCGAAGACGACCGGCCTGGGGGACCGGGGATGGACCCGCGATGATCCAGCTCGGCGCGGCCTGCTCAGGCCGGGAGGATCACCGGGATCTCCTGGCCCGCGGGCAGCGGGACGACCGTGCAATCCTCGGTCGACCCGTCTTCCCACACGAGGCAGGAGAAATCGATCTCGTCGTCGAGGGCGATCATCGGGTGGTGCCATATCCCGGGCAGGTAGCTTATCCCTTGCCGCCCGGTCGCCACGAAGGCCGCGAGGGTGCTCATGTCGGGCGCGTCGCCGCCGAGGGCCACGATCACCAGGTAGCGCCTCGCGTTCATGGGGATGAACACCTGCGTCGAGGCCGGGTGCTTTTCGAGCAGGGTGATCCGGAAGATCGCGAGATCGCGGGGCGCGCAGCGGAAGACGGAGAGGTTCAACCTGGCCTTCCCGGGGCGCAGATCGTCGATCGGGGCCAGGTGATCGAAGCGGCGGGCCGTGCCCTGGTTGGCCTCTTTGCCGGGCTCGCCGCGGGGAGAGGCCATGAGCACATGGCCATAGGGCGAATAGGCAGCGACGGTGAGGGGCTGGGCGAGGAGCGGGGACATCGGGTCAGGTGGTGCGATAAGCCGTGAGGACGGCGCTGGCGCGGCGCTTGACAGGAGCCGTGATTTCCAGGAAGCGCGGATCGGATCGGTACTCGTCGAAGAGGGGGCAGTGCTCGACCCAGTTGATGTCGATGAGGTCGCTCTCCGCGGCGAGGCGGAGCGACGCCCACATCGGGTCGGGCTGGCCGAGGAAGGCGTAGATCTCCGCCTCGAGCTGGAGGAAGAACGCCTTTCTCCGCGCGCCGCCCCGGGCCGACTGGGCGACGGAGTGCGCCTTCAGCGCGTCCACGGGGGCCTGCGCCTTGCTCACCAGCTCGAGGATCACGCTGGGCATGCCGATCTGCTTCTGCTCCTCCTCGAAGTCACGGATGATCTCCGCGGCGCGCGCCTGGTCGCGACGCCACAGCATCATCCGCGCGGCGATGACGACGAAGGCGCTCCGGCCCTGGATCTGGAGCATCCGGTTCATCTCCTCGTCCACCCGGGCGAAGTCGCGGCGGAAGGCGTGGCAGCGCACGAGCGCGTCGTGGGCCATGGGCGCGTCGCGATCGATCGCGAGCGCGGCCTCGAGCGTGTGGATGGCGTCGTCGAGCGGGCCGACCTCGGCGAGCAGACGGCCGAGCGCGGCATGCGCCTCGGCGAGGCCGGGGCCCCGCGTGACGGCGCGCCGGAGCTCGCGGATCGCGCCCTCGAACTCGGCGGCCTGGAGCATGGCCGAGCCGAGCGCGAGCCGCGCCTCGCCGAGGTTCGGCGCCATGCTCACCGCGCGCTCGGCCACGCGGCGCACCTCGGGCAGCCCCTCGCCGTGGAAGAACGAGATGCGCGACATCACCATCGCCTTGCCGGCGAGGATCATCGGGTCGTCCGGCGCGAGGGCCTCGGCCTGCTCCAGGTAGCCGAGCGCCTTCTTCTGGTGGCTGATCCAGAACTTGCGGTACTCGTGGCGCGCCCGCAGGTAGAGATCGATCGCCTCGGGGTTGCTCGGCACGTCACGCTTCTGCTCCTGCCGGTCGAGCGTGAGCGCCTCGGCGATGGCGCGCGCGGCCTCGTCGTTGATCGAGAGCACCTCCTGCTCGGGCCGGTCGAAGCGCTTCGCCCAGAGCTGGAAGCCGTCGGCCACGCTGATGAGGCGGGCGCTCACGCGGATGTTGCCGCGCGCCCGCCGCACCGATCCCTCGACCACCACCTGCACCCCGAGCTCGCGACCGATGTCGCGCGGATCGGCCGCGGCGTCGCGGTAGCGGAGCACCGCGCCCCGCGCCCGCACCTTGAGCTGCGGCGTCATGGAGAGGCCGTCGATCAGATCGTCGGTGAGCTCCTCGGCGAGGTAGTCGTCGTCCGGCGGGCCCGCGTTGCGGAAGGGGAGCACCGCGACCGCCTTGTCGCGCGAAGGCGCGCCGGCCTGCGCTGCGGGCTCCGGCGCGGACGGTGGAGGAGGCGTCGAGGGCAGCGCGGGGAGCGTGACGGAGGCGAGGGCGGCGAGCACCTGATCCACCGCGGCAAAGCGATCTTCCCGCCGGCGCGCGAGGCAGCGGAGCACGACCTCGGCGCACACCGCGGGCAGATCGGGCCTCCGCTTGCGCGGATCGGGCGGCGGGGCCATGAGGCGGGCCGCGGCAACGCCGAAGGGCGAGTCGCCCGGCCACGCGCGCTCGCCCGTGAAGAGCTCGTAGAGCAGCGCGCCGAACGCGTAGATGTCGGCGCGGTTGTCGATGTCCTTGTGCCCCTCGACCTGCTCGGGCGCCATGTACGCGGGCGTGCCGAGGAAGCCGCCCAAGGTGCTCGACGCCGACGCCTCCTCCGCGAACGCGCGGGCGATGCCGAAATCGGTGATCACCACGCGGCCGTCGCGGGCGATGAGCACGTTGTCCGGCTTGAGGTCACGATGGACCACACCGGCGCCGTGCGCGCCCGCGAGCCCGGCGCACACGGCCGCGGCGATCTCGATCGCCTGCGCCACGGGCAGCGCGCCGCGACGGATCATCAGCGCGCCGAGGGGCTCTCCCTCGACGAGCTCCATGGTGAGGAACTTGTCGCCCTGGTGCTCGCCGATGTCGTAGACGCGCGCGACGTTGTGGTGCGTGACGCGCCTCGCGAGCTTGGCCTCGCGCCTGAACCGATCGAGCATGCCGGGCTTGTCGACGAGCTCGCGCCGCAGCACCTTGAGCGCCACGACCTCGTCGAGCTCGCGATCGCGCGCCCGGTAGACGCTGCCCATCCCGCCGACGCCGAGCAGGCCGAGGATCTCGTAGCGCCCGCCGAGCACCTGCCCGCTCGGCCCCGAGCTCGGCATGCCGGTGCCGAGGGTGCCTGTCTCCGTCGACGTGGGCCCGGGGCCCGGGGCGATCAACGTCGGCGCGTCGGCGCTGCCATGATCGGCGACCCCGATCGCGCCGCGCTTGATCTCGGCCGGATCGCTCACGGGCCTCGACGCGGGCGGAGGTGGACGGCGATCATGGGACGCGCAGGATAGCACAGGGGCGCGCCGCGACTGAACGCACCGGCACGGCGATCGATGTAGTCGCGGGTGCGCGCTCCGCAGGCTTCACGTTCGCACCCGGCGGCTTCGGTGTCGCGGGCCGCCCCGATCACGCCGCGATCACTCCGCCGCAGGCCGCTCTTCGCGCACGACGGGGAGGGCGCGCCCGCGCGGGGGCACCTCGGCGGTCGAGCCACGCAGCTCGGCGTAATAGCGCTTGCGAAAATGGAGCGTCAGCGCGTCGGTGCGCACCGACTGCTCCTCCCGCGCCGGCGGCACCTCGGCCGGGGAGGACGACTCGAGGATCGCCTGATCTTCCCGGGCGATCTTGACGTTTTGCCAGTTGAAGATCGGGTCGAAGAGCGGCAGACGCAAAAAATCGCGACCCATCATGAGCAAGAGCCTCGTCCTGTCGGCGCCGAGGGGCATGCATGCCACGGCCAGCACCATGGTCTTGCCGGGGATGGGGATGAACAGGTTCATCTGGTTCGGCCACCGGAAATCGAGCGAGCCGGGCTGCGCCGCGCCATCGATGGAGATCGAGCTGTGCGCGCCCCAGGGCCGCGCTTCCCAGGCGATATCCATCCTCCCCTGGTGCTGCTTGGTCATCGATCGTCCGATGGTCGCGGCATGCACGAAGGGCAGATGAGGCCAGTCGAGCATGTTTTCCATGACGCGCGTCCAGTGCGTCTTCCACTCCACGGTGGCGCCGATGACGCGCATGTCCTCGCGCAGGAAGAGATCGTTCATCTCGGGACCGGCGCTCGGGGCCTCGCCGGGCGCGGTGAAGATCCATATCTGCCCGCCGCGCTCGACGGCAGGGATGGAGATGCCCGAGAGCGCGTCGAGCTTGGCGTCCGGGTTCCAGGGCACCTGGCAGACCCGGCCGGTGGAGTCGAAGCGCCAGCCGTGGAAGGGACACTCGATGCAACCGTCCTTCACCTTGCCGAGCGAGAGCGCCACACCGCGGTGGGGGCAGCGATCGACCAGGGCCGCGGGCGCGCCGTCCCGCCCGCGGAAGAGGACGACGGGCGTGCCCGCCACGTTGACGGAGAGCGGTCGATCGGCGCGGAGGTCGGCCGACAGGGTGACCGGGGTCCAGACGCGGGCAAAGCCTTCGAACAAGGGAGTCTCCTCGGCGAGAAAGGTACGCCGGCCCCAGGCGATGTCAATGGTTTGTCTAATCTTTCGGAACATTAGGCAATGAAGTCGAGCAGCCGACCCGGGATCTCCTCGGGCGGGCCGCCGTCCATCGGATCGCCGGTCACGGCGCCTTACCGTCCTCGGCCGCGTCTGCGAAGATGCCGCCCATGCCCACCACGCATCGACAGCCCAAACCCTATTGCTGGGTCTTTCGCCTCGGCAAGAACGCCAAGGCCGGCAAGAAGCGCGTCCCCGCCGCGTTCACCGGCGCCTGCTGCTACATGGTCCGCCCCGAGCACGAAGCGCTCCTCGACCCGCTCCGCGACCTCCCCGAGCCCGATGTGTCGGACGCCGACGCCGACATCACCTTCGCCGCCATCGACGACTTCATCGACCGCTGCGAGCTCCGGCCCGAGGTGTACACCGACGACGAGATCGACGCGGACGAGGAGCGCTCCGAGCAGCAGGGGTTCCACGCCGGCGCGAGCTTCGACGAGGCCGTGGCCGCGCTGCGCAAGGGGGGTCTCGTCGTCTCGCGCATGCGCGATCCGCTGGCCATCCCGCCCGATGTGCCGACGGACGCGGAGCGCCTCGACGAGTCGGTGGCCGACCTCTTCCGGCACCTCGACCTGACGAGCCTCGACCGGGTGCTCGGCGCGATCGACGAGCGACAGAAGGACCTGCCACGGCATGCGAGCTCGGCCGAGTACCTGGTGCAACATGCCTTCGATCACACCGATCCTGCCGCCTTCAGCGCGCGGGTGCGGGCCGCCGCGCCCGGCGAGCACCCGGAGATCGTCGACACGCTGCTCCTCCTCGCAGGCAACCTGGCGCAGCGCCACACCTGGCCGGCGTTCGCCACGTTCATCGCCGGGCTGCCCGCCGCGACCGACCCGCGCGTGGCGAAGAAGCTCGCCGGATGGGGCTTGAAGAGCGGTCAGATCGCCGCGCCGGCGCCGGCCAAGGCACCATCGGCCGAGGGCCACAAGAAGCAGCCGAAAGCGAAGAAGGGCAAGCCCAGCGTGGCAGAGCGAATCGAGGCCATCGCACGGGCCGCCAAGAAGGCGGGTGTGACGCTGCCCAAAGGGGCGAGCGAGGAGGCGCTCGCGAAGGCGGAAAAGGCGCTCGGCGTGAAGCTGCCGGAGGACATGCGCGCGTTCTATCGAGCCCATGACGGCGGGCCGGCGGGCGAAGGGGTGTGCAGCGGGCGAGAGCTGCTGTCGCTTCAAGGGATCGTCCGGCAGTGGAAGATCTGGAAAAAACTGTTCGATCAGGGGGAATTCGAGGAGAACGACGAGGACGTGGAGGCCGACGAGGGGGTCCAGGAAACGTGGTGGATCCCGGCGTGGATCCCCGTCACATACGATTTCTCCGGCAACCACGACGTGCTGGACATGGCACCTGGCAAAGGAGGCAAGGCGGGGCAGATCGTGTCGATGTGGCACGATGATCCGGGCCGAACCCTCGAAGGGGACGATTTCTTGAGCTGGCTCGAAGGGCAGACCTGGGGAAAGAGCTGACCGATGTCGCACCGACCCGGATCCAGGGCCAATCCGCAGCGTCCTTGATCGCCTGAGGTGAAGACGCGAGGCGACGCGCGACGAAGCCCCCATGTCGAAGTCGCGCCGTCGCCGCGATCAGCGCCGGCGGCCGGGCCCTCGCTCCAGCGGCGAGGCGACGATCGCGGCGTAAGCCGTCGGATCGAGGTGCTTCGCCGTGTATTTCAGCCCGCGCGCCGAGAGCGCGGCGTCGAAGTGCCGGAGGTGATTCCTGGACCCGCGGGTCAACCGGCCGAAGACCCACGAGAGATCGGAGCGCGCGGTCTTCGTCTGCTGCTCCCCGAGGTCGGCGATGTCGAGCTCCTCGATCTCGGCGCCCACGCCGAGCGCGGCCTCGGTCGACGCGCTGCCTCGCTCGACCAGGGAATCGTGCAACGACTGGAAGCGAGGTGTGGCGAAGCGCCCCACGGGGAGGTTGGCCACCGGATCGGTGAGGCCATGACGCTCGATGAGCCGGAGGAGCGCTGCCATGTGGCGCTCCTCGCTCTCGACGATGGTGGCGAAGATCGGGTCCTTCGCCCCGAGCGCGGTGTACACGTCCCGCGCGAGCTTCTCCTCCTCGCGCATGAAGAGGATCGCCTGCGCCTCGTCTGCGCTCAAGGTGGTCGTCGCGGCTGCGCGCGCGGTGCCGCGATCCTCGGCGCCGGCGCAACCGACGGAAGCGAGCCCGACCGTCGC
>JAXLYT010000049.1:0-89690 GCA_046351295.1 Byssovorax sp.
TACCTGCGGGCCCGCCTTGAGCGCCGGAGGCCGCGCGAGGGCGACGCGCCGCGCCCCGCCGCGCCCCTCGTGCCGCTCCTCTGCCTGGAGCTCGATCGCCACATGCACGTCCCGCCCGGCGAGCACGACGCGGTGGATCGAGCCTTCGACGAGGTGATCGCCGCGCACGAGGCGAAGCTCGGCGGGCGCGAGGGCATCCTGCGCCTGCTCGACGCGCTGCACGACATCCCCCGCGCGACGCTCGCGGCCGTCTACGGGCCGGTGCCCGAGGGGCGCGAGGATGTCGCGTGGCGCGATCGGGTCGCGCCGGGCGCGGGCGCCTCCTTGACCTCGCTCCTCCGCCGCGGGGCCTCGCCGCCGGCCGCGCGCGCGGCCTTGCCGCCGGCCCTCACCGACCGGCTCTACACCGCCGCCGTGAGCCGCATCCAGTGCGTGGACGAGGGCGATCCCGAGTGGTGGGGCGAGGACCCGATCGAGGTCGTGACCTGCTGGGGGACGCGCGTGGCCGTGGGCGCCCTGCCGGTGGAGATCGTCGCGCACAAGAGCTTCTCGCGCGGCACCGTGGAGGAGCTGCGCGAGGCGCGGCGGGTGTTCGGGCCGCGCCCCGTGGAGGGCTACCTGGGCCTCGGCGTGGCGGTGATCGAGCTCGACGAGCTCGGCGTGATCGACGACCTCGCCGCGCTGTTCTGCGCCCTGCTCCCCGCGGTGCTCGGAGGCGCCTCCGAGCGGTCGGACGGCGCGCTCCTCGTCGACCGCGGCGAGCTCGGCGCGGCGCCCCTCGTGTTCGAGCAGCTCGAGGACGCCATCGCCGATGTCTACGCCGGCCTCGGCAAGGAGGTGCTGCTCCAGGGGACGGAGATCTTCGGCGACCTGTCCCGCGGCTCCCAGCAGCGCGACCTCTCGATGAGCACGAAGGAGCACGCCTACACCGTGACGCTCAGCGTGTCCGCCGTGGAGAGCGAGGGGCGCGCGAGCGGGTGAAGCGGGCCCTCGGGGCGAGGGGCGCGCGCGTGGTAGGCTCGGGGCAGCGAGCAGGCCATGCAAGGCGCCCCCGACGACCGTTTCAGCTCAAACGATCTCAAGCTCGTCCGGCACAACCCCTGGATGGTGGCGCTCGCCGCGTCGCCCGCGCTCCTCTCGGTCGGCTCGATCCTCGGGGGGATCCTGGTGAGCCCGGGCTTCTTCGTCACCATCCTGCACTGCCTGATCTTCGCGCTGGCGATGCTCATCTACGTGCTCCGGACCCGGCCGCGCCCCCGCTACGCCCCGGTCGAGGTCCACGCCGACCGCGAGGCGCTCGCGGTGGGCGAGGAGCGCGTCCCGCGCGAGGCGCTGCGCGACGGGCTCGTGGTGCCCGCGCGGAGCGACCGAGGCCCGCAGGTCGTCCTCCGCCGGAAGGGCGCGTTCAAGCCCTCCATCCGCCTCGCCGTCCACGATCGCGCCGAGGGCCGCCGGCTCCTGCGCGCGCTCGGGTTCGACGCCTCGCAGACGGTCGCCCGCTTCCGGGCGATGTCCCGCGCGCTCGGCGAGCGGAGGCACATGTTCTACGCGCTCGGCGGCTTCTTCCTCGGCCTCGCGGTCTTCGCGGCGACCGGCGTGATCACGGCGACCACCCACTCCGCGGCGTGGATTGGGCTCGGCGCGGTGCCGCTCGCGTTCGGCTACATCGGGATGATCGCCTCGTTCCTCGCGCCGACGACGATCATAGCCGGGGCCGACGGGCTGATGATCCAGTGGCTCTTCTGGAAGCGCTTCGTGCGCTTCGGCGACATCCTGACCGTGGCGCGCTACGAGTCGGGCTGGGGCCGCTCGAACCGCAAGGGGCTCACCGTGGTGCTCCAGAGCGGCGAGCAGATCACCCTGCCGATCAGCCAGGACGCGGAGGCGGTGGCGATCGTCGAGGAGCGGATCCAGGAGGCGATGGAGACCTACCGGCGGGGCGACGCGGAGGGCAAGGCGGCGCTGGTGCGGCGCAACGGGCGGGAGATCGGCGAGTGGGTCACGCAGCTCCGCGCGCTCGGGGCCGGCTCGAACGCCGATCTGCGCACCGCGCCCCTGCCGCGCGACGCCCTCTTCCGGATCGTGGAGAGCCCGACCGCGGAGGCCGCCGATCGGGCCGCCGCCGCGGTGGCCCTCGGGCGCGATCTCGACGACGAGGGCAAGGTGCGGTTGCGCTCGGCCGCCTCCGCCACCGCGGCGCCGAAGCTGCGGATCGCCATCGAGAAGGCGGCCGGCGACGCCGACGACGAGGCGCTGCGCGAGGCCCTCGCCGCGCTCGAAGAAGAGCAGGGCGAGGTGAAGCGGCTGAGCTGAGCGGGGACCGTCAGACGAGCGGCCAGCGCAGCGACGCGCCGGCGCGGGAGAAGATCCCGGCCCGGCGGCGCGCCTCGCGGTAAGCCGCGCGCGCCGCGTCTTCCATCGCCGCGAGGTCGGCCGCGTCGACGCGCACGCCGTGGCGCGCCCGTTCGAGGACGGTGGCGCAGAGATCGACGCCGGCGATCTGCGCGCGCTTGCCGAGCTCGATCGGCGACTCCTCCGGCCCGGCGTAGAGCCCCGCGTCGCGCAGGCCGATCAGCACGAGCTGCCAGAGGTTCGAGACGCGCTGATCGACCGTCTCGCGCCAGAAGGGGCGGAGCAGGTGGCGCACCACGAGGTGCCGCCGCAGCGGCCGCAGGCTCACCTGGGCGACGATCGCGCTGATCGCGAAGGCCACGAGCCACGGGAAGAGATCGATGGGCTCCTCGCGCTTCACCACCACGATGGGCGGCAAGCGCGCGCTGCTCGGCGGGGCCGCGCCGTGCCCCGGCACGATGTGCACGGGAGCGACCGCCGGCTTCGGGAGCTTCGGCGGGAGCAGCGGCGCGACCGTCGGTGGAGGGGCCGGCGCCTGGGCCACGGGTGTGGCCGTGCCGGCCGGCAGAGGCTGTCCGTTGGTCCACGGCGCGCCGTTCCAGGCCTGGCCGTTCCACGCGGCGGCGCCGCTCGCGGGCGTGGCGGTCGCGTAGGGGCCGGGCGCGGCGGCGACAGCCTTGCCCGAGGTGATCGGGACGCCGTTCTGGCACGCCAGGCAAGCGTCGGGGCGCGCGGCCGTGTGGCCCTCGTCGCGCGGGTGGAGGAAGGGGAAGTACTCGCGCACCCGGTGCTCGGGCTCGTCGTCGAAGGACGAGCCCGAGCAGCAGGGGAGCGCGCCGCTCTCCTCCATGGCGCGGTCCGTCTCGGCGCCGGTGTCGCCCCGGTGCTCGCCGTCGAATTTCTCCTTCTGGAACAGGTGCGGCGCGACGACGCCGGTGAGGCCGAGCGTGACTAGGCCGAGGCTGCCGGCCCAGGCGATCTGCGCGACGGAGCGGAGCGGCTTCTTGTGGAGCACGACGGTCGGGCGCGCGGGCGCGAGGCGCCTCGAAGCGTGGGTCTGGAACAGCGCGGCGCGGCGCGACTCCTGGAGGAGGAACGACGCGAGCATCAGCGTGGCGAGGGCCGTGAGGAGCACCCAGCTCATCGGATCGGCGAGGGCGCCGTCGTCGCTGTGATCGAGGATGGAGAGCATCCAGATCGCGGCCGGGAACCAGAACGAGGCGAGCCCGAGCCGCTCGCTCAGCGCGAAGTAGGCGGCGAGGGCCCCGGGCGCGAAGGCGAGCAGGAAGATCGAGAGCACGGGCCACGCGCCCGTCATGTGGTGCATCACCTGCACGGCCACCGCCGGGAGGATCCACATGGCGTTGAAGACCACGAGGAGCGCGAGCCAGAGGCGCGCGCGGAACCACGCGAGGCCGAGGCCCACGGCCGTGGCGACGGCGACGCTCAGCCACAGCGTGCCCATGGCTTCGAGCTCGTCGAGGCGCCGCGCGGTGAGGAGCGCGAGGCCGCTCACCACGGTGAGCACGTAGAACAGGGGCACCGTGGCCTCGCCGATCCGGCTCGATCGCGCGCTCATCGCATCACCTCCAGCGCGATCTGCCGGGGCGCGGTCGGGCTCTGGCGCATCGGGCGCGCGGAGAAGCTCCCGCGGGGCGCGGTCATCCCGGAGGCGTGGCGCGTGAACGCGGTGTGGGCGCCGAGCCCGCGCCACCACGCCCAGGTCGCGCGCTTGCGGCGGGCCCAGCGGTTGTCGGGCACGCCGAGCGGGAGCGGGAGGCGGGCGACCGAGCGGGAGGGCAGGGGCTCGTCGAAGCAGGTCCACGCGGGCTCCGGCACCACGATCCACCGGGCTTTCTCGGCGAACGCACCGCCGGCGAGCAGCGGCTGGACGCGGCACGAGACGAGGTACGTCGGCTCCTTGCCGAGCATGCTCTCGACGGGGAGGCTCGCCTGCCACGAGGCCAGCGCGCCGAGCTTCCGCGCCTCGGCGCGCGTCGCGGGCCCGAGGCGCAGCGAGCGGGCGGCGAGCGAGTCACCCTGCGGGCCTCGCTGCGTGACAGGGAGCACCATCGTCACCTTGGCCCCGCGCTGGGCGAGCGATTCGGCGACGCTCAGCCACACCTCGACGAGCGCGTCGAGCAAGGTGGCCGGCGCGGCGCACGAGAAGGTCTCGGTGCCGGGGAGGAACGTGTCGAGCACGATTCGCACGGAGGGCAGATCGGGCGGGACCTCGTCGGGCAGGCGGACCATCAGCTTGCCGGTGGCGAGGGAGCGGACCCAGTGCACGCGGCGGGCGTCGTCGCCGGGCTGGTACTCGCGGATCTGGAGGCTGCCCTCGGTGGGCATGCGCAGCGCAGGGCGCGGCTCTTTGTCGGCGCCGCCCGCGCTCAGCAGGGCCTTGTCTCCCCGCACCGGGCATGCGCGCGGCAGCACGGTGAGCTCCGCCTCGCCGGCCCGCACGTAGGGCGATCGCGTGAGGCCGAAGACATCCTGGAGCCAGAAGAGGAGCGGCTCGGCCCGGTGCTCGCCGCGGCGCGCCGGGCCGACCTCGCTCTCCAGGACGATCTCGCCGCTGGAGGCGCCGTCGTCCACGACGTAGCGGCTCGTGGTCCATCGTGGCCCGACGCGCCCCTCGGCGAAGAGGCGGAAGCCCGTGGGGATGCGCGGCCTCGACAGGCGGAGCTGTTCGAGCACGGGCTCGCCCTCGGTGGCGGTGGCGGGCATGAAGCTCCTCGTCACCGAGGCCTTGCGGAACGGGTCGGCGCCGCCCGCGACGGCGAGCCGGTAGAGCACGACCAGATGCAGGAGGCCGAGCCCGAAGAGGCCCACCACCGACAAGCTGGCCCAGCCGACCCACACCGAGAGCGCGATCGAGAACGAGCTGAGCCAGGCGAGGGAGGTGCCCGCCGAGGTGAGCAAGGCCAGGCGATCGAGCAGCGACGCCGAGGCCTTGCCCTCCTCGGGCCGGGCGCGCGAGCGATCGACGAGGGCCTCGATGCTGCGCGCGGCGAGGCCGAGCGCGGTGAGCAGCCAGAGCGGGCCGAGCGTCATCGCGACCGCGCCGTGGAGGCGGCCCTGGTGCTGCGCGCCGAAGGCCAGCTCGAAGGCCAGCGCCGGCGGCAGGACGAGCGAGGCGAGCCGGAAGAGCTGCGTCGCCCGCCGATCGCGCCGGGCGCTCATCGGCCGGCCCCCAGCGCCCGCACGCGGGCCGCGCGAAGCCGCTCCTTCACCTCGGCGGCCGGGATCCACAGCCGATGGCGGAGCACGTCCGGCGCGATGTCGAGCAGGTCCTCCACGGTCACGAACTCGCGCCCGGCGAGCATCGCCCGGGCCTGCGCGGCCTTCATCCAGGCCAGCGTTGCACGCGGGCTGATGCTGTGACCCATCGTGGTGTCGCGTCGCAGGACGTTGATGAGGTCGACCGCGGCCCGCTTGACCTCGGGCGAGGCGTGGATCTGCGGCACCGTGCGCTGCCAGTCGAGCAGGCTCTCCGCGTCGATCACCGGCCGCACGAAAGAGAGCGCCGGGTCGGGCGCGAGGTGGGTGTCGAGCACGCGCACCTCGTCCTCGGGGCTCGGGTAGCCGAGCTCGAGCAGCACCATGAAGCGATCGATCTGCGCCGCGGGCAGGGCGAAGGTGCCCTCGTGATCGAGGGGGTTCATGGTGGCGAGCACCTGGAAGGGCTCGGCCATCCGGTGGGTCTGCCCGTCGACGGTGACCGTGCGCTCTTCCATCACCTCCAGCAGGGCCGACTGGGTCTTCGGCGTGGCGCGGTTGATCTCGTCGGCGAGCAGGATGTTGGTGAACACCGGCCCGGGCCGGAACACGAACTGCTTGCTGTCGGCCTCGTAGATCGTCGCTCCCGTCAGATCCATCGGCAGGAGGTCCGGCGTGAGCTGCACCCGCCCGAAGCGCACGCCCACGGCCGCCGCGATGGCCTTGCAGAGCTGCGTCTTGCCCACGCCGGGCACGTCCATCAGGAGCACATGCCCGCGCGCCGCCATCGCCGCGAGCGCGCGCTCGATCACGTCGCGCTTGCCGATCACCACCCGCTCGACGGCCTCGACGACGGCGAGGTACTCCTTGCGGATCCGCTCGACGCGCAGGCGGAGCGGGTCGCGCACCGGCGGCGCCACCTCGGGCTCGGGCTCGATTCGACGGTACACGCTGTCGAGCATCGGTCTCTCCTGGTCAACGGTCGGGTCCTGGTGGCGGGGCAGCTTGCCGATGAGAAAACGCGCGACGCGCTCGGCCGCGCTCGGCGGCTTGCGGGGAGGTGCGGGCTCGGGCGGCGGGAGCTGCCAGAGATCGATGAACGAGCGCGCCACGCGCCTGCGGAGCGGCTCGTCCTCGCTCAGCGCCACGAGCAGCGCGGCGAGCCCCTGGCGCAGATCGACCGGGATCTTCGGCCCGATCTCCTCCGGCGTGCTCAGCACCCGATCGCGCGCGTCGATCGGCGCGCGCCCGAGCTTCTGGAGCCCCTCGTTCGCCCGCTTCCACAGGTCGGGCCCGGGCTCGCCGGCCGAGAGGAGCACCGCCGCCACCACCCGCCCGGCCTCGCGCGCGTCGAGCGCGTCGCGCGGCTCGCGCGAATCGGCGGGCTCGGCAGAAGGTGCGACCGCGGGGCTCGGCAGGGGCGCGTTCACGCGGAGATCCTCCAGAGGCGGGGGCAGGGGAGAGGTCTGATGTTCAACCTAGACCCGCCCCGGCCGCCCCGGCTTGGGAGATCGCCGGGAGAAGATATGGCGGTTTGAAGGAGACCTTCGGCCGGCCCGGTCATCGTCCCCGTGAGACGCACGCCGCGGAGATCTTGTTCCATGGTCCGGAATTTCTTCCCGCCGACGCGACTTTTCCCGTGGATCAGGCTTTCTCCCCGGCGCCCCCCTGGGTACCGTCAGCCATGCTCCTGCGCGCCTCCGTCCCTGCCCTCCTCGCGCTCCCCCTGGCTCTCCTCGCCTGTGGCCCGGCCACCCCGGCGGCGACCGAGCCCATCAGCGCAGGCGACATCGCGGCCGAGCCCCCGCTCATCCACAGCGGTGAGGCGCACCTCGCTTGCACCATCAGCGCCAAGGAGAACGGCACGCAGCGGCTCTCGGTGGTCAAGGGCACAGGCCTCGAGTTCGACGTGGCCGTGAGCCCGATCGTCGATGGCACCGTCAACACCAAGGGCCCCGCGAAGGGCGGCGCCTACCGCTTCACCTCGCACCTCGCCGCGCCCGGCAAGGGCCAGCTCCCCGGCGTCGGCCCGGTGGACATCGAGGACCTCGACACCAAGGTCAACGTCGAGATGAACCGCTACGACCAGCCCGGCGGCCCCGGCACCAAGCTGACCTTCAGCTCGCAGGACATGGCGTCCCGCGGCATCTACGTCGAGTTCGCCGGCCATGCCCGCTCCTCGAACGGCGAGCGCTACGCCTTCCGCGTCACCCTCGGCCAGCCCGGCGCCGGGTCGGGCGGCGACGTCACGCCGGCCTCCCCCGCCGACAACGCCCCGATCTACGCCAAGACCGTGATGATCATGGCGCCCATCACCACGGTGGTCACCACCACGGTGACGAAGCTCCTCTCCAAGTGATCCGATGCGACCCCGGTCGCTCGCCTGCCTCCTCCTGATCGCCCCGGCGGCCTGCTCTCCGCCGGCCGCGCCCGCGGTCGCTGTCGCACCAACGGTTGCATCTGCAACGATTGGAGCTCCAACGATCGCGCCCCCGGCCCGCTTCCCCCTGCCGGAGAGGCTCCCCGCCCGCTACCTCCGCACGCTGGAGTACGACCCCGGCGGCTACGACATCGCCTCCCCGCCCGGCGGCCCCGCGCGCGGCGATCCGACCGATCTGCTCCTCGGCGACCTGCTCTTCCACAGCCCCTCCACGCTCGGCGCTCGTGCCCGGCAGATGGGCATCTCCTGCCAGAGCTGCCACCCCAACGGCGCGACCAACGCGGCCTTCTCGATCCCCGGCCTCGGCGACCGCCCGGGCAACATCGACCTCACGACGCGCTTCTTCCGCCCGGGCGCCGCCGACGATCGCGACGATCCCGTCAACATCCCCTCGCTGCGCGGCGCGCGCTTCACCGCGCCTTACGGGCACGACGGGCGCACCGCCTCGCTCGCCGAGTTCGTGCAGGGCGTCGTCGCCGGTGAGTTCGACGGCGATCCGCTCCCGCCCCGCGAGCTCGCGGCGCTCGTGCGCTACGTCGAGGAGCTCGACTTTTTGCCCAACGCCGCGCTCGACGAGCAGGGGCACCTCCGCGCGCCGGCGAGCGAGGCCGCGCTGCGGGGCGAGGCGATCTTCGTCCGGCCGATGCGCGGCTTCGACGGGAAGAGCTGCGCCTCGTGCCACGAGCCCGGCGCCTTCTTCCGCGACGGGCGCGTCCACCGCGTCGGGAGCGGGCCCGGCCTCGTCCCGCATGCGCTCGACGATGGATACGAGACGCCGACCTTGCTCGGCCTCGCCGAGAGCGCGCCGTACTTCCACGATGGGCGCTTCGCCACGCTGGGCGAGGTGGTGCGCTTCTTCGACGATCGCTTCGCGCTCGGCCTCTCCGACGCGGAGCGCGCCGATCTGACCGCGTACGTCGAGGTCGTGGGCGCGGTCGATCGCCCGGTCGATGATCGCCCGATCGCGCGCAAGCTCAGCCAGGCCTTCGCCTACGCGGGCCTGCTCGCCGACCCAATCGCGCGCATCCGCGAGGCCGCGCGCGAGGCCCTGCTCGTGGAGCTCGCCGCGGCGCCCGCGGAGCTGTCCGCGCGCGCCGCGACGCTGCGGGCCCGGATCCAGGCG
The DNA here is from genome assembly GCA_046351295.1 of Byssovorax sp. Classification (GTDB taxonomy): domain Bacteria; phylum Myxococcota_A; class Polyangia; order Polyangiales; family Polyangiaceae; genus JAXLYT01. The sequence goes on from JAXLYT010000049.1 coordinate 9,135, forward strand.
CTCCCGATCGCGCAGGGCCCAATCGCGCTCCCGCAGGCGCGGGCGCTCCGGCGCGAGCTGACGATCCTCGCGGCCGACTGGGGCGGTGTGCTCTCAGCCCGTGGGCAGCATCGGTGAGAGGATCTGCTGGATGCTCTCCACCTTGAGCGTCTGCCCGTCGAGCATGCCCTGCACCTCGACCATGCGCCTCGAATAGAACTCGAGCTGATAATCCGGCTCCCAGAGGTGCCTGTCCTTGTAGACCAGCACCAGCTCTTGCCTGGCCGTCTGGAGGATGTAGTCGGGGCCTTCGCTGCGCGTGCCGACCCGACCATGCTTGACGTAAACGAGCCCTTTGAATGTCGTGGTCATGGCGTCTGCTCAAGCAAAGCAGGTGCCCGGACAGGACCGCTCTCATTCACTCCGTCGCGCGCTCGTCACCGTCGCTCCGTCGATGTTCTCGATGCAATCCTTGCCGTCCGGCGAACGCCCTGCGGCGTCACCCGGCCCCGCCGAGGTGCCGCGCGATCTCCTCCACCACCGCGGGCGGCGCCGTCGGCGGCCTGCCTTCGAGCGGGCTCACCCGCCCCGCGATGCACACCGGCACGAGCGTCCCGTTGCGCACCACCGCGTCCGGACACTGCCAGCAGATCTGCACCTTGCCGTGCTCCGCGTCCCAGCGCGGCGCCTCCTGCACCACGAGGTAGTGGAAGCGCAGATTTTCCACCCGATGACCGCGGTGGAAGAGCTGGACGAGGTCTTTGGCCCGACCCGGGTGCAAGAGCAGCTCGCCCGCGGCGGCCGCGACGAACGAGCCCGGCACCGCGCTCGGCCGCACCGTCTCCGCGAACAGCTCGCGCCCCGCGATCCGGCGGAAGATGGCCTTCATCGCCCGGTTCAGCGCGGGCGAGATCGCGAAGGTGTCGCCCGTCTCCGCGTCGATGAAATAGAAGTACATCAGCCAGCTCACCTCGTCGTCGCTCGTGCTCGACGGCAGGTACGCGGCCGGCTCGATCCTCAGCACGTCGCCGATCGCCCTGTACGCCTCGCGCATACTGGCCCGCGGCGAGCCGCTCGGCGCTGGATCGAAGGCGTGATCGAGATCGAACGAGAGCGTGCAGAGGGCCCCGTCGAGGTAGGGGTGGTGAGCGAAGCGCCGCATCACCCGGGGCAGCTCCGCCTCGCGCCCGGGGTAGAGGGTGAGCGAGAGGCCGTAGCAGACCTTCCGTGCGTCGAGCAGATCGAAGAGCCGGTGGCGGGCTGCGTCGATGTCCCCGTGCACGTGCTTCTGGCCCTCGTCGATGTGGACGAGGAAGCGATCGACCCCGGCGCGCAAGAGCTCGTCGAGCAGAGGATCGCGCGGGTCGTCGAGGAAGCGCACCCCGTTGGTGAGCACCATGCAGACGAGCCCCTTCTGCTTCACGTACCGCACGATCGCGGGCAGATCCGGGTGGAGCGTCGGCTCCCCGCCGAGCAGGGAGAGGGCGTCGAGCCTGCGCCTCGCGAGCGCCAGATCGATCTCCGCCTTCACCTCGGCGAAGGGCTTCACCACGGGCTGCTCGATGCAATAGCAGCGCGCGCAGCGGATGTTGCACGTGGTGTTCGGCTCGATGGTGGCGTGGGGCGTGTCACGCGCCGAGAGCTTCTGCGGCACGAGCCGACGTGAGAGGGCAATCTCCTGGACCTTCATGGGCGCTCCTCATCCAAAGCCTTCGCAAACGCCGTGCCGGAGAGATCGATAGGGCAGCAACACCGACGCTCGTTGTCCCTCGTACCGTTCGCCAACGGGGCCTCTTGCTGGCTCGAACGTTGCAGTCCAAAAGGCCATGACCAGCCTCGTCCAGCAGGCGCGAAGCCCTCGCCTTCCCCGGCTCCCCTCGGCGTTCACGGGTAAGCTCGCCTATGGCGCCCTCTTCGTGCTCGGCGTGCCCGCGCTGCTCTTCGCCTGGGCCCGCGCCACCGAGCCCCTCGTCCCGCTCCCGGCGATATCCTCCCCTCCGCTCGGCATCGCCTTGATCGCCGCAGGGCTCGCCCTCCTGCTCGCCGGCATGTGGGCCCTCTGGGCGCACGGCGGCGGTCTCCCGATGAACGCCTTCCCGCCGCCTCGCCTCGTCGAGCGAGGCGCGTATGCCCTCGTCCCGCACCCCATCTACACCGGCTTCTCGATCGTGGTCCTCGGGGCCTCGATCCACGCTGGATCGGCGAGCGGGCTCTGGCTGGTCACCCCCTTCACCATCCTCGGCTGCGCCGCGCTCGTCCTCGGCTACGAGCGCCACGATCTCGCGCGGCGCTTCGGCGTCCCGCATGCGCATGCGGCCTTCCATGTCCCCGCGGACGACGCCGCGCCCCCGAGCTTCCCCGATCGCCTCTCGCCGGTCCTGCTCGTGCTCCTGCCCGCGATCCTCCTCTCCATGCTCCTCGCGCGCCTCGGCCCGCCGCCCGACGCCGTGCCCTTGCTCCTCCCCGGCGAAGATCGCTGGCCCGCCTGGCCTCCCGCGGTGCTCCCCGAGCTGCTGATCGGCCCCGCGCTCCTGCTCGCCGCGGCGCTCGCGCCGGATCGCGCGCTCCTGCGCCGCCTCGTCCTCCGCGGCCTGTGCGCGCTCGCGCTCGGCTTCACGATCGCGCTCGCGTTCCCGCTCGTCATGCCCCTCCGCAGCGAGCCGCCCTCGCTCCTCTCGCTGCTCGCCGCCACCGAGCACCGCCTGTTCGGCGCCGCCTTCCCCTCGCTCGCGGTGCTCCTCGTCTTCCCGATCGCGGCCGCCCTCGTGGAGATCCGACCCGCAGCGCGCGCCCTCGTCTACCTCGGCGCGTTCGCCCTCTCTGCCGGCCTCTTCGTCGCCGGCACAGGCTCGCTCCTCGGCGTGCTCGCGAGCGCGCTGCTCGGCGTCGCGGTGATCCGCGCGGACGCGATCTGGGAGACCTTGCGCCGGGGCAGCGAGCGCATCGCCAACTCGTGGCGCGAGGTCCGGATCGGCCGGGTGCGGATCATCAACCACGGGCTCTACGGGGCCCTCGCCACCTTCGTCGGCGTCGCGATCGCGGGCGCCCTCGCCGGCCCCGAGAGCGCGCCCGCCATCGGCCTCGTCGCCTTCTCCGCCCTCGTCTGCTCGGCGATCTGGGCCCAGGTCGTCGAGGGATCGTCCCAGCTGCTCCGGCCCTACGGCTTCTACGGCGGCGTCGTCGGCATCATCCTCGGCGCCTTGCTCGCGCCGCTCGCCGGCAGCTCCACCTGGCTGATGCTCGCGGTCTTCTCCGTGGCCGGCCCCTTCACCCAGTCGCTCGGCCGGCTGCGGTGCCTCGTCCAGGGCTGCTGCCACGGATCGCCCGCTTCGCCCGCGATCGGCATCACCTACACCCACCCGCGATCGCGCGTCTGTCGCCTCGCCCACCTCGCGGGCCGTCCCGTCCACCCCACGCCGCTCTACTCGATCCTCTGGAACGTCGTCATCGCCCTCGTGCTCATGCGCCTCTGGTCCCTCCACGCCGCGCTGCACCTGATCGGCGGCCTCTACCTGATGCTCACCGGCGTCGGCCGCTTCGTCGAGGAGTCGTACCGGGGCGAGCCGCAGACCAAGATCTGGGCGCACCTCCGCCTCTACCAGTGGATCGCGATCGCCACGCTGCTCGGCGGGATCCTCGTCACCATGCTCGGCCGCTCCGCGCCCGCGCCCGCCGCGTCACCCGCGCTCGCGCCGCTCCTCGTGGCCCTCGTGCTCGGCCTCCTGAGCGGCGCCGCGCTCGGGGTCGACTTCCCGTCCTCCGAGCGCCGCTTCTCGCGCCTCGCCTGATCGGCCCTCAACCCACGTGCTTGATGCAGCCGAGGACGATCTCGATCTTCGCGCCGGCGCTCGACTGCGCCTTCGCGCAGCTCGCCGGGCAGAGGGTGAGCATCGTCGGCATCGCGGGGTTGTCGTAGTAGAAGCCGCCGTTCGGACCGCAGTTGCCGGCGCCCTGCACGAGCGGGAAGGTCTCCGCGACGCCGCCCGGGGGGGTGAGCTTCACCTCGACCTGGGTGGGGTCGATCACGTCCTTCGGATCCGGCGGCACGGGCATCGGGAAGGAGCAGGCGAGCACGCCCGTCTGGATCGTCTTCATCGCCGTCAAGAGCTCCTGCGCGGCGTTGCCGTTGCCGATCATGAAGGCCTTGGTCGTGTGCCCCGCCACCGCGATCTGATCGAGCACGCCCTGATCGGCGCCGGGCATCCCGACGGTGAAGGTCAGCACGCCCGCGCCGAGGTACGCGATCTCGGCGACATGGGCGATGTGCGCCGGATCGAGATCGCAGGCCGCGGGCTCGCCGTCGGTCACCATCACCACCACGGCGGCCTCGGTGTGGTTGTGCTGGATGACGTAGTTGGCGGCCCACTTGGTCGCGCCCTGGAGCGCGATGAAGGTGGGCGTCGTCCCCTCGGGGGAGTTCTGGCTCCAGGCGTCGATCAAGGCCTGCTCCTGCATCGGATCGGAGAGCGGGCCGATCGGCACGAGCGGCGTACCGCATGCGTCGGAGGCGACGAGGCCGCAGGGGCCGTCGTCGCACAGGCCCTCGGGCCAGAAGCGGAGCGCGATGCGGAGCGAGTCGGCGTTGGGATCGGCGAAGAAGGTGGTGAAGGCCTGCTTCGCGGCGTCCCACTTGGGGCCGAGCATCGAGCCCGATTTGTCGACGGTCAGGAAGATGTTCACCGGCACGAGGGCCGCCTCGGCGCTGGCCTTGGCGCACTCTTCTCCCCCGCCTCCACCGCCGCTGCCCGTGACCGGCGTGATCACCGGATCGCCGCCCATCCCGCCGCTCCCCGTGGTCGTGCTGCTCGTCGTCGCGCTCGCGGTCGTGGCGCTCGTGGCGCCCCCCGTGCCACCCGTGAAGGTGTTGTTCTGGGTGGCCGAGCAAGCCTCCATCGCGGCGAGCGGGATCAAGGCGAGCGAGGCGGCGGCGAAGAGAGGAGACGAGAGCTTGGGCATCGAGGACCTCGGCTCCGAGCGTACGCCATCGTCCCCGTGGCCGGAACGCTATCCTCCGGCCGCGATCCACGGTACGTCGCGATCCATGCGTCCTCGTCCGATCGTCCCCCTCGCGATTTGCACGAGCCTCCTCCTCGGCTGCCCGCGCGATCCAGGCGGCGCCGCCCCCGGCACCACCGCGGGCGGGCCCCCCGCCGCCTCGGCGGCCCCCACCGCGCGCGCGAGCGCGTCCGGCCCGGCCGCGAGCGCCTCGGCCATCGTCCACCAGCCCGGCACCGTCCCGCCCGCCCCGAGCGCGCACAAGGCCCCGGGCGCCGGCCCTGCCGCCCCGGCGCCCACCTTCACCGCCCTCGCCGCGCTCGACAAGGCCCGCGCCCTCGAAGGAGACAGCTTCTACCCGAGGTTCTCGGCCCGCGGGGCCACGCTGGGCGTCCCCTTCGCCAAGGGCCTCTTCGTCGCCGATCTCGCCAAGGGCAAGGGGTTCATCGTCACCACGGGCGCCGCGCCGGGCGGCTTCTCCTTCAGCGCGGACGGCGGCAAGCTCGCCGTGTCCGATGGGTCCGGCCGTACAACGTTGTGGGACACCGTGGCGGGAACGCTCCTCCGCACCTTCCCCCTCGGGGGCGATCCCGTGGCGCTCGCGCCCGACGGGAGCAGCGTCGCAGCGGGCGGCGACGCGCTCGCCTGGTGGGACGCGTCCTCCGGCATGGAGCTGCTCCACCTCACCGAGCTCCAGGTCTTCGATCTGGCCTTCACCGACGGCGGCAAGGAGCTCGTCACCGCCAACAGCACCCAGGTCACGGTCTACGATCGCGCCGGCAAGCAACTGCCGGGCGGCGGCGGCACCGACACCGGCGCGACCTTCGCCACCGTCCTGTCGCCGACCGGCCGCTGGGTCGCCGCGAGCGCGCCCGCCGGCCACGGGATGCAGGTGCTCGAGCTCCACGCCTGGAGCGCCCGCCAGCTCGTGAACGTCGACTCCTGCGAGGAGCATGTGTGGCCCCACTTCGCCGACAGCGGCCGCCTCCTCTTCGCCAAGGGCGGCAACCGCTGGGTCAAAGCCTTCGAGGTCGGCACCTTCAAGCCCTATGCGTCGTACCACGCGAAGGTCGGCCAAGACGTCGTGGCCTTCGCCGACGATCTCACGCACGTGGTGGTGACCCGCCCCGGCGCCGACGCCTCGCTCGTGACCGTCGAGACCAAGGCCGAGATCAAGCTCGAAAAGGCCCTCGGCGCCGAGGCGAGCTTCACCTTCTCCGCCGACGGCCGCTACCTCGCCGGGAGCGCCGGCAAGGTGGTGCGCGTGTGGGACGCCAAGACCGGCAAGCTGCTCCACGAGATCAACGGCTGATTCGCCGGGGCGAGGGCCGATCGCTCCTCGTTCGCAGGGCGCTCAGCGGAGCCACTCCGGCAGGTAGGCCGCGACCGCGATCATCCCCGCGCAGGTGGCGATCACGATGGCCGAGACATGCACGAGGCCGAGGACACCGCAGGTGCGGGCCATGCGCGCCGTCTTCGCGTCCTTCATGAAATGAACGGCGCACACGAGCGCGGCGGGCCAGAAGAAGATGCTGAGCGCGTAGAAGAGCAGGTCGTTCTCGGAGCCGCCGGGCGGGGTGGGCGACGCGGCCTCGATGCGGGCGACGCGGCGGTTCAGGAAGACCACGAGGAGCGCGACCACGGCCACCCAGCCGAGCAGGACGATCCCGCAGGCGATGGACATGATGAGGACGGTGATCCCGTTCGGAGACGACATCGAGGCGATCTTCCTGGGCCGGTGAGGGCGGCGATGATCGCACCCGGAGGGCCGGAATCCAAGCGCGCTCAGGCCTGCGCTTGCATCGCCACGATCACCGCGCCCGTGGCGCGCGCAGCGTGCGCCTCGGCGATGCGCGCGAGGGGGAAGCGCCGCGCGATCACCGGCGCGATCACCCCGCGCTCGGCGAGGTCGCGCACCTCGTCCATCTCCTCCCGGTTGCCGAGCGCGATCGCGAACTTCGCCTTGGGGCCTCGGCGCAGCGAGGTGAGGAGCACCTGCCCGATCACGCCGGCGCTGATGTGCAGCGTGAGGTACCGCCCGCGCGGCGTGAGCGACCGCCTCGCCTTCGAGAACGTGGTCACCCCCGCGACATCGAAGATCACGTCGTAGCGCTCGGGGCGCGTGGTGAAATCCACGGCGCGATGATCGATCACGTGATCGGCGCCCAGGCCGCGCACGATCTCGAAGCTCGCCGCGCCCGAGACGCCGGTCACCTCCGCGCCGAGGTGCCTGGCGATCTGCACCGCGAAGCGCCCGACGCCGCCCGACGCGCCGAGCACGAGCACCTTGTCCCCCGGCTCGACCTCGCCGAGCCGGCGCATGAAGTGGAGCGCCGTGATCGCGCCGTAGGGCAGGGCCGCCGCCTCGTCATACCCGAGGCGCGCCGGCATCTTCGCCATCGGCCCGTCCTCCGAGACAGCGATGTACTCGGCATACGCTCCATGCTGCACACCGCCGAAGACCCGATCGCCCACCGCATAGCGCGTGACCTTGCTCCCCACCTCCACCACCACCCCGGCGAACCCCGTGCCCTGCACCGCATGCCGCGGCCGGCGAATCCCGAGCATCAGCCGTCCGAAGAAGGCCGTGAACGAGGGGAAATCGGCCGCGCGGAGGCGCTGATCGCCCGCGGTGACGGGGCTTGCGTGGACCTCGACGAGCACCTCGTGATCGCCGGGCACGGGCCGCGGGAGCTCACGCACAGAGAGGATGTCAGCAGGACCATAGACGGGGGTGAAAGCAGCGCGCATTGGAATCTCCTATCTCCTGGGCGCCGAATCTACGTCGCTCGACGCGCCCGGGAAGTGCGCAGCGGCGCAGGGACGGTATGCACGGATGCATGGGCCCGTAGCCGGTCATGCCCGGCCGCGCGATCGACCGCGCGCGCAGAGGAGATAAGGAGCGTCATGAAGAGCATCGCAGAGCAGGAGATCGCTGTCCGAGCGGCCCGCCTTCGCGTGGCCGGAAGGCGGGGCGCCCGGGTGGCGTCAGGGGTTGACGAGACGGCCGGTGGTGGCGTCGATCGGGATCGTCCGGGTCTGGTTCCAGCCGGTGCTGCGCATCTCGGCCACGTCGATCGCCCCGGCGCCGATGTGCACCACGACGTGGTTGTGCGCGTGGGCGGAGCAATCGGCGTTCGAGCAGTAGCGGCCGGAGTGGAACACCGGGATCTTCGCGGTCACGCCGTCGCCTGCGTTCCAGTCGAGGAAGTAGGTCTCGTGATCGTGACCGGCGAAGATACCATAGATGTTGTAGCCGGCGAGCGCCGCGTGGAAGGCCGCGCGCTCGCTGGCGGTCCACCAGCGGTCCTGGGTGGAGAAGCTCGTGTTGACCCCGAAGTGCTGCATCAGGACCACCGGCCTACCGCTCTGGCCCACCTGGCTCGCCAGGTCGTCGATGAGGAACTGGAGGCCTCCATTCGAGAACTTCAGCCCGCTGCCGCCTGCATAGCAGTTGAGGTTGACGAAGTGCACGTCCTCCCAGTCCCAGGAGTAGTAGGCCGCGGAGCTCTGGTTCACGAGGTAAGGGCGGCGCTGCGCGGTGCGTGAGGCGATCTGGGCCGGGACGCCGCCGAAGGAGGTCTCGTCGACATCGTGGTTGCCATAGCCCTCGTAAGGCGGAAAGTGGATACGGGTGCTCGAGCCGCCGCCGTAACGGTCGGTGAAGCCGTCGAGGTGGCAGGCGCCGCCGTAGTTGCTCCAGCAATAGGGGCTCGCCAAGGTCTTGAGCCCGTCCACGCCGTACCAGTTGTCTTTGTCGCCCCCGGTGAGATCGCCGGCGATGAGGACGCCGCGCGGCGTGCCGACCATGGTGCCGAGGGGCTGCGAGGTGCCGGCGGGCCAGAGCATCAGGGGGGTGGCGTTCATGCGATTGATGAGCTCGGCGTTGGCTTGCTCGTTGTTGTCCATCTGCTCATCACCGTAGTGGAGATCGGCGGTGACCAGGAAGGTCACGTCGCGCGCCTGGGAGCGGACGAGCTTGGTGGCGTCGAGGTTGGTGGTCGCGAAGGCCGTGATGGGGTAATTCGGGCTGTTGAACGTGACGAAGGTCCCGGTGGAGAGGCCGTAGGCGCCGGCCTGCCACTTTCCTCCCTGGGTGGTGAAGATCATCGCCGGGCTGCTCGGCGTCCCGCCGCCGGTGTTCCAGATGGGGATCGTCGCCGGCGCGGAGACGGCGAGGTCGCTGCGGACGCAGCGCACGGCCGAGGGGGGCGGCGGGATGATATTGGCGCTGGCGACGTGGCCGAGGCAGGTGAAACCGGCCGGCGCGATCGGCTTCCAGATCGCGCCCAGCACGTTCGCCGGCATGCCCATGGTGGTCCAGACGAGGTTATAGCCGATCGGCTGGGCGACGAAGGCCGGGTCGTCCTTGACGATGAGGACGCTGTGCTCGGGGAAGGCATAGCCGCTGACCGCGTGGTCGCCGAGGGAGACGAAGCCGGGGGGCGTGAGCGGGCGCCAGATCGACAGATCCAGGGTCGCCCCGCTGCCCTTGTCGTCATACACATGCTCGAAGCGATCGGTGTACGTGTACGCGAGCTTGGGCGTGACGACCGCCTCTGCGCTCTGGTCGACCTCTTCGCCCTCGGCTCCTTCCGGCGCCGCGCCGCAGGCGGACAGCATGCCCAGGGCGCCCAGCAGACCAAAACCCAGCGCGCTCATCGTGATCGTTCGTGCGTTCATCGTCGTCTCCTCCAGGGTGTGCGGGAGGGCGGTATCGCAACGCACGTGCCAGGGATGGAGGCGCGAAATGCCGCAGATCCAAGGGGATCCATGGCGGGGTGTCTCCGCTGTCGGGTTGATACAGGGGTGATACACCCCGTGCACCCGATACGCTCGGGCTTGGATCAGGCGCGGGTCGCCCGCCGCCAGAGGAGCGCGATCAGCGTCACGCTGCCGAGCACGCCGCCGCCGAAGGCCGGGAGCTGGAGATCGGGCCGCAGCGCGATGGTCACGTTGGCCAGGAGCAGCGGCAGGACGCCCCACGCGAGCCAGCGCTGGAGGGTGAGGCTGCCGGCGGCGAGCACCGCGGCGAAGATCCAGAGATCGGTGGAGAGGATCGAGGGGATGGGCGCGTCGAGCACGGCGCCGAGGAGGCGGTTGCCGAGCATGCTCGCCGTCACGAGCACGAGGATGCCCGCCATCCGCCGGCTCACCGCCGTCTGCAGGTGGCGGCGTCCCGCGGCCACGCCCGTGATCGAGGCGGAGCAGAGGAGGGTCATGATGATCACCAGCTCCCCGTGGGTCGGGGGCCTCCGGCCGCGCTGGAGCATGACGCTCGCGATGCCGACGCCGGCGAGGGCCATCACGCCGATCAGGGCGAGCTGGGCCCGCGCGCCCACGCGCAGGTCCGCGTCGTGATCGATCTTCTGGAGCCGGGCCTCGCGCCGCGCAGCCTCCTCGATCTCGGCCTCCAGGGCGGCGATCCGGCGCTCGAGCTCCGGGCGCGGGGCGCTCTGGGCGGCGAGGAGAGCCCGGGCCCCCTGCGCATCGCGCTGGTCGAGCTCGTGCTCGATCATCGCGTCGAGGCAGAGGGCGAGGCCCTCGCGCGCCGCCTCGTTGTCCTTCCAGGCCCGGAGCGCCTGGGTGAAGCCGAAGCGACACTCGGTCATCCGCTCGAGGGCGATCCGCGGGGAGCTCGCCTCGCCGGACGCCCGGAGCTCGGCGAAGCGCGCGGCGGCCTCGTCGCTCAGGGCGATCGAGCCGCGGTGGCGCAGGTGATCGGCGAGCGCGAGGCGGAGCGCGAGGGCGCTCTGGAAGCGGTCCTCCGGGTCGGCGGACGTCGCCCGGGTACAGATCGCGGCGAGCTCGGCGGGGACGCCGGGGCCGTGGACGCAGGGCCGACCGTCGTGCGCCGAGAGCAGCGCCTCGTGGATGGTGGCGCCCGGGTGGCGAGGCTGGCCGGTGAGCAGCGCGTGCAACGTCGCGCCGAGCAGATAGACATCGGTGCGCGCGTCGATCCGCGCGAGGTCGCCCGAGACCATCTCCTTGGCCATGTAGCTCGGCGTGCCCACCAGCGGGCCCCTCCGCGGGCCCGGATCGCCCGGCTCCGCGACGCGCGTGGCCACGCCCCAGTCCACCAGGTACACCTCGCCGAACTCGCCGATCATCACGTTGTCGAGCTTGATGTCGCGGTGCACGAAGCCGCGGCTGTGGGCGCAGTGCGCGGCGTTGCACACGCTCATGAGGATCTCGAGGTGCGCGACCAGCCGATCGTCCTCGGAGGGCGAGAGCTTCGCCCAGGCCGGGTGGCCCGGATCGGCCGCGAGCGCGCTCCAGGCCACGCCCTCGATCCGCTTCATCACCAGGATCGGCCGCCCGGCCGCGTCGCAGCCGAGCGCGTGGACGGGGACCACGTTGGGGTGCTCGATGGTCCCGGTGATCACCGCCTCGGCGAGGAGGGCGTCGAGCGAGGCGTCGTCCTCGACGCCCGGCCGGACGATCTTGATCGCCACGTCGCGGCGGAGCGAGCGCTGGTGGGCGAGGAGCACGCGGCCCATCCCGCCTTCGCCGAGGACGCCGGTGATCGCCAGATCGGCCGCGTCGCCCATGCCTTCGATCGCAGGCTCGCTCTCGCCCCTCGGCTCGAGCCCCTCCACGGCGAGCAGCGGGAGCGAGGGCAACGTGAGCGGTGAGAGGCCCGGCTCGCTCCGCCCCGCGGGCGCGGCGACGGTGCTCGGCAGGATCGTCTCGCCCGGCGGCAGGGCGGCGAGGGTCGCGTCGATCTCGATGCGCTCGCCGTCGGTGCTCATCCGGCACCACCGCGGCGGTAGCTCGCCCCATCCACGCCGAAGCGGTGCATCCAGCGGTGGATCTGCATCCTGGTCTTGCCGAAGCTGCGCGCGACCTCGCTGATGTTGCCCGCGCGCGCCTCGAGCTCGGCGATCAGCGCAGCGCGGAGCTTCTCGTCCTCGGGCGAGAGCGCGGGCGCCTCCTTCGGAGCGGGCGGAGCCGCAGGCGCGCGCAGGGCCTCGGGCAGGTGCTGGAGATCGATCACCCCGCCCTCGGCGAGCACCACCGCGACCGAGAGGGCCTGCGCGAGCTCGCGCACGTTGAGCGGCCAGGCGTGGGTGAAGAGCGCGCGCCCCGCGGCGGGCTGAGCCGGATCCGATCGGCGCGCTCGGGCGAGGCCGCGGCGAGGAGGGAGGCGACGAGGACCCCGAGATCTTCCCGCCGATCGCGCAGGGGATCGAGGTGGTGGGTGAAGCCGGCGAGCCTCGCGTAGAGGTCGTTGCGAAAGCCGCCGGCGGCATCGACGCGGCGATGGGTGGCGGCGATCACCCGGAGATCGACCGGGATCGCGCGCGTCGCGCCCACCGGGGTGACCTCGCGCTCCTGCAAGACGCGGAGCAGCGCGGCCTGCGAGGCGCGGGGGAGATCGCCGATCTCGTCGAGGAAGAGCGTGCCGCCATGGGAGGCGCGCACGAGGCCGGGCTCGTCGCGCACCGCACCCGAGAAGGCGCCGCGGAGGTGCCCGAAGAGCTGCCCCTCGACGAGCGCCTCCGGGAGCGCGCCGCAATTGACCGGCACGAAGGGGCCGCCGCGGCCGGAGAGCGCGTGGACCGCGCGCGCCAGCACTTCTTTGCCGCTGCCCGTCTCGCCGAGGAGGAGCACCGGCACCGTCGAGGCCGCGACCCGGGCGAGCTTGCCGAGCGCCTCGCCGAGCGCGGGGATCACGGTGGCTAGGCCGGCCACGCCGCCGATCGCCGAGGCGCCGTCGACATCGGGCGCGGTGCCGGGCGGCGTCGCCATCCCCAGGCGGAGGATGAAGATGGTGCTGCCGAGCTCGAGGCGCGCGCCGTCGGTGACCGGGGCGCGCTGCACGGGTCTGCCGTCGAGTAGGCTGCCATTGGTGGAGCCGAGGTCTTCGAAGAGGAAGCCCTGGCCGAGGCGCACGAGGCGAGCGTGGCTGCCGGACATGCGCGGGTCGGGGACCCGGATCGCGAGGCAGCGGCGGCCGTCGCGGCCTTCGCGGACGAAGGCGCGCGCCGCGCCGCGCCCGAAGGTGATCTCGTCGGTGTCGTCGAGCGCGAAGCGAGCCGGGCCCGCGAGCGGGCGAGCGCACTCGAGCGAGAGGAACAGGTGAGCCCCCGACGCCGCGTGGGGCGCCGGAGCGTCCACGTCACGGTGCGTCCGATCCTGCACGAGGCGCGAGGGTAGTCGAGGGCTCGCGGCGGCGAGTCAAAATTTCACCGCGCCTCCCGAGCTCATCAGCGCCGCGGCAATGAAAACGTGAAAATATCAAACCCACGTGGCTTCGATCAGTGACGGGTCTTCGAAGGATCGTCGTCGGCGTCGATCCCCGCCTGAACCAGCGCAGCAAACTCCGGGTGCTCCCCCGCGCGCAGCCTGTCCGCGAGGTCGTCGAGCCGCTCGCCGATCTCCGGGCCGAGATCAAGCGTTTCGCCGTCGACCTCGACAGCCAGAGGGATCGCGCGCCGCACCTCTCGGTGGAGATCGTCGACGGCGTGGAGGAGAGCTTCGTCCCTCTTGCGCGAGGCGCGGGCTCGCACCTCGACGATGATGAGCAGGGCGGCTCCCAGGGCGATGGCCAGCGCGATCATCGCTGACCTCCGAGCTGCGCCGCGATGCGCTCGATCTTCGCGAAGCTGAAGCGGACGGTCACGGATTTCTGCGGGCTTTCTCCCGGGGACGTCATGGTGTTCATGCCCCAAGGGTAGGGCTGTTCAATCAAACAGATCAAACAAAACAAACAAACGTAACAAATTCGCGTACTTGACCGGATCGCATAGGTCGGCGACCTTCGGCTTCGTCATGTCGAAGCCGAAGACCCCCGAGCCCGCGAAGGCCCCCGAGGCCGAGGAGACGATCCGCCTCGTGGTCGAGCTGCCGGTCTCGGTTCACCGCCGGCTGAAGGCGAGGGCGGCGAGTGAGGGAAGACCTTGAAGGAGTTCGTCCTGGAACTGCTCAAGCGGCAGGGGTTCTAGGAGCCACCCCAAGGTGATCGTCAGCGGGATCCCCGACGGCGCCAAGAAAGTTCCCGAGCCCTCTCGGCGAGGCGGCCGGGTTGCGGTATCCTTGCGAAATGGCAACCGGTTTTCCGATTGAGTTGGAGACTTTACTGGCATCGACCTCCGAGATCCTCAAGCAGAATGGCAATGCAAGAGAGATCGCAATCCTGATTAGCGCACGACCTGACTCTGAGCAGCTCGACTATGACAACTGGAACGGAGGAACCTACGCGTGGGGCGTTACGTTAGCCATCGATCTCCGATTTTACTCCTCTCTCAAAGAGAATGGGCTTAAGGAGGCGGAGGGGATTATTTGCGAAGCGGCGCAAACGTTTTTTGCCAGGTTCGAAAACGATCATTTGCGACGAGTGCAGATCCTTCCCGAGGCTGCCCCAAACATCCGGTGGCGAGAAGATGCTCAGCGGTATCTTTCTGGAGAAGGAATAAACAACCAGGGAAAGGTGCGCAGCGACAACATAGCGTCACTCAAGCACGAGGGCCTACTATTTCGTTCCCGGCCTGAGATAAATCTCTTTGTGGCGCTTAAGAGCGTGGGAGTGCCGTTTGCACCCCTTCCTGTATTTTTGCGCGGAGGTGCGCAGCCCCAGCGTTTAGAACCGGATTTTGTCCTGATCAAAGATCGAGTGATGATGGTGGTCGAGGTCGATGGAGATACATATCATCGGGAAACTCCTGCCGAAGCACATGCTCGTCTTCAGATCCTCGATCACGAGGGAGCGAAGATTGAACGGGTCAAGGCTGCAGAGTGTGACACTCCAGAGAAGGCGAAGGAGTGTGCTTCAAGGCTGATAAAGATCCTTGAAAAAAGGATCGCACAGAGAGGATAGATCGTTGATCCTGCAGGATGATGCTGTCATGCTCCCACCGAACCTCGCCTGACCGGTCCCAAGGCTCGCTCGGGCATGGTCGTTTACCTGCCATCGCAACCGTCCGGCGCAACGGTCACGTCGGTGGATCCCCAGCCGGAAAACTCGGACTCGACAACCGAGCCGAGGCTGAGAAGATCTTTCAGCTTGGCGCCCTCTCCCAAGCAGTGCGATCTACCCGCGGCTGGGTTCTCGCTCAACCGCCGGAACCATCCCGGGGCTCGCCCTCAACGAGCACCACATCGAGAGCGTCCTTCACCACCGTGCCGTCCTTCTTCTTCCGCTTGATCCCGGAGACAAGAACTCGCCGGTTAAGCTTCGGTCCGATGGTATCGTCGAGCTCACCGCGCTTGATGAAGAAGTGCGCTGGGTCGCCGTCCGCGGTCTCCACGCCGATGTATGGCTTGCGCGCTCGGAGGTTCACCTCCTTGAGCGTCCCCTCGACCTCGACGCGCTCGTCGGCGCGAAGCTGCACGAGAAGCCCTGTGGTGAGCCTTTGGCGGTGGGCGGGCTCAAATACCAGCGGAGGCACCGCGGTGCGCCATGTTGGGCTCGAGAACGTGACGGTGCTAACTGTCGCGCCGTCTGGCGCCATATCTCGGAAACCGACCATGAAGGTCTTCAAATAGGCATCCTGGTCCACATGCTGGCGCAGGGCCTCTGGTCCGTGCTGGGCTGCGGCGGCGATGGCCAGGAACTCGGCGACGGCTTCTTCGGGGCCGATGGAGTCGGGGGTCATCCCTGGGAGCGAGATAGGCCCACAGGATGCGACGAAGAGCCGGATTCCGTAGCTCGCGGCGGCCGCCGGGGCCTCGAACAAGCGGATTCGGTCCACGACCTGACGTGCGGCACCAGCCTTTCGGAAGGGCCGCCTCATGCGCCATTCGGCGGCGCGCACGACGAGGGCGGTCACGACCTCTTGGCGCTCCCGGATCAATGCGGCGGGGGCGATGCCCGCCCGAACCAGCCCGCCGGAGAGCTTCACCTCGATCGGGACAGCATCCGTCAGATCGCCGACGGACTTCGCCAGCGCCTTCTCACGGAACGCCCGTTCGAGAAGCACCTGGAGATCTTCGCGCGCCTGCTCGCTGATCGTCTCGGGCCGCGCCAGGAACTCGCACGCCGCCCGGGAGGCGTCGTCGTAGCGGCGCGCATCGAGCCAGAGCGCGACCGCGCTGATCGCTAGCACACCGCGCACGCGTGCCTGGTCACCGGGGACGTCGCGGGCGACCTGGTACTCGAGGTCGGCCGCTTCAGCGAAGAGAGCGCGCCCCCGCGCCTGGTCGCCTGCCTTCCACGCGCGTTCGGCCTCGAAGGCGAGGGCTTCGCTTCTGCGTCCGCGGGGGTCTTCGAGAAAGGTCGTCACTTCTTCCATTCCTCTACCAGGATCCGCGCGGCCTTGAAGCCTACGACGATGGCCATCCCCGGCCTCTGGAGGTCGCCCCCCTTGCCTTGGGCAACCTTCTCCTGGAGGCGGCCAGAGAGGTGTCCGTCTCCCGTTCCCGAGACCTCGAGCTTGAGGAAGTCGTTTTCGGGCTCGCCTTTGGGCACCATCAGGTAGTCGCAGCCCGACCCCTGGCGGGTCCGCCGCATCACGACGTAGCCGAGTTCGTGAACGGCGGCGATCGCGACGGCGCACGCGCCATCCTCGGGAGCGTCCTTCTCGTTCTGGTGGCTCTCTTGCTGCTGGTTCGTAGGCTCTGCCCAGGTGAGCGCCACGGGGGTCTCCGTCGCGGGTCGCACCAGCACGCCCGATGTCGGGGGCGGCGGGGCCGGGTGGTACAGCTTGAGCATGACCGATGCGGCCTCCACGAGATACGCCACGACGGCCGGGCTCAGGCGGGAGACCTCGCTGAGCCGTGTGAGGTCGAGGTGGATGCGGTCAGCCACAGCGAGAGATTCCTGCCCTGTGCGCGTGGCGGAAGCAAGCTCGGCTCAGGCGGGCCATCGGCATCCCGACGGCGGAGGCGAGCAAGCCCGCGGCGCGCACGCCCGCAGAACCACCGAACGCAGCGAGCGCCTCGTCATCGGTGTCGAGGACATCGTCGACATCGAGGAACTCCGGATCCGTCACTTCGCGGGCTTCTCGAGGAGCTTCTTGTGGGTGCCGAGAGCGCGCGCGGTGGTCGCGGCGACGCGACGGCGGTGACCCGCCGGGCGGACAGGCTCGAGGATGAGGCGCACGCCGTCCGTCGAGAGCTCGAGCTCGGTGTCCTTGTCGATGTGCAGCAGCTCGAGGATGGGCTTCTCGATGATGATGCCCAGACTGTTGCCGACCGCGGAAAGGTGCTTGCGCATCGCGCGCATCCGTTCTTACAGACGTATAACAGCGCCGTGCGAGCGCAAGCATCTGCGACGCACGCTCGCGCGGTCGCGGTGCTTCGCCTGTGCCCTGCGCGGGCAGTGGCGCGTGAGCCGGCATCCGGTCGCGCGCGATTGCAGTCGATCGCGTGATCGGCCACCGCCCCGCGATGTGGTAGCCTTGCTCCATGACCCCGCCGCCGTTCGCTGACCTCGGTGCCGCATCCGGGCCCAAGCGTTCGATCCACCCCGACGCACAGGCGGTGCTCGACATGCCGGAGGCGGATATCGAGGAAGGGATTGCGCGGTGCGCGGCGCAGTTCGATCTGCTCTCCCCTGAGGAGCGCGAGCAGATCGATGCGGTCGGCTGGGGCTCCCGCAGGCCGAAGACACCTTGATCCCCTCGCTGGCAGCGCTCAATGAGTGGTGCCGCTTCCTTGCCCGACGCTACGAGTGGGAGCTGTCGCCGCGCGCCACCTGGTCTGTGTTCAGCGAGGTCGCGACCTTGCTCGGGACGAGCGCCGCGTTACCGTAATGGTCCTTCAGCTCGCGGTCCTACTTTCGGGGCCCTCGGACTGGAGGGCCCGGAGGAAAGCATGAGCGGCGGCAAAGGCGGCGGTGGTGGTGGCGGCAAAGGCGGCGGTGGTGGAGCAGGAGGGGGCGGGAAAGGCGGCGGCGGATCCGGAGGAGGGGGTGGTGGCAAAGGTGGCGGGGGAGGGGGCAAGCCCGGCTTCCCGAGCACGAACCCGGGCAAGCCTTCAGGTGGGGGTCGGGACAACAACCCGCCGAAGAAGTAGCTCGGGCTGACGAAGAGGTGGCGGGCGGGAGGCCGACCTCGTCCGCCGCCTCTTGGTTCGCGTGACCGGTCGCGGACTCGGGTCACGACCGGGACACAATTGAGAGAAAGGAAGGAAAAACGCCGGGGAAAATGAGTGGAGGCGCCGGGAATCGACCCGCCCTGTACGGAGCGCAGCGAAGTACAGGAAGGGCAGATGACCGGCGCGAAGTTTTTTCTCAAAAAACAGGGGTGGAGGCGCCGGGAATCGAACCCGGGTCCGCAGGGCTTCAGGCTGGCCTTCGTTCACGTGCGTAGCCGCTGTACCTCAGCGGCGAGGTTCGCGGATTCGGCCGCGACCTATCCCTCGCGAATCTCGGTCACGCTATCGAGGGCGCCCTCGCGTGACCCAGCCCTGGTGGTCGATGCCCGCGGGGTACTAGGACGACCTTCCCGTTGGACAGCTCTACGGTTTCTTAGGCCGCGAGAGCGAATGCGTTGTCGTTCGCACGTAACACGTCCCGCTTGATGGGCGGAGCAGGAGCCGCCAGCACGCAGACAAACCTTCCGTCCCCACGTCGAAGCCGATCGCCCCCGTGGGTTGGGGCACCGGGACGCAACATACGGTCCCGGCTGCGCCCGTCAAGCTCGACGTGCGCATGCGTGGGCGGCGCCTGACCCGGGCGCGTGGGCGTGCGCACCCCCTCGACGCCCCCGGGCTCCTCGGCTACCTACATCAGCCCGGTCCGATCGACCGTTGCGAGACACGAGGCTACCCATGGGAAAGATGATCCAGTGCATCAAGCTCGGCCGTGAGGCCGAGGGGCTCGACAAGCCGCCGATCAAGGGCGAGCTCGGCCAGCGCGTCTTCGACAACGTCTCCAAGGAGGCGTGGAAGATGTGGCTCGAGCACAGCAAGATGCTCATCAACGAGTACCGCCTCGACCTCATCTCCGAGTCCGGCCAGCGGATCTGGATGACCGAGATGGAGAAGTACTTCTTCGGTGAGGGCGCGGCGCTCCCCACCGAGTACGTCCCTCCCAAGCCCGCGAGCTGATCGTGGACACGGCCGCCTTCCTCGCCTCGCTCGACGCTCTCGTCGAGGAGCGCCTCGCCGCGATCGGCGAGGCGGCGGCGTGCGCCGAGCCTGCGGCCGAGGTCGGCATCCCGGCCTTGCTCGCGGTCGCGCTCAAGAAAGAGCTCGAAGCCTCGGAAGAGGCGGCGCTCTGGCTCGTCGGCGAAGACGACGTCGAGGTCAAGCTCGCGCTCGCGCGCCAGTGCGGCGACGAGGCCAAGCACTACCGCCTCATCGAGGCGCGCCTCCGCGAGCTCGGCGTCGACACCGCGGCCATCCGCCCCCTCGAAGGCGGCCGCACCCCGATGTTCGCCTTCCTGAAGAGCCTCGAAAGCACGGTCGAGCGCGTCGCGGCCGGCCAGTTCACCCGCGAGGCGCTGGCCCAGGTCCACAACCGGGTCTTCATCGACTACTGCGTCGAGAAGGGCGATCTCGACACCGCCGCGCTCTACCGCGACACCATCCAGCCCGACGAGGCGCACCACCACGCCCTCGGCCGCAAGCTCCTCACGCGCCTCGCCGTCACCGACGACGATCAAGATCGCGCGCGCCGCGCCGCCGAGCGCACCTTGCAGATCGCCTCCGAGCTGCAGGAGATGGTCCGCCTCAAGAAAGGCATCGCCCGCGCTCCGGGCTGCTGAGGGTGTCCGCTGGGCTGCTGCGCGGGCGTTGGAGATCCGGTTCGCGGATCTCGGGCGTTCATGCCGGCATGGCAGCGACGGAGCCGGCGACCCGACCGAGGTTCCAGCGCCTGACGCTCGGCGGCCTGCGCTCGCCGGGCCTGCGGGGGGTGCTCGACGAGCAGGGCGAGCACCACCCGCGCGGGACCTCGGGCGAGAGCGCTTGGATTTCAGGCTGATCGGGGGGACCAACCGCGACGCCTTCGTGCCCAGGCACGACCTCGTTGCGCGCCTCGCCCTCCGTCTCGCGCTGCCCGATCTCGCGGCGCGGTGCGACGACATCCCGCTGCTCGTCCGGCACCTGCGCCGCGGCGCGTCCGACCGGAGCCTGGCCGCGCTCGACCGCTTCGTCGAGAAGAGCGGCCCGCCCGCGTCCCCGTACGTGCCCTACCTTCCGGCGGCCGGAGAGCTCCCAGCGGGGAGGGAGTTCTGGATCAAGTTACCTGCGATGGTGACGTTGCCGCTCATGTCGATGCTCAGCACCGGCGTCCCGCCGGCCTCGGGCTCGTTGCCCATGTAGATCTGAAACACGGGGCCGCTGGGGGTGGTCGCCGAGCGGATGGTGAATCGCTGTTCGACCTGCGTCCCATCCGCGGACATCACGAAAGCCGCCAGGTGAGAGCGCGTGTCGCTGTCGTTATCGCGCAGGGATGCGTAGGAGTGAACCCCGGCGCCCGCGACCGCGACGACCTCGGCCGGCGCGTTGAAGCCGGAAGGCGGGGTGGTGGAGATCGGAGTGCCAGTGTAGATCGCGTTGTCCATGATGTTCCTCGTGCGGGGCTTGACGTTGTGGTGGCCTCTCCGCGAGCGGATGTTCGTGCCCGCTCGCGGATCGCCCGTCGCTCTCTGGAGCGTCGGGGGTGCCAGTCGACATATCAAGCTCGATGCCAGCCCATCTCGCCCGCTTCGCCGGCCGAAATCGCCTCCTCGGAAGGCGCTCCCGGGCGCTCCGGCGCGCGGCCCGCACGTGCGCGCACGTGCGCACACACGTTCGATCGTGGAACCGTCGAGTGGGGCGAAGCTCTCCGCGCTCCGGCCGCGGGCACGGCTTCGTCCTCCGAGGGTGATGCGCCCCGGCGATCTCGTCGAGAAAGGGGATCGATCTGCAGGCGGCACGACACTTGATTGGATCCCGGGCACGAACCGCCCGTCAGGGGAGCGCCGCGACCGGTCCGCGCGCCCGAAGGTCGGCTCCTGGTCCAACCGCCAAACCGAGGTAGCATCCCATGTCCATCCCCTCTCAAAGCTCCCATGTTTGTCCCATCGAGCACATCTTCGTCCTCATGCTCGAGAACAATTCCTTCGACCGCATCCTCGGCTTCGTGCCCGGCGTAGGCGACCTGCCCAACCCCAGCTTCAAGAACCAGAGCGAGACCCAAGCGTATGTCTTCCAGAAGGGGGTCCCCATGGTGTGGGCGCGCGACAGTCAGGGCAATCTGGCCTATCTCCCGGCCGAGTGGCCCGATTCGACGAACGACGTCGATCCCGACCTCCCGCACGAGTTCTGCTGCGTCCAGACACAGATCTTCGACGGCGGGAGCACGCCGACGAACACGGGCTTCGTCGCGAGCTTCCTCGCCGCGAACTCCAGGGGGAACCCGCAGTTCCCACTCTATGCCTATGATCCGGACGTGCCCCAGCTCCCGGCGCTCCAGACGCTGGCCAGGAGCTTTTGCACCTTCACCCGGTGGTTCAGCAGCGTCCCCGGTCCCACGGGGCCGAACCGCCTCTTCGCGCTCTGCGGCACCAGCGGCGGCTATGACGGGGACGACTATGTCTTCGCGAGCCCGGGCCAGGTGCCCATGCCCTCCATCTTCACGTCGTTCCCCGACCCCTCGCGCTGGAACATCTATTGTGACGGGAATTCGCAACTCAAGGAGTCCACACCGTCGGGCCATGTTTTCTCCTGGCCAGGCCTGGGCGACATTCAGGGCGAGG
Organism: Byssovorax sp.; assembly: GCA_046351295.1. Classification (GTDB taxonomy): domain Bacteria; phylum Myxococcota_A; class Polyangia; order Polyangiales; family Polyangiaceae; genus JAXLYT01. Next base: position 30,737 of record JAXLYT010000049.1, read on the forward strand.
GGGGAGCGGCGTATCCCGCCACGCCGCTCCAGACACTCTTGACCCAGCTCGAAGATTCGGAGCTCGACCCGAGCACGCTGCCGAGCTTCGCGTGGCTGGTCCCGAGCTATGGGGTCAACGGGTCGCTTCCCGGGGCGAGCTTCGCGCCGACCTCGATGCACCCCAACATGGGCTGCCCGCTCGCCGGAGACGCCCTGGTTGCCGTGATCTACAACGCCTTGCGCGCGTCCAAAGCCTGGAGCAGCAGCGCGCTCCTCGTGGTGTTCGACGAGCACGGTGGGTTCGCCGACTCCGTGCCTCCGACCCAAAAGGTGCCGGCCCCGGACGACGCCACCTCGAGGGCGGGTGGCTGGTTCGAGCACCTCGCCGACCCGAACTTCGATTTCACGAGCCTGGGCGTGCGCGTGCCCTCGATCCTCATCTCTCCGTGGGTGGCCGCGACGACGGACGACACGGTGTACGAGCACGCCTCGATTCCCCGGACGCTCCGCGATACCTTCGAGTTGAACCCCGGCCCCGGCCCCTCCGGTTACCTCACGGCGCGAGACTGCGCCGCTGGCAATTTCCTCGCGGCGAACCTCCTGCCCTCCGCGCGCACGGATTGCCCCACCAGCGTGCCCGTGGTGGCACCGCCGCTGGAGAACGCATGACGGCCTGCCTCGCAGTACGCGTGGAGGTCGGCGTTGGTGAAGGAGGCGCAGCCGGGGCACGGCGTGCCGGACCCAGCCGAGATCGAGGCCAGCATGGTGTCGCGCGAGCGCCTGGGCCGTGACCGCATCGGTACGCTGGACGAACCGCGGGGTCGCGCGCGGAAATGGAACACCGCCGCCCGCGGAGCGCGATCGCGATCGATCAGGGCAGCTTCGCGGGCGCGGGGATCGTCCCGCCCCCGTGCACGTACTCGAACACCGCCTTGCCGAGCGCCTCGTCGGCCTTCACGCACTTCAGGCTCACCTCGCCGGTCGACGCGCCCTTGCACTCTTTTTTCCGCTCGATGACGGCACGGCTCACCTTCGCGTCGTTCATCATCGCCGCCTGGATGTCGTCCGCGAGGCTCTTCCAGGGGATCTTCGCGAACTTGGGCGAAGGCGTGGGCTTGAGCGTCACCTCGCCCGCCATCAGCGACGCGCACGACCCGTCCCAGCGCAGCACGTCGTAGCTCCCGCCGCTCGCGCCGCTCACCGTCATCCCGCCGGCCTCGGGCACCCGCTTCGCGACGATGATCAGCTCCTCCTCGAGCTGGAGCTTCTCGCTCGACGCGGCGCCGCCCGAGGCGTTCCACGCCTCCACGTTGACGCGCGAGTACGCCCTTGTCCATGGTGTCCCCTTGGCGAACATCGCGACCGTCGCGTCGGGGAAGAAATTCGCGCACAGCCGCTTCACGAAGCCCGGCGGCGGGAGGCACACCTCCTTGTCTCCGGGCTCGCACGCGTCCGGCATCTTCGCGGCGGGTTTGTCGTCGGCGGCAGGCGCGGCGCTCGCTTCGGCTGCCGCGGTGGCCGTGGCCGCGGCGGGCGCCGAGGCGGGAGGCGCGGACGAGCCGCAGGCGGCGAGCGGGGCGAGGAACAGCGCGGCGAGGACGTAACGGGAACGGACCATTGCAGCAGAGCTACTCCATTTCTCCGTCGCTTGACAGATCGAGGCCTCTCGGTGACGCTGAAAACGCGCGGCGCTTCGCCGGCGCGTCGCTCTCGCTGCAACTTGCCTTTCGGAGCCTCATGCACCTCCGCGTCCTTCGAGCCTCTTCGGTGCGCACCTCCTTCCTCGCGGCGATCGCCGCCACCGCGCTCGGCGTCGCCTGCGGCACCACCGGCAACGTGAGCCCGAACGCCGCGTCCGGCACCACCGGCGCAGGCGGCGAGATCACCGGCGCAGGCGGCGGAGGCGACACCGGCGGCCACGGCGGTCACGCCGGCGTGACGACCACGACGACGACCACCACCACCGGCAGCGGCGGGCAAGGCGGCGCGCCACCCAAGGGACCGCCCTATCCCATCGTCCTCGCCCACGGCTTCTTCGGCTTCGAGGATTTCGCCGGCGCCGGATTTTTGAGCTATTTTTACAAGGTCAAAGACCACCTCGCCCAGAACGGCGAGATCGTCCTCACCCCCGCCGTCGACCCCTTCAACGACTCCGACTTCCGGGGCGACCAGCTCATCACCCATATCGAGGCCTTCCTCGCCCAGACCGGCGCCGCCAAGGTCAACCTCATCGGCCACTCCCAGGGCGGCCTCGACGCCCGCGCCGTGGCCCACAAGCGCCCCGATCTCATCGCCTCCGTCATCACCATCGCCACCCCCCACCACGGCACCCCCATCGCCGACATCGCCCTCAAGCTCCTCGCCGACCCCAACGCGCAATCCATCATCAACGCCCTCGCCAAGCTGATCGGCGGCCCCCTCTACGATCAAATCGGCAACGAGACCGACCTCGCCAAGCCCCTCCATCTCTTCTCCCAGGCCGGGATCGCCGAGTTCAACCAGAAGCACCCCGACGCCCCCGGGGTCTTCTACGCCTCGATCGCCGGCCGCTCCGCGCTCCATGGTCCCAATGACGATTGCGACGCCGACGTGGTGGTTCCCTTCATGCAACCCTGGAAAGACAAGCTGGACGCGATTGATCCTCTTTTTGCAGCGATCGGGCTGGCGCTGGAGCCGAAATCCCATGATGGTCTGGTGCGATCGGCGGACGCGCGCTGGGGCGAGTTCTGGGGTTGCGTACCAGGGGATCATCTCGACGAGGTGGGGCAGCTTTTCGGGGATTCTCCGGGGATTGGTGAGGATTGGGATTATTTGGCTTTTTATGATGAGTTGGTTAATTATTTGAGGGTGCTTGGGTATTGATTTTCCTGAGATTCCCTCCCATCCCCCCAACCCCCTTACCCTCCCTAAAGGGAGGGTAAGGGGGAGTTTGGGTTTTGGTCTCGCTCCTCCTGGGCCGCGGGGGGCCCGCAACTCGCCCTTCGGGCGCTCAGACAAGCGGGCCCCTTTTCCGCGGCCCGATTGGACGGGGCGCCGCAACTCGCGGGCTTCGCCCGCTCAAACAAGCGACGCCCCTCCGCTCTTCAGCTCATCGATGATGTGAATGCCGTCGATTCGTCCGACGAGAGCGTCAGCGAGCCCTCGGACGATAACGTCAGATCAGCACGACGCCCTTCCAGAGGGCGCCGCATGTTTGAGCGCCCGAAGGGCGCGAGTTGCGGCGCCACAAAGGCTCGCGGAAAAGGGGCCCGGTTGTCTGAGCGGGCGAAGCCCGCGAGTTCCGGGCCCCCCGCGAGCCAGGGCAGGAGAGAGGACAAACTAAACCCCCCCTTACCCTCCCTTCAGGGAGGGTAAGGGGGTAGGGGGGATGGGAGGGTATCAAAGCCCCCGGCAGGCCCCGCCGATCAAATCAGCAACAAATCAGGGACAGGCAATGAAATGCGCGCTCGCAGGCGACTGCTCCGTCTGGCCAAGAACAATGAGCTTAGGATGAGGCGCTGCATCGATACGCAGATCCATCTCCACGCAGGAATTGCCCGTCAAACCGAAATCGAAACCGTCCTCGCCGCCCTGGGTCACGAAATCGAACACGATATCGCTACCGTTCATCCGCATACGATCGTTCCACTCGTTCCGGGTCGGCGTCAGCGCCGTCAGGCTCGCCCCGGAGAGGGGGCGGATCCGGCCCTGGAAGCGGTGCACCTGGCGTGACGTCGTGCTCCGCAGGTGCCACTGGCCCTTCCGCGACTGCCAGACCCAGTAGGCCATGGCGGCGCCGGGCTTGAGGCGCGGCGGCTTGCCGTCGGCGAGGCCCGAGCCCATCTGCACGGGGCTCGAGCTGTCGAACTCGATCACCTCGAGGGCGCCGGACTGGCTGGTGGGCGGCGGCGGGGCGGCCTGGATCACGCAACCCATGGAGAGCGCGGCGAGCGGCAGGGCGAGCGAGGTGACGAGAGCGCGAATGTTCATGGCAGGAGCCTCCTTGCGGGCCTTTTCATGCCCACGGCGACGCGCCGAGTAAAGCACGAAGTGCGAAATGTGGCGGGCGTGATCGGGCGAGACGCACGGTTTCGACGGCCGCCGCGGCCTAGAAATGGCGGGTCGTCCCGATCTTCAGGCGCAGCGCGTTCAGCGCGGCGCCGTCCTCGAAGGTCTCGGTGCCCGCGCCTACCAGCAGATCGAAGGTATGGTCGGGAGATCCCTGGGTGTGGATCCCGGCGTCGAATGAAAATCGCATGCGCTTGGGGGAAAAATCCTTGAGCTGGGCGCCGAAGACATTGCCGACGGCGATCTCGGCCGAGCCCTCCACGGAGCGCCAGATCGGGTAGCGGTAGGTGAGCGCAGCCACCGCGGAGCTCCGGTCGCGCAGCCGACCGGGGAGGAACCCGGGCATCTCTGCGTCGCCGCCGAGGGAGATCAGCTCGGTGAAGGGCACGGCGCTGTTCCCTTGCGGATCGACGAAGCGCGTCGTCACGGTGAGCAAGAGCGTCCTGCCTTCGGCGTCGAGCGCCGCGGATCCGCCGACGCCCACGCCGTACCCGACCCAGCGGCCGACGGCCGGATCGCGCAGGTCGATCCCGTGCGAGAGCTCGCCCTCGACCATCAAGCCCGACTGCGGATCGGGCCGCGGAGGGCGCGAGTCGAGCCGCATGTGGAGCGCCTGCCCGAGCACGGTGATCCCGCGCGCGAAGCCGGCCGGGAGCGCGTCACCGTCCACCGCGGCGCGCACCGCGATCGGCGTCTTGCCGCAGCACCGCGGGCGCGCGTCGAAGCCCACCGAGCGCGCCTCGGCCTCCGCCTCGACGTGCAGATAAGGCGCCGGATCCAGCACGAAACGAGCCGATCCCGAGAAGCTCGTCGCCCCGTAGATCGCCTCGTGCGACTCGAGCGAGCGCGCCCCGATGCCGTAGAAGAGCTGATCGGGCAGCGTTGATCCATCGAAGCGCAGCGAGAGCTGCGCGCCCTCCGCGATCCGCATCCGATCCGCCACGGTGAGCGAGAGCCAGTCGCTCCCACCCGTCGCCGCGTGGAGCCGCAGCGCGTTCTTCCTCGTCAAAAAATCATCGTAAAACCCGTAGATCCCGAGGCTCGGCCGCAACCCGAGATCGAAGCGCGCGCTCGGCACGATCCCGATCCGCCCCTCGGGCCCGAACGTCCAGAGCTCCGCGATCTTCGTCACCCACCCGCGCGTGTCCGCCCTGTCGAGCACGGCGGAGAGCGGCCGGTGGATGCCATACTCCGTCACCGCATACACCGGAAAACCAAGCACCTTCGGCACCCAGCGCAGCACCTCCCCCGCGCTCGTCCCCCGCTTCTCGGGCGCCTTCGCAACGCTCGCGCTTGCCTCTTCCGCCGACGCGGTGCGTGCGTGCAACGTCACGAAGAGCAGCGCCGCAACGGTTCCACCGATCGTGCGCGTCACGCTCCAGAGCCTCGTCACGCGCGCGAGCCTACTCTGTCGCGGCGGTGTGCAAAAGCCTGTGCTCAGGGCTTCGGGCGCGCCTCGTAGGCTTCCATCAGCGCCAGGTAGATCCAGTTGCCCAGCACCTCGGAGCCGGCGCTCGACGGGTGGGCCAGATCGGCCCCGCCGAGCCCGCGCTGGAACCAGGTCCCCATCGATCCCGGCCCGCCCATCGCGCTCAGCGTATCCCAGTAGGCGCAGCCCACCTCGCCGGCCACCCTTCGCTGGATCGCGGCGAGCTTCGGGATCACCGGACGGCTCCGGAAGCTCTCGCCCTTCTTGTCCACGCGATCGAGCGGCCCCACGAGCAGGCACGACGCCGAGGGCACCGCGCTCTTGAACTGCAAGAGCAGCGACTTCATCGTCGCCTCGTACTGATCGAGCGGGTACGCCTCCCCGTCCTCGCTCTCGTTCATCCCGTACTGGAACACGTTGAGCTGCGCATCCCGCAGCTTGAGCTGCTCCGCCAGGTGCGCGTCGTCGTTCTGATCCAGAAAGCGCACGCGGCAGCCCTGGATCCCGATCGCGTCGAGCACCACGCCGGGCTCGTCGCGCTCCATCCACACCCCGAACGCGCGCACGTTCCCGCTCATCGCGCGCACCTCGAGCTCGTGCTCCCCATCGGGCACCGCGTAGCTCTTGATCGCGCTCTTCACCGCAGCGCCGCGCGTCTCGAACGTCTCCTTCTCGGCCCCGTCGATCTTCACCTGGATCGTCCCGCCCTCCGGCTGCTCCAGGTAATCGAGCACGAACCTCGACACGGCCCGCCCGAACGTCCCTGTCTTCGCCGTCCCGAACCGCGAGAACACCCCCGGTCCCTCCGACCGAAACGACACCCCGCCGAGCCCGTACAACCCATCCTTCGCGAACGGCCCCACCACGCGGCTCACCTGCCACCCCGGCGCCGCAAACCGCGTCACGTCGTTGTGGAAATACCCCGGCCAGGCATTCGCCATCAGCGAAAACCCATGCCCGCTGTCCCCGAACCGCTTCTGGAGCCTCCGCCGCAGCGTCGCCGTCACGAAATCACTCGCCACGATCGAATCGCCGAAATACGTGATCCGCGCCACCCCCTTCTTCTGCTCCGCCGCCGAAAGCGCCGCAAAGAACCCCGAGAGCGCCTTCCCCGAAGCATCCTCGATCGACCGAGGCGGCTTCTGCTCATGCACCGCCGGCACTCCACCGCCGCCGGCGGAATCACCACCTCCTCCGGCTGCCTCAAATCCCCTTGATCCCCACTCTCCTTGACGAGCACCGCCTTCCCCACCGTCGCCACCGGCGCCGCCCCCACCGAAACCTTCTCCGAATTGAAAACCCCCACCCCCTCCGGCAAAGGCGAAAGCACCCGAAGCCGCCCCATCCCGGGCACGACATACGGGAGCCCCACGAACCCCACCAGACAGACCAGCGCAAGCGCCGTCCGCGAGAACAGCCCATTGCCTCCGGTGGGAGCCCCTTCACCTCCGGAGACAAGACACCCTTCATGACCTCAACTCCGCCTCTCCACCATCACCCGACCACCCATCCAAGCGCCCCTGCTGAAACCCCACCCGCCCCTCCCCGCATGCGGAGAGGGGAGGGGATCTCCTCCACGAGGTCTGATCAGGCAAAAGCCCCTGCTCAAACCCCACCCCCAGCCCCTCCCCGCATGCGGGGAGGGGAGGGGATCTTTGTGGAGGGTCAAGGATCGACAGCGATCGCCCCGAAGGACACATGAACCGAGCCCATGCTCTCCCCTACCGACCAGGAGAGCACGAGCCCCGACCCAAGGGGGCCCGCTTGTCTGAGCGGCCGAAGGCCGCGAGTTGCGGGCCCCCATGCCCAGGCCCGAAACAGGGCCCGCTTGTTTGAGCGGCCGAAGGCCGCGAGTTGCGGGCCCGCGGGCCGTGGACATCGAGACCAAAAGGCCCTCCGAAACCCCCCCTTATCCTCCCGAAGGGAGGGTAAGGGGGTTGGGGGGATGGGAGGGTCTGAAATCAGGGGAAGATTTCCCGCTCCCCATACGCCGCCGCAATCCGCTGCAAAGCAACCGCATACGCCGCCACCCGCAACGTACACTTCTTCTGCCGTGCCACCTCGACCACCTCGCGGTACGCCCGCTTCATGGCCTTCTCCAGCCGCCCGTCCACCTCGTCGAGCGTCCACGACTCCGAGCGCTTGTTCTGCACCCACTCGTAGTAGCTCACCGTCACGCCGCCCGCGTTCGCGAGCACGTCGGGGATGATGTCGATCCCGCGGTCGAGCAGGATCTTCTCGCCCTCGGGCGTGCAGGGCCCGTTCGCGCCCTCGGCCACGAGCTTCACCTGGAGCGCGTTCGCCTCCTCGATGCCCACCTGCGCCTCGAGGGCGGCGGGGATGAAGATGTCGGCCTTGATCTTGAAGAACTCCTCGCGGGTGATCGCCTTGCCGCCGGTGTAGCCGGCGATCGAGCGGTTCTTCTTCACGTGGTCCTGGAGCTTGTGCGGGTTGATGCCCTCGGGGTTGTACATGTACCCCGTGTGATCGCCGACGGCGATCGTCGAGGCGCCGAGCCGCGACAGGATGACCGAGGTGTGCGAGCCGACGTTGCCGAAGCCCTGCACGATCAGGGTCGAGCCGCCGAGGTCGAAGTCCTTCTCCTCGGCCCACTCGGTGATGCAGTGCACGACGCCTTGGCCCGTGGCCTTCTCGCGGCCGACGGTGCCGCCGCAGGCCACCGGCTTGCCGGTGACGACGCCCTTGACGGCCTGCTTCGAGAGCTGGCCGACGGTGTTCATGTACGTGTCCATGGCCCACGCCATGGTCTTGCCGTCGGTGCCCACGTCGGGCGCGGGCACGTCCGTCTCGGGCCCGATGTTCGAGCCGAGCGCGTGGAAGAAGCGGCGGGTGATCCGCTGCAGCTCGTCGCGCGAGACCTGGTTCGGGTTGAACTTGATGCCGCCCTTGCCGCCGCCGAGGGGCAGGTTCATGAGCGCGCACTTCCACGTCATCATCGCCGCGAGGGCCTTGATGTCGTCGAGGGTGACCGTCTCGTGGTAGCGGATGCCGCCCTTGTAGGGGCCGAGCAGGTTGTTGTGCTGGATGCGGTAGCCCTTGAAGAGGCGAATCGATCCGTCATCCATTCTCACCGGGAAGTTGACGATGATCTCGTTCTTCGGCTGGCTCAGGATCGTGCTGATGTAGTCCGGGATGTCCGCGACCTTCGACGCTTCTTCGAGGTACTTCTGGACGACCTTGAAGAACTCGTACTTCTTGTGCGCGGAGCCGGACGTGAGGGAGGTCAAGCTCGGGGGAGCTGCGGGGGTCTCTTCGGCGACGATGCTCATGAGCCCGCCTTCTAGTCCGCCGTTTCCCCGGCTTCAATCATGCGGCGCGTCAATATGGGCCGATCGGCGACGAATGCGTAAAAGCTGCGGTCAGCGCATCCAGATCACGTACAGGTAGGTGCAGACGGACGTGACGAGGAGGGCGTCTACGCGGTCGAGGATGCCCCCGTGGCCGGGGACGATCCCGCCCGAGTCTTTCACGCCCACGGAGCGCTTGAGGAGCGACTCGCCGAGGTCGCCGGCCTGCCCGGCCGCGCCGGCGACGAGCGCGAGGATGAGCCCGTCGGTGAGGGGCAGGCTCTTCAGGTAGAAGAAGTGCGCGCCGAGCGCGCCGAGCGCGGCGAAGGCGAGGCCCCCGATCGCGCCCTCGATCGTCTTCTTCGGGCTCACGGCCTCGTAGAGCTTGTGCTTGCCGAGGAAGCGGCCGGCGAAGTAGGCGCCGGTGTCCGAGAACCACGAGAGCATCAGCGAGAGCACGACGAAGCCCGGCCCGTCGCTGCCCGCGTCGCGGCGGAGCATCGCGAGCGCCGCCATGCCGCCGCCGAGGTAGAGCGGGCCGAACGCGCCCGCGGCCACGCGCAGGGCGGCCGTCTGCATGTCGCCGAGGCGGAGCAGCACGAGGAACATCGAGGCGATCGGCACGAGCAGCACGATCGCGAGCAGCGCCTTCGGGTCCGACGTGTGGTGCCAGATCACGAAGGGCACGGCGACGGTGAGCAGCGCGCAGAGCGCCTGCGAGACGCGGTCGCCCGGGTGGGTCATCGCGAAGAGCTCGAACGCGCCGATCACCGTCGCGGCGAGCAGGAGGAGCAGCCAGCCCCACGTCGGCCCCGAGTAGAGCAGGAGCAGGATGAGCGGGCCGGCGACGGCGGCGGTGAGCAGGCGGATGAGCAGGTTCGATTTCGGCAACGTCACACCCTCGTCTCGGCCACGGCCTTCTTGCCGACCTGGCCGAAGCGCCGCTCTCGCCGCTGGTAGCTGGCGATGGCGGCGAACAGATCGTCCTCCCCGAAATCGGGCCAGAGCACGTCGCAGAACGCGAGCTCGGCGTAGGCGGCGCCGTACAGGAGGAAGTTCGAGAGACGGAACTCGCCGCCGGTGCGGATGATGAGATCCGGATCGCCCGCGCTCAGGCTCGGCATGCGCGCGCCGAGGGCGGCCGCGGTGATCGCGCCCGCGTCGAGCTTGCCCGCGGCCACCTCGAGCGCGAGCTCGCGCGCGGCGGCGGCGATCTCCTCGCGGCCGCCGTAGGAGAGGGCGAGGGCGAGCGTCATCTTCCCGTTGTGCGACGAGGCGTTGCGCAGCGGATCGAGCACCTCGCGCACCGCCTCGGGCAGCCGGCTCAGATCGCCGATGGCCACGAGGCGGATGTCGTTGTGGAGGATCTCGTCGCGCTCGCTCATCAAGAACTCGCGGAGCAGGCCCATCAGCGCGTCGACCTCGCCCGTCGGGCGGGCCCAGTTCTGCTCGCTGAAGGCGTAGAGGGTGAGCGCGTCGAGGCCGAGGCGGCGAGCCACCCGCACCACCCTGCGCACCGCGGCGCTCCCCGCCTTGTGCCCGGCCTCGCGCGGCTCGCCCCGCAGCTCGGCCCAGCGCCCGTTGCCGTCCATGATGATGCCCACGTGGTGCGGCAGGTTTCGAGCTTCGACGTAGTGCATGCGAATGTCCCGGGGTGGGCGCGGGGGCCGTCCGTGGCCGGAGGGGCACCGGGTTTCCCATTAGCGAAAACCCTCGGCCGTGTCTTTGGTCCTGTAACGGGGAGGCGCCGCGCGCTCGTCTCCCCACCGTGGCACGGGCCCGGGGCGGGGGGTGTGGAGGGCCCGAGGAGCGTCCGTGGAGGAGGCGCCTCGTCGGGGTGACTTGACGGCCGGCGCGCGACTGTCAACGCTCCCGGGCATGAACAGCATCGGAGTTGGTCTCACGGTCACCCTGCGCGTCCGGATCGGCGCGCACGACGCGCACTACGCCGGCGAGCTCGTCGACGGCGCCCGGATCCTCGGCCTGTTCGGGGACGTCGCGACCGAGCTCTTGATCCGCCTCGACGGCGACGAGGGCCTGTTCCGCGCCTACGAGGCCATCGAGTTCCTCGCCCCCGTCCGCTCGGGCGATTTCATCGAGGCGACGGGCGTGATCACCAAGGTCGGCCAGACCTCGCGCACCATGGCCTTCGAGGCCCGCAAGGTGGTGCAGAACAGCCGGGCGAGCGGCCTCTCGCCCTCCGCGGCCGACGCCCTCGGCGAGCCGATCGTGGTCTGCCGCGCCATCGGCACCTGCGTGGTCCCGAAGGAGCTCCAGCGTCGCCCGCGCCTCGTGCTGCCCGCGCTCTCGGCCGCCCCGCCCGAGCTCGCCAAGCTGCCCGAGCCGCGCCCGATCATCACGCCGCCCCCGCACGTGATCGTCACCCCGCCCAACACCGAGCTGATCTTGACGGCCGCGATCGTGGGCGCGGAGACGACGCGCGAGCAGACGCCGCACCTGCCCATCTCGGCGCGGGAGATCGCCGACGAGGCCGCGCGCTGCGCCGACGCGGGCGCCTCGGTGATCCACCTCCACGTGCGCAGGCCCGACGGCACGCCGAGCCAGTCGCGCGAGCTCTTCGCCGAGGCGATCGCGCGCATCCGCGAGAAGACCGACGTGGTGATCCAGACCTCGACCGGCGGCGCCGTGGGCATGGGCGTGGACGAGCGCGCCGAGCCCCTCTTCTGCAAGCCGGAGATGGCGACGCTCAACTGCGGCACGCTCAACTTCGGCAACGACGTCTTCGTCAACACCCGCCCGCTCATCCGCGACCTCGCGGCGCGCATCCGCGCGGCGGGGAGCGTGATCGAGCTCGAGTGCTACGAGGTCGGCCACATCGACGAGGCGCTCTCGCTCCTCGGCGAGGGCGCGATCGCGCGGCCGCTCCACTTCCAGTTCGTGCTGGGCGTGCCCGGCGGCATCGGCGCGCGCGAAGACGTGGTCCGCTTCATGGTCTCGCAGGTGCCCGTCGGCGCGACCTGGGCCGTGGCCGCGGTGGGCCGCCACCAGCGCCCGATGACCGAGCTCGCCATGCGCCTCGGCGGCCACGCGCGCGTGGGGCTGGAGGACAACATCTACCTGGAGAAGGGCGTGCTCGCCGAGGGCAGCGCCCCGCTCGTGGCCCGCGCCGCGGAGTACGCCCGATCGATCGGGCGCGAGGTGGTCGATCCGTTCCGCGCCCGCGAGCTGCTCGGCATCGCGCCGCGGCCCTGAGGCGGCAACCCAAGGACGCCGGCGCCCCCGGTTCCATCCCTCCACGTGATGAAGCGCGCCCTGCTCCCGCTCGGCCTCGTGGCCTCGATCGTGGGCTGCGTGCCGAGCGGGCGCCACGGCGCGATCGACGCGAGCCACTTCGTCCCGAAGAGCGATCGCCAGCTCGAGCGCGAGCTCGGGAGCTACCCGACGCCCGGGCAGAGCGTGAGCCAGGTCATTCACGACACGCATGGAGCGGTCGTCGGATATCCAGTGGGCCGATTGTCCTTCGCCGAGGAGGTCATCGAGTACGAGGTCGGCGGGCCCGCGCCGATCCCCGAGGGGCAGCACCCGAAGGAGGCGCTCGGGCCACCCGACTACGTACCGGACACGCACCGCCTGCCGCGCGCGGTGAGCCTCGGCAACGGGGGCTTCCTCACGCTGCGCTTCGCGGAGGGCGCGCTGACGGACGGGGAGGGGCCGGACCTCTTCGTGTTCGAGATCGGCCCGAGCGTGGAAGGGATCGCGGTCTTCATCAGCCCGGACGGCAAGCGCTGGACGAGCGTGGGCGAGGTGATCGGCGGCAACGCGGCGATCGACATCGGGCCCTACGTGTCGCCGGACGAGGTGTTCTCGTACGTGCGGCTGCGCGACATCCCCCACCAGGGCGCGGAGAGCGATTTCTGGCCCGGCGCCGACATCGACGCGGTGGGCGTGCTCCACGCCGATCAGAAGGTGCTCTTGCCCGGCGAGCTGCTCTTCTCGCTCGACAGCGACGCGCTCGGGCCGGCGGCGCCCGAGGCGCTCGATCGGATCGCCGAGGCCATCCGCCACCGGCCTGGATCGACGGCGCAGATCGACGGGCACACGGACGATCTCGGCGACGACGCGTACAACCAGAAGCTCTCCGAGCGGCGGGCCGAGGCGGTGGCGAGCTACCTCGAAGGCAAGGGGATCGCGCGCGAGCGATTGACGGTGCGCGGGCACGGGAGGAGCGCGCCGATCGCGCCGAACACGAGCGACGAGAACCGGCAGAAGAACCGGCGCGTGGAGATCGTGATCCAGGGGCGCTGAGCGCCGCGCTATTCGAGCGCCGCCATCCGCCGGTGGAGGAGCGTCACGGCGAGGCAGCTCGGCTCGTTGCCCGCGGCGCATGCGAGCTCGTGCAGGTGGCTCGACGCTTCGAGCGGGCGGCCGGCGCGCTCGGCGAGGAGCGCGGCCCTGCGGCACGAGGCCTTCGCGCCCGCCTCGCACAGCTCGGCCTGGTAGGCGGCGGCGCCCTCCGGATCGCGGGCGAGGTCATGCCCGATCGCGACGATCTCCAGCAGGCCGAGGGCGAGCACGCCGCGGATCGCGGCGCGGCGGAGTGTCTCGCGCGCGCGATCCACGTCGCCGAGCAGGAGCGTCTCCGGCAGGCCGCCGCCGCGGTAGGTGGTGCGCGGCAACGCCCGGGCGCGCGCCTCGCCGCCGAGGCCGAAGTCGATCCGGCCGAGCGGGCGCGAGGCTTCGATCGCAGGGGATCCCGGCTGATCGAGATCGTCGAGCGCGCGGGCGAGGCGATCGACGCGGCGTGCGGCGAGGCGATCGACGAGCAGGACGAGCGCGACGGCGCTCGCGGTGACGGCGAGGAGCGGGAAGACCTCCCAAGGTGGGGACGCGAGCCCCGCGGACGAGGCGATCCAGTCGGGCAGCGCGAGGGCCGAGAGCGCGCCCGCGCCGGCCGCGATCACCGTGAGCTCTGCCCTGAGCTCGGCGCGCGCGATGATCGAGCCGGGGCGCGCCTCGTCGCTCCGGCGCGCGGCCTGGATGGCGATCGCGATCGCCGGGACGAGCAGGAGGGCGCCGAGCAGCACGCCCAGCGGCGCGCGCAGATCGAAGGGCGAAGGGGCGATCGCGCTCGCGGCGAGCCCGGCCACGAGGCCCGCCGCGCCCGTGACGAGCGCGATGCGGCCGCGGGAAGGGCGGGCGGGCATCCATTCTTCCGCGGCGGGGGAGGGCGCGAGGAAGAGGCTCGCGGCCGCGAAGATCAGCGCCGATGCGCCTGCCGCTGCGAGCGCATGCTCCTCGGGCCCGGGCTCCATCCCGCGGGGCCGGAGCGCGCCCTGGCCGAAGAACGAGGCGGCGGCGCCGAGCAAAGCGAGCGAGGAGGCGAGGGGGAGGAGGCGGCGGGCAGGGGGCATGGGCGCAGAGAGAAGGGAGGCGCAGGGCGGCGCGAGGTTCCCGGGCCGCCGGCCCGTTCGAGGTACGCCGGAGCCCGCCGAAGCCATTCCCCGGGGCCGGGCGTCTCGCGACGAACGCGCTGGGATGCTGACCGTTGCGTTCTCGACGCAAATTGCCGTTCGCACTATGCATTGTGTGTTACGTTGTAAACATGGCGGATCAGGAATTTCCTGGTGGCGGTTCGCTGCCTCCCGCCGAGGTCAAGGGCTCGGTGTTTCGAAGCCTGGCGGGCGAGGTGTCGATCCACCCGCTGCGAGACGCGGTGCTCGATCGCGTGTCGAGGGAGGCCCGCGCGCTCCTGCTCGATCCACCGGTGGCGACAGCCTGGATCGACGCGCGCCTGATCAACGACGTATACGAGGTGCTCCGCGCGTTGCTCGGCGATCGCGAGCTGCGCAAGCTCAACAACGACGCGGTCAAGCGTGGCGTGAGCCCCCTCGTGAGCGCGGCGGTCGAGCGCTTGATCCGCGTCTTCGGCACCTCGCCCGCGATGTTGCTCACCAAGTTCGACCGCATCGCCGGCACCACGTCGCGCGGCGTGGTGTATCGCTACGAGCCCCTCACCGACACCTCGGGCACCTTCGACATCGAGTACCCGGCGCTCCGCGACGTCCCGCGCGGCCCCTTCGTGGCGACCGGCGGCGCGCTCGAGCTGATCTTCTCGATCTGCGACATGGAGGGGACGATCGGCGGCATCACCTACGTGCCGAACGGTCGGAACAACCGGGCGCGCTACGAGGTGACCTGGAGCGGGCGGGCGGCCCGGTAGCGCTCCCTCGCCGTGCGGGCCCCGGCCCATGCTAAGAGGGCTCGCCCTCCGCACGCCTCATGAACCTCCCGCCCCGGCTCAGCCAAAGCGGGCGCTTTCTCCGCGCCCGCGCGCTCTGGGCGGTCGTCTTCGCGATCGTCGCGGCCGGCGCGCGCCTCGCCGGGCCGGCACCTCCTCCGCGCACGCCCGAGGGCGTGGCCGCCATGCTCGGCGCCGCGGTCGGGGGCGAGGTGCGGCCGGAGGATTTCATCTGGGAAGAGCGAGGCGGCGCGCTCGCCGATCTGCTCCTCGGGCGCCGCGTGCTCTTCCTCGCGAAGAAGGCCGGCGCGACCGGCGCAGAGCCGCGCGCCGATCTCTACCGGGCGCGCGTGCGCTTGACCCGCGGCGGCCGCCCGCTGCACCTCGCCGCGGCGTGGAACCTCAGCGAGAGCCCGCTCGGCGACGAGCGCGATCTCCTCGCGCGCGATCACCGCGCCTCGTACGCGACCCTCGCGGGCGGCGCGGTGCAGGGCATCACGCTCCTCGATCTCGGCGGCGCCGAGCCGCTGCCACAGGGCGCGAGCCGCTCCGCGCGGATCGGCGCGGCGATCGACGCGCTCCTCGACACGGGGAGCTTCGCGGGGATCGGCAAGGTCGAGATCACCTTCGGCGCGCCGCCGGCCGAGGCGCGCGAGGAGCTCACGGCCGACTCGCTCGTGATGGCGCTCGGCGCCGACGCAGTCCCGGCCGCGCTCGATCTCCAGGGCGCGGCCCTCGCCACCGGTACGCGCAACCCGTACGGCGCGCGCGCCCAGCGCATCCCGCGCCGCCCGCGCGCGCTCGGCGAGGCGCTCGTCCGCGCCGCGCGCGCGTATGCCGGCGAGCTGCCCGCCGCGGCCCTCGCGGCCCTCGTGCGCCTCGGCGACAAGCGCCCTGCGGCTCCCGCGGCGCCGCAGATCTTCCCGGGGCGCGAGCCACCGGCCCCGATCGCGCCCGTGGACGACTGGCCGCCGCCTGCGATCAAGCCCGAGGTGAGCCCGCCCTTGCCCGGCGAAGGCGTGTGGGCGCCGGCCGATGGAGACCTCGTACCCCAGGCCGAGGGAGAGCTGTCGCCGATCTTCGTCACCGCGATCCGGCCGAGCACCCGGCGCCCCGAGCTCCTGGTCCGCATGGCGGTGCTCGATCTGCGTCGCCTCGATCTCCACCTCCAGCCGGGCGTGGACGCCCCTCGCCCGAGCACCGGCCTGCGCGGCTACGGCCGCCTCCCGTCCGGCGCGGCCGCCGAGCCGGTGGTCGCGGCCTTCGCGGTCCCATCGTTGACGCCGGATTCCGATGTTGACGAGCCGAAACTGGGCTTCGCCGCCGATCGCGCCCTGCTCGTCCCGCCGATCGCGGGCGCGGCTTCTCTCGCCTTCGGGCACGACGGCGCGCTCTCCTTCGGCCCCTGGCTGGCCGGGCCGACCTTGCCGCCGGCCTTCGACGGCCTGCTCCAGACACCGGACGCGCTGGTGGGCGGCGCGGAGGCTCCGCCGAAGGTCCCGCTCCCGGGCGCTTCTCGTCCGGCCGAGCGAGCCGGCTTCGGCTTGCTCCCGTCGGGGCACGGTGTCTTCGCGTGGGGCACGGGCATCGAGGCCGCGCACCTCGCGGCCGCGCTGGCAGCGGCGGGCTGCACCTACGCCGTGCCCCTCGGCGGAGCGCCCGGGCCCGCGGGATTCGCCCTGCTCCACGCGCCGAAGACAGCGGCCGATCCGTGGCAAACACGCCGCCTCGATCCAGCGATGAGCTTCGATCCGGACGCGCTCGCAGGCAGCTCGCCGGGCGCGTTCGTCTACGCCTCGCGCCGCAGCACGCTGCCCTCGATCCCGCTCGGCGCACCTCCCGCCGGGAGCGAGCCGGCTGCCGCGGGCTGGACGGTCGATCCCGGCAAGCAGCCCTCGCCCGCCTGGATCCCGGCCATCCACGCCGGCACCGAGAGCCACCTGGGCGCGCAGGTGCACCTGACCACCTTCGCGCCCGGCCGCTTCACCTTCCGCATGCGCGCCGGCTCGCGCGAGCCTGCGACCAAGGCCGCCGCGGCCCTGCCCACCGCGCTGCCCGTGCCCGAGCAGGCGCGGGCGCTCGCGGCCATCGGCCTCGGCTTCGGCAAGAAGAAGGGCGCGCGCGGGCTGGGCATCGAGGGCGCGATCGGCCTGCCCCTGCGCGGCGAGGCCGCGGGCGCGCTCGTCCTCGACAAGGGGCGCCTCTCCATCGTCCCCTCCGCAGGCTTCAAGCCCCCGGCCGGCGGCGATTTCACCGAGCTCCCGCTCACCGCCGACGGCGGCAAGCTCCGCCCCGAGGCCCGCGAGGTCGGCTCGATGCGCCCCCGGGCCGCCCTCTGCGCGCTCGACGACGGCACGCTCGTGATCGCCTCCACCACCTTCGACAGCGACGAGGCCACGACGCAGGCCCTCCTCGATCGCGGCTGCCCGCGCGTCGTCGCCCTCGATCGAGGCGGCCACGCCGCGGCCTTCGTGCACCGCGCCGGGACCGAAACGCCGCCCGCCGATCGCTACGAGTCGACGGTGCTCTACGGCCTGGATCTACCGATGCCCGGCCGCGCCCGCCGCCTCACCGCCGAGTGAGCGCGCGGCTCTGACGGCGGTGCGACCGCTCCGCACGTCGAGCATGCGGCCGCAGCGGGCGAGCTGGGCGCGCGAGCAGCCTGCGCCGGCGCGCAGCAACGCGGCCTGAGCGGCTGCGCAGCCGGGTTGCGCCCCTTATCGAAGCGCGTTCCAGGCTCGGCGCGAGGGCCCTGGAGCCCGCCCGCAACCGATCCAGATCGTGATGTTTCTCACGTTGGAGCGGATCGCGGGCCGCATTTTCAAGCCTGGGTCATCATTGACCCGCTGCAGGTGGAGCTGCCGGTGATCGATCCGGAGGAGGACTATTTCCACCTTTGAGATCAGGCACTTGTGATGGCCGATCCTGGGTCTTTGTTGACCCAGGATCGACCTCGCTTGGCCCCGGCGGACCGTCGACCGCGCCGGCGTGGGGCTCGCCGTCGCCGCCCTGGTCGTCGCCGCTCGGTCCGCTGCCCGGCGCGTCGTAGTGAGGCGCCTCGCCGGGCCGGGAGTAGTCGATCCAGAACGTCTTGCCGGCGCGGGCATCCAGGTGAACGAACGAGCTGTTCGGGTAGTAGCCCACCCCTGCGTTCCGGAAGGTCCGGCAGAAGTCGCGCAGCACGGTGTTGGGCACGCCCTCGACCGTGAAGTCCATCGCGCGCCCGAGGTTGTGGGCGGAGTGCGGGGTGTACTGGACGGGGGAGTAAGGCCGGTAGCCGCTCACGACCTTGAGGACGCGGCCGCCGAAGTGGTCGCTGACCATGCCGACCATGCTGGCGAGCCTTGGATCGATGGAGATCTTCTCGCCGGTGGGGGCGAAGCGGAGCATCTTCGCGAGGCCGGTGAGCGCGTTCGTCGCGAGCTTTCCCCGGCGGGTGAGGAGCTGCACCTGCAAGCTCTCGCTGCCCCGGCTCAGCCGGACGAGGCCGGGGCGCCGCGGGGCGCGGGCAAAGCCGCTGTCGTCCGCGTCGTCTTTCTTGGTGCCCGCGTCGTCGCCCTTCTTCGCCTTCGTGCCGCGGCCGCTCTCCTTCTTCCCGCGGCCGGCGTCGCCGTCGCCCTTGCGCGCCTGCTGGGCCTTCTTGATCGCCTCGGCTTCTTTCCCCTTCTCCGGGATCGTCAGGCTCAGCCCCGGGTGGATGCGCTGCCCGGGCTTGAGGTTGTTCACCTCACGGATCGACTCGACGCTCACGTGGTAGCGCTTGGCGATCTTGCCGAGCGTCTGCCCCTTGCCGACGACGTGCGTGATTTCGCCGGCTAGGGCATACTCGGAGGCCGCGCTGAAGAAGAGCGCGGCGATCGCGCCCGCGAGGATCCGGCCGAGCCGCGGTCCCCGCCGGCGGGCAGGTCGAGGATCGATCAGGCGGACTGGGCTTCGCGTGGTGCTATCGGGCATGAACGAGGACGTGAGCGGAGGAGAGGCCGGCGCCGGGTGCCGCCCCGCGCCCTCGCCGTTCGTCCGGTCGCGGGCGCGCGCTTCGATAAGCGCAGGCTTCGATAAGCGCGCGGCCGTCCATCGTAAAGCGCAATTTTGGCCCGGGCTCTCCACCTCTGCGAAGCTTGCGCCGAGCATGACCGGGCTGGTCCGATCTCCCCCCGCATCGGGGCGAGGCCGGGCCCTCGTTCAGGCGAGGCCCGCGACTACTTCGCGGCCTCTTTCGAAGGCAATCGGGGCGCGGCGGCGCGCTCCCCACGGCTAGCAGGACGAAACGGCATGGCCGAAGGCAAAAACCTGGTCGGGGTCGACATCGGATCGAGCTCGATCAAGGTCTGTCAGCTCAAGGAGGGCCGCAAAGGCTACGGCCTCGTGAGGCTCGGGTTCACCCCGCTCCCCGCGCAGTCGATCGTCGACGGCCACGTGATGAACTCCCAGGCCGTCGTCGAGGGCCTGGGGCGGGTCTTCGCCGAGGCCAAGATCCGCCAGAAGGAGATCGCCCTCAGCATCAGCGGCCAGGCCGTGATCATCCGCAAGATCTCGGTGCCCATGATGACCGCCGAGGAGCTCGACGAGCAGATCCAGTGGGAGGCGGAGCAGCACATCCCCTTCGACATCAAGGACGTGCACGTCGACTACGAGGTGCTCCGCAGGCGCCCCGAGGCCGGGCAGATGGACCTCTTGCTCGTGGCCGCGAAGCGCGACGAGATCAACGACTACACGCAGATCGCCAAGAGCGCGAAGCTCAAGCCGCTCGTCGTCGACATCGACGCGTTCACCGTGCAGAACCTCTTCGAGCTGAACCGGGGCATCCACCCCGAGCAGACGTTCGCGATCATCAACGTCGGGGCGAGCCTCGCGTCGATCAACATCATCTCCCGCGGCGTCTCGGCGTTCACGCGCGACATCGCCAACGGCGGCAACTACATCACCGAGCAGATCCAGCGGCAGCTCAACGTCTCCTTCGAGCAGGCCGAGGAGTTCAAGTGCGCGAGCGTCAGCGCGGGCGCCGCCTCGGTGCCGGCCCAGGTCAACCAGGTGATCGAGGTCGTGTGCGACTCGATCGCCGGGGAGATCCAGCGCTCGCTCGACTTCTTCATGGCGACGAGCGGTGAGCCGGAGATGCACCGGATCTACCTGACGGGCGGCTCCTCCAACCTGCCCGCCCTGCCGTTCGCCGTGGGCAAGCGCTCGCGCGTGCCGGTCGAGGTCCTCCAGCCGATGGAGCACATCGGCGTCGAGGCGAAGGAAGTCAACACCGAGCTGCTCCGCACGCGCGCGGCGCAGTTCTCCGTCGCGCTCGGGCTGGCTATGCGCAAAGATCGAGAGAGGCGCGTGTGATCAGGGTAAACCTACTTCCTCAGAAACGCGGCGCCCGCGCCGCCGCCGGGCCGCAGACGAGCCAGCGGTGGCTGCTCGTCGTCGCGGGCGTCGTGGTGCTCGAGTGCATCGGCCTTTTGGTGTTCCACCAGGGCATGCGCGAGCAGCTCGCCGCCCAGAACGACAAGAACGCGCGGCTCGACGGGCAGATCGCCGACATCAAGAAGCTCGTGTCGAACCACGAGGAGATCAAGAAGCAGCTCGCCGTGCTCCGCGCGCGTGAAGACGCGATCGCCAAGCTCCAGGCGGCGCGCTCCGGCCCGACGGCCGTGCTCCTCGAGCTCGCGCAGATCCTCACCCCCTCGAAGGGGCCGACGATCGATCAGGATCGCTTCGCCTTCCTCCGCCGGGAGAACCCGAACCTGAACTACCAGGCCGGGTGGGACTGCCGGCGGCTGTGGGTCACGAGCTACCTCGAGACCGAGCGCACCGTGCGCCTCGAAGGGATGGCCCGCGACGGCAGCGACGTGGCCGAGCTCGCCCAGCGCTTCAAGCTCTCGTCGTACTTCTACGACGTGACGCTGCTGCCCGGGAAGAAGGAGCCCGAAAAAGACGTGCGCCTCGAGGTGGTCAACTTCGCGCTCCAGCTGAAGGTGAGGTACTGATGGCCGCCAAACCCGCAAGCGCAGCGCAGGGCGGAGCGCTCGACAAGCTCCCGCCGATCGCCAAGGTCGGCGTGGGCTTCCTCTTCGTCTTCCTGGTCGGCTTGCTCTACTTCGTCCTGCTCTACGGCGACGTCGACAACGAGCTCACCGCCGCGCAGGGCAAGGAGCAGGCGCTCCAGACCGAGCTCGCCAAGGCCCAGACGTCGAAGGACGAGTACCAGAAGGACCTCGACGAGAAGACGCGGCGCGAGCAGCTCGCCCGCGCGCAGAAGAAGATCCTCCCCGACGATCCGGAGACGCCCGCCTTCCTCTCGGCGCTCCAGAACGTGGCGACCCTCTCCGGCGTCAACCTCACCTCGTGGTCCCCCATCGAGGAGCAGCCGCAGGAGTTCTACGCCAAGGTGCCGATGAAGCTGACGATGACGGGCAAGTACCACCAGATCGCCAAGTTCTTCCACGGCGTCGGGCAGCTCGACCGCATCATCAACGTCGAGGACATCCAGATCAAGAAGCCCAAGATGGAGGGCGACGAGGTGCAGGTCGAGGTCGAGTGCCTCGCCACCGCCTTCCGATCGATCCGCGCGGGCGACGCGGCGAAGCGCAAGATGAACCCGACCCCGACTGGAGCAGGCCATTGAACCCCACGAAGAGGAGCAAGACGTCCTCGCCGTTCACGGTCGTCGCGGCCGCCCTGTCGCTCGTCACCGCCGTCGCGCTGCTGAACGGCTGCGGAGACGACGACGTGGTGGAGGGGGGACCCGCCGGGAGCGGCAAACCCGCCGCGGCCGCGCCCGCCAAGCCCGGGGCCGCGCCCGGCGCAGTCGCGGGGGCCGACGCGGGGGCCGACGCCGGCTACGACCCGGCCTCGAACCTCCCCCCGCTCCCGCTCCGGGAGTTCCAGGAGCGCGATTTCGACGAGACCGACCAGAGCCGCGACCCGTTCCGCAGCTTCGCGGGCGTGTTCGCCGCCCAGGCGAAGACCAAGATCGTCATCCAGCGCAAGGTGCTCGTCGAGCAGTACGCCCTCGAGGAGCTGCGCCTCGCCGGCATCGTCAACCGCGGCGTCTCCCGGGCCCTCCTGACCGACCCGAAGGGCCTCGGCTGGGTGGCCAAGGTGGGCGATTTCGTCGGGAAAGCCGAGCTCGTCCACGCCGGCGGGCCCACCGGGGCCGATGTCGCCGTCAACTGGCGCGTCGACCGGATCCGCGAGGCCGACGTGGTCTTCGTCCGCGAAGACCCCTCCCATCCCGAGATCCCCCCGACCACCCGGGTGGTCGCCCTCCGCAGCCCGGACGAGGACATCGCCCAAAAATCGCGGGTCCAGTAGTCAAGAATTGGGCCGCGCGCCCGCTTCCGGACTAGCATCGTCCGTGGTGACGCAGCGGTCGTCACCGAGCGGGAGCACGATGAAGAATCGATACGTTCATGGCGAGAGCTCTCCCGGGCCGGCGAATGGCCCGGCCGGAGGCGCTCGGACGATGCTGGCGGCGCCCGGGCAGGCCCGGAGCGCGAGCGTTCCCTCGGCGACACGGCGCCCGCGGCGGCTCGGCCTGGTAGGGGGGCTCCTCGCCCTGTCGACCGTGCTCTTCGCCGCGGCTCCTGCCTCGGCCGATCCGCTCCACGTCAAGGACGTCAAGGTCTCGGCCCCCGCCGAGGGCGCGGCCGAGGTGGCGGTGGCGGTGAGCGGCGCGCCCCAGTTCACGGCGCGCGTCGCCGACGGCGGCTTGCGGCTGATCGTCGACATCTCCGGCGCCGACGTGACCTCTGCCCCCGCGGCGATCACCCAGGGCAACGCCCTCGTGGCCGGCGTGATGACCCAGGCCTTCCAGCAAGACGGCCAGCCGACGACGCGGATCCTCGTCCAGCTCGCCCGCCCCGCCGAGTACCGGATCTCCGCCGATGTCTCGGGCCTGCGCATCGTCCTCCAGCCCTCCGAGAAGACGGGCGCGATGGGCGCCGGCCCCAAGGCGCCCCCGCCCGCCGCGGCCCCCGCCGCGCCCCGCGAGGCCGTGAGCCTCACCGACGTGCGCTTCCAGCACCGCGGCGGCGTCGACCGGATCCTCATCGACCTCTCGTCCACCGTCGAGTACGGCCAGTCGAACGACGCGAACGGCCACTCGATCCTCGAGCTCCGCGGCGTCCGCCTCCCCGACGCCCTCCAGCGCAAGCTCGACACCGGCGCCTTCGGCGGCCTCGTGCACGCGGTCTCCACGTACCGCCGCAACAGCGACCCGAACAAGGTGGTGATCGAGGTCGATCGCGCCCCCGAGGCCTCCGGCGTCGTGACCCACGAGGGCAACACGCTGGTCTACTCCTTCATGAGCGGGCCCATCCCCTCGACGATCTCCGGCATCGGCACCGACGGCGGCGTGGCCCGCAAGTCGCGCACCGTCGCGCGGGAAGAGTCCTTCGCCGACAGCGCGCCCCGGGTCGAGACCAACTACAACGCGGCCGCCGCCGGCGTGCGCGAGTCGATCGTCGACGCCGATCAGGCCGACGCCTTCCTCCCGTCGAACGTTGCAGCTCAAACGAAGCGCTTCAGCGGCAACCGGATCGACCTCGACCTCAAGGACGCCTCCGTCCACGAGGTGCTCCGGCTCCTCTCCGACGTGGGCCACGTCAACATCGTCACCAGCGACGCCGTGAACGGCTCCGTGACGATCAAGATCCGCAACGTGCCGTGGGATCAGGCGCTCGAGACGGTGCTCCAGGCCAAGGGCCTCGGCATGGTCCGCCAGGGCAACATGATCCGCGTCGCCCCGCAGGCCGACCTCAACAAGGAGCGCGAGCTCGCCATCGCCCGGCGCAAGAGCGAGCTCCAGCTCGCCCCGGTCGAGACGCGCCTCATCCCCGTCTCCTACGCCGAGGCGAAGGAGCTGCAAGAGCGCGCCAAGGACATGCTCTCGCCGCGCGGCTCGATGGCCGTCGACGAGCGCACCAACGTGATCATCGCCCGCGACGTCGCCGGCAACCTGAACCAGATCGAGGAGCTCATCCGCTCGCTCGACACGCAGACCCCGCAGGTGCTCATCGAGGCGCGCATCGTCGAGGCCACGAGCCGCTACCTGCGCGACGTCGGCATCCAGTGGGGCGGCGACGGCTCCTTCGGCGCTGCCACGGGCAACCCCACGGGCCTCGCCTTCCCCTCGTCGATCGGCCTCGTCGGCGGCGCGAGCGACCAGGGCACGCCCACCGCCGGCCTCTCGCCCTTCACCAACAGCATCGCCAACCCGAACTTCGCGGTGAACCTCCCGGCGACGGTCGGCACGGGGCAAGGCGGCGCGCTCGGCCTCGCGCTCGGCTCGATCAACAACACCGTCAACCTCGCGCTCCGCCTCTCGGCCGCCGAGTCGAGCGGCATGCTGCGCATCATCTCGAGCCCGCGCATCCTCACGCTCGACAACCGCGACGCCCGCATCAGCCAGGGCACGTTGATCCCGTTTTCGCAGATCAGCGCCCAGGGCGTGCAGACGACGTTCCAGGAGGCCAAGCTCCAGCTCCTTGTCAAGCCGCACGTGACGGCCGACGGGAGCATCGCCATGCACGTCCGCATCAACCGTGACGAGCCGGACTTCAACCAGACGTCGGCCCGCGGCGATCCCACCATCCTCAAGCGTGAGGCCGAGACCGATCTCTTGATCATGGACGGCCACACCGCGGTGATCGGCGGCATCTTCACCCGCAACACCGGCCGCAACCTCGATCAGGTCCCGCTGCTCGGCGACATCCCGATCCTCGGCGTGCTCTTCCAGCGCCGCCGCGCCTCGGACAGCCGCAGCGAGCTCGTCATCTTCCTGACCCCGCGCATCGTCAACCGCGCGGAGGCCCTCGGAAAGTAGCCGAATCGCGACCCCGGCCGGCCCGCGCTCCCTCGGGCTCGCCGAGAACATGGCCCGCCGGCCCGTCCGGTGTATGGCTCGGCCATGAGCATCTCGCGAACGGCCGGCCGCATGCTCGGGGCTGGTCTGCTCGGCCTCGGCTTCGTGGCTGCATGCGCAGGCGCCGCGCCCGAGGCCAGCGCGGTCCCCGCGTCTCCGGAGCCCTCCGCCTCTCCCGCGACCTCGACGCACATCGAGCCCTTGAGCCCCGCGGGAGACGCGACCGCGCTCGGCAAATCGGCTGATTCTCACGCAGACGCCGGCCCTCCCGGCGACGCTGGAAGCGCGCCCCGCTGCCCTTACGGCGAGCTGAACGACCCGCACCGCGGCTTCGTGCGCTGCCTCCTGCCCGACGAGCGCGACGCCGGCTGGCTCCCCCCACCGTCCCAGGAGCCCCCGCACGACGACGCCGGAGCCGCCCCGAACGCCCCCGACGCGGCCGCGCCCGACGCCGGCAAGGAGCCGCCCGCCGCGCCCCCGCAGGTGGAGATCGGCGCCCCCGTGTTCGAGAACGGGAGCGTGCCCAAGGTCGAGAAGATGCTGAACGCGGCCTCCGCCGACATCGGCAAGTGCGTCGCGGAGCACGGAGGCCTCACCGGCAGCGCGGGGACCCTCAAGGTGCAGTTCCTCGTGCGATCGCGCGGCCGCGCCGAGGGCGTCGAGGTGCTGACCCGCAAAGGCCTGAGCCCCGAGGCCGCCTCGTGCGTGCGCCTCCTGTTCAAGAACAAGGCCGTGGGCGCCCCCACCGCCGACCCGGTCGGGGTCACGGTCACCCTCACGCTCAAGCCTGCGAGCCGCTGATTCGGGGCGATTGCCCGGGAAGCGCTTGCAGATTTGATGGGGTTGTAATTTAACGCAAAGACGCCAAGGCGCAAAGACGCCAGAAGAAAAGAAAGTGAATTTTCTTCTTCTTTTTTGCGCCTTTGCGCCTTTGCGCCTTGGCGTTTGAAATTCTGGAAGATCAACGATTTGTCGAAATGAGAGGCGATGGTGTCGGGCATACCGGATAGGTGGACCCAGCTCTGCCGATCGAAAGGATCGCCCCATGCTTGATCGCTTGACCTTTGCTTTCGCCTTGCTCCTCGGATCGACGCTGACCGCCTGCGGGGGCAAGGTGATCGCCGACGGGATCGGTGGGGAAGGGGGGAGCACCGGGACGAGCAGCAGCACCGGGACGACCACCACCATGCCCCCGCCGCCCCTGCTCACCCCGCAGAAGGTCGACCTGCTCCTCGTCGTCGACAACTCCCGCTCGATGGACGACAAGCAGCAGATCCTCGCGAGCACGCTCCCGGACGTGCTGCTCGGCCTCCTGAGCCCGCGCTGCGTCGACGGGAGCGGCAACCCCGCCGGCGTCCAGCCGCAAAACCCCGTGGACGCCTGCTCTCCCGGCACGAAGCGCGAGTTCGTCCCCGTGACCGATCTCCATATCGGCCTGATCAGCACGAGCCTCGGCGGCCATGGCTCGGACGCCTGCTCCACCACCGAGGCGCAGAGCTGCCCCTCCGGCAACAGCACCAACAACGACGCCGGCCACCTCCTCTCCCGCAAGGCCCCCTGCCAGGGCGGGAGCGTGCAAACCTACCAGGGCAAGGGATTTCTGGCCTGGGATCCGCAGCAGAAGCTCTCTCCGCCTGGAGAGTCGGTGATCGGCGATCTGAACGGCCAGACAGGCCTCGTCCCCAGCCTGCGCGACATGGTGGGCGGGCTCGGGCAGATCGGGTGTGGATACGAGTCCCAGCTCGAGAGCTGGTATCGCTTCCTCATCGACCCGGAGCCCTATCAATCGATCTCCGTGCAGAACGGCAAGGCCGTCCCCCAGGGCCAGGACGCGCAGCTCCTCCAGCAGCGCTTCGACTTCCTCCGGCCCGACTCGATGCTCATCATCGTCATGCTGAGCGACGAGAACGACTGCTCGATCAAGGAGTACGGCCAGTTCTACTTCGCCGCCCAGCAGCGTAATCCCAGCGACCCGAAGAAGGCCTTCCGCCTGCCGCGCCCCCGCGCCGAGTGCGCGAAGAACCCCAAGGACCCTTGCTGCAAATCCTGCGGCCAGGACCCGGGGAGCTGCCCGCCCGATCCAGGATGTAAGGAGTCCCCGACGCTCCCCGACATCGACGACGACATCAACCTCCGCTGCTTCGACCAGAAGCGCCGATTCGGCATCGATTTCCTCTACCCGATCGAGCGGTACATGGATGGCCTCAACAACGCGCAGATCGCGAACCGGGAGGGCGATCTCGTCGACAATCCCCTCTTCGCCGAGCACGGCCCGAACGGCCCCGTGCGCGACCCCGGCCTCGTCTTTCTTCTCGGCATCGTGGGCGTGCCCTGGCAAGACATCGCCAGGGACCCCAAATCCCCCGCGGCCGGCTTCAAGACCACCGCCGAGCTCGACGGCCCCGCCTTCCCGGGGACCAATTCTTCGGCATGGGATTACATCCTCGGCGACCCGGCCAACTACGTGCCTCCCATGGATCCTCACATGATCGAGGCGATCGCGCCCCGCAGCGGGCAAAACCCCATCTCCGGCGACACCATCGCTCCGCCCGGCTCCTCGCCCGGGGCCGACGGGATCAACGGCCATGAATACTCGATCCCCCTCAAAGACGATCTCCAGTACGCCTGCGTCTTCAACCTGCCCTCGCCCAAGGACTGCTCCCAGGGCGCCGTCTGTGATTGCAGTGATCCCAAGAACGACAACCCCCTCTGCGACCCCGCGAAGAAGACGATCCAGCTCAGGGCCAAGGCCTACCCGGGCATCCGCGAGCTCTCGCTCCTCCACGGGCTCGGCAACCAGGGGGTGGTCGGCTCCGTGTGCCCGGTGCAGACCGTGGACACCGCGCAGTCGAGCTACGGATACCGCCCCGCCGTCGCCTCTCTGTTGAGCCAGATCCGCGCGCGCCTGCCTCAGCCCTGAGCGGGCGTTTCTTCGGCGCTCACGCCGCCGTTCCGCTCGCCTTCTTCGCCCTCCGCTTCGGGGCCGCCTTCGCCGGCGCCGCGAGCACCAGCGCCGGCCCCGCGCCCTGCGCGACGCCTTGCCCGACCACGCGCACCCGGCTCCGCCCGCCGCCGACCCGCTCGACGCGCACCTCCAGCCCGATCTGCTCGGCCAGGCCCGACACATGGGAGATGAGGCCGATCTGCCGGCCCGTCGCCTGCAACGTCTCCAGCGCGGCGAGCGCCGTGTCGAGCGTCTCCGGATCGAGCGTGCCGAAGCCCTCGTCGATGAAGAGCGTCTCGATCCGCACGTCGTGCGCGGCCAGCGACGACAGGCCGAGGGCGAGGCTCAGCGACACGAGGAAGCTCTCGCCGCCGGAGAGGCTGCTCGTGCTGCGCACCTCGCCGGCCATGTCCTGATCGACGATCTGGAGATCCAGATCGGTGTGGGGCACCCGCGAAAGGAGGTAGCGCGGGGCGAGCTCGCCGAGGTGCTCGTTGGCGTGCGAGAGCAGCGCCTCCAGGGTCAAGCTCTGGGCGAAGACGCGGAATTTTTTCCCGTCGGCCGAGCCGATCAGGTCATCGAGGATCTGCCAGCGCTCGGCGAGCTTCTGCCGGCGGGCGAGCTCCTCGGCCCCCTTCGCGTGGTCGCGCCTCGCGGCGTCGTCGCGCTCGAGCTCGACCTGGGCGCCGGCGAGCGCCTGCGCGACCCGATCGAGCCTCTCCTGCGCCGCAGGGAGCGAGGCGAGCACCGCGGCCTCATCGAGCGCAGGGCGCCCGCTCGCCTCGTGCTCCTCGCGCATGCGGGCGCGCTCCTCGCGCCTCGCGCGCGCGCTCACCCGGGCCTGCTCGGCCTCGCGGATCGCGCGCTCGGTCGCCTCGATCCACCGGTCGTCGCGTGACAGCCGGAGGTCGAGCGTCGCGCGATCGATCCCCGCATCGTCGAGCGCGCGGGCGAGCGCCTGGTCGGCCTCGGCGGCGCGCGCCTCGGCCGCCGCGTGCGCCGCCTCCGCCGATCGCAGCGCCGCCGCCGCGTCGGCGGCCGCCTTCACCCTGTCGCGCTCCGCGCCCCGCGCCGCCGCGAGCGCGCTCTCCGCGGACGCGATCGCCCCGTCGAGCGCCGCGCGCACCTCGCTTACGGCGCGCCCGCCGAGGAGGGCCGCGCGCGCCCCGCGCTTGCCGGCGAGGATCGCCGTGAGCTCGGCGAGCTCCTCTCGCCTGTCCTTCGCCGCGCGCTCCCGCTCGGCGAGCTGCGCGAGGGCGCCCTCCTGCTTCGCGCGCAGCGAGGTGAGCGCCGCGGTGAGCGCCGCGCGCTCGTCCATCTTCGCCCGGTGCTCGGCCACCGCCTTCCCGCAGATGTCGAGCATCCGCCCCGGCTCGCGATCGAGCCTCTCCCGCCACCCCGGCGGTCCCTTCCCGAGCGGCTCGTCGAGCTCGGCCGCGGCCTTCTCCCGGGCCTGCGCGTGCCGCTCGGCGGTGGCCTCGCTCGCCCGCCGCTGCTCGGCGATCTCGGCTGCCCTCCGCTCCGCCTGCGCCCTCGCCTCGCGGGCCGCCTCGTGCGCCTCGCGCGCTCGATCACGCGCCCGGAGCGCCGCGGCCGCGCGCTTCTGGAGCGCGACGGCCTCCTTCTCCTTCGCGGCCAGCGCCTCGAGGCGCGCATCGCCCCCGGCGATCCGATCGCGCACCGCCTTGGCCGCAGCCTCGTCGGGCTCGTCGCCCGGCAGATCGAGCCGCGGTGCGCTGCGCTGGAAGCGCTCGACCAGCGGGGCGCGCTGCTCGGCCGCCGTCCTCGCCCGTTGAACGGCGTGATCCATCGTATGACGATGGGCTCGCTCGTCCGCGCGCCCCATCGCCGCGCGGCTCCTGGCCGCGTCGAGATCGCGGCGGAGCGACCGTTCCCGCGCTTCGAGGTCCTGGACCAGCGCCGCGACGGGCGAGCCGCCCGCGGCGTAGGGGTGCTCGCGCGCGCCGCAGAGCGGGCACTCCTCGCCGGGCCGGAGCGCCGCCCGGTGCCCGCTCAAATCCAGCGCCGCGCGCGCCTGCCTCGCCGCCCGTTCCGCCTCGTCGCAGGCGGCCCCGAGGCGCGAAGCCTCTGCCTCTGCGCGCGCGGCCTCGCCCGCGGCATGCTCCGCACCCTCTCTCGCCGCCCGCGCGCGCTCGGTCTCCTGGGCCTCGGCGTCGTGGAGCGCGATCGCCTGCGCGAGGATCGTCTCCAGCGGGCCGAGCTGCCTTCGATCCTCGACGAGCTGCTCCCGCTCCGCGCGCTCCTCCGCCGTGAGCGCCTTCGCCTCGGCCTGCTCGTCGAGCGTGCGCCAGGCCTCGTGGGCCTCGCCCGCGTCCGCCCCGGCCTCGCGCTCGCCCACCTCGGCCGCCTCGTGCGCTGCGCGGGCGCGCGCCTCCTCGCCCGCGCGCTCCTCCGCCGCCGCCCGCGCGGCCCGCGCCTCGCGCGCGCTCTCCGCATGCGCCTTGAGCGCTTCCTCCCAGCGCGGCCACTGCTCGGCGAGCGCCGCATGCCCCGGCCTCGCCGCCGTCCACGCGGCGATCTCCTGCGCCCGCCGCTCGCCGTCCTCGATCTCCGCCCCGAGCCGCGCGACCTCGCCCTCCGTCGCATCGCGCTCACGCGCCGCCAGTGAGGCGCGCGCCGCCGCGTCCGCATGCCGCCCCTGTCGATCGCGGATCTCCGCGTCGAGCGCGACCGCCTCGTCGATCTCGGTCGCCGCCGCCTCCCGCGCCTCGCGCGCCGCCGTGAGCGCGCCCTCCGCCTTCGCGAGCTCCTCGACGGCATGCGCCCGCGCCACCTCCGCTTCCCTCGCGCGCTGCCCGAGCGCCTCGCGCTCCCGCCGCGCCGCAGTGAGCGCGCGCTCGGCCTCCTCCGTCGCGCCCCGCAGCGGCCGGAGCGCGCGGGCCTGCTCCACCCGCGACAGCTCCTCCCGCGCCCCGGCGAGCGCCCCGAGCGCCTCCTCGGCCGCCCGCTCGGCGTCGATCGCCTGCGCCTCCGCGCCCGCGAGATTTCGTTGCAGCTCAAACCATTGCTGCGCGCCCGCGAGCGCGTCGGCATGCGCCCGGGCCTCGACCTTCTCCCCTTCGAGCGCCGGCACCCGCGCCTCGATCGCCTCCCGCTCCTCCGGCGAGAGCATGCGCACCGCCCCGAGCGCGTCCCCCCGCGCCCGCAGGTCGTCCTTCACCTCCTTGTTGCGCGCGAAGGCCGCCCTGGAGATCGCCGAGTAGATCTCGGTCCCCGTCATCTTCTCCAGCAAGCTCCCCCGCTCGTCGCCGCTCGCGCGGAGGAACGCCGCGAAGTCCCCCTGCGCCAGCAAGGCCGAGCGGCGGAACTGCTCGTAGCTCAGCCCGAGCGTCCGCACGATCTCGCCGAGCACCTCCGTCTTGGTCCGCCCGAAGGTCTGCCCCGTCGCGATCTCGGTGAGCGACAGGACCTGATCCTGCATCGTCCCGTCGGGCCGCTCGCGGGCCCGCCGCACGCTCCATCGCGCCCGGAACTTCCGCCCGTCGCGCCCCACGTAGTCCACCTCGGCGAAGCCCGTCGCCGTCCCCCGCCGCAGCAGCGTGCGCACGTCGTTGACGCCCAGCCGATCGGCCTCTCGCCCCACCTCGACGCGGCTCCGGCCGTCGAGCCTCGGCACCTGATCGAAGAGCGCGAGGCAGAGCGCGTCGAGCAGCGTGCTCTTGCCCGCGCCCGTCGGCCCGGTGATCGCGAAGAGCCCCGATCCGCCGAGCGGCGCCTCCGCGAGCTGCACCTCGAAGGGCCCCGCGAGGCTCGTCAGGTTCTCCCCCCGGATCGCGAGCAGCTTCACCGCGCCTCCGCGTGCACGCGCTCGAGGATGTCGTGGAACGCCTCGATCAATTCGGGCCCCGGATCGTCCTTGTAGCTCTTCCGGTAGCACTGCCGGAACACGTCCTCCTCGCTGTGCTCCTTGAGGCTCGACGTCGGGAAGACCTCGGCCAGCGCGGCGCCGCTCCCTTCGAGCCGGAGCCCGATCCGCACGAGCCGCGCGGCCTTGCCGGCGAGGGCCTTCTCGACCTGCGCGCGCAGCGACGCCTCGGGCTTCGGCACGAGGATCTCGACCTCCAAAAAGGGCCTCGTCTCGGCCGGTACCGAGGGATCGGCGGCCGGGAGCGCCAGGAGCTCGGCGAGCACCGCGTCGAGCGGGCGCGGGCCGCCCGCGGGGATCTTCATGATCGGCACGGCGCGCGGGACCTCCAGGATCTCGACGCCGTGCAGGCGCTCGCCGTCGATCTCGGCGACCACGACCTGGTGGCGGTACGGCGCCTCGTCGAGCGCGAGCGGGATGGGCGATCCGCAGTAACGCAGCCCCTCGCGCCCGCCCACCCGCTGGGCCCGGTGCAGGTGGCCGAGCGCCACGTAGGCCAGATCGTCCGGGAAGATATCGGCCGGCAGCGCATGCTGGTTGCCCCCGAGCACCCTGCGTTCGCTCGTCTTCGAGAGGTCGGTGCCGATCATGTAGCAGTGCCCCGCCGCGAGCAGCGCCTGCCCCGGCACGCGCCGCGCCCGCGCCGCGTCGAGCACGTCCGCGTAGACCTTGCGCACGCCCTCGATCAGCGGATCGTCGGCCTCGACGGGTGGCAGCTCGAAGGCTCGCAGGAAGGGGACCGCCGCCATCCACGCCGCGACCGCGCCGCTGCGATCGTGGAGGGGGACGAGCATGCGCTCCATGTCGATCGCCTTGCCTTGCTTGGGGAGGCCGCCGACGATCCGGATCTGGAGCGCGCGGAGGAGCGCGTCGGGCGCGTCGAGGCGCGCCGCCGAGTCGTGGTTGCCTCCGATCACCACGAGATCGAGCGCGGGCATGCGCCTGCGCGCCGTCGCGAGGAACGAGTAGAGCGCCTCCTGCGCCTCCGCCGAGGGGTTGGCCGTGTCGAACACGTCCCCCGCGACGATCAGCGCGTCGATCGCATGCTCGACGAGCCGATCGAGGAGCCAGGCGAGGAACCGCTCGTGCTCGTGCTTCCGGGGCAGATCGTGGAGCGTGTGGCCGAGGTGCCAGTCGGAGGTGTGGAGGAGACGGAGCATGAAGGGAGCCTGCGCTCCGCCACGCCGGTGCGCAGCGCGGGGAGGCGCCGTGGTGGTCGCGCCGGGCAAGGTACCACGGGCCCGCCGCGGTCACGGGCCGGAGCTCCGCGAGCCTCCAGGTTCGCCTGTCCGACGGAGGCCCGCGCCCTGGGCCCGCGGAGATCCCTTCGAATTCACCTCCGACAGGCGAGGCTTGTCACCAGGAGAGTCTCCGGGCAAGACTGCGCGCATGCCGAGGAAGAGCCTCCTCTTCGTGTTCCCCTCGTGGTGCGCATGGATCGCCTGTCTCGCGCTGGTGCTCGCAGGCTGCTCCAAGCCCGAGCGCGCGCCGGCGGGCGGCGACGCCGGGGCCACCGCCGTCAAGCTCATGCTCAACTGGGTCGCCGATCCCGAGTTCGGCGGCTTCTACGCTGCGCGCGAGGGTGGGGCCTTCGCCAAGCAGGGGCTCTCTGTCGAGATCGTCGGCGGGGGCGCCGGCTCTCCCGTCGTGCAGATGGTGGCCACGGGGCGCGCCGAGTTCGGCGTCGCCGGCGCCGACGAGATCCTCTCCGCGCGCGCTCGCGGCGCCGACATCATCCCGCTCTTCGCGGTGTTCCAGACCTCGCCGCAGGCCATCATGGTGCACGCGTCGAGCGGGGCCAAGGGCATCAAGGACGTCCTCGCGTCGGGCGGCACGCTGGCCATCGAGCCGGGGCTGGTCTCCGCGCAGTTCCTCAAGAAGAAGCACGGCTTCGACAAGGTGAAGATCGTGCCCTACGACGGCGGGATCACGCGCTTCATGGTCGACAAGGACTACGCGCAGCAGTGCTTCATCACGTCCGAGCCGATCATGGCCCGCCAGCAGAAGGGCGATCCGGTCAGTTTCCTCATCGCGGACGAGGGCTACAACCCCTACCTCGTGGTCGCGATCACGCGGCGCTCCCTCTTCGCCGAGAAGCCCGAGCTGGTGCGCGCCTTCCGCCGCGCGGCGCTCGCCGGCTGGCGCGCGTACCTCGACGATCCGACGGCCACGAACGCGGTCATCGCCAGGCTCAACCCGGCCCTCGCGCCGGGCTCGCTGCCCGAGGTCGCGGCGACGCAGCGGCCGCTCATCGAGACCGCCGAGACCCGCGCGAAGGGGCTCGGCGCGATGTCGAAGGAGCGCTGGGCGCAGACCGCCGCGCAGCTCGTCGAGCTGAACGTGCTCGATCGCGCGCCCTCGATCGACGACATGCTCGTCGCGATCGAGTGACCGGGGCGCTGGACACCCGGAGATGAAGAGCTCTGCGAGCACGCTTGCGGCGATGATGCGACTGGACGACATCGACGAGGCCTTCTGGGCGTCGACCGAGGAGCAGGCGGGGTGGCACCAGACGTTCCTCGATCGGCAGGGCGTGCCGGAGACCTACGCGATGTACGGGCATGTCTTCGAGTGCCCCGGCGGCGTCTACCACCCGGACGAGGCCAGCTCGACGCGCTTCCTGCTCCGCGAGGCGCACCTGTGGGCGCCGCGCTTCGGCCCTCGCGTCCTCGATCTCGGCACGGGGTGCGGCGCCGTCGGCATCGTCCTGGCCGGCATGGGCAAGGAGGTGACCGCGACCGACATCGACCCTCTGGCGGTCGCCGCCGCGCAGGCGAACGTCGAGCGCAACGGCGCGCGGGTGTCGGTCCGGCGGTCGGATCTCTTCGAGGCGGTCCGCGGCGAGCGGTTCGACCTCATCGTCTTCAACCCGCCGCTCCGCGATCGCGCGGTCGAGCACGAGGTGGAGCACATCGCCAGCGATCCGGACGGCTCCCTGCTGCGGCGCTTCCTGCGCGAGGCGCCGCAACACCTCGCGCCCGAGGGGCACGTCGCCTTCATCACCGCGAGCTTCGGGGCCCGGACGACCTTGCTCGACGAGCTGCCGTCGTTCGATCATCACGTGGCCGCCGCGGAGTACTCCCGGCTCGCTGGGGGCATGTTCCGCTGGCTGGTCTTCGCCAAGCCCAGGTGAGCCGGTGACCCCGCGCCGGGGGCGCTCGCGATGTTAAGCGCGCGATCGCGTGCCGGCGCGTCTTCCCCTCGGGCGCGTCGGTGCTATGGTCCGCCGCCCCCGTGTCCGACTCCCTCCTCGCCCGCGAAATCGCCCGCCGGAAGACGTTCGCGATCATCTCGCACCCCGACGCCGGCAAGACGACCCTCACCGAGAAGCTCCTCCTGTACGGAGGCGCGATCCAGCTCGCCGGCGCCGTCAAGGCCAAGCGCGCCCGCGCCCACGCGGTCAGCGACTGGATGGAAATGGAGAAGGAGCGCGGCATCTCCATCGCGTCGAGCGTCCTCCAGTTCCCCTACAAAAACAGGCTCTTGAGCCTCGTCGACACCCCCGGCCACGCCGACTTCAGCGAGGACACCTACCGCGCGCTCATGGCGACCGACGCGGCCATCATGCTCCTCGACTGCGCCAAGGGCGTCGAGCCGCAGACGAAGAAGCTCTTCCGCGTCTGCAAGATGCGCAAGATGCCCATCTTCACCTTCGTCAACAAGATGGACCGCCCCGGGCGCGACCCCTTCGATCTCATCGGCGAGGTCGAAGAGGTGCTCGGCATCGGCGTCTACCCGATCACCTGGCCGATCAGCGCCGGCGGCCGCTTCCTCGGCGTCTACCACCGCGTAGAAAAGCAGGTCTTCCTGTTCGAGCAGGTCGCCCACGGCGCCGAGGTCGCGCCGATGGAGGTGCTCGACCTCGACGCGCCCCACTTGCTCGAGGCGATCGGTGAAGAGGGCGCGGCCCAGCTCCGCAGCGACATCGAGCTCATCGAGGCCGCCGGCGACAGCCTCGACAAGGACAAGCTCGCGCACGGCGAGGTCACGCCGATGTTCTTCGGCAGCGCGATCACCAACTTCGGCCTCCCGCAGCTCCTCGACTCCTTCATCGAGATGATGCCCCCGCCCGCCCCGCGCATGAGCGACAAGGGCCCGATCGAGCCCGACGACGAGCGCTTCACCGGCTTCGTCTTCAAGATCCAGGCGAACATGGACCGCGCGCACCGCGACCGCATCGCCTTCCTGCGCGTGTGCTCGGGCCGCTACGAGCGCGGGATGAAGGTCTTCCACGTCCGCCTCGGCCGCGACATCCGCCTCACCAACCCGGTGCAGTTCATGGCCCAGGAGCGCACGGTCGTCGACGACGGCTTCGCCGGCGACATCATCGGCGTCTTCGATCCGGGCATCTTCCTCATCGGCGACACCTTGATGAGCAGCGGCACGGCGCCGCTCGCCTACGCGCCGCTCCCCCAGTTCCCGCCCGAGTATTTCGCGCGCGTGCTGATGGTCGACCCGATGAAGCGCAAGCAGCTCAAGAAGGGCCTCGAGCAGCTCGCGCAGGAGGGCTCGGTGCAGCTCTTCCGGCCGCCGGAGGGGCGCGAGGGCGAGTCGATCGTCGGCGCGGTGGGCGAGCTCCAGTTCGACGTGGTCAAGGCCCGCCTCTCGGCCGAGTACGGCGCCGACATCCGCCTCGAGCGGCTGAGCTTCAACCTGGCCCGCTGGGTCGAGGGCGAGCCCGTGCCCCTCGCGGAGCTCGAGAACCAGCTCTACGGCTACGGCGCCCTCGACGTGCACGGAAACCCCGTCGTCCTCTTCAAGGGCGAGTGGCAGCTCGAGACCTGCGCCAAGGCCTTCCCGAAGAGCCGATTCGTCGAGCTGGGCAACGCCGCCCCCAAGATCCCCTCGTAAACCCACCTCACGAAGCCCGCCCCGGCGACAGGCTGGGCCGCGCATGACCGTGATGTCATGCCGCGCCGGCCTGCGCCTCGCGTGCTCGCCGGCAATTCAAGGAGATTTCACGGAGAGGCGCCCTCGGCGCGGCTGGCACCGGCCTTGCGATGAGCCACGCCCGTACGGAGGTCTTCATGCTTCGCTTCTCCTTCCTTGGCTTGCTTGGCTTCTCCTCCACCCTCGCGCTGCTCGCGGTCGGATGCGGATCATCGACCGCGGGTGAGCTCGCCTCCTCGTCTTCCGGAGGCGATTTCGCGGGCAGCATGCCCTCGAACAGCGGCCAGACCGAGGGCCCCGCGCCCGGCACCCTCACCGCCGGCGACTGGGACGACAACCTCAATTTCGAGCTCTTCCGCGCCTACGTGAGCGATCACGTCGAGACCGATCAAAACGCCCAGATCAAGGCCGAATTCGCGAGCGCCGACCGCGTGGTCATCCAGGTCGAGACCGAGGACAGCGGGCCGATCTCCAACGCCCTCGTCTCCATCGGTGACGGCGAGCACACCTTCTTCTCCGGCTCCACCGGCAGCGACGGCCGCGTCCTCTTCTTCCCGCAGCACGACGGCGCCGCGGGCGCCCAGGGCCTCACCGTCACCATCCAGCCTCCGGCCGGTCAGGATGGCGTGCAGACGCTGGTCGCGCCCCCGCCCGGCGGAAACGACTGGCATTTCATGCTCCCCGGCGCCGTCTCCGTCGCGCCGAAATCGCTCGATCTGGCCTTCGTGATCGACGCCACCGGCAGCATGGGTGACGAGATCGGATATCTCAAGTCCGAGGTCCAGGGCATCGCCACCAGTGTCCAGAGCCAGTTCCAGGGTGTGTCGATCCATTATGGCCTCATCGTCTATCGCGACGAAGGCGACGAGTTCGTCACCCGCACCTTCAATTTCACCGACAACCTCGGCGCCTTCTCCTTCAGCCTCGCCCAGCAGTTCGCCGACGGCGGGGGCGACATGCCCGAGGCCATGGATCAGGCCATGGAGCTCGTGCCCCAGCTCTCCTGGCGCTCCGGCAACGTGGCCCGGATGGCCTTCCTCGTGGCCGACGCGCCCCCCCACGCCGAGCACGCCGAGGCCTACCTGAGCGCGGTGAACGGCCTCCGCCCGAAGGGGATCAAGCTCTATCCGGTGGCCGCGAGCGGCGTGGACATCGACGCCGAGTACATGATGCGCGTCGGCGCCGAGGCGACGCTGGGCCGCTATCTCTTCCTGACCGACGACTCCGGCGTGGGCGACCCGCACGAGGCGCCGCACATCCCCTGTTATCAGGTGCAGAAGCTCTCCAAGCTGATGAGCCGCGTCATCGCCTCCGAGCTCTCCGGGACGCGCGTCGCCGCCGACCCGGCCGACGTGATCCGCTCCGTCGGCAGCCCGGTGGACGGGGTGTGCACGATGGAGGACGGGACGAAGGCGTATTTCTAGCGTCTTTCCAGCGTCGAGGAGGCCGGCGGAGCGCCGCCCCGCGCGGCGAGCAGCCGGTCGCCTCGCTACGGCGTCACCCACGCTCGCAGGCCGAACGACGCGATCTGCGCCACCAGCTCGTCGGCCCGATCCGCAGGCGTGACCGCGGCCTGGTGGCTGTCGCTCTCCGTGTCGATCTCGACGAGCCGGTAGCCGTGCTCGCCGGCGAACGCGGCGACGGCCGCGAGCCCCTCCGGCACGCGATCCTCCGGGCGCGGGCGCCAGCGGAAGGCCCGCGCCCAGGGCACGTTCGAGAGCGCCCGGCAGGCCGCGGCCACCTCGTTCCTGCCCTTCCAGTCGAGCGAGATCACCGCGCGCCGGCGGCCGAGCTCGTGGATGGCGTCCTGCATCGCCCAGCGCTGGGCCGTGGCTTCGTCCGCGCCCTCCTCCGTCACGGCGCGCGTGAGCTGCGCCGCGAAGGCCTGCGTCGCTGCGGCCACGGGCCGCGCCGCCCCGTTCGCGAGGAGCGAGAGCAGGCGCGCCAGCGCGTCGCGGTCCACCCCGGCCGCGCCGGCGGGCCAGCGCACCTCGGCGGGCGCGGGCGGCGCGGGCGAGAGCGCAGGGTCCTCCCGCACCTCGGCGCGCGACCCGCCGCCTTCGCGGAACCACCGCACCAGCGCCGCCGGGTAGCAGGGGTCGGCGGCGAAGGTCGCGTCGTCCACGTCGAGCGCGGCCACGAGGCCGGCCACCTCGAAGCACCAGAGCCCCGGCTCCTCGGCGAGATCCAGGTCCTCCGCGAGCACCTCACGAAACTCGCGCAGGTAGCTCGCGAGGAGGGCCGGTCGCTGCTCCGCCGGCGCCGCATATGCCTCGTACAGGGCCGGAAACCGGGAGGGAAACGCCGCGTCGCCCGCGGGGGCGCGCACTCCGGAGATCTGCCCGGCGAGGAGCTCGTGGAGCGGATCGCCGCGCACCACGCCGTCGAGGATCGGCTGCGCGTCAGG
Source organism: Byssovorax sp. (assembly GCA_046351295.1). Taxonomy (GTDB): domain Bacteria; phylum Myxococcota_A; class Polyangia; order Polyangiales; family Polyangiaceae; genus JAXLYT01. The sequence continues at coordinate 69,684 of JAXLYT010000049.1, forward strand.
CCCCGCGCGGAGGCATGCCGCGATCGAGAGGAGCACCAGCGCGTCCCGATAGACGCCGGCGTAGGCCGGCTCGCCCTCGGCGTTCACGTGGCTGAGGAGCCGCCGCTCGGCCCCGTAGCGCGCTCGCTCGCCCGCGTGGAGCTCGCCGAGCTCACGACAGAGGGCCACGAACACCGCGTGGAGCGCCGCGCGGTCGTCGCCGCGGGTGAAGCGCGCCGTCCAGTGCTCGAGGTGGTCTGCGTAGAACGGGCTTTCCCTCCCGCCCCCGACCTCGTAGCGGGAGATGACCTGATCGGGATCGGCGCCGGGCGGGATCATGGCGAGAGGTATCTCAAGGGGATCCGTCGTTCCCTGCCGTCGCCTCGGGCTTGCTCATCCGCTGCTTGATCGCCCCGATCGCCACCGGCAACACCGAGATCACGATGATCAGGTACACCACGCGCTCGATCTGCTTCGCGTCGAACACCTTGCCGAGGAAGTAGCCGAGGAAGGTCATCGAGAACACCCACGCCATCGCGCCCACCACGTTGAACATCGCGAAGCGCCGGTAGGTCATCCTCCCCACGCCGGCCACCACGGGCGCGAACGTCCGGGCGAACGGCATGAAGCGGGCGAGGATGATCGTCTTGCCGCCGTGCTTTTCGTAGAACTTCTGCGTCGCGACCAGGTGATCCTTCCGGAACAGGAGCGACTGCTCGCGGGTGAAGATCTTCGGCCCCGCCCGGTAGCCGATCGAGAAGCCCACCGCGTCGCCGACGATCGCCATCGTCATCAGCGTCACGTTCATCACGAGCAGGTTCATGAACGGGTCGAGCTTGAGCGGGTTCAAGAAATCGCCCTGCACCAGCACCCCGGCCGTGACGAGCAGCGAGTCGCCGGGGAGGAAGAAGCCGACCAGGAGGCCGGTCTCGGCGAAGACGATCGCCATCAGGGCGGGGTAGCCGCCCCACTCGAGCAGCTCCTTGGCGTGAAACAGGCGGGTGAAGAATTCTCGAAGGACGTCCACGCGCCCGCGTTAGCGCAGATCGACCCCGCCTACCAGCTTTGGGTGCCGCGCCCCCTCTTCGCCCCGCGATCGCCCGTGGTAGGGTGCGCTCCATGTCCGCCCGCCACGGCCTCGCATGCGCGACCTTGCCCCTCCTCCTCGCCGCCGCTTGCACCCCGTCCGGCGGCCCCTCGAGCTCGACCGGCACCACCACCGCGCCCCCTCCTCCCTCGGCCGCGCCGTCCGCGAGCGCCGCGCTCCTCCCTGCGCCCTCCGCCGTCGCGCCGGTTCTCCCCACCTTCCTGCTCAGCTCCGCCGCCCTCGCCGAGGGCCAGCCCATCCCCGCGGCCCACGCGTGCGCCGACGACGAGCACCTCGGCACGTCGCCGCCGCTCACCTGGACGAAGGGCCCCGAGGGCACCGTCGCCTACGCGATCACCATGCTCGATCCCGACGCCCGGGGCTTCGTCCACTGGGCCGTGAGCGGCATCCTCCCGGACGTGACCTCGCTCCCCGCCGGCGCGAGCCCGAAGGGCAAGATGCCCGAGGGTGCCATCGAGATGCCCAACGACTTCGGCAAGCTCGGCTACGGCGGCCCCTGCCCCCCGCCGGGCGCGCCGCACCATTACATCATCGAGATCACGGCGCTCCGCAAACCGGTCATCTCCCCCAAGGCCGACAACGCATTCTTCCGCGCCCTGCGCGCGGACGGCATCGCGAGGAGCAGGATCATCGTGACCCACAAGCGATGATCTCGGAGCTCAAGGCACGCTCTCCGGCGGACCATGCTTCATCTTTCCGTAGGCCGAAGCCCACGTGATGTGGAACAGGCGCCCTTCGTTCCCGGGCGCGAAGTACAGGATGGGCTGGAACGCGTTCGACACCAGGCTCCCCAGAAATCCGGGGTATTTTTGCAGGATACCCAGCGACATGAGGTAATCGTCCCAGCTCTTGCCCCAGGGGTTCTCGAAGCCGTCGACGGTGATCCGCGCGAACGATGACATCGGATCGACCGCGTAGGTGCAGGGCAGGGGGATGGTCTCCTTGGCCACCTCCTTCGGCTTCTGCGGATCGAGCTGCAGCGTCACCAGGAGGTCGACCGTCATCGAGCAGGCGGTCGCCTCCGGCGGAGCCACGAGCGGCGCGCCGAAGGTGATGTCGATCACGCTCTCCCGGTCGAACAGCGAGCCCGCCGCGTCCTTCGACACCGCCCGATCTTCCCGGTGATAGGTGAGGCTCTGCCCGGCGCGCGCGTAGGTCTTCGTCAGCAGCGCCGCGGTGTCATACTCGTACCCCGGCGGTGGATCGGGGATCTCGGGGACATACGGGTCGACGAGCAGGAAGGTGAAATGCCGCGACTCCTCGCCTTGCTCGGTCGACCACGTGAGGTCGAGGATGGAGCCATTCACCTTCTGCGTGCCGGGCGAGGGGAGCACGAAGTGAGGACCGCAATAATTCCGGTCAACGAACGTGTGGGTGAAACCGTCGCTCGGTCCGAAGGAGAGCCACTCCTCCTCGTTGATGCAATTGCCGATCTGCTGGAGCATGTAATGCCCCGAGAGAGGCTCTCCCCCGGCCGATCCGCCCGTCCCGCCGCTGCCGCCGGTGCCCCCGGCTCCGCCCGTGCCGGCGGCGCCTCCCGAGCCTCCTGTCCCCGTGGTCGCCGCCGTGCTCGTCGTGCCGGTCGAGCTGCCGCTCGTCTGTCCCGGGACGATGTCCACGCTGCCGCACGCGGCGAGCGGGGTAACGACGGCGAGGGAGAGGGCAAGGCAGGCGCGCTTCATGGGGCCATGGTCGCGCCGCCGCCGGGCGGGCTCAAGGTCCTTTGCGGGGCGGGCCGAACCTTTTCAGGTACGCCGCGAGGTGGAGCTTCCTCCGGGTGCTGTCCGAGCTCATGTACCGCACCGTCCCGAAGATCTCCCGCTCCGGGCCCCACGCCCGATCGTACCGCCCGAGCACCCAGAAGATGCCGGAGTACGAGTTGGGATCGCGCCCGTCGAGCGCATACTTGTTGTTCAGCTCGATCAGCCGTGAAAGCGCCTCTTCCGGTGTCTTCGACCACTCGAGGATCTTCTTGCCCCAGAGCATCCGGAGGTAGTTGTGCATCCGGCCCTCGCGGACGAGCTGCCTTTGCGCGGCGTTCCAGATCTCGTCATGCGTCTCGCTCGCGTCGAGCTGGTCGAGCGAATAGACCACCTCGCGCCGGTCGCCCCGGTGCTTGTCGAGCGTCGCGAGCGCCCAGGAGGGCAGGGATTCGTAGCGATCGTAATCGGCGTTCACCGCGCACTCGTGGAAGCCTACCTCCCGCCAGGTCACGAGCTCGTCGAGGAAGGCCTCCACCTCGGGGGGCGCGCCCCAGAAGCCCTCGCGCTGCCCGGTGACCTTGGAAGAGAGCTTGTCCTTCGTCCACCCGGCCTTGCGCATCAGGGCCTCGAAGATGGCATGCACGGAGACATGCCCGTAATGGAGATAAGGCGAGAGGCCGCTCGCCGCGTCGCTGTCCGGGTGATTCCGCTCCTCGGGATAGAGGCCGAGCTTCTTCCCGAGGAAGAGGTCGAGCGCGGCCTCGGCGGCGACGGCGCCTCCCCGGACAGGCGAGACAGGCACGCCGTGATCGATGGGGAGCCGGGCGAGCGCCTTCGGATCACCGGCGAGCAACGCGGCCGAGGCCATGGGCCAGCGCTTCGTGATGGAGCCGGGGATCGACCATGGATCCGGCAAACGCTTCTTCGCGAACGGATCGCTCTCGGGCCGCGCGTCGAGGGCCCCGGCGATGGTCCGTTGCAGGTGGTAGCGAAACGAGCGGGCGGTGGTGAAGCGCTTGTCGCCGCCGTGGATCGGCAAGAGTCCATTGCCATCCACCCGCTCCATGCGCACGGGGCAGCGGGCCGCGGCGGCCTTCACCATGCGCGGCAAGAAGAAGGCGGGATAGTCGTCCGTCACCACCGCCGCCGCCTTCTCGGCGAGGGCCGAAAAGAGCCCCTTGCCCGCGCCCCTCTCCGGCTCGACATAGGGGTAATACGTCACCGGTTGCCCCGAAAACCGTGCCTGGTTGTCGGCCATCCCGTCGAGGATGAACCGGTGGTGCCGGTCGCTCGCCCAGCGGTAGTCCGAGCGCAGGGGCTCGAGGATGACGAGCGGCTTCTCCATCGCCTCGGCGAGCGCGACCGCGCGATCGAGGGCGAAGCTGTGGCGCGCCCGGCGGGCGCCGATCATCCAGTAGAGCAGGTGGTCTCCCCGGGGATCGGGGTCCCGGTCATTGCAGGAATGCACGCGGATCTCGGGCAATTCGGCCATGGGCGCCCGGGTGTAGCAAAGGTCCGGCGGCGCGCCAGGGCGCCCGGCGAGCCAGGACGGGCGCGGGGCCGCGCGGCGTCGTACCTTCAGCGGCGCGCGCGAAACCGAGCCCGCGCTCGCGCGTAGCCTTCCGTGAACGGTGAGAAGGAGACCTTGACGAATGTTCGAGCGTGAGCTTCGCGAGATCGAGATGAAGATGGAGCGGCGCCGCTTCCTGCGCGGCGCGGCGGCCGGCACGGTGCTCTGCGTCCTCGGCGGAGGCACCTACGTCCTCGCCGCGGAGAACGATCCGCGCGCCAAGCAGGTCCGGGGCGACGGCCGCCTGCGCCTGCCGCCCGGGCAGCGGATCATCGACACCTTGAAGCCGATGGGCGGCGACCCCGGCGACCCGAGCCCCGCCGGCTTCCGCCTGACGATCCACGGCGAGGTCGAAAACCCGATGACCGTCGACTTCGCCGCGCTGACGGCCATGCCCGCCACCGACCAGACCTGCGACGTGCACTGCGTGACCGGCTGGAGCGCCTTCGACTCGAAGTGGACCGGCGTGCAGATCGCGCACCTCGCGAAGCTCGCCAAGGTGAAGGACACCGCGCGCTACCTCATCCTCGAGGCCGCCAACGGCTACACCGCCAACGTCCGCATCGCCGAGGGCCTCGCGCCGACCTCGCTCCTCGCCTACCGCTTCCACGGCGCCGCCCTGCCCATGCCGCACGGCCCGCCGGTGCGCGCGCTCCTGCCCGACCTCTACTTCTGGAAGAGCGCCAAGTGGATCACGGGCCTCTACTTCAGCGCGCGCGATCGGCCCGGCTACTGGGAGACCCGCGGCTACCACAACCACGCCGATCCGTGGACCGAAGAGCGCTATGGCTGAGCCTGCGCCCCCGCCTCCGAAGCCGGCGAAGTCCGGCAAGACCACCTTTCGCAGCCTCTCCCGCGCCCTCCACCGCGACCTCGGTCACCTCGCGGTGGGGCTCACCTTCGTCTACGCGCTCTCGGGCCTGGCGGTGAACCACATCCTCGACTGGGAGCCGAGCTTCGTGAGCTATCAAGAGGCGCACGAGCTCGGCGGCCCGCTGACCGGGAGCGACGACGAGATCGCGAAGAGCGTGCTCGCCAAGATGGCGATCACCGCGCCCGCGCGCGACGTGTACCGCGCCGCGCCGGACGAGCTGCAAATCACCCTCGACAAGCGCACCCTGCACGTGACGCCCGCCACCGGCCATGTGCTCGACGAGGGGCAGCGCCCGCGCTTCTTCCTCCGCGTGGCCAACTGGCTGCACCTGAACCGCGGGAAAAAGGCCTGGACGTACATCGCCGACACCTACGCGGTCGGCCTGCTCTTGCTCGCGCTCTCGGGGATCGTGCTCAACACGGGGCGCAAGGGGCTGCTCGGTCGAGGAGGGATCTTGATCCTCGCGGGCGCGGCGGTGCCCGTGCTGTACGTGGTGCTCTCCGGCGGCCCCGAGCAGAAGAGCGGGCGGCCGGCCATGAGCGCGCCGCCCTAGGAGAGCAATTTTTAACGCCAAGGCGCAGAGACGCAACGGCGCAAAAGGATCGAAATCTCTTCTTGCGCTGTTGCGCCCTGGCGTCTTGGCGTCAATTTCTTCTTCTTTTCGTGAGCGCTCCGCCCTAGCTTGCGCGCCGCGATGTCGCCGGAGCCCCTCCCGCTTCCAGTCGATGGATCGGTCCCGCGCGGCCCCCTCTGGCGGCGCGCGCTCCCGTTCGTCATCACCGCGATCCTCCTCGGCGCCGTCCTCGCGCGCATCGATTTCCCCGCGTTTTTCCGCTGCCTCGCGTCGATCTCCCCGCTCCGCTACCTCGGCGCCGTCACCCTCTTCATCCTCGCCCTGCTCACCGCCGACACCTTCGGCACCACCGCGGTCTACCGCCGCAGCGTCGCGCCCGTCCGCTTCCGGGAGATCTGGCTCCTCCGCGGCGCCTCGTACCTCCCCTCGATCCTCAACCACCATGTCGGGCAGGCCTTCCTCACGTACTTCCTCGCGCGACGATACGAGGTCCCGCTCGCGCGCGTCGCCGGCGCCACCCTGCTCGTCTACTTCTCGTGGATGGCCTGGATCGCCGTGCTCGGCGTCTCGGCCCTCGCGCTCAACGACCAGCCCATCGCGTGGATGATCGCCTTCGTCGTCGCGGCGATCGCCTACCTCGCCATCATCGCGCAAAAGCCCGCGCGCCTCGCCGCGACGCGCCTCTTCGGCCCGCTCTTCGAGGCCGGCGTGGGTGGCCACCTCGCCGCGCTCGCCGCGCGCCTCCCCCATGTGATCGTCGCCTTCCTCGGCACCTGGGGCTCCTTCCTCGCCTTCGGAATCGACATCCCGATCCGCGCCGCGCTCGCGTACGTGCCCTTGATCATGGTGGCCGTCTCGCTCCCCATCACCCCGCAGGGCTTCGGCACGCGCGACATGCTCGCGGTGGTCTTCTTCGAGCGCTTCGCGCCGGGCGCGCGGCGAAGATCGGCTCGCGGCGCTCGCGGCGGCGACGACGACCTGGGGCGTGGCCATCACCGTCGGCGCGCTGCTCGGCCTGCTCGTGCTGCGCTGGGCCTTTCCGCGGCGCGACGAGGCGCCGCCTGCGTGACGCGCTCGATCGTGCGCGCGATTCGACGCCGCCTCGCCGGTCGGCTACAAGGCTCGCCATGAAGATCACGATCCCGAGATCCATCGCGCTCTCCGGCCTCGTCCTCGCTGCCCTGGGTTGCGGCAGGTCCGACCCTCCTCCGGGCCCTGCCGAGACCAAGCCCGCGCAGACGCAGGCCGCGTCCCCCGGCGCGGCGGCCGAGCCCGGCAACGCCGGCGGCGACGCGCCGATCTATCACCCCGAGAAGGCCACCGAGAAGGCGCCGGAGACCTTCAAGGTGCTCTTCACCACCACCAAGGGTGACTTCACCGTGCAGGTCACGCGCGCGTGGGCCCCGAACGGCGCCGACCGATTCTACAACCTGATCAAGCTCGGCTACTACGACGGCACGCGCTTCTTCCGCGCGGTCGAGGGGTTCATGGTGCAGTGGGGTATCCACGGGAACCCGGCCGTCAACGGCGCCTGGTTCCGCGCCAACATCCCGGACGATCCGGTGGTGAAGAGCAACAAGCGCGGCTTCATCACGTTCGCCATGGCCGGGAAGAACTCGCGCACGACGCAGCTCTTCATCAACTACAGCGACGCCAACGCGCGCCTCGACGCGATGGGCTTCCCGCCCTTCGGCGAGGTGGTCGACGGGATGCAGGTCGTCGACTCGCTCTACAAGGGCTACGGCGAGGGCGCGCCCCGCGGCAAGGGGCCGGATCAGGGCCGCTTGCAGCGCGAGGGCAACGCCTATCTCGACAAGGACTTCGCGCAGCTCGACGCGATCAAGACCGCCAAGCTCTTGCCCTGAGGGCGGTAATCACTGCGGAAATAGCCCTCGGACCGCGCTCGGCCCGAGGGGCTTCTCCGTCGATGGCGTCGTCGGTAGCATGGTCGTCAGCCTGGGCTCGGCATGTGTCGCGCGTGACACCCCCCGATCCCGGGTCGAGGAGCATCCTGTGGCGACACGCGAAGAATACCTAGCGGAGCGACAGAAGTTCGAGGCCCATGTGATCCAGAAGGCCTGGTCCGATCCGGCCTTCCGCGACGCCTTGCTCAAGGATCCGAAGGGGACGCTCGAGTCCGAGCTCAAGGCCTATGACCCCGATGGCAGCATCGCCGCCGACGTGAACGTGCGCGTGGTGACCGAGTCGCCGTCGGACATCTGCATCGTCCTGCCGCTCGATCCGACGGAGCCCGAGCCCGCGCTCCTCGACGAGGTGTCGGGCGGCGGCTGCCAGTGCAAGAACGATGGGTGCGACAAGTGCGGAATCAAGATCCTGCCGTGCAACAAGACCTCGCCCTGTGAATGCAAGGTCGACACCGACGTCGACATTCCCACCACGGGGGGGCCGCTCGGGTTGCCCAGAGTCCCATGATCTACCCGCGCGCTCCGCTGCGGGTCAGCGACTATACGATCCTCGTGGAGGCCGGGCCCGCGGGGCCGTGGGTGCTCGCGCACGGATACAGCGGCGCGATCGACAAGGTCGATCAAGCCTCCTTCGCCTGGATCCAGCGCGGGCTCTCGGGGCCTCCGCCCTCGCCGGAGGCGTCCACCCGGCTGCTCCAGCGCGGCCACATCACCCGGCGGACACCCGAGGAGGAGAAGCGCGCCGTGGTGAAGGCGATCGAGTCTTACCACCAGAGGCTCCGCGCCGGCCGGAAGGTCACCGCCACGGTGATCCTGAGCTACGACTGCAACTTCCGCTGCACCTACTGCACGCAGCGCGACGTGCAGCTCAAGGGCCAGGAGCACCTCGATCAGGGCATGAGCGACGAGGTGATGGACAGCGCGTTCCGCTTCTTCGACGCGCATGCCGTGGATGACATCACCCTCTTCGGGGGCGAGCCCTTCATGCCCGGCAACGAGCACCGCGTGCGCCGCTTCGCCTCCATGGTGCGCGAGCGCGGCCACCGCATCTCCTGCGTCTCGAACGGCTCGCACTGGCGAGACTACGAGGACGTGATCGTGCCCGAGGTGGTCTCCCACATCCAGGTGACCATCGACGGCCCGCCGGAGGTGCACGATCGCAGGAGGGTCGGGCTCGAGACGCGGGAGACGTTCCACACGATCCTCGACAACGTGGGGTGGGCGCTCGAGCGCGGCGTCCACGTGAGCGCGCGGATCAACACCGATCGCAGCAACGTGGACGACCTCGCGCTGCTCACCTCGATGTTCGTGGAGCGCAAGTTCTACGACCACGCGTTCAACAGCTACATCTCGCCGGTGCAGGAGAACGGGTTCGCCGGCCGCGAGCCGCTGTTCGGCTACCGCGAGATGTACGAGCGAATGCTCGACGCGCACACCCGCGCCTGCCACACGCCGGGGCCGGGGGAGGTGCTCTTCGACCGGGGCTTCCTCCCGTCGCTCAGGCACGACATCCTCCACGCCCTGGAGCACGGCGAGGCCCTGCCGTACCGGGTCTCGTTCTGCGGGGCGTACACCACCATGAACGTCCTCGATCCCTTCGGGCGCATCTTCGCTTGCTGGGATTTCGCCGACGATCCCGACAACGTGATCGGCGTCTTCCACCCCGAGCTCCGCTACGAGGCGCCGAAGCTCGAGCGCTGGCGGGGGCGCGATCAGAGCGTCTTGCTCAAGGACTGCCTCTCTTGCCGCTACGTGCTGCTGCACGGCAGCGGGTGTCAGGCCGAGTCGTTCCGGCGGACGGGCTCCTACGAGGAGCGCGACTGCCAGAACTTCGACTTCCAGTTCGATCTGGCCGTGAAATCGGCTGTCGACGCGCTCGATGTGCCCCACCGGGCCATCGTCACCGAGCCCTACGAACGGCGCCGCCGGGCGCTGCCCGTCATCGCCTGATCGGCGCCCCGATCACGGGCCCGCGCCCACCTCCACGAGCCGCCGCGCCACCAGGGCGCCTTCCGCGAAGCCGCGGAGCTCCAGCCGGTGCGGGCCCGGCCCTGCCTCCAGCGCGGCCGTGACCGCCTGGCCTTGCACGTCGAGGCTCAGCCTCGGTCGATCGTCGAGGTGCACGTCGAGCCGATCGATGCCCTCGACCGAGGCCTCGATCTCCAGCCGACCCCCGGCGCCCGAAGTCACCTCCACGGCGAGGGCGCGGGCGGGCAGAGCCGCCAGGATCTCCACGGCCCGCGCGATCAGATCGGCGTTCTTCTCCAGCAGATCGCGCCGGGTCGGCCGGTGGATGAAATCCGGCGAGACGCCCAGGTCCTCGAGCGGCTGGCCGGCGCGCCGCTGCGCAGCACCTGGCGCACGGCGACGGAGAACGAGGCCCCCGAGTCGAGGCGAGCGACGCGCGCAGGCGTCGATGTCGAGAGCAGGCGGGCCAGCGCGCCGTGGCTGAAGTTGTTCGCCCCGCCCGCGCCGATGTTGTCGTCGAGGCCGAGGATCGGGCCGACCTCGTGGTCCTGGAAGCCCGCGACGAAGATGTCGGTCGTGCTGTAGCAGAGGCCGTCGACGACGAGGACCACGGGGCCGTGGTAGCGCTGTCCGATCCGGCCGTAGCGGCGGCTGAAGGGCAGGAAGGGGTGGCTCTGGGAGTAGACGGCGCCCGTCTCCACCGCGCCGTCGACCGAGTCGGCCCACGCGGAGAGCTCGATCTCCGGCGGCGAGAGCCGGCACAGCTCGCCGATCAGCGGGGTGTTGCGCAGGTGCATCGGCGCGCCGCCGATCGGCCGCGGCGTGAGCAGCTCGAGCAGCCGCTCGCCGGCGGGGATCCTCCCGCCCGGGTTGCCGCGCACGTCGAGGATCAGGCCTGTCTGGGGCAACAGCGAGAGGATCCGCATCGCCTCGGCCACGAACGCCTCGACGAAATCGACGGTGGACGACGAAGCGCCCGTCCCGGTGTTCTCGAAGGACCAGACGCGGAGGTAGCCCACCGGCCCGCGCGGGCCGTCGAGCACCCGGAACGAGAAGTTGTCCGGCATGCGCGTGCTCTTCGCGAGCGGCGCCGCGCCCCCTGCGATCTGCTCCGCGATCGGCCCCGCGATCTCCTCGCGCTCCGCGGGGGCCTGCGCGAAGAACGCCCGGCGCGCCCGCCGCATCACCTCCGCGCCGAGATCGAGGCCCCCCGCCGTGGCCTCGGGCAAGCCATGGTCGCTCTCCTCGTCGTCGAGGAGCCGATCCTGGGCGGGCATGACCATCCACGAGAACCGGATCTCCCGCGCCTCGCCCTGCGCGTCGAGGTAGCGGACATCGACCCACGCCTCGTCCGGGCAGGGCAGGGAGCCGAGCGGCCGCATGGTCATCGCCGCGACGCCGCGGGCGCGCCTCGCCGCCCCCGTGCTCCCCGGCTGCCGCTCGGCGGCGATCTCCGCGGCGCGCGCCGCCGGGACGCCGTTCATGTGCGTGATCTCGACGCCCGCCTGAAAATGGGGATCGTCGACGGACGAGGCCACCTTGGAGGCGAGGTAGCGGCAGGCGCCCGCGTCGAAGAAGGGCTCGACGAGGAAGGGCAGGAAGGCGAGGTTGCCGCGGAAGGGCGCGGGCAGGAGGTAGCTCGTGTGCAGATCGCGCAGCTCGGTGAAGATCGCCAGCATCTCGCGGTGGAAGGCGAGCTCGCCGAAGGCGTCGAGGCGCCTCCGCAACAGCCGCAGGCGCTGCACGGGATCGATCGCGAACATGGCGCGCTTGAGCGGCAGGTGCACGTAGATCTGATCGACGAGCACGATCGCCTGCTCGACGATCGCCGCGCGCGCCTCGACGCTCAGGCGGCCCGTCGCCGAGGCGAGGAACGAGGAGAGAGGCTCGGGGGAGGTCACGGGTGGCCGGCGCTCATCGTACGCCGGCCGTCACACAGCGCGCGCACGCGTGACATGCGCGATCGGCGATCGCTGCCGCCCGCCCGGGAGCCGCGCGGGCGCGGCCACCAGCCTGAAGCGCTCCCCACCCTCGATCCGCTCCTGCAACGCCTGCATCGCGGCGTGATCGTCGCTGTCGATCCACAGCTCGGGCTGGGGGCGCTCCACCGATCCGGCCGGATCGCCGGCCAGGTGCAAGAGCGCCGCGTCGTCGAGGTGTGCGCGGTAGGTGAGGCTCGCGGGCGTCGCGTGGGCCGGCGTCCACGCCGTGAGCAGATCGAGCGGGCCCATCCGCGTGTGTACGTGCAGGGCGCGGCTGTCCCACTGGGTCATCCCGACCTGCGCGGTTGCGCCGAGCACCTTGAGGGCGACGGCCTTCGTCAAGCGGCCGAGGCCGGCGAGGTCCTCGTCGGGCAGGCGCTCGGCCATGCTCGCGAGGTTGTGCCCGAGCACGACGCCCTTCTCGATCATCGGCATGGCGATGTACATCGACACCGGCACGAGCCCCTCGTCGGCGGGGCCGAGGCCGAGCACCGCGCGCGACGCCGGGGACATGTGGTGGGCGGGCTTGGTGAAGCCGATGATCGCGCTCGGCAGGGCGGACGCGTCGTAGAAGAGGAAGCGCGGCATCGGCATGTCCTCGGGCCCGAAGGTGCCGCGATCGAGGGCGACCAGGCGCTCCATGAACGGGCTCGCCGCGTCGCGGAGCGGATCGATCAGGCCCTCTTCCGGCACGGAGAGGCCGAAGGGGCGGAGGTCGAGCAGCGGGAGGTGGTCGGGCGGGCAGACGACGAAGAGGGAGAGATCGTCGAGCAGCCTTGGATTCTTCGGGTGGACCGTCACGCTCGACCTCCGATCGAGAGGGGGACGAGGAGGGCGTTGTCCTCGCGCCGCGGGTGACCGACGATCTGCACCTCCCGGCCCTCCTCGATCGCGTGGGCCAGCCGGTCGAGCACCGCGTGATCGCGCACGTCGAGCACCTCGGCGCCCGGGGGATCGGCGTCGGTGTCGGCGATGGCATGCTCGATCCGATCGGGGTCGACCTCGAACCGGATCATGCACGTGGCCGGGACATCGTGGGAGAGCAGGCGCGCCGCCCGCAGCGTGAGCGGCGCGAAGTGCGCGTACACCGGAAGCTCGGGCGAGCTCCACTGCAAGGTCGCGTTGATCTCGCCCGCGCGGATCAGCCCGAGCCCGAGGGCCAGGGTGGCGAAGCGCAGGTGCGCCTGGGGCGAGGCGATGCTGTAGACGAGCCATCGCCGCTCACCGAGCATCGGCACGGCGAGCATCATCGAGAGCGGGCGGAGCCCCTCGTCACCCGGCTCGCCGAGGCCGCAGATCAGGCCTGGCAGCTCGGCGCAGTCGTAGAGGGCCCAGCGGGGCATGGCCATCCCCTGCGGGGTGTACTCGGCGTCGTCGAGCTGCTCGACGCGGTGGAGGAACGGCGCGCTCGCGCGGAGCAGCGGGTCGAAGGTGTGCTCCGGGGCGATGAGCTGGCCGAGCGGCGCGAGATCGAGGTGCGCCGCCACCGCGCTCGTCGCCACCACATACGGGCAGAGGTGCCGTGGGTCCGGGCTCGCGGGGTCGATCATCGAGACATCCTACCTCGCCGCGCTCCCCGGGCGAACGTGCGTTCCGGCCTCGCCCCGGACGACGGCGCGCGCCTGCCCGAGGGCCCCGATCGCCGCCCTCTTCCCGGTGCTCTCCACGAAGCGACAGCAGGCCTCCACCTTGGGCCCCATCGATCCTCCCGCGAATTGCAAGGCCCGGAGCTCCGCCGGGGTGGTCTCTTGCAAGAGGCGCGCGGAGGGCGTCTTCCAGTCGGTCCACACCCCCTCGACATCGGTGAGGAGCAAGAGGAGATCGGCCCCGAGATCGCGGGCGACGAGCGCCGCCGAGAGGTCCTTGTCGATCACGGCCTCGACGCCGCGCACCTCGCCGGTGGGCGTGACCATCACGGGGATGCCGCCGCCGCCGCTGCACACCACGACGATGCCCGCGTCGACGAGGAGGCGCAGCGTGCGCAGCTCCCGCACCCGCCGCGGCTCGGGCGAGGGCACGACCCGCCGGAAGCCGTCGCCGTCGCGGGCCACGGCGAAGCCCCGCTCCCGGGCGAGGCGCATCGCCTCTTCCTCGCTGTACATCGGCCCGATCGGCTTGGTGGGCCGGCCGAACGCAGGATCGCCGGGATCGACCTCGACCTGCGTGAGCAAGGTCGCGATCTCCTTGCCCGGCAGGTGATTGCCGAGCTCCTGCTCGAGCAGGTAGCCGATCATCCCCTCGGTCTCGGCGCCGAGCACGTCGAGCGGATACGAGCGCACCGCGCGATAGGCCTCGGCCTGCAGGGCGAGCAAACCGACCTGCGGCCCGTTGCCGTGGGTGACCACCAGCGTGTGATCGTGCGCGAGCGTGGCGAGCTGCTCGGCCGCCTCGCTCACGCGGCGCCGCTGGATCTCGGCCTCGGCGGGCTCCCCGCGGCGGAGGAGCGCGTTGCCGCCGAGCGCAGCGACGATCTTCATCCCTGGGCTCCCTTGAGTCTGCGCTGGATCAGCGCTTCGAGCAGCGCGACCGACGTGTGCATCCGGTTCTCCGCTTGATCGAAGACCACCGAGCTCGGCCCGTCGATCACCTCGGCCGACACCTCCTCGCCCCGGTGCGCCGGCAGGCAGTGGAGGAAGATCGCCCCCGGCTTCGCCTTCGCCATCAGCGCGGCGTCGACGCGGTACGGCATCAGGTGCAGGAGCCGCTCTTCCCGCTCGCTCGGCGCGTTGCCCATCGAGAGCCAGGTGTCGGTGTACACGGCCTCGGCGCCGCGCACCGCCTCGGCCGGATCGAGCATCACCCGGATCCGCGCGCCCGTCTCGCGGGCCCGCGCCTCGGCCGCCGCGACCACCGCCCGATCGGGCGTGTAGCGGGCGGGGCATGCGACGGTGACATCCATCCCCGACAGGGCCGCCGCCTCGATCAGGCTGTGCGCGACGTTGTTGCCATCGCCCACGTAGCAGAGGCGCCGCCCGGAGAGCGAGCCGAGCTTGTCGCGGATCGTGAGGAGATCGGCGAGGCTCTGGCAGGGGTGGTGGCCGTCGGTGAGCGCGTTGATCACCGGGATGGTCGCCGCCGCCGCGAACCGCCGCACGTCCTCGTCGGCGAAGGTGCGAATCACGAACGCCTTCACATAACGACTCAGCACGCGGGCCGTGTCCTCGATCGTCTCGCCCCGGCCGAGCTGGAGGTCGCTCGGCCCCGCCGCGATGGGCATACCGCCGAGGCGAGCGATCGCCGCCTCGAACGAGAAGCGGGTGCGCGTCGATGGCTTGCTGAAATAGAGAGCCACCGACGCGCCCCGCAGGACGGGATCCACCGCGCGCACGTCGGCCCGGCAGGCTGCCGCTCGATCGAGGAGGAGGGCCAGATCGGCGGGCGAAAGGTCCGCCGTGCGGAGGAGATCCTTGAGCATGGTTTACCTCGCGAGGCGCTTGAGCAGGGCGTCGACCTGGGCGGTGAGCGTGGGCTCGCCGGCGTCGGCGTACTCGTAGCGGGCGCGCACGACGGGCTTGTCGAGGGCGATGAGCGCGGCGAGATCGATGGGGCTCGCCGAGATCACCACGTCGGCCGACGACGCGTTGATGGTCCGGCGCAACGCCTCGAGCTGGGCGTCGTCGTACCCGACCGCCGGGAGCACCTCGCCGATGTGGCGATACTTCTCGTAGATCGCCCGGATCTCGGGCGTGGCCGAGTCGCGCGGATCGACGATCGCGCCCACGCCGTTCTGGAGGGCCGCGACGTAGCCGGCCCCGTAGGGCATCCCTCCGTGCGTGATGGTCGGCCCATCCTCGACGATCAGCGCGCGCTTGCCGGCCACCTGCGCCGGATCGGCGAGCTGCACGGGCGAAGCGGCTTTGACGATCGTGGCCTTCGGGTTGATCTTGAGCACGCTGTCGGCGGTGAGCTGCACGTCGGCGGCGGCCGCCGAGTCGACCTTGTTGACGACCACGACATCGGCCATGCGGAGCACCGCCTCGCCCGGGTGGTGGGTCATCACCTGCTCGGGCCGGAGGGCGTCGGCGATGCCGATGTGCAGATCGGGCCGGAGGAAGGGGAAATCGTTGTTGCCCCCGTCCCAGATCACGACATCGCTCTCGGCTTCGGCCTGGGCGAGGATGGCCGCGTAATCGACCCCCGCGAAGACCACGTTGCCGAAGGCGAGGTGAGGCTCGTACTCCTCGCGTTCTTCGGCCGTGCAGTGCTCGGCCTTGAGGTCGTCCATGGTGGCGAAGCGCTGGACGCGCTCGCTCGCGAGATCGCCGTACGGCATGGGGTGGCGGAGGACGGCCACCCGGAGGCCACGATCCTTGAGGTAGCGGGAGAGGAAGCGCGATGTCTGCGACTTGCCCGAGCCCGTGCGGACGGCGGAGACCGCGATCACCGGCCGCTTCGAGCGCAGCATGGTGCGGTCGGGCCCGAGGAGGACGAAATCGGCCCCCGCGGCGAGGGCGCGCGAGCCCACGTGCATGACATCGGTGTGCGCGACATCGCTGTACGCAAAGACCACCTGCTGCACGCCCCATGTCTTGCAGAGCGCCTCGAGCTCCTTCTCGTCCGCGATGGGGATGCCCTCGGGATACAGGCGCCCCGAGAGGGAGGGTGGGTATCGGCGGCCCCCGATCCCCGGGATCTGCGCAGCGGTGAAGGCGACCACCTCCACCGCCGGATCATCCCGGTAGGCGACGTTGAAGTTGTGGAAGTCCCTGCCGGCGGCTCCCACGATGATGGTGCGGATTCGGGGCATGCTCGGGGTCATGCCGGGCGCGATGCAAGACGCCGGCCCGCGCAGATCCCGCAGGAGACGCGAAATCCGGCTGGCCCGAGCGCGCAACGCGCGCGGAAGGATGCACGCTTTGCGCTGCGGAGATACCGCGCCTACGAGGCCTGGATCAAAGCCGCTCCAGCACCGCGAGCGTCACCGACGTCTCCCGCGCGAGCAGCGCGTCGCGGAAGCGCTTCACCTTCGCCTGCTCCCGGGCGAGCACCTCCGCGTCGCCCAGCGCCTCGGCGAGCGCGCGCAGATTCACCGCGTCGAAGAGCAGCCCCTCCACGTCGCCGTGCCAGCGCGGCGGCCGGTAGCCGTGCCGCAGCCACTTCCCGAGCTCCTCCTTCCCCGTCTTGATCATCGGCGCGCCGATCCGCAGGTACGCGCCCGGCTCGCGGTCGAGGCGCGTCATCCACAGGGCGAGCGCGGCCCCGTCGCCCTGCGCGGTGATCGCCCAGTTGGCAGACTCGCCCTGGCGGATCAGCTCCCAGCCGAGGAAGTTCTTCTTCAGGTTCTCGATCTCGCCCTTCTCGCGGTAGTCGATCAGGGTGGGCATCGTCCAGAAGCGCTCGATCCCGAGCTTCTTCATCATCGCCCGTGCTCCCTCCGTGTCGTTGCCGTCGAGGAGCAGCGCCGCGTCCATCACCCCGATCTTCTCTCGCTTGGGCGCGAAATCAGGGGTCAGCGCCTCGGGCCCCGGCGGCGTGAAGCCGGCGGCGCGCATCTTCTCCACGTCGGCGGCGTTCAGCTTGCGCAGATCGGCGAGCGCCGCGGCGAGCCAGCGCTTCGCCGGCTCGCGCTCGCCCGACGCGAGATCGAAGGTCGCGGCCGTCACGGCCCAGTAGAGCCGCGCATAGACGCGCGTGTCCTCGCTCGACGCGTCCTTGCCCATCGCCTCGGCGATCGATCGCTCCACGCCCGGCAAGCTCTTCATCAGGGCCCAGCGCGGGTTGGCGAGGCACATGGCCGGGTCGGGCATGCTGTCGCTCAGATCGCGGACGTCGAAGGTCGGATCGGCCTCGGATTTGAGCCGATCGAACCACGCGGACGGCGTGTCGGTCGCGAGGCTCGTCGCGTCCCACGGGCCGTCGAGCATCGTGCCTCGCTCGGCGGGCGGGAGCAGATCGGCGTAGAGCAGCGTGCACTCGCCCACCCGGCGCGCGGGCGAGAGGGCCGCCTCTTTGAGGCTCGCCCGCGCCGCGGCGTTGCCCGCGCGCGCCTCCAGCGCGAGCGCGAGGCAGCGCGCCGCCTCCGCGCGTCGCGAGGCCTCCCAGCGCACCATCTTCTTGCTCTTCGCCTCGTCGTCGAAGCGCTCGCCGAGCGCCCGCGCGGCCTTCGCAGCGAGGGCGCCCTTGCCGCTCAACAGATGCACCTTGGCGGCCAGGCGGAGCTCCTCCGTCGCGCTCGCCTTCGTCCCCGCATCGCCGATCGCCGCGCTCGCCTTCTCGAAATCGCCGAGCGTGTACCGGAGGCCCGCGGCATAGAACCGATCGCCGCGCTGCTCCGCAAGCGCGGCGGCTTGCTCGGTGAACCCGTGGCTCCCGAGGATCGTCGCGGCCTCGCCCGGGCGCCCGCGCTGCTCGGCGAGCGCCGCGCGGATCGACACGAGCCGCGCGTCCGCGTCGCGCCGCTTGCCGAGCGCGTCCTCGTAGCGATCGAGCGCCTGATCGCGCCGGAAGGGCGTCGCCGCGGCGAAGCCCGTCGCGCCGAGGCCGGTGTCGAGCGGAGACGACGGGTGCGCCTTCGGATCGATCGTCGCGGCCACCTCGAAATCGAGGTCGCGCACCCAGCCGAGCTCGCCCTGGAAGGCCGCGAGATCATCGGCCGCCGAGCACGCGGCGATCTCCCCGCCGAGGCCGAAGACGATCAGGAACGACACGAGCCCGAGCGCCGCGCCGCGCGCGAGGAGCAGCGGCCCCGGCCCGCTCACCGCGGCGTTCCCCTCGAACGCGAGCTTCAAGCCGCGTCCTTGATCGAGCGACCCTTCCTCGCCCACCGGCGTCAAGATCCACCGCGCCTTGGCCGAGCGATACCCCGACTCACCGTCCTTCGCCTCCTTGCGGAGCACGCCGGAGACGCGCACCGTGTCCCCGGGCGCGAGCGAGCGGAGCTGCACGATCTCCCCGGAAAAGTGCGGTTTCGCGCCGCCGAGCGCCTGCTCGACGCGCGCCCGGGCCGGCGCGGGCAGGTCGGCGTAGCGCGCCCGCCGCCGGATCTCGCGCGATCCGATCACCACCTCCACCGGCCCCGAGAGCTCGACCTTCTCCTCGCCGACCCGGAGCCTGAGCCCCTCGGCCCGCGTGTTGAGCCCGGCGCGGAACGTGGCGTTGCCGAGCATGCTCGCCGAGGGATCGTAGGCGATGGTGGCCGCCGCCGCGTCCGACCCGTCCTCGAAGCGCTGGCAATGCGGCGCCTCGGCCTCCAGCGTCCCGGTCAACGTCACCCGCGCACCATCGTTGAGCCGATCGAGCGAGCGAAGCGGCTCGCCCAGCGCCTTGCGCGTGGCCCTGGCCTGGTTGCGAGAAATCGTCCTGGGTGCAAGCGCCGCTCCGCAAACGCCGCTCCCCGCGAGGACGGCGAGCGCCGCCTTCCAGACGAGGGCGCCATGTCCGAGCAACCAGGGCAGCGGCGAGAGCTCCATCGCCTGCTCTTATCATGGAGCGCGCCGCGGCCGCGATCGCAGGCACGGTGCCGGCATGGTGATTGAACGCGCGCCCCCGCCGGTCTAGAGCGGCGCTCATGGCCGACAACCACGCCGTGGAGAACGAAGGTCCGGAGTCCGACACCCTGGAGGTGATGGAGCGCGATCGCCGCGCCCGCACCCGCAAGCTCGCCATCGGCGGAGGCGCGCTCGTGCTCGCCATCGGCGGCGGCGTCGTCGCGCTGACCCAGTACCAGGAGGCCCAGGGCAACGCCCGCGTCGAGGCCGCCTGGAACAACCTCTCTCACTGCCTCGTCGGCGACCCCCTCGCGGCCGGCGAGCGCGCCGACATGCGCTTCCGCGCCGTGCAGCTCACCGCCATGACCTTGCCCGAGCCGAAGCGCGCGCCCGCCTCCGGCCAGTCGTGGCCGGGCCGCTGCGGTGCGCTGAGTTACGCGTTCTCGGAGGCCCTCTACGACGCCGGCAAGGCGAAGAAGGGCGACAAGGACGTGGCCTTCTGGGCCGACGCCCTCGGCAAGCAGCTCAAGGAGGGCGCCTCCTTCAACGCCGATCTGAGCGAGAACATCACCCACACCTTCGAGGAGGCCGAGAAGCTCAAGCTCACCATGACGGCCGCCGCAGGCGACGCGCCGCCGCCCCTCGCGCACCCCCTCACGTCCGACGCGCTCGCCGGCAAGACACCCCTCGCCAAGGCGCCTTTCAGCCTGAAATCGCTCTACACCGATCCTCACCCGAACCAGAAATTGCACCTCTTGGTCGACGAGAAATCGGTCCCCGGCTCACCCTTCCTCTGCACCATCACCGCGCAGAAGGCGTCATGCGGCCCGCTCCCCAAGGCCATCACCGACACGCAGCAAGGCGTGCGCTTGCTCGGCACCGCCGACGACGAGGCCG
>JAXLYT010000050.1:0-88099 GCA_046351295.1 Byssovorax sp.
TCTCCGGCTGCGCCCCGATGCAGGACGCATGCGGCCTCGCCTGCGTCGATCTCGCCTCGGACGCGAACCACTGCGGCAACTGCAACACCGCATGCAAGCTGGGCGAGACATGCCAGCTCGGCAAGTGCACCTGCACGAGCCCCACCTCGCCCTGCGGTTGCGTCGACCTCGGGAGCGACGCCCACAACTGCGGCGCTTGCAACGTGGTCTGCGGCCCCTCCCAGACCTGCGACGCCGGCATCTGCTCACCCCCGCTCCCCGACGAAAGCGACCCTCTCGCCATCACCTCGGCCCCGCTCCCCCTCGTCTACACCGAGCCGAGCGTGCTCTTCCCCCTGGATCTCGGCTTCCGCGACCCCAACGGCTGCCAGCCCGCCTTCTGCGCCGAGGTCTGCACCGAAGAGGCATGCAGCACCCGATTCGCATGCACCGCCGCGCAGACGAGCGGTGATACAGGCACCTTCCGCTCCTTCCTCGGCTTCCTCGCCGAGCCCAGCGACCACAGCGCCGTCTTCTCCCTCGACGTGACGCCCATCTCCGCCCCCGGCTGCCCGAGCGACCTGCTCAGCCGCCTGGAGAACGGCGACGACAAGGACCTCCGCGCCGGCGCCGGCACCCGCATCCCCGTCAAGCTCCTCGCCGGCGGCCCGCCCGACACCGACGATCTCCGCTGTACCGGGAAATCTGCCCTCTGCGCCTGCGCGGTGCGCGCATGCACGACCTCGACGCGGGAGTGCTCCCTGGAGGTCAACGGCATCAGCATCGCCTGCGGCGAGGGCTGCAACTGCGCCGCGGCGGCCCTCTCGGCGGAGGATCTCTGCTGTCCAAAGCCTTGAGCGGCTACTTCGCGCCTTCCACGAACGAGAACCCGAATCGGCCCTTCACGCACAGGTGCCCGTTCGTCACCGACGACTCGACGGGAGACGTGACCTTCACGATCTTCCCGTCCTGCGCGTGCAAGGTCAGCGCGCAGCCCACCCCGCAATAGGGGCACACGGTGGTGGTCTCGGTCTGCGCCTCTTCTTTCCACGTCCCCGCGGCGCGCATCTCGTGCTCGCTCTTGAACATCAGCGCGCCTGTCGGGCACACGCCGATGCAGTTGCCGCAGTAGACACAGGCCGACTCGGGCAAGGGCACGCCGAGCTCGGTGGAGATCGAGGCGTCGAATCCCCGCCCGGCGACGGCGATGGCGAAGGTGTTCTGCGCGTCGTCCCCGCAGGCCTCGACGCACTTGTAGCAGAGGATGCACTTGCTGTAGTCGCGCACGTAGAGGTCGTTGTCGACCTTCACGGGCTGCTTCACCGTCTGCGCCACATCCCCGCTCGGCGCCGCGTGGTGGCCCGGGTGATCGGCGCTCCGTTCTCCGCCCGGCGAAGACGCGCCGAAGCGCCCGGGATCGGCGCCATAACGCTCCAGGTATCCGGCCATCATCGGCGCGGTGGAGACATCCACCGACGAGGCGAGCAATTCCAGCACGAGCTTGCGGGAGAGGCGCACGCGCTCCGAGTCGGTCTTCACCTTCATCCCCGGCTCGACCTTGCGCGAGCACGAGGGCACGAGCACGCGCGCGCCCTCGACCTCGACCACGCACACCCGGCACACGTTGACCGGGGTGAGGTTCTCGGCAAAGCACAAGGTCGGCGTCGACACGCCCGCGGCCTTGCATGCATCGAGGATCGTCGCCCCCTCCGGGACGCGCACCTGACTGCCATCGATGGAGAGCTCCACCATCCGCGGCGCGATCACGGGCAACGATCTCATGCCATCTCCTTGTTCGCCGTGTCCGGCACGAGCCCGAGCTTCTTGATCGCCGACTCGATCGCGCTCGACGCCGTCTGCCCGAGGCCGCAGATCGAGGCGTCGCGCATGGCCTGCCCGAGCTCGCCGAGCAGGTGCCTTTCGGCGCTCATCGAGCCGAGAGGCGCCTTCTTCCCGAGGCGCACGACAAGCTCCTCTTGCCGCACCGTGCCCACCCGGCAAGGCACGCACTGCCCGCAGGACTCGTCCCGGAAGAAGGCGGCGATGCGCGAGAGGATGGGCCAGAGATCGATCGAGTCGTCGAAGACGAGCACGACGCCTGAGCCGAGCGTGGCCCCGATGGCCCGCAGGTCTTCGAAGGTGAGCGGCGTGTGGATCTCGTCCGGCCGGATGAACGCGCCCGCCGCGCCGCCGAGGAGCACCGTTTGCAATTTGCGCCCGGGCAAGAGCCCGCCGGACAGCTCCAGCAGCGCATCGAGCTTCGTGCCGAAAGGCACCTCGTAGAGGCCGGGGCGCTGCACTTGCCCCGAGACACAAAAGAGCTTGGTCCCCGTCGACCCGGCCGTGCCGAGGGCCGCATAACCGGCCGCCCCGAGGGCCAGCACGTCGAGCGCCGAGGCCAGCGTCTCCACGTTGTTGACGCAGGTGGGTTTGCCGAACAACCCCACCTCGACGGGGAAAGGAGGCTTGTTGCGCGGCTCGCCCCGGAAGCCCTCGATCGAGTTGAAGAGCGCCGTCTCCTCGCCGCAGATATAGGCTCCCGCGCCCCGGCGGATCTCGATGTCGAACGACGCGCCCCGGCCGAGGATGTTCTCCCCGAGAAAGCCCCTCCGCCGCGCCGCCTCGATGGCCCGCGAGACGCGCTCGAAGGCCAGCGGATATTCCCCGCGCAGGTAGAGAAACCCCTTCTCGCAGCCGGTGGCGAAGCCGGCCACCGTCATGGCCTCGACGATGGCAAACGGGTCTTCCTCGAGCAACACCCTGTCTTTGAACGTGCCCGGCTCGGACTCGTCGGCGTTGCACACGAGGTAATGCGGCCTCGCCACGGCCCGGCTCACCGCCTCCCACTTGCGCCCGGTGGGGAACGCCGCGCCCCCGCGCCCGAGCAATTTCGACTCGGTGATCTCGCGGATCACCCCCACCGGCCCGAGATCGAGCGCGCGGCGCAGCCCGACATAACCCCCGTGCGCGCGGTACGCGTCGAGGCTCTCCGGGTCGGCCTTGCCCACCCGGCGGAGCAAGCGAAGCTCCGTGCTTCCGGCCTGGGGGAGCACGAAGCGCGGTGGATCGGGCACGCGCCCTTGCTCCATGGCGGCGACGACGTTGTCCACCGTGGCACACCCGAACCCACGCTCGAAGGGCGCCTCACCCGCCGCCACGAGCATGGCCGCGGGCGCCTGCTCGCAGAGCCCGAGGCAAGGGCTCTTCATCCACCCTCGCGCCGCGCCCTTGCCGCCCGGCGGCCCCGCGGCCGATTCGAGCGCAGACACGAGCGCATCGGCGCCGCGGGCCTTGCAGGCGATGTCGTCGCAGACATGCACCATCGTCGGGGCCCGCTCGTGCAGCGAAAAGAGCGCATAGAAGCTCGCCACCCCGTAGCCCTCGGCCGGCGGGATATGGAGCCTCCGGCAGACATACCCGAGCGCGCCCGGGCTCACCCACCCGGCGCGCGCCTGCGCGGCGTGGAGCGCGGGCAAGAGCAGGTGGCGCATCGCCTCGGCCGCGCGCAGGCCCACGGTCTCGTCCGGGGGCGGGGGTCCGAGCACGTGATCGATGGCGTCGCGCTCGGCGTCGGTGGGGTTCTCGGAGAGGGGGCGAAGGTCCACGTGGGCTTACTCGGCGGCCGCTTCGGGCAGCTTGTCGATGCGGATGGCGGCCGCCTTGAACTCGGCGGTGCCCGAGCGCGGGTCGGTCGCGTCGATGGTGAGCAGGTTGGTCTCCACCTCGTCCGGGAAGTGGAAGGTCATGAAGGCGAGGCCGGGGCGCAGGCCGGGATCGAAGCGCACCGGGGCGACCACCGAGCCGCGTCGCGAGCTCACCCGCACGCGCTCGCCCTCGCGCACGCCGAAGCGCTCGCCGTCCGCGGGGAAGAGATCGAGCGCCTCGCCCTTGTACAACGGTGATGACAGCGCGCCACTCTGGACACCGGTGTTGTACGCATCGAGACGCCGCCCGGTGGTGAGCCGGAGCGGGAACTGCTCGTCGAGCGCCTCGACCGGGCCCTCGGGCGTGACGGCCGAGAAGGGCGCGCGCGGGCCGCGGACGGGCTCTTCCCAGAGCCGCCCGTGGAGGAAGGGCGAGCCCTCGCTCTCTTCGTCCGGGCAAGGCCACTGGATGCCGCCGAGCGCTTCGAGGCGCGCGTAGCTCATCCCCGCGTGCATCGGGCTCAGCGCGCGCAGCTCGTTCCACAGGTCCTCCGGCGTCGGATCGCCGAGGTCCTTGCCGAGCTTGCGGGCGAGGTCGCAGAAGATGGCGATGTCGTCGCGCGCCTTGCCCGGCGGCGCGACCGAGCGGCGCACGCGCTGCACCCGCCGCTCGCTGTTGGTGACCGTGCCCTCGGCCTCGCAGAAGCTCGCCGACGCGGGGAGCACCACATCGGCCATCTCCGCCGTCTTCGTGAGGAAGATGTCCTGCACGATCAGCCCTTCGAGCTTGCGCAGCTTGTCGTTGGCATGCGTCGCGTCGGCCTCGGACTGCGCCGGGTTCTCGCCGACGACGTAGAGCGCCGTGAGATCGCCCCGCCCCATGGCCTCGAACATCTCCGTCAAATGCCACCCGTTCTTCGGCGGGATGGTGACGCCCCACGCCCGCTCGAACTTGCCGCGGAGCGCCGCGTCCTCCACGTCCTGGAAGCCCGTGAGCTTGTGCGGCAAGGCGCCCATGTCGCCGCCGCCTTGCACGTTGTTCTGCCCGCGCAGCGGGTTGAGCCCCGAGCCCCAGCGCCCGACATGCCCGGTGAGCAGGCCGAGGTTGATGAGCGAGACGACGTTGTCGACCGCGTTGTGGTGCTCGGTGATGCCGAGGGTCCAGCAGATCATGGCCCGATCGGCCGTCGCGTAGTCGATCGCCATGCGCTCGATCGCGCGGGCCGGCACGCCCGTCTCGCGCTCGGCGCGCTCGAGCGTGAAAGGCTCGACCACCGCGCGGAACGCGTCGAAGCCCGAGGTGGCCCGCTCGATGAAGGCGCGGTTCTCGAGGCGGCGATCGAGGATGACCTTCGCCACCGCGTGGGCGAGGACGATGTCGGTGCCGACATGGAGCGGGAGGTGCCCGTCCGCCCACGCCGCCGACGAGGTGCGGCGCGGATCGACGACGTGGAGCCGCGCGCCGCGGTGCACCGCCTTGAGCACGTGATGAAAGAAGATCGGGTGCGTCTCGCGCGCGTTCGACCCCCAGAGGAGGATCGTGTCCGTCTCCTCGACCTCGCGGTAGCTGCTCGTGCCACCGCCCGCTCCAAACACTGTCGCCAGACCGACGACGCTAGGAGCGTGTCAAGTCCGGTTGCAGCTGTCGATGTTGTTGCTGCCGACCACGGCGCGGGCGAGCTTCTGCGCCATGTAGTTGACCTCGTTGGTCGCCTTCGAGCAGGAGAAGACGCCGAAGGTCGAGGGGCCGTGCCGGTCGACCGAGCCGCGGATGAGCGCCGCGGCCCGATCGAGCGCCTCGTCCCAGGTGGCGGGGCGGAGCGGGGCGGAGCGGTGATCGCGGACGAGCGGCTCGACGAGGCGCGGGAGCTTCATGAGGGCACCATACTCCCGATGCGCGATGGTTCGCCAGCCCCTGGTCGCCCCGGGCTACCGCCGCTTCCGCTTGGCCTGCGCGGTCCGCCCGACCTTCACCTTCGGCTTCGCCGGCGCCGCGGGCCAGGCCCGATACAGTACCTTCTTCGCCCCCACGAACACCAGCATCCCCGCCCGCAGCTCGCGGTCGCCGAGCAGGACGGGCAAGAGCGCCTGGTCCTCCGCATATCGCGAGACCTGCCCCTCGGCCTCGGCAAAGGCCGCCTCGATCCGCGCCGGCCTGGCGCCCGCCTTGAGGTATTTCAGCTCCAGGAGCCATGAATACCGCGCCGACGGGATGTTCCTGGCGGCGGCGAGGAACAGGTCGCCGTACCCCTGCGCAAACTCCTTCTCGCTGAGCGGATAATAGACATGGCCGAGCGAGGCGTAGGTCATGAGGAGGAGCTTGATCGCCTTCTCGTCGAGCCCCCGCAAGTCACGGTTGCTGAAGGCCTTGAGCACCTGCTTGTGAAACAGATCCAGAAATGGCTCGATGATGCCCTGCTCGGCGAGCCCGGTCAGGGTGTCGCGGATCTCCTGGAGCTGGATCAAGCCCTTGGACTCTTCGCGCTGGGTGAAGGCGAGGTGCTCCCAGGAGAGCTCACGGATGACCCTGTTGGGGATCTCCATGTCGTACCCCCCGGCGCCCCGGGGCTCCGCGCTCAAGGTGAGCATGCCGAGGAAATAGAGGAGCGAGAGGAAATTGGGCTTGGCCCCGAGGCTCAAGACGCCGAACCGCTCCACGATGTCACTCCGGATATGGCCGTCGCTCGCGATGGTCTCGAGGAGGGCGCGCCGCTCCGCGAGGCCCGCCCCGCTGAGCGCGCCGATGTGCCGGAGGTGCTGGTACTCGGTGCGGACATTCTGGTCGAGCATGTTGGCGGGGTAGGCCCGCCGGTCGTCGATCTGGTCGAGGAAGTAGAGCACCATGTCGGCATTGAAGACGCGCTCTCGTGCACCCTCGGCGAAGCGGTAACCGTTGTAGTGCTGCTCCATCACGTCGAGGAGGGTCGTCCGGTCGCCGAATTCTGGGAGCTTGTCGAGATCTGGACGGGCCGCCAGGAACTCGTCGACAGCGCGCTCGGTGTCTTTGCGGGTGAAGCCGGCCAGGGCGTTGAGCCTCGGGGAGAGCGAGACATGAGTCGCCATGTTGAAGCCGCTCGAGAGGTCGTCGAGCATGAGGGGCGTGACGCCGGTGATGAACATGCGCCTGACCGCGCCGGTGGCCGTGCCTTCTTTGAGCGTGGCGTAGAAGGTGCGGACGAAGCCGGTCTTCTTGACGATCGCTTCGTAGAGCGGCACCTGGCCCGAGGAGAGGAGGCGATTTCCGAAGTGGTCGTATTCGTCGATGATGACGTAGAGCTTGTGCGGGACGGCGGTCACGATGTCGAGCAGGGCGCCGAGGAGCGCGTCCGCGTCCTGGAAGGAGTCGAGGCGATCGATCAAGCGGGCGAACGAGGGGACAAGCGTGCTGTAGCGCTCCAGGAACACCTCAACGCGGCCGCGTACGGCCTGGAGGAAGGTGCGGCGTAGGGTTTCTTCTCCCTGGTCGGTGGCGACGCGGGAGAACGCGAGCGGGAGGACGAGGTAGCTGTTCCGCTCGGGCGTGGGATGCTCGTGGATCCACAGGCCCCGGAAGAGGGCGTCGAAGCGCTCCCGCCGGCCGAGGTCGTAGTAGTGCTCCAGCATGCTGGCGAAGGTGGACTTGCCGAAGCGGCGGGGGCGGAGGAAGACGAGGTGCGGGGGGAGGCTCTCCAGGACAGGGAGGAACGAGGTTTTGTCGGCGTAGAAGTAGGCGTCGTCGCGGATCTGGGCGAAGGCGCTGACGCCGTAGGGGATCTTCATGGAGGCGGGGCGACGCTACCACCGGGGGGCGTGGATGGCGAGATGGGGCCCCGCCGCGGGAGGAGCGGGTTGCCCTTCGCGAGGGCTACACGCGGAGGGTGGGGTTGCTGTAGGCTGCGCATGCGCGGGGCGGGATCCTCGGATCGGCCGGCCCCGGCGAAGGCTTGCGAGGCGGCGATCGATGAATCTTCCCCAGAACCCCTACATTGCAGGGAACCCGGTGGGCGGCGGTCCCGCGTTCGTCGGGCGCGAGGACGTGATGCAGGCGGTGCTGCGGGTGCTGCGCGATCCGCAGCACCACGGGATCGTGCTCTACGGGCAGCGGCGGATCGGGAAGACGTCGATCCTGCACCACCTGGCCGAGTGGCTGCCGAAGCAGGGGAAGGCGCGGGCGGTGTACTTCGATCTGCAGGACAAGGCGGCCTGGCCGATCGGGAAGATCATGGGGCACCTGGCGGAGGACATCGCGGAGGTGCTGGAGCTCCCGGAGCCGGTGGTGGAGGGGGAGGGGGAAGAGTGGTTCAGGAAGAGGTGGCTGCCGGGGGCGCTGGGGGCGTTGCCAGCCGGGGAGTCGCTGGTGGTGCTGCTCGATGAGTTCGATGTGCTGGCGGATGCGGAGTCGCAGCGGGAGGTTTCGGCCTCAGTTTTCAAGTATCTCGGGGAGCTGTTGAATATTTGCTCCACGGTTGCGATTCTATTTGTAATTGGGCGGAACCTGGAGGACGTGGTCCTATCTGGCGCAACCGTTGTTCAAGGCGCTGCCCGCGGTACGCGTTTCGTTGCTACTGCGAGAAGACGCCGGAAAATTGACGCTGTCAACAACCAATGGCAGTCTTACGTGGAATAAAGAAGCAACACATGCGGCTTGGGGACTGACACACGGGCATCCTTATTTGTTACAACACCTGTGCTGGCAAGTGTGGCAAAGAATCTATGATCGGGCAGAGGCTAGGCGAGAGGTGGTGGCGAATGATGTAGAGGCTGCGGTCCCAGTGATTACTGGAGGCGAGCCGAAATGCTCTGGAATGGCTGTGGAATGGACTTCCTCCCTGCAGAGCGAGGCAGTAGCTCCGGCGTTGGCCGAGGCGGGGGTCCGCAATCTCCGAGGAAGAGCTGCATACCATTTGCCACAACGCTGGTGTGCGAGTGTTGATCCGGGAGCTGCGCGAAGCAACCGAAGCGTTCCAGGCGTGGGATCTGGTCGAACTGGCTGGGCATGGTTATTGGTTTCGAGTGGAGCTATTGCGGCGGTGGATCGTGCAGTATAAATCGCTCGGACGGGTACAGCAAGAGCTAGATTATGTGCAGCCGCTGGCGGAGAATCTGTATCGAGCTGAGGAGGGATTTTATAAGACGGGGAACATGGAAGAGGCGGTAGGACACCGGCAGGCCCTCAAGATCAATCCCAATCATCTGCGGGCGTCCGAACTGCTGGCCGAGCTTCTCATCTTACGCGAAGAGTGGAGCGAAGCGCGCCGAATGCTCGAAGGAATGTACGAGAATCATCCGGTGGTAGCGCGACCTCGGCTAATCCAGGTGCTCCTCGCAGAAGCGAACCTAGCTACGGGCGAGGACGATGCGCTCGTTCGATACGATCGAGTGCTCGCTCTGGACGAGAAAAATATGGTAGCTACCGCCGAGAAGCAGCGGATCTGGAAGGGTCGAGGTGATCAAGCGAGATCGAAAGGTCGACTGGACGAGGCCATCGACGCCTACCACAAGGCAGGCTACCTCGATCTCGGAGACAAGTGTACGTGAGGAGGTTCGAACCATCGATCTGGCGCGTGTGCTCAAACGCGTTCAGAAACTGGAAGCGACCGGGAAGTATGAGGCAGATCGAGGAGATTCGCCGGACCGGCAGCGATTTCATCGGTTTGAATGGATTGACAATCGAGCTCAAGCGATTGACCGTACTCATGGAGACGGAAGCCAACTACCAACAGGAAAGGGCGCGCTTAGAGGGGGCGATCGCGAGACGGCAATGAGGCTCCTCGCGAAGGTAATCACAACCGATCCAGCTTTTACAAGGACGCCACGAAGCTAATCTACGAGGCGGCGACTGGAACCGACGTCGTAGCACTTCAAGAAAAGCTAACCAAAACAACCGAAGCACAAAGAATCGACAGCAAAAAGCCCTCTCACTTGAAGAAAAACTGAACGCGACCACCAACATCGCAGAAAAAGCGGGTCGCGATGCTGCCACGCTTGGCGAAAGGCTAATCACAACTACAAAACTCGTCAGCACACTAAAGGAGAACATCGCGAGGCTCGAGACCCAGCTCCTAACATCCGACGAAGCCAGAGAAGCCGCGGCCGTCAAGACAACAAAGCTTCGGGAAAGACTGAACGATGCCCTGGCCAACAATAAGAACCTGAACCGCGAAGTTAAAACGCTGAGAAGAGAGAAGCAAGATGCCGAGAGCGGCGCCGCCGAAAGGACAAAGAGACGTCTCGAAACACTCACTTGGTTTATCCTGACTATTGTGGGAGCCGCAGGAGTTGCACTTGTGGCAGTAAGATGGACATGGGCATTCAGCAGGCATTGAGCATGTCGCCTGAGCCGCGTCGAACAATGTCTCGCCACAGGGATGCCCCGATGGTAACAGCCGATTATTCGACATTTTTCTGGCTCCGACACAAATGTCGTTGCAAACATCGGTCAAGCCGGTTCGATATTTGTATAGGACCCTGTCGCTCGAACCATCTTTCGTAGACGTTGGACTCAAATCGATGTCGCCTTTCCCGCCCCACCATCCCCATCCCCCACGACCGATTCATCGGCCGAGCTCGCGAGCTCCGCCACCTCACCACACCACCCCCGAAGGCCAGTCCGCCGCCCTCATCGGCGAGCCCCGCATCGGTAAAACCTCTCTCCTCGACTACCTCCGCGCCGCCCCCACCCGCACTGCCCTCCAGCAAAAGCCCCCGCGCCCTCCTCTTTGCCCACACCGACGCTCATACTCTAGCTGACAGCTTCACGCAGTCCACCTTCTGGAAAAATGCCCTCGGTCCTCTCCTCTCCTTTCCACCCTTCGACACCCTGAAACCCCCATCCACAAGGCCTACCGCACCGCCCGCAAAAACGACTTCGACACCCGATCCATCGAAAAGCTCCTCAAGCGCCTCGCGAAGGCCGACCACCGGCTGATTCTTATCATCGACGAATTCGATCACCTCGTCGACCGCCACATTTCCAAGCATAGCGAATTCTTCGCCGGCCTCCGCGGTCTCCTCAACGGAAACCATCGCGCCCTCGCCCTCGTCGTCGCCAGCCGCACCCCCATCAGCCGCCTCAACGAGCTTGCCCACCCCTACGCTTGCGCCGGCTCCCCCTACTTCAATCTCCTCAACGAGATCCCTCTCGGTCCCTTCTCGGTCGGCGAAGTCGACGCTTTCCTTCAATCCACCGCCATCCCCTTCACCTCCGAAGAGCAACACCTCATCAACGACCTCTCCGGCGGCTACCCCTACCTCGTCCAGACCGCCGCCGAATCCCTCTGGAAATCCCGCGAAACATCCACCACTCTCACACCCGAAGCTCATCTCCGCACCGCCGCCTCCTCGCTTACTCGTACCGCCACCCCGACCCTCGACGACATCTGGAGATGCTGGCCCGCACGTACTCGTTTCGCCTTCATTACCACCGCTGCCGAGCACCTCGACACCCTCTTCTCCCCCGAGCCCGCCCCCATCGCCGACCCAGAAACCTTCCGCCCCGAGCTCGAAACCCTCGAACAGCAAGGCTTCATCGCCCCTGACCCGCGCACCCCCGGCGGCCACATCATTCGCCCTCTCGTCTTCCTGGCCTGGTGCGCCACCCACCTCCGCCGCCACGCCCAGACCCCCGACCACTGGCGCACCTTCACCCACGACGAAGGCTGGGACTCCCTCCTCCCCGCCCCCCGCCGCCGCACCTGGGACGAGCGCATCCGCTCGCGCGCCGCCCAGACCCGCACCGACCCCTGGGCGCTCCTCCAGGCCCACCGCGCTCTTGCGCCAACGCGCACGCCCGTGCCCACACCCACGCCGTCCCGCCCGCGCGCGCTGCCCCGCCCACTCCGCCTCTTCTACAGCTACGTCTCCGCCGATGAGCCCTACTTCCAGGAGCTCGACAACCACCTTGCACCTCTCCGCCAGACACGAATCCTCGAAACCACTTTCACACTCAGAATGCTCCCCGGCGTCAATCACTGGGCCGAAATCCACGACAATCTCCGCGAAGCCGACCTCTTTGTCCCCTTCATCAGCTCTGATTTCTTCACCTCCAGCCAGAACCTCGAAGATGACCAGAACGTCGCCATCCAGCTCTGCCAAGAGCGCGGCACGCGCATCATCCCTATTTGGATCCGCCCCGCCAATTGGGCCAACCTCCCCTTCGCCTCTTTGCAAGCGCTCCCGCTCAACGGCGTACCTGTCGCCCGCTGGCCCTCCCATGACGCCGCCTGGGCCCAGATCGCAGACGAAATCGGCAAGGTCGCCGAGGCAATGCGCGCCGGCCCAAGATGAAGACCCACCCAACCCGCCGGCAGCGCCCCTTGGCGAAGAGCGCGCCCGGCACTACCCTCCCGGCATGGCCTCGAACGACCTCCTGACCCAGCTCCGCCTCCTCCTGGCGAAGCACCCCGAGGTGCGCGTCGCGATGCTCTTCGGCTCAGAGGCGCGCGGCACGGCCCGGCACGACTCCGACATCGATCTCGCCGTTGACGCCCCGGAGGCCGACCTCCTCTCCATCGACGCCGACATCTCCGCCGCGCTCGACCGCGAGGTCGACATCATCACGCTCGACGACGCCGTCCTGACGATCCCGATGATGGAGCACCTCATCCACGACGGCATCATCGTCTATGAGCGATCCCGCGGTGACGGCGCGCTCCTCCGCTCGGGCATGCTCGCCACCCTGGAGACGGACCGCCCCTGGTTCTCGCGGATGAACGACGCCTGGCTCGCCCGGGTGGCCGCGCGGGGGATCGCCCGTGGTTGACCGCCACTGAGGCTCACCCGTTGCGCCTCGCGCGAAGACCGTGCGCCTCCTCGCCGGCCTGAAGACCGCCTGCCCCTGGATTCCACGGGTCAGCAGCGCGGGAGGCATGGTACCTCCTCCCCGCGGCGCCCTGGTCTCGCTCTTGCTGGGTGGAGATCCCGGCGTCGAGCGCCACCCTATCCCGCACATTTCGCGCGAATGGATGTATCCTCGCGTCCTGCACCCAAGGAGGGAACCATGCCGGAAAAGACCCGACGATTCTTCATCAGCGACGTGCACCTCGGCGGCGAGCTCAGCCACGCGTGGTTCCAGAGCGCCCTCCACGAGGCTCCCCTGCTCGCCTTCTTCGAGTATGTGGCCGCCCAGCACGATGTGAAAGATCTCGTCCTGCTCGGCGACTTCTTCGACCACTGGATGTTCCCCATGAACGAGAAGCCGCCCCCGCTCCCGGAGCTCATCCTCCAGCGCTACCCCAAGGTGGTCGAGGCGGTGAAGCAGGCCAGGAAGGCTGTCGATAACGTGTTCTACGTCAACGGCAACCACGACATGCACGTCAATCAGGCCGACCTCGACAAGGTGTTCGGGACCGGCGTCGCCACCTGGATTCCCCAGTACAACGGCGGCCTCCTGTACGCGGAGCACGGCAGCCGATTCGCCATGTTCAACGCCCGCGACAAGCTGCACGACCCGACGGACGGCTTCCCCCTCGGCTATTTCATCACGCGCCTCCTCGCGAGCAGCGACAAGGAATATGACCGGCCGGGCTCCGTGATGACCTACATCGACGACCTGCTCGAGGCCGCGTTCACCACGTCGAGCCTGGCCGAGTCGGTGATCGAGGCCCTGGCCGAGCTGACGGGCAAGCACCCGAACGACACCTTCGAGATGCCCGGAGCGCGGCAGAAGATCAGCATCGCCCAGGTGCAGAAGAAATATGCCCCCCTCTTCCAGCGCTGGTCGGAGAAATTCGGCCCGCGCTACGCCATGCAGGCCATCATGGGCGAGATGGGCTCGCTCGGCTGGTTCGCAGACCGCCTTTGCAAGCAGAATGGCTATCGCGTCGTGGTGCTCGGCCACACCCACGCCTCCGAGGTCGACGAGGACTCCCTCTTCCTCGCGCAGGGGCGCGTCTACGCGAACGCGGGCTACTGGTGCCCCAAGCCTCATTCCAAGCGCAAGGACGATCACGCCACCTTCGTGGAGGTCGACAAGCATGCGGGCAAGCTCGTCGTGCGCCTCTGGGCCCACGACAGCGGGAAGCTGCAGACGCGGAAAGAGGTGAGCGTGTAATACGCTCGGCAACCCTACCCGCTCAGATCCACCCTTTGCGGGTGCGTGTACACGTTGAACGTCGCGCCGCGTAAAAACCCCACCAGCGTGATCCCCAGCCGCTCGGCTGTCTGCACGGCCAGGCTCGACGGCGCGGACACCGCGCAGAGCACCGGCGCGCCGGCCATCGCGGCCTTTTGCACCAGCTCGAAGCTCGCCCGGCCCGACACGGCGACGAGCGCCTCGCTCATCGGCAGACGCCGGTCGAGCAGCATCCGGCCGATCACCTTGTCCATCGCGTTGTGCCGCCCCACGTCCTCGCGGGCCACGAGCAGCGCGCCGTTCTGGTCGAAGATCCCGGTCGCGTGCAGCCCGCCCGTCTCCGCGAAGGCGAGCTGCGCGCTGCGCAGGAGATCCGGTAAACGCAGGAGCACCGAGCGCTTCACGCGGGGCCCGGGGCCGATGGCGGGCGCGCTCTGGTGGATGTGATCGATCGACGCCTTGCCGCACACCCCGCAGCTCGACGTCGCGTAGAAATTCCGCCGGAGCCGCTCGGCGTCGAAGGGCCGGGCGAGGCGCACCGTCGCGATGTTGTTCGGGCTCCCCTCGACGGCGAGCTCGCGCACCACGGGACGATCGAGCTCGTCCGCCGCGCGGATCAGGCCTTCGGTGAAGAGGAAGCCCGCCGCGAGCTCCGCGTCGTGCCCCGGCGTGCGCATCGTCACCGCCACCGAGACGGCCGCCTGGCCGGGCCCTTCTGCGCGGATCTCCAGCGGCTCCTCGACCGCGAGATGATCGCGCCGGGGCTCGCCTTGCTCGCCGCGCACGGCGAGCAGATCGATGGGATGAAGGGGAACGGGGCCGGGCACGGGGGGAACGTAGCCCGAATCGACGGCGAAGGGGTCACCTCCCCGGCCGCGGCATGCGCGACCGGGGAGGTGTGGGTCAGCGACGCTCAGATCGAGCGGCGCCGGCGCCCCGGACGCCGCGCGAAGACGATCAGCCCGAGGCCGAGCCAGAGCGTCGAGGGCTCGTCGGACGAGCCGGCCGTCGAGCAGTTGCAACCGCCGCTCGTCCCACCGCCGCTGCTCGACGAGGACGAACCGCCCTCCCCGCCGCTGCTCGTGGTGGTGGTGGTCGTCGTCCCGGTGCCGCCGCTCCCGCCGCTCCCGACGATGCTGCCGCCGCTGCCGCCGGTGCTGCCGGTGCTGCCGCCGGTCCCGGTGCCACCGCCGGCGCCGCCGGTCCCGGACGACTCGCACACGCCCTTCTGGCAGGTGCCGGTCGAGCAGGGCGTGCCGTCGGCCTTCGCCGGGTTCGAGCAATCGCCGGAGGCCGCGTCGCAGGTGCCCACGTCATGGCACTCGTCCATGGCCATGCACTCCTTCGCCGCGCCGCCGCAGACGCCCGCGGTGCACACGTCGGTCGAGGTGCACGCGTTCTTGTCGTCGCACTGCGACCCGTCCGCCTTCGCGGGGTTATCGCACATGCCCGTCGCCGCGTCGCACTTGCCGGCGTCGTGGCACTCGTCCATGGGCACGCACGTGACGGGCATACCGCCGGTGCACGCACCCGCGGTGCAGGAGTCGAGCTCCGTGCAAGCGTCGCCGTCGTCGCACATGGCGCCGTCGACCTTCGCCGGGTCGCTGCACTTGCCGGTCACCATGTCGCATGCGCCTGCGTCGTGGCACTGATCGAGCGCCACGCACGTGACGGGGTTATTCCCCATGCAGGTGCCGGCCATGCACGTGTCCGTCTGGGTGCACGCGTTGCCGTCGTCGCACGCAACGCCGTCGGCCTTGGCCGGGTTCGAGCACATGCCCGTCGCCTGGTTGCAGACGCCCGCGTCGTGGCAGGAGTCGAGGGCCGCGCAGACCACGGCGTTGCCGCCCGTACACGCGCCGGCCACGCAGGTGTCCGTCAGGGTACAGGCGTTACCATCGTTGCACGCTGCGCCGTCGGCCTTGGGCGGGTTCGAGCAGACGCCCGTGGCCTGGTTGCACACGCCCACGTCGTGGCACTGGTCCGAGGCCGAGCAGACCACCGCCGGGCCGCCGGTGCAGACGCCCGCCTGGCAGGTGTCGTTCTGCGTGCAGGCGTTGCCGTCGTTGCACGGCGAGCCGTTCGCCTTGTTCGGGTTCGAGCACACGCCCGTCGCCGGGTTGCACACGCCCGCGTCATGGCACGCATCGGACGCCACGCAGACGACGGGCGCGCCCGCGGTGCAGACGCCGTTCTGGCAGGTGTCGTTCTGGGTGCAGGGGTTGCCGTCGTTGCACGCCGAGCCGTTCGCCTTGTTCGGGTTCGAGCAGACGCCGGTGGCCTGGTTGCACACGCCCACGTCGTGGCACGCATCGGACGCCGCGCAGACGACGGGCGCGCCCGCGACGCAGGCGCCGTTCTGACAGGTGTCGTTCTGGGTACAGGCGTTGCCATCGTTGCACGCAGCGCCGTTGGCCTTGGCCGGGTTCGAGCAGATGCCCGTCGCCGGGTTGCACACGCCCACGTCGTGGCACGCATCGGACGCCGCGCAGACGATCGGCGCGCCCGCGACGCAGGCGCCGTTCTGGCAGGTATCGTTCTGGGTGCAGGGGTTACCGTCGTTGCACGCCGAGCCGTTGACCTTGTTCGGGTTCGAGCAGATGCCCGTCGCCGGCGCGCACACGCCCACGTCGTGGCAGGCGTCGGACGCCGCGCAGACCTTGGGGTTGCCGCCGACGCAGAGGCCGGCCTGGCAGGTGTCGGTCTGCGTGCACGCGTTGCTGTCGTCGCACGCGGTGCCCGTGAGCAGGGTGCAGGTGCCGTTGGCCGACGCGCCGCCGGAGAGCGCGCACGAGTCGCACGCGCCCGCGTTGCAGATGGCGCTGCAGCAGAAGCCGTCGACGCAGAAGCCGCTCTGGCACTCGCCGGCGAGGGTGCATGCCGTGCCGTTCGCGTTGTTGAGGCTCATGATCTCGGCCGACGTGAGGACGACGGCGCCGTTCGCGCCGGCGGCGGCGAGCACCTTGCCCGTCTGGAGCAGCGTCACGCCCTCGGCATAGCGGGGCGTGATCATGGCCGGGCCGGCGGCCCAGGTGTTGGTCGCCGGGGTGTAGATCTCGGTCGTCGCGATCGTCGCAGCGTTGAAGCCACCGACGACGAAGAGCCGCCCGTCAGTCAGGGTCGTCGCCCCGTGGAGCTGCCGGGTGGTCGCCATGGCCGCGCCGGCCGACCAGGTGTTGGTGGCCGGATCGTAAATGGAGACCGTGCCGAGGGCGGAGCCGTTGCTCCCGCCGGCGACGACCACCTTGCCGTTCGAGAGCAGGGTCGAGGTGTGGCTGTCGCGCGCGCCGCCGGTGATGTTGCTCGCGGACGACCAGAGGTTGGTGGCCGGGTCGTAGAGCTCGGCGGAGGCGAAGTAGACGTTGAGGTCGCCGCCGGCGATGATGAGCACTTTGCCGCTCTGGAGCAGGTTCGCCGTGTGGCCGTAGCGCACCGAGGCGGCGCTCGCCGCAGCGGACCAGGTGTTGGTCGCCGGGTCGTAGATCTCGGCGCTGGAGAGCTCGACGGAGCCGTTGTAGCCGCAGGCCGCGAGCACCTTGCCGTTCGCGAGCAGGGTCGCCGTGTGGAGCTCGCGGGCCGCGATCATGGAGCCGCCGGCGGACCAGGTGTTGGTCGCCGGGTCGTAGAGCTCGGTCGTCGCGAGCACGGTGGCCGCGGCGTTCTCACCGCCGGTGACGAGGACCTTGCCGTTCGCGAGCAGGGTCGCCGTGTGGGCGCTGCGGGCCGAGGCCATCGTCCCGGCGGAGGCCCAGAGGCCGGTGGTCGGGTCGTAGATCTCGGCGCTGGAGAGGGGCGTGTTGGCGGCGTTCACGCCGCCCGCCACGAGCACCTTGCCGTTCGCGAGCAGCGTCTGCGTGTGGAACGCCCGCAGGTTGGTGAGCGAGCCGGTCGCGGTCCACGCCGGGTCGACGAGCACGGCCTCGCCGCCCGCGTCGACCCACAGCTCGATGGTCGAGCCCTTCACGTGCAGGCGTGGCTCGACCGCGCGTCCGGAGGCGGCGAAGGCCGCGGGCGCGGTGACGCGGATCCGCGCGACACCGGCCTCGTCCGCGAGCACCACGGCGTCCCTCTCCTCGGTCAGCGTCGCACCCTCGACGTCCCACGAGGCGACGGCCGTGCGACCGTTCGCGAGGCCGGGGCCGAGGTGCAGCCACTCTTCGTAGCCCTGCTCGGTGGCCGTCCAGTACGACGTGCCTCCCGCGCGCGGATAGCTCACGGCGCTGCCCGCGAGCGCGCCTGCGCCCACCGCGCCGGCCTCGTGCACGCTGACCTTGACCTCGCCCACCTCGAAGACGACGGCCTCTTCGCCCATCGCCGGGAGCGTCAGCCGCAGGCCGCCCGGAGGCACCACCTCGCCCGCGCCCGGAGGCGCGAGCGTGAAGCCTTGCTCGCTCGGGGCGAACGCGCGCTCGCCGTCGAGCACGCGCGCCGACTGCTCCGCGAACTGGGCCCGTAGCGTCTCTGTCTCCGGGGCGCTGCCGGAGGCGCTGCACCCCAGGCAGCCCGAGCTCCATCCCGCGAGCGTCGTCAGGAGGAGCAGAAGCAAGAATTGTCTCAGTCGATGCTTGGAGGTCATACCACCCTTTCGAGGCCCTTGGCCCTTTGGCCCTTGGCCCGCTGCGAACCTCGTAAAAAGCTCCATCTCTGCGCGAGGGTCAAGCCCCGGCGGAGGGCACCGCCGCCCCCCGGTGGGATGGTGTACGTTGCCGGGAGCGTGGCCCGCCGCACATGAACGAACCGCCCCTCTTCGACGACGTGATCTGGACGGAGGCCGCCCGCGCCCGCGGCCTCTCGGCCCACGTCCCCACGGGCGGCGTGTACCTCATCCCCCTGGATTTCGCGGCGATCGAGGCCCACCTCGGCGACGAGGTGCCCCTCGCCGAGGCGAGGAGCGAGCACTGGCTCGCGGGCCGCGCCGGCGACCGCAAGGTGCTCCTCCGCCGCGCCGGATCGACCGCCGGCTGCATGGTCGACGTGGCCTTCGACCCTCCCCTCCGCCTCGGCCTGCGGATGCATTCGGTCGGCCCTCCGGTGACGCTCGGCCCGCCCACCGTGCGCGACGCCTTCTCGATCAAGATCCACGACGGGCGACAGATCGACGCGCTCTTCGCCGCCACCGAGGAGGGGCGCGCCCTCGCCGCGGAGCTCGTGGGGATGCCGCTCTCGTTCGTGCGGATCAGCGACTCGCTGTTCGGGCTGAGCCTGATCACCGCGCCGCAGGGCGCCCGCTCGTTCCTCGACCTGCTCGATCGCGCGCTCGATCTCGCCGCGAAGATCGAGGCCGCGCGCGCCGCGATGCCGGCCGCCCCCTGGGAGCAGGCGCTCGCGCGGGTGTTCCGCAAGGCCGGCCGGCGCATCGGCGCCGACCTCGACCCGACGCGTATGACCCTCTCCGGCGAGCTCGACGGCGTGCCCGTGAGCGCCTCGGCCCCGATGGTCGAGCAAGCGATCGCGACCCGGGTGGAGGCGCGCCTCGATCCACCGCTCGGCCTCGGCCTCTCCATCGGGCCCGAGGGTGCCTTTCCGCGCCTCCGCGCGCTGATGGGGCTCGGCGACATCCAGACCGGCAACGCCGCCTTCGACCGGGTCTTCCACGTGCGCGGCGCGCCGAAAGAGGCCGTGCTGCTGGCGCTCGGCGAGCAGGCGCAAAAGGCCCTGCTCACCGCCCACGCGGACGAGGCGAGCGTGGTGGTGACCGACGAGAAGGTGGAGATCGTCTATCCGCGCGAGATGAAGGAGCCGGAGGAGCTGGATCGGGCGCTCATCGAGGCCGTCTCCATCGCCCGCGGGCTCAGGGCGACGAGGACGAGCGGCTCGCCTTATCGGTAGGTAGCCCGGGGTTAAAACCCCGGGCTACACGGGAGAAGCCGGCCTCCGCCGGCTTGCCTTATTGCTCCGGCACGGCCACCCCGGTCTCCGCCGGATCGAGCAAGCTCCCGAGGTTGTTCACCACCGCATCTCGCGCGGCGAGCTGCCCCGTCGCGCTCAGGAAATTCCATTCGATGAATTTTACCACCGACGAGTGCTCCATCGTCACGTGGGAGATGAAGCCCTTCTTCGCGAAGCGGCCAATCGCCAGGAGGGGCACCCGCGGCCCGTAGGGCGCCATGTCGACCATGCTGTCCGGCGGCGGCGCCACATGGTCGAAATAACCGCCGCTCTCGTCCCAGGTGAGGAGCACGAGCGTGTTGTCCTTGTAGCAGGAGCCGAGCACCTCCTTGACCACCTTGTCCGCGAACGCGACACCGGCGCTCATGGTGTTGGAGTAGCCCGGGTGCTCGGTGTGGTAACCGAGCGGCTTGACGAACGCCACCTCGGGTAAGGTGCCTTGACCGAGGGCGGTGCGGAAGGCCTGGTAATCCTGCACGAAGTCCGGGTCCTTGGCGAACTGGGCATAATAGAGGAACGGGTCGTCCCCGGGGGCGTAGAGGCAAGGATAGAGGTTGAGGGGGAAGGCGCAGTCCTCGGGCTTCTGCGGGCAGGTGTCGCCCGCGGCCTTGATGACGTCGTATCCCTCGGAGTAAAAGGTGATCTTCTTGCCTGCGCTCTTCAAGAGATCGGCGATGGTGGTCTGTCCGTCGTACGTCTCGGTCTTGGGGGCGAGGCTGCAATTCTTCCCGATCGAGTCCGGCTTCACGTCGTTGTCGGAGAACACCTCCTTGGCCACGGCGAAGTACATGTCATTCGCCGAGGACTGCCCCGCGAGCGGCTGGAAATAGCGGTCGGCGAGGGCATACTGCGTGGCCAGGTCATGATAGGGCTTGACCAGCTCGTCCTTGGCGACGGCGAAATTCTTCGGATTGGAGCAGCCCTCGGCCCCCGTCACGTACCGATCCATCTTGCCGCCGTTCATCTCGGCGACCTCGCAGGCTTGCGAGTGATCCGGGTCGTACCCGGCGTTGCCTTCGTCGTCGAGGACGACGGGCGAGGCGCCGGAGGGCTCTTTCTCGGGCACACCCTCGCAGCACGAAGGGCCGGTGTTGCAGCTCGGGTTGGAGGCGGCCTTGGCCGTGCAGTAGTGGCCGAAGTAATTGTCGAACGAGTGGTTCTCCTGGAGGATGATGACCACATGGGCGATATGGCTCTGGCCCGTCTCGCCGCCCGGGTCCTTGCAGACCGGGATGGGCGCCTCGCCGCCACCTTGCCCCCCGCCGCCGGTGCTCGTCCCGGTGGTGGTGCTGGTCGAGCCCTG
This sequence comes from Byssovorax sp., assembly GCA_046351295.1. GTDB lineage: Bacteria > Myxococcota_A > Polyangia > Polyangiales > Polyangiaceae > JAXLYT01. Next base: position 20,867 of record JAXLYT010000050.1, read on the forward strand.
GCCTCCGGCGCCGGAGGGGTTCTGGTTGCCCCCGCACGAGGCAGCGAGGCCGAAGACCGGGAGGAGCGCCATGAGACCGAGGAAGGATCGTGACATCCTCGGCACGTTACCCCTGCGCCCCCTCGCCGGGAAGGCGCGCTCTCACTCGTAGCGGAGCGCTTCGATCGGATCGAGCCGCGAGGCCTTCCGGGCCGGGTAGAGGCCGAAGGCGACGCCGACCATCCCGCTGAAGAGCACCGAGATGATGACGATGTCGGGGCGGATCAAGGTTGGCCATCCGAACTGGGAGCCGAGCTTGTTGGCGGCCCACACGCCGATCCCCACGCCGAGCAGGCCGCCGGCCACGGAGAGCACCAGGGCCTCCACGAGGAACTGGGCGAGGATGTTGCGCGGCTTCGCGCCGACGGCCATCCGGACGCCGATCTCGCGTGTTCGCTCGGTCACGCTCACCAGCATGATGTTCATGATCCCGATGCCGCCCACGAGCAGCGACACTGCGGCCACGCTCGCGAGCAAGGTGGTGAGCGTCTTCGTCCCCTCGGCCTGGGCGGAGGCCATCTCGGCCAGGTTGCGGATGGAGAAATCGTCGTCGCCGCCGGGGCGGATATGGTGGCGCTCGCGGAGCAGATCGCCCACGGCGCGCTCGGCCACGGCGGTCGCGCTCGGCGAGGTGGCGGCCACCATGATCGCCCCGGAAATATAGGCCTGGAGGCCGCCCTGGATCTTCGACTGGAACGTGGTGACGGGCACGAACACGGCGTCGTCGTAGTCTTGCCCTTGCGCCGACTGGCCCTTCACCGCGGCGACGCCCACCACCTGAAAGGGGATGTTCTTGATGCGCACCGTCTGTCCGACGGGATCGGCGTTCGAGCCGTAGAGCTTGGTCGCCACCGTCTGCCCGAGGATCACCACCTTCGTCCCGGTGTCGATGTCGCTCGACGTGAAGCCTGTCCCGCGGGCGACCTTCCAGTTGCGGATGATGAAATAGTCGGGCGTCGTCCCGGTCACCTGGGTCGACCAGTTCTGCTCCTCGCCGACGACCGTGGCGTTGCTGCGCAGCGAGGGCGCGGCCGCGGCCACGCTCGGCACCTGGGTCTGGATCGCCTTGAGATCGTCCCAGGTCAGCGTGGGCATCGAGCCTGCGCCGCCGCGCGCGCCGCCTGCGCTGCTCGACCCCGACATGACGATGAGCAGGTTCGTGCCCATCGCCGCGAACTGATCTTCGATCAGCTTCTTGGCGCCCTCGCCGATGGCCATCATCGCGATCACCGCGCCGACGCCGATGATGATGCCGAGCGCCGTGAGGAAGCTCCGCGTCTTGTTGCGGTAGAGCGCCCTGAGCGCGAGGCGCAGGGTCTGGAGCATGTTCATCGGGTCACCTCGGTCTTCGGGGGCGCGTTCGTCGACGTGGGCGCGGTCGCCGCGGCAGGTGCGGGGGCTGCGGCGGCGAGGGCGCGGGCGTCGATGCGGGCGTGGCGGGTGTCGGAGATCACCATCCCGTCTTTCACGACGACCACGCGGTCGGCGTACGCAGCGATGTCGGGCTCGTGGGTCACCAGGGCGACGGTGATCCCCGTCTGGTTGAGCTCCTGGAAGAGCGCCATCACCTCGACGCTGGTGCGCGAGTCGAGGTTGCCGGTGGGCTCGTCGGCGAGGATGATCCGCGGCTTGTTGACGAGCGCGCGGGCGATCGCCACGCGCTGCTGCTGGCCGCCGGAGAGCTGGTTCGGGTAGTGGTTCTTGCGCCCCGAGAGGCCGACGCGATCGAGCGCCTCGCTCGCGCGTAAGAGGCGCTCTTTGCCGCCCATGCCGGCGTAGAGCAGCGGCAGCTCGACGTTCTCGAGCGCGCTCGTGCGGCGCAGGAGGTTGAAGCTCTGGAAGACGAAGCCGATCGTGCGGTTTCGGATCTCGGCGAGCTCGTTCGGATCGAGGCCGGCCACGTCTTGCCCTTCGAGCCAGTAGCGACCGCTCGTCGGCCGATCGAGGCAGCCGAGGATGTTCATCAGCGTGCTCTTGCCCGAGCCCGAGGTGCCCATGATCGCGATGAGCTCGCCGGGCGTGATGGTGAGGCTCACGCCCTTGAGGGCGCGCAGCTCTTCTTCGCCCATGCGGTAGACCTTGGTGATCTCCTCGAGCGCGATCAGCGCCCCGTCCGGCGCCGCGCGCTCGGGCTTGTGATGGCTCATGGGCGGCGAGCCTCCGGGGTCACAGGCGGAGCCGCGGGCCGCTCTGCCCGCCCCCCGGCGCCTTGGTGGTGGTGCCCGCGGCGCCCGCGTCGTCGCCGCCGATGGCCTCGGTGATCGCCTGGTCGCCCTCGACGAGCCCGCCGCCGACCACCTCGGTCAACGTGCCATCGGTGATGCCGATGCGCGCGGGCACCCGCTCCGGCTTGCCCCCGCGCAGCACCCACACGAAGCGCAGATCGAGCGGCATCTCGCCGCCGTTCCCGCGCGCGCCTCGACCGCGCCGCCCGGTCGGAGGCGCGGCGGAAGCATCGCCCGGAGGCGCGCCCGAGCCGGGCAAAGACGGGCCGGACGCAGACGGCGGAGGAGCGCTCCCGGCCCCTGTATCGCCAGGCGCGGCATGCGGGGCGCCGCTCGCGCTCTGCGCGGGGGGCAGCTCGCTCGCGGCGGCCTCGCCTCCGCGCGGCGGCCCACCGTTCGGCTTGCCGCTGCCGGCGAGCTGCGGCGGCGGCCGGAAGCGCAGGGCCGCGTTGGGCAGGGCGAGCACGCCGTCCTTGTCGGCGTAGATCACCGTCACGTTGGCGGTCATGCCGGGCTTGAGCTTGAGATCGAGGTTCGCCACGTCGATCACCGCGTCGTAGGTGACCACGTTCTGCATGGTCTGGGGGGCGTTGCGGATCTGCCGGATCGTGCCCTTGAAGCGCTCGTTCGGGTAGGCGTCGACCATGAACGTCGCCGCCATGCCCGGGGCGAGCTTGCCCACGTCGCCCTCGGTGATGTTGGTGTCGACCTGCATTTCCTTGAGATCCTGGGCGATCGTGAACAGCGTCGGCGCCTGGAGGGAGGCGGCCACCGTCTGTCCGACATCCACATTGCGGGAGATGACGACCCCGTCGATGGGCGAGACGATGGTCGTGAGATCGAGGTTGATCTGCGCCTGGGCGAGCGAGGCCTTGGCCTGCTCCACCGCGCCCCGGGCGGCCTCGATCTGCGCCTTGGCCACGGCGGCGTTGGCCTCGGCGGTGTCCCGGTCGGCCTTCGATACGATGCCTTCGTCGTTGAGCTGTTTGGCCCGGGCGAATTGCCTATCAGCGTCGACGGACTGCGCGCGGGCCTTTTGCAGATTGCCGTTGGCCGCAATCAGGTTGGCGCGGGACTGGAGCACGGCCGCCTGAAAAATTTGCGGGTCGATCTTGGCGATGACATCGCCCTTCTTCACCGGCGAGTTGAAATCGACGTTGATGGCCTGGAGGCGCCCGGAGACCTGGCTGCCGACCTGGACGGTGACATGGGCCGAGAGGGTGCCTGTGGCGGTGACGCGCGCGGCGATATGGCCTTTTTCGACCTTGACCGTGGTGAAGGTCAGCTCGGCGGGGCGGGTGGAGCTCTGATAGAGGAAGAAGCCGCCGACCGACGCGCCGGCGACGAGGAGCCCCCCGACGATCCAGGCCACGAAATTTTTTTTCACGGGGTGAGCCTCATCCGAGGGGTGACGAATGCATCTTCGTCGCCTTTTCCCGGAGAGCAAGCGCTTCCGCAAAAAGGGAACGAGCGAATGGCATCATGAAGCGTGCCATGCGCGCTGCGCCGGCTCGTGTCGCCTCGGCCCGGATGTCTCAAAAGGGCAAGATTACCTTGGCGCCGGCCCGGATCTCGTAGCTGAGGTCCACCGTCTCGACGGCGCCGGGGGCGAGGGCGATCTCCCGGCGGAGGAAGCCGTCCTTTTCGTCGTGCGCAAAGCCTGCCGCCTCGCCGAGCGAGATCTGCACGTCCTCGATCTCGCTGACCGGCACCCGCTCGCAGACGAGGGCGCGCTTGGGCTCGCCGCTCAGGTTGGAGAGGAAGATCGTCACCTGGCGCTTGATCTTCTGCGTCCCGATCACCGCCACGGTGTCGCGCTGCTCGGTGACGGCGCGCCGCGCCCGCACGCCGTCGTCGGCGCCGAGGCCGACCTCGAAGGGCTCGCCTGCGCCCACGAAATCGAGCTTGCCGCGCCCGACGAGGCTCTGCCCGCGGAAGATCCGCAGCGGCCCGGCGAGCAGCGGACGGCCCCCGGGCAGCGTGGCGGTGGCGCGGAGGTGCGCGGCGTTGCCGAGCTCGGGGAAGATCACGCGCTCGATGACGGCGTCGACCTCGACCGCGCCGACCTCGACGCGGAAGGGGCGGCCGTCGGAGGGGATCGTCACCTTCTCGCGCGCCGCGAAGAGCAGGGGCTCGCCGCCGTCGTCGACGCCGGGCATCTCCTCGACCGCGCGCGTCCCGCGATCGAGGCCGGCGGCCTCCACCGCCTGCTCGCGCAAGCCCACCTCCACGCGCTTCATCTCTTGCTCGGTCTTGCGCCGCGCGTGGAGCACGTCGTCGCCGAGCAGGGGCGGGCTCGCCACGCGGGCCGGGCGCGCGGTGGAGAAGCGCGCCTCGATGTCGTCCCAGCGCTCGCCGGTGCGCTGCCAGCAGGTGGCGAGCGTGGTGAGCGCGATCTTCGAGGTCTCGCCCGAGCGCGGCACCGCGGCGAGCTTGACGGTGTGCTCCGGGCGCCAGAGGGCCGAGGGGACGCGGTAGCGGACGCGGAGATCGACGGGGCGCGCGTCGGGCGACGAGAGCTCGATCTCGACCAGCGCCTCGTAGCGCGGGCGCTCGACGCGTCCGGCCGCGAGCCGGGCCTTGGCCGCGGCGAGCTCGTCCGACGCGCGCTGCCTCGCCTCGCGCGCGGCCGCCATCTGGGCGAGGGCCTTGGCCGCGCTCTCCTCGACCGCGGCGAGCGCCTCGCGGAACGAGCCGAGCGCGTCCGGATCGCGCGCGCCGCGCGGCACCGAGCCGGCCGCCGCGATCCAGCGATCGAGCAGCGAGCGCGCCTGCTTGTCGGCCTGCGCGGCCCGATCGAGCGCGAGGTCTTGCTCCTTCACGGCGCGCGCCGCGGCCCGCTCCTTCGCTTCGAGCGCCTCGATCTCCTCGCGCCCGAGCGCGCGCTCGAGGTGAGCCCGCCGCCGCACGCGCGCCGAGAGCACCCGCGCGCCGCCGCCTTCGCCCGCGATCTCGGCCTCCAGGCTGCGATCGTCGACGAAGGGCGAGAGCCCGCCGAGCGTGACCATGCCCGGGCCCGCGCCGAGGTCCGCGCGCGCCTCGCGGATCACCTCGGCCCGGTCCTCGAAGAAGGTCACCCGCACGGCCCGGGTCGGCCACGTCTCGGTAGGCCCTGCGTTGCTCGGCGCCGAGGCCTCGCGCGCGTCGTCACTCACGGCGGTTCCCTCCGATGATCTCGTTCTTGGCGGGCAAGGTCACCCGGTAGCCGAGCTCGATCTTGCGCTTTTCTCCGGCCGGGACCTCGATCGTCCAGCAGAGCCCGCGCCGGAGCGCGGGGCCGCGCTCGGCCTGCGTGTACGTCTTCGCGACCGGCTCCTGGCGGACGATCTTGATGTCGATGTCCTTCTCGTCGCTCACCGGCACGCGGTCGATGACGTCGACCGTGACCTTCTTGCCGAGGGAGGACGCGAGCTCGATGGTGACGTTGTGATCCACCGTGGACGAGCCTCCCAGAAGCCCCGCCGTGCCCTCCTCGACCCGGGCGTTGCGGGCGACGCGCAGCCGGTCCTCGACGCCGAGGCCGAGGTGGATCGTGCCCTTGCGATCGACGAAGCGGAGCGTGGTGGTGGTGAGCAGCGCGCCGTCGAAGAAGACATCGACCGGGCCGGTGAGGAGCGGCGACGCGAAGGGATTGTCGATCGCCGCCTCGCGGTACACCTCGGCCGCCTCGCGCGGCACGGTGATGAAGCGGGGCCGCGCGGTCGTGTCCATCGACGAGAGCGAGACGCGATGAGGGCGCGCGTTCGACGGGACCTCGACGCGCCCCTCGGCGTCGTAGCGGTGATCGAAGCGGCCCCGCGTCTCCAGCGGATCGCGGGTCTCGGGCGGGCTCGGGATGGCCTCGACGGCGGAGCGCGCCGCAGAGACACGCGCCCGCATGGGGCGGCGATCGGCCGGGGAGAGGCGGCCGCGGCGACCTCGATCGGCCGGATCGGCGAGCGTGAGCGCGTCGAAGTCGAGGAAGGCCTCGCCGGGCTCGATGCTCTCGGCGGGCGCCTCCGCGGCCATCGCCGCGAGCGGCGGGCCTCCTCCTCCCTGGCGCGCCATCTCCAGATCGGCCGCCATCGACGCGGTGATCGTCCCGGCCCTCGTCCTGGTCTGGTACTCGGCCTTCGCCATGGGCGCCGATGCCGAGAGGGGCATGGCCCCGGGCATGGGCGCCGCGGGGCGCGCAGGCTGCGGCGCGGCCATGGGCCCGGCGCGGGTGACGTTCTGCTGCATGGGCGGCGGGCCGAAGCCACCCGGCGGAGGGGGCATCTCCGCGGCCGCAAGAGGCGCGGGAGGCGCCGCGCCCGAGAGCGAGAACAGCACCTGCTCGTCGAGGGTGCCGGCGATCAGCGCGCCGACATCCGGCGAGGGAGGCGCCTTGCGCGGAGGCGGGCGCGCGCCGTGCGGCGCGGGCGAAGGAGCGATGCGCGCGCGATCGTAGCCCTCGAACATCGCGTCGAGCCCGGCCGGAGGCGGGCGGTAGCCCTTGCGCGGGGGCGGCTGGGCCCGGCCGAGGCGGAGCGATCGCAGCTCGGGCAAGCGCGCGTCCGCCGCGAGATCGGCCGTGGAGAGCGAGAGCGCAACGCCCGTCCAGTCCTCGCCCGTCGCCTGCGCGACGAAGGCCTCGATGGAGAGCGCGACCTTGGTCGCCGCCGCCGAGAAGCGCGCGGTGTACGCGGGCCACCAGCGCGCGGCCTCGACCACGTACTCGACGGAGAGCGCGCGGAGCCGGCCGCGGGCGGCGCCGAGGCGGACGGCGATCGTCGTGGTGGGCCGCCGCTCCCCGGCGATCTCGGCGGTGGTGCCCTGCGCCGCCTCGAGCTCGAGGGCCGCGAGCGCGCGCTGGTTGTCGTCGAGAGCGTCCGCGAGCTGTTGCTGACGCTCGTCGATCTGCGCGATGCGCGCGGCGAGGATGCCACCGAGGGCGAGCGCATCGGCGAAGCGCTCGGCCGCGCGGGGCCGCTTCGCCCAGCGGGAGAGGCGCGGATCGAGCGCGGCCCCCGCGAGCGCGGCGCGGACCTGGGTGAGGTGCGCCACCTCGGCCGCGAGCCGCTCGCGCTCGAAGCGTTTGTCGCGCAAGGCCTCGACGAGGCGGCCGGGGCGGGCGGCCTCTTCCGGGATGACGAGCTCGGCGCGGAGGCCGGTGATCTCGCGCTCACCGTCCGCGAAGGCGCGGAGGCTGCCGGCCTCGCAGAGGGCGGTGACGCCCGGCGCGGTGAGCTCGATCGGCTCGTCGGGGAGCGCTTCGGGGAGGTGGATGGCGCGCTTGACGAGGGCGCCGCGGGCATAGAGCGTCACCTGCTCGATCCGGCTCTCGCATGCGATGGCTGTCATCGTTCCTGGGCGGGAACGCTATCACCGTTTCGCGGCGGCGGATCGGCGCTTCGGGGCGAGCGCCGGGAAGCGGCTACTTCGAGACGAAATCGACGCTGATCGGCGCGGGCGCATACGCCGCGGGAGGCGCCGCCGGCGAGGCCGTCGGCGAGGCGCCCGCCGCGGGCATCGCGGCCTTGGGCTTCATCATCGTCTTGGAGGCATACGCGCGGTCCGATTGCCGGTATTCGTTGATGTTGGAAGCATCGGTGTCCCGCGCCTCGTCGAGCTTGGCCGCGTTGACGGAATTGATGAGCGCGACCACCGCCTCCGGGCCGACCTGGGGTGCGGGCGCGGCCTTGCCCGGCCCGCGCGCGGCGGCGGCGGTGATGGCGTCGACCGCGGCCGTGTTGATCAGCACCGTCCGGTACATCTGGAAGATCTGATGGTTCGCGAACCACCGCGCCGCGCGCACCTTGCCGTCGACGGCGTAGGCCACGCCCACCACCCCCTCGGCCGGAGAGGCGCTGTCGAAGAAGCGCGCCACCTTCTCGGTGAGGGCCTTTCGCTTGGCCGCGACCTCGGCGTCATCGAGGGTGGCCATCAAGGTGCCTGACGCGGCGCTCTTCTTGTTGGCGGCGTTGACATCGGCCACCTTGGCCCAGACCTCGCTCTGGTTCTTCTGGTATTGCCCGGCCGCCCGCACATCGCTCGTCGTGAGCTGGGCCATGGTGCCGAATTTACCCCCGGTGGCCTGCCCTTCCCGCTCGCCGTTCCACCGCCCGTGTTCGACGCAGAACGCATCGACGGAGGCCACCTGCTTGCCATCGATGATGAAATCCTGGCCGATCTGCCTGTCCTGGTTACCCCCTTTGACCACCGTGCCCGCGAGCACGTAAATGGGGACCGTGCCCTTGTTCTCGATGACCAAGGTGTTGACGGTGGCGCCCCCGCCCCGGTAGCCATGGGGGCCATTGGCCACGTTGCGCTGCTGGATCTGCTCCTGCAAGACAGGTTGTTGCGGATCCGGCGAGCCCTGATTGCCTGCGCCGACCTCGCGAATTTCGGCCACCCCCTTGGCGAGGGCGTCATCGAGGGTGAGGAGGGGGCCCATGTCTACCTGGGTCTTGGCCGAGATGGCAAAGACGGTGAGGTTGTCGAAGACCTGGGGTGCGCCGATGAGGTGATTGTCGTCGAGGCCATTTCCCCCGGTGGGCGCCGGGGTCGGCTTGCCCGGGGAGCGGGCTTGTTCGGGCGGGCCAGGAGGCATGGGCCCCGCGGCTTGCGGGGGTGTCTCCATCTCGGGGGCGGGCGCCTTGCCGGGGCTGCGCGAGCAGGCGGTGAGCAGGACGAGGAGCACGAGGAGCAGGCGGCGAGTCTTCATCCGGGGCCTCCAGCTCCGTTGAGACGGCCGAGATCGGAAATGGTTTGAATTATTCTGGCGATCGTCCGTCCCGGCGCGGATGTCCAGTGCGGGTCACGCCACCAGCAGGTGGAGCGAGCGCTCCGCGACCTTCAACGTCAGCTCCTGGCCCCAGTGGAAGTCGAGGCGATCGTCTTCCATCCCGTCGCCGAAGGCCACGCCGCCCTCGTTCATCTCCGAGGTCACGGTCAGGCAATCGCCGCGGGAGAGCAGGCCCTCGGTGAGGTCGGTCCCCGTGGTCACGCTCGGCCAGGCTTCTCGCACGAAGAAGGCCAGGGCCCGATCGGTCGGCTTCGGCATGCGCAGATCGGTCGCGCGCGAGCGGACCACCGAACGGGCCCAGCCGGTCGAGCCGGTCCCGGTGGCGACGATCATCCCGGAGGACGAGTGTCGCTCGTGGCGATCGCCCACGGAGAGCGTGTAGTGCGCCGACTGGTGCGAGCGGTGGCCCACGAAGATCTCGTTCAACGCCACCAGGGTCTGCCCGTCGGACATCCGCGCTTCCACCATGGTGAGCTCCTCGACCCAGCCCTCGCCCTCGGCCCCGTGGTGCAGGAGCTTGGCGATGGCGGAGGGTGGGCTCTTCACGAGCGCGCCCTCGTAGAGCGACGGTGAAGGGTTGATGCCGATCACCACCTGCCCGTCGAGGTACTTGGCCACGTTGGCGACGAGGCCGTCTTGCCCGACGGCAACCACCACGTCCTCGGGCTCGAAGAGGAAGCGATCGAGATCGGCGCGCGTCAGGAGGGCGCGCCGCCAGCGCGCAGGGATGGCGGCGAGCACCTGATCGACGGCCGCGCGCACGGTCTTGTGGCGCTCCTCGACCTCGCGGATGTCCTGCTTCCGCGAGGCGAGGAAGAAGCGGGCCTGCTCGCGCGTCGCGTGGCGGTAGAGCAAGGTCTCGTACTCCGTGGGCCGCGTGACGACCACGGCGCGCGGAGGCAGGCCGCCGTTCATTTTCCTTCTCCTCGCGTGTTCTGCGCGTTGCCCGCCTCGAGCCGGGCGGTGCCGGCCTCGGCCAGGCGGTGGAGCACCGGGCCGAGCAGGTCGGAGCCGATGGAGAGGTGCTCGATGCGCTTGAGGTTGTTGGCGAGATCGCGCGCGGCGAGGCCCATCATCGCGCTCTGCGGCAGGTCGCGGTAGATGGCCATCCGCTCGCGCTCGGCGGAGACCTTCGCCTCCTCGATCACCTTGATGTTGCCGGCCTGCGCCTCGGCCTGGATCTTCCCGTGCGAGGCCTGCGCCTCGACCTCGATGCGCTTCGCACAGGCGGCCTCCGTCGCGCGCGTGCGCTCGTTCTGGCCGCGCTGCTCGATGAGCTGCGCCTCGCGCCGGGCGAGCTCGATCTGCGTGTGCAGCGTGTTCTCCTGGATGGCGCGCTCCTTCTCCACGGCGAGCGCGCGCCGGGCGAAGGTGGCCTCGTCGGCCTGCTGCTGGATCGCCTCGCGCGCCGGCATTTGCAGGGCCTTTTCCATCTCGGCGGTGGGCTTGACGGCGGAGACGCGGGTGGAGACGACCTCGATCCCCATCGCGGAGAGACCCGGGTCGGCGGCGAGCCCGTCGTGGATGGCGACGCGCAGCCGCTCGATGCCCTCTTCGAGGATGGCGCGGAGCGGGGAGCGGATGAGGTCGGCCACGGCGAGCTGCTGCGCGAGCTGCGTGAGGAGGAGCGCGAGCTTGTCGAGCGGCTGCTTGGTGAAGGCGCCGGTGCCCGTGTCGAGGGTGAAGTCGACGCGATCGGCGAGCACGTCGGGCGAGACGACGCGGAAGGTGATCACGCCCTGCACCGTGACCTCCTGGAAATCGGCGGAGGGCCCGTGGAAGAGGAAGGGCAGCTCGCGATCGTCGAGGGGGACCTCGCTGATGTTGGCCCCGAGGGGGAAGAACCAGAACGAGAGACCGCGCCCGCTCTTCTTGACCTTGCCGTTCTTGAAGAAGAGCTGGTGCGCCGTCGATTCGCCGCGGAGGTGGCGGCAGAAGAGGAACGAGCTGATGGTGGCCATGAGGCTCCTTTCGAGCGGAGGGCCCCGCCGGCAGGCAGAGCTTCGCTACGGGTCACATATATGTTGAAAGCATATATGCCAGTCGCATCGAAGTCAAGGGCGGCCCGGGCGATTCCCCGCCCGAGCCTTCGATCCGACTCGATCAGCGTCGTTTCGGGAGGATCAGCCCCCGGCGTTCTTCACGCAGGTGTCGTAGCTCTGGCGCTCGGTGGTGCACTCGGGCGCGGTGGGCTTGTCGCCCGAGCAGGTGATGCCCTTGTCGGCGACGCACTGGCTGTACTGCTGCGACTCGAAGGTGCAGCTCTGGTTGCCGAGGTCGGTCTGGCAGGCGGTGATGCAGTCGGCGTTGCTCGCGCCGCCGCAGCCGGCGTCGCCGGCCAGGTAACAGAAGGCGCCGCACGGGTCGTCGAAGGCGAGGCACTGGGCGTAGCTCTGCTTGTCGCTGTTGCAGAGCGAGGTGACGGCCTTGCCGCCCTTGCACGTGAGCATCTGCTTGCCCTCGCAGGTGCGGACGTCCTGGAGGTCGTGGCCACAGAAGTCCTGCTTGTCGATCTCGGCCTTGCAGGACTCGATGCATGCGGCCTCGCTGCCGCCGGCGCAGCCCGCGGCGGCGGCGGCCTTGCAGTAGCCCTGGCAGGGGGCGTCCTCCTGGCACTTCTGGAGGGCCTGGGCCTCGGTGAAGCAGGCGGTGGCCTTGGGCGTGGGGAAGTCCATCTGGCAGGTGAACTCCAGCCCCGAGACGCACTCGAGGGCCGCGGTGAACTCGGCGGTGCAGGTGTCGCCGAGCGCGGTGGGCGCGGCGGCGCACTGGCTCTTGCACGAGTCCTCGGGGAGGCCCTTGGCGCACATGGGGACGGCCTGGGCCGCGCAGTACTTCTCGCACGCGGCGACGAGGTCGCCGGCGCCGCCGTCGTCGCCGCCACAGGAGGCGGCGCCGAGGGCAGCGGCGAGGGAGAGGGTGAGGAGGGTGAGGGTCTTGAGGAGATGAACGCGCATCATGCGTCGAGCGTCGCCGCGAGCGCCGGGGGCGGTCAACGGGCAGGCACGAGGCCCACGCGACGCGAGGCGCGTCAGCGCATACGCAGCGGAAAGCGCGCGAGGAAGCGCGCGCCTCCCTGGGCCGGGCGCTCGTGGGTGAGGGTGCCGCCGTGGCGCTCGACCCAGCGGGCGGCGATGGCGAGGCCGAGGCCGGTGCCGGGGTGGCGCGCGTCCCGCCCGCGGCCGGTGACGAAGGGCGAGAAGAGGGTCGCCTCGATGGCCTGTGGCACACCGGGTCCGTTGTCTTCCACCGTCAACAGGAGCATGTCGCCGTCCACGGTGGCGCGCATCGTCACCGCGCCGCCCTCCACGCCGTCGAGGGCGATGGCCGCGTTGTGGGCGAGCACGGTGGCCACGTCGGTGAAGGCGCCGCGATCGACCTCGGCGGTGAGGCCCTTCGGGGCGTCGACGGTGATGGGAGGCGCGCCCTCGCCGATCACCTGGCGGGTGTTGCTCGCCACGAGCGAGAGGGCCGGCAGCACCTCGACGTCCGCGCGCTCGAGGGGGCGGGGGCGGCTGTAGCGGAGCAGGTCGTCGAGGAAGTGCTTGGCGCGATCGATCTGGGCGCGCATGGCCGCGATGGTCTCGGGCTTGCCGCCCTGTCGTTCGAGGAGCTTGGACTGGGCGGCGATGACGCCGAGGGGGTTTCGGATCTCGTGGGCCACGGCGCTCGCCATGCGGCCGATCTCGGCGAGCCGCTCGGCCTGATCGGCGCGGGCCTCGCTGGCCTCGGCGCGGGCCTCGCTCGCCTCGGCGCGCTCGCTGAGGTCGCGCACGCCGATCGGGCGGCGGAAGAGGGCGCGGCCGGCGCGCTCGACGACGAGGAGGCGGACGGGATCGAGCGGGAGCGCGGCGAGGAAGATGACGAGCGTGATCCAGGGGAGCGAGCGGCCCCCGCCCGGCGCGAGGTGCGGCAACGCGAAGAAGAGGACGGTGAGGCCGACCGCAGAGAGCGCGGCGGTGAGCAGGGCGAAGACGAGGCCCTGCACGAGGAGCTCGCGGGCGCGGCCTTCTTCGCCGGTGAGCACGGCGTAGCCGGTGAGCCCGACCGCGACGAAGAGGAAGGGCGCGGCCACGGGTACGTCGCCGAGGTCGAGCACGCGCAGGCCGATCACGCCGCCTCCGCCGAGCGATCCGGCGAGGCATGCGCCGGCGAGGGCGGCCCGCCGGGCCCGATCGCGGCCGGCGGCGGCGAGGGCCTGGCGGCAGAGCCAGCCGAAGAGCCAGGCGCCGGTGAGCGCCGAGACGAGCGCGAGCGGGAAAAAGAGCGGGCCGGGCGAGCGGGCGCCGGGGCCGTAGAGCAGGCGGGGCGCGATCGCGCCGAGCAGGGCGACCGCGGCTCCGAGGGCGTAGCCGGCGACGATGAAGGCCCGCCGCCTGTCGCCGACGAGCGCCGCGCCGGCGTGCAAGAAGGCCGCGCCGAGGAGGATGCCCGAGGGGGCGAAGCGCTCGGCGATCGCGCGGGTCTCGGGCGTCTCGAGGAGGATGAGGCCAGTGACCCACGCGGCGAGGAAGAAGCACAGGGAGAGGAGGCCCGCGCGCGTCCTCCGGCCGAGGCGCAACACCGTGACGAGGACCGTGATCGACACGGCCCAGAGCGGGTAGAGCGCGAGGACGGCGAAGGGGCTCACGGGGCCCCGGCGAGGCAGGATCGCACGCGCCGATGGTACGGGAGGCGCGCGCGGCGCGGGGAGCGATCGGCGGTCGTCCTGCGTCCTTCCCGCGCGCGGATCACGTCCCGGTCGACGGCGAGGCGGTCCTTGCGCTAGAACGGCGCGCGATGACGTTCCAAAACCTGATCCTCGCGCTGCAGAAGTTCTGGGCCGATCACGGCTGCCTGATCGTCCAGCCCTACAACTCCGAGGTCGGCGCCGGCACGTACAACCCGGCAACCTTCCTCCGCGCGCTCGGGCCCGAGCCGTGGAACGTCGCCTTCGTCGAGCCCTCCCGCCGGCCGGCCGACGGGCGCTACGGCGAGAACCCCAACCGGACGCAGCAGTTCCACCAGTTCCAGGTGATCTTGAAGCCGAGCCCGCTCGACATTCAGGACCTCTACCTGGAGTCGCTCCGCGCCATCGGCACGAACCCGATGGACCACGACATCCGCTTCGTGGAGGACGACTGGGAGTCGCCGACGCTCGGCGCCTGGGGCCTCGGCTGGCAGGTGTGGATCGACGGGCTGGAGATCAGCCAGTTCACGTACTTCCAGCAGATCGGCGGCATCGACTGCAAGCCGATCTCCGGCGAGCTGACGTACGGGCTCGAACGGATCGCGCTCTACCTCCAGAACAAGGAGAGCTTCTTCGACATGATCTACAGCGACACGTCGAAGCCCGTGGTGACCTACGGCGACCTCTACCACCGCGCCGAGTGGGAGTGGTCGACCTACAACTTCGAGGAGGCCGACGTGGCCGAGCACTTCGCGGCCTTCGATCAGTGCGAGGCCGAGGCGAAGCGGCTGCTCGCGCGGGGCGCCGAGTCGAAGGAGAAGGGGCAGAAGGCCGATCCGATGCGGGCGCTGGTGCTCCCGGCGTACGATTTCGTGGTGAAGGCGGCCCACCGCTTCAACGTGCTCGACGCGCGCGGCGCGGTGAGCGTGACCGAGCGGCAGCGCTTCATCGGGCGCGTGCGCGGCCTCGCGCGCGCGGTGGCCGAGGCTTACCTCGCGCAACGCGAGGCGCTCGGGTTCCCGTTGCTGCACCGGGGTTGAAGCGCTGAGAACGGACTGCCGGCAGGAGGCGTAGTCGCCGCGCCGCGCTCCCTCACGGTCGCGGTCTGGTCGGAGGCCGTGGGGGGAGCATGCGCCGGTGAGGACGGGTCAACCGCGGAGGCGGATGACCGTGCTCACCTCGTCGATCTTGAGGTCGTCGATCTCGATCGTCCCGTCGCACAGGGCGAGCAGCGCCTTGGCGGCGTTGAAGGCGGCGTCGGACTCGGCGGGGCGGGTCAAGGTCTGCATCTCGGCGGAGATCTCGACGCCCGGGAGCGAGCTGTCGGCCGGGGCGACGCCGGTGATGAGGATCAGGGTGTCCTGCTGCTCGGGGGCGTCGCCGAGGTGGCGGCTCTTCCCGCGCGGCTCGGCCGGGATGGGGAAGGAGCGCTGCACCTCGATCTTGAGGGTGCCGGAGCCGACCAGGCGGAAGGCGCGGATGCCGAGGTAGACGAGGACGAGGATGATCTCGTCCACCCGCTGCTCGATCAGCACCGCGGCGGCGTCGCCGAGGTCGAGGCCGAGCGCGCCCGCGCCGATCACGCGGCGGAGGGTGTGCGCGCACTGCTCGAGCACGTCGGCGAGGGTGGAGCGCGCGGTGGCGCCGGCCATCGCCCGGCGGATGCGGCGGTTGAGCGAGCCCGCGGCGACGACGGCGCGGTTCATCTCCCCGAGGTGCTCGCGCAGCATCACGGCGGTCGCGGTGCGCGGCCCGGGCTCGCGATCGATCTCGCCCTGCGCGTCGCCGACGGCGCGGTTGAGCGTGTGGAGGTGCTGCGAGGTCTCGCGGAGCAGCTCCTCGGCGACCTCCATGACGGCGGGGGCGACGTTCACGTTGTCCCGGCGGCGGCGCACCTGCGGGCGCTGCGCGGGCACCTCGAAGGGCTGCGTCTGGAGGGCCTCGACGCCCTCGCGCGTGCCCTCGGTGGCCACGCCGTCGAGGTGGCGCACATGGCCGCTCGTGTCGCGGCGCGCGGTCGCCCGGAGCTGGATGAGCTTGGTCTTCCCGTCGGGCCGGCGCACGCTCACCTGCGCGTTGGCCGTGGTGATCTCCCCCGACACGAGGCGCTTGAAGAGGAAGGCGATCCGGCTGCGCTCGTCGACCGACACCAGGTTGGTGAGCAGCACGGGGTGCTCGATGCAGCTCGACGGATCGAGGCCGACCATCTTGTGGATGGCGGGCGAGACGTACTCCAGGGTGCCGTCCTCGGTGTTGACCCGGAAGAGCACGCCGCCCACCTGATCGACGAGGCGGCCGAGCGCGCCGAGCTCCATGCTCACGTCGCGGAAGACGAGGAACCCGCCGATGCCGAGCGCCTCGGAGCTGTACCACTCGGCGTGGACCTCGGCGTCGATGGGCTGGCCGTTGAGCCCCTGGGTGTGGATCCGCCCGTCGAAGACGCGGCGCTCGTCGAGCTGCTCGGAGAGGCGGAGGAAGGTCTCCTGATCGAAGAGGACGCGCACGTGCTTGCGCTCGAGCCCGCCGCGGCTCGCGCCGTAGAGCCGCTCGAGCGCGGCGTTGGCGTAGAGGATGAGGCCGCTCCGGGTGGTGGCCACGCCGAAGGAGATCTCCTCGAGCGCGCCGCGGAGCAGGGCGAAATCGAGCGAGGCGGGCGGCTGCCGCAGCATCTCCACCGACGACGGCTCGGCGTTGAGCAGATCGCGCCCGCCGTCGTCGGGCACCTCGATCTCGACATCGCCCGACGGGTGCTCGTGGAAGAGCGGATACGGGTCGGTGCGATCGCTCGGCGGATCGGAGTCGGGCGGGCCGATCACCTCTGGGATCGAGGCGGCCGTGGAGCTCAGCTCTCCGGATCGCTGCGTGGGGTTCGACTTCACCGGCTAGTACGAGGTTAGCCGGAATCGGGAAGAAAATCTCGCCTCGTACAGATGGAAACCACCGGCAATCCTTGCGCCCGGATCGTCTCGGCGCCGCCCTCCAGGCGGTCGACCAGGGCGACCACGCCCACGACCTTGACGCCCACCGAGGTGAGCTTCTCCACGGCCTTGAGCGTGGATCCGCCGGTGGTGATCACGTCCTCCAGGATGACCACCGGCATCCCGGGCACGATGGCCTTGTCGCCTTCGACGAGGCGTCGCGAGCCGTGGTCTTTCACTTCCTTGCGGACATAAAGGGCGGGCAAGGGGCGACCGCGGACGAAGCTGACCAGCGAGACGCTGCTCGCGAGCGGGCAGCCGCCGAGCTCGACGCCGGCCACCGCCTCGCAGCGGGGCAGGGCGTCGAGGGCCTCGAACATCAGCTCGCCGGTGAGGGCGTGCCCCTCGGCGGTGAGGATGGTCTGCTTGCAGTCGATGAAGAAGTCGCTCTCGCGGCCCGAGGCGAGGATGACCTTCTTCTTCTCGAAGGAGCGCTCGCGGAGGAGCGCGACCAGCCGCTCGCGGGGGGAGATGGTGACGGCGCTCACCGCGCGCCCTTGCGGCGGAGCGCGCCCTTGGCGCCCTTGCGCAGGGCGGGCACGACCGGCGGGGGAGGCCCGTCGGCGTCGTCCGGCTCACCGAGGGTGGTCACCTCGAGCTCGTTCACCGGGGGCTCGGGCGCGGCCTCGGCCTCGACTTCGACCCGCGGCGGCTCGGGGCGGCTCGGCGGGCGCACGGGCGCGGGGCGCGCAGGCGGAGGCGCGACGGGGCGGGCCGCCGGACGCGCTGCGGGGGCCGCGATGGCCGGGCGTGCGCCAGGTGACGGGGCCGCGATGGCTGGACGCGCTGCGGGACGGGCAGGCTCGGCGCGGCCCGCGGGAGCGCCCGGGCGCGCCTTGGCCGCCGCCTGCGCGCCGTGGCCCACCGGGAGCGGGCCCCCGGTGGAGACATGGCCGCGGACGAGGCCGCCGGGGCGGATGCCGATCTGCGGCGCGCCGAGATCGCCCGCGATGCGCGCGCCCGGCTCGACGACGATCAGCTCGTCGGCGGAGACGTTGCCGGCGACGGCGCCGCGCACGATCACCCGGCGCGCGCGGACATCGCTCTTGATGAGGGCGGTCTCGCCGATCAGCACCTCGCCGGCGAGCTCGATGGAGCCCTCGACGCGGCCCAGGATCTCCAGATCGCCTTCGCCGCGGATGTTGCCGCGGACCACGGATCCGGCGGAGAGGGAGGATGCGCTCGACATGATCCTCACACGTCCATGTCGACGTTGCCCTTGAACGAGGCCCCGTCCGCGATGGTCAGCCGCGCCGCCTTGACGTCGCCGATGAGGCGGGCGCCGGCGAGCAGATCGACGCGCTCGGTGGCGCTGACGTTGCCCGTCACGCTGCCCCCGATGGAGAGCGTCGACGCGCCGATGTCCGCCTCCACGACCGCCCCGGCGTCGACCGTGACCGGCCCGTCCGCGGAGAGCTTGCCGCGCACCGTCCCGGCGACCACCACCTCCTCGTCGGAGGTGAGCTCGCCCTCGATCGTGATGCCCTGCCCGATGATGGTACCCGCCACGTTCCGTGCTCCTCGGCGTCGATCGCGCCGTGATGACCCTTATCGACCCTGCCGGGGCTGAAGCTCGGCCGGCAGGTCGAGCTCCGCCTCGATTCGGCCCGAGAAGGACGCGCCCTCCTCCAGGCTCACTTCCGCACCGCTCATGTTGCCGGCGACCTTGGCCGTGGCGCGGATGACGACCGCGCCCTGGGCGGCCACGTCGCCGGTGAGCGAGCCGGCGATGTCCACCGACCCGGCGCCGACGTTGCCCGCGACCGAGCCGCTCTCCTCGATGGCGAGATCGCCCGAGAGCGAGACGTCGCCTTCGATCGCGCCTTCGACGCGCAGGTCGCCGTCACCGCCGACGCGACCGCGCACGCGCGCGCCGCGCCCGAGCACCGAGGCGCCCTCGCTACCGCTGTTGTCGTGGCTTCGCTCTGCTGCCGGACCTCGGGCCATGCGCTTCCTCCGGATGCCTTCGCGCGGCGACGATCCCGGCGCTTGACGACCCGCCGAGGCGACGTGCCCAGGAAGCCGACCGAGGGGCTCGAACGAGCGCCCTCTCGGGACCGCGTGAAGCGCGCGGACCCTAGCCCAAGGGGATGCGGCGAGCAACGGGCGCGCGCGGCGCGGCTGCTCAATCCGCCGCGCGCGCGGCGCTCGCCAGGGAGATCGCGCGCCGCGCGGCGGGTCTGTTACCCTGCCCCGATGGACGTCCTGTCCCTGGGCCCGCTCCGCACCGCCTCCCTCGTCTGGCAGCCTCGACGCGGCTCCTGGGCCCTCACGGTCGTCTGCAAGGGCACCTACAGCCTCACGCCGATGGAGTCCCCGCTCGCGCCCGAGCAGGAGTACCCGAACGAGGACGACAACCACTGGAACGACGACCCGGCCCGCAGCCTGTACTCGCCGACCGATCTCGTCCCCTTCAAGCCGCGCGCCGACGTGATGCTCGTGGGTCACGCCTTCGCGCCGCGCGGCGAGCCCGTGCGCTCGCTGGTGGTGCGGATGATCGTGGCCGAGGTGGACAAGGCCATCGAGGTGTACGGCGAGCGGACGTGGACGATGGACGGCATCCTCCGCGAGGGGCAGCGCTTCGTGAAGATGCCGCTCCGCTACGAGCGCGCCTCGGGCGGCCCGGACACGCAGAATCCGGTGGGGATGCGCCTCGACGGCCGGCCGGACGCCTTCGGCAACATGCAGGTGCCGAACCTCCAGCCCCCGGGCCTCTTGCTCTCGGATCCGAAGGACTACATCGAGCCCATCGGCTTCGGGCCGATCGCGCCGAGCTGGGCCTCGCGCCGCGACCGCCTCGGCCGTCACGCGGGGAGCGTCCCCTCCGGCGCCTTCCATGACCAGCCGTTCCCGGACGACCTCGATCCGGCCTATTTCAACGCGGCCCCGCGCGACCAGCAGGCCGAGTCGCTCCGCCCGAACGAGCGCATCGTGCTGGAGAACCTGCACCCGGAGCATGCGCGCCTCGTGACGAGCTTGCCCGGGGTGCGCCCGGTGGCCTTCGTGGAGCGCCGTGGGGCCGCGCCGCAGGAGCTGACGATGACCTGCGACACGCTGTGGATCGACACCGATCGAGGCATCTGCACGCTGACCTGGCGCGGGCAGGTGTCGCTGGAGCACCCGGGGCAGCCGGGCCGCGTGCTGGTGGCGACCGCGGAGCCCGGCCAGCGCTTGACCTGGGCCGACGTCGAGCGCAAGGCCCGGGGCGCCGCCGAGGGCACGGAGACGGACGCTGCGCCTCCGCGGCGAGACACGATCTCCACGGCGAACATCGCGCTCACGGGCGGCGCGAGCCCGGCCCACGCCACCGTCCACACGTTGCCCTTCGTGTCCGCCGCGGCGTTCACCCCGCCCGCGGCGGCCGAGCCGCCCAAGCCCTCGCGCCCGCAGCTCGATCGGCGCGACGACGATCGCGACGAGGTGACCAACATCGGCGCGCTCGCCCCGAGCGCGGGCCTGCCCTTCGCCAGCGCCGCGCGTGAAGGCGGGGCCCGCGACAGCGATCCCGGAAAGACCGCGGGCGACGCGTCACCGCCCTGGCTCTCGTCCTCGCGGATCATCAAGCCTGCAGCGCCTCCCCCGCCGCCTCCTCCACCGCCCGCGGCCAAGCCCGCGCCTCCGCCGTCACCGTACGCAGCGCCCCCTCCTCCACCGCCGCTCGCCGCCAAGCCGGCGCCTCCGCCGCTGCCCGCGGCCGCCTCCAAGGTGCCCCCCGCCCCACCACCGCTCGTGGGCCCGGCCACGCCGCCGCCTCCACCGATGCTCGGCGCGCTCCCCGGTGTGACGCCGATCCCGTCAGCCCCCGCGCCTGTCGCGCCTCCTCCGCCCGCCGCGGTCGCGCCGGCGCCACCCCCTCCCGTCGCGCCGCCCCCCGCTCCTGTCGCTCCTGCCCAGGTCGCACCGCCTCCGCCGCCTCCACCGCCTCCGGTGCTCTCGACGCCGCCCCCGCCCCCGCTCGCCGGAGGTACGACCCCGATGCCGGAGCCTGCGCCGGCCGCACAGGCAGGGGCGTTGCCTCCGCCGCGCCGCGCCGAGCCGAGCTTGCCCCCGGCGTTCGCCGGACTGTCGTCGCCCACCTTGCCGGTGTCGCCCGCCGCGCCGGTGTCGCCCGCCGCGCCGCTCTCGCCGCGTTCCCCGGCCGCGCCGGTCGCGAGCAACGTCGTGTCCTCGGGCCCCGAGTCCTCGACGATGTCGATCACGCTCGACGAGGAGATCGAGCCGCTCCCGCCGTCGCGGCGCTCCGTGGTCGAGATGCTCTGGGTCGACGCGGCCTTCATGCCTCGGATCCAGGCCGATCCGCGCTACCGGCGCTTCCTCGAAGCGGCCGATCCGCAGACCGGCATGGCGCGGCTCCTCGCGGGAGCGCCGCTCACCGGTCCGGACGACCTCGACCGGGCGCTCGACGCGGCCGTTTCTCTGGAGGGCGCGTTCGCGCCGCCGATCCTGCTCGTGGAGGGGAGCCTGCACATGGGCTTCGATCCGGTGGCGTGGCTGGAGGTGGCCGTGACCATCGCCACGCCCCGCGCCGCGACCGACGCGTCGCTGCGCAAGGCGATCAGCGCGGCCGCCGAGCTGCTGGCGCTCCCGTCGCGCAAGGGGCTCGGGGCGATCGCCGGCGGCGTGGTGGCGCAGGTGCGCGAGGCGATCGGGGCGACGCGCGGCTCCCCGGAAGAAGCCTTCGACGGCCTCGTCGCGCAGGCCCTGCTCGAGGAGCGCTGCTACGAGCGGCGGGTGGTGTTCGGCGAGCGGCGGCTGCGCGGCATGCTGGGCTTCGACGGCCACCCGCTGTGCCTGCGCGCCTACCTGCCGGAGTCGCTCGCCGCCGAGCTGCCGATGTTCGAGCGCTTCCGGGTGCGCGCGCTGGTCGAGGCGCACCTGCCGCAGGACGAGGGCGATCTGCCGGCCGGCGCGGCCCTCAGGGTGATCGCGCTCGGGCGCGTCGGGGCGCTGCGGGCGCGCGGGTAGCGCACGCGCGCAGCGCCTTGCTCACGCGAAGCTCACCGCCGCGACGACATCAGGATGCGGAGGATGAACACGAACAGGTTGCGGAGCTGCACGAGCAGCACGAGGCAGTCGCCCACGGCGTCGTCCATCTTGCTGTCGCGGAAGATACGGCTCGTCTGCACGAGCAGGAAGCCCGCGGCGAGCAGCGCGCCCACGCTGGCGATGGCGAGCGAGAACACCTCGCTCTGGAAGAAGATCGCCAGGATGCACCCGATGAACACGACCCAGAAGCCCATGGCGAGGGTGGCCTTCAGGTACGAGAAGTCCTTGCGGGTCACGAACACATAGGCCGTGATCCCGCCGAAGATGCCGCCGACCATCAGGAACGTGTCGCGCACCGGCGTGAGGCTGAGCGTCTGCCCGAGGCCCGCGAACACCTGGGCCACGAACACCATCGGCGCGAGCTCGATGCCCATCAGCGCCGAGACGCCGAGCAGCGCGACGAGGTTCAGCCCGCGCACCTTGGAGACGGCGCTCGCCCCCAGCGTGGCGACGAAGAGCAGCCCGAAGGCCGCGTACATCGCCAGGTGATTGCCGAGCAGGATCGCCACGACCATCGGCACCGCGACCTTGTGGCCGTCGTCGGTGCGGAAGATGGTCGTCGGGCCCACCGTCACCGCGAGGAGGCCCGTGACGATCGCCACCAGGGCCGAGAGGCTGAGCAGACCGTAGACCTTCCGCAGGTACTTCACCCGCTCCTGGGAGAGCGCAGGCGCCGCGGCAGCGCCGCCCACGACGAACCCGCCGGCCTGCGATCCACCCGCGTAGCTCATGGCCGGCGCCGAGGCGTAGCCTTGCGCGGCGTAGCCCTGCGGCGCGCCATAGCCTTGCGGAGCGCCGTAGCCTTGCGGAGCGCCATAGCCTTGCGGAGCGCCATAGCCTTGCGGAGCGCCGTACCCTCGCGGCGCGGCGGAGGCGCGCACCTGGAAGCCGCCGCCCGGGAGCGGCTGCGCCTCGAAATGAAGGCCCTGGGTCGCGGCGGCCTGGCGGTGCTGCTCGACCGTCGCGCGATCCGCATCGGGGTTGCCCGTGAAAATCCTCGTCTCCCAGCCGCTCATCGGCCCTCCTCGGCAGTGGTGTGCCGCGGAGCGTAGCAGCCTCGCGCCGGATCGGGGAGATTCAGCGGATCGTGGAGCGCCCGGTCAGGTCGCTTCGCTGCTCTCGCCGGGGACGATCACCGGCTTGATCGACAGCACGGCCGGCACGTACACGGCGATGATCAGCGCGTCGTCGCGAAGGTGCTCGGCGTCGAGCCCGTCGACCACCTGGTGGAGCAGGTAGGGGCGCATGAGCTGCTGCTTCTTCGCGGGCATGAACTTGCCGAAGAGGTACACGTAAACGTTGCCGAGGTCGGGCAGGCCGTGCGGAGCAAGGGTGGCGATGTGCATGCCCCCTTCGATCCGGGTGATCGCCGCGCCGTCGCCGCTGTCGGCGGGGAGCTTGGCGGCGCCGCGGATGGGGAGCAGCGCCTCGTACTCCCACTTGTGCGGCGGATCCTCGTTCGGGTCGCCCTTGAGGGCGAAGAGCGGCTCGTCGCCGATCTTGATCGAATGCTGCTCGGCGATCTCGCGGAGCTTGGTGAACGCGGCCTTCAGCGAGGCGGCGGTGAGCGGGCGCGCGATCGGCATCGAGAGGGCCCGCCCCGTTTGCCGCCAGGTCTCCTCGGCGTCGTAGCTCCCGACGAAGCCGGCCGATCCTGGGATCGTCGCCGGGGCACCCCGGATGCGCAGGCGGTTGAGGTGCTTCTGGGTGATCGGGTCGAGCGCCATGGCGCGGATCTAGCAGAAACCGGGCCCCGGGAGAAAGAGGCTCCATGCAGGCTGCGCACGGACCTTGCAATCATGCAAGCCTCGGCGCGCCGGCATACCTGGATGCGCAGGGAGATACGCCGAGATCTACCGGGCTGCGGGAGGCCGGACGGGCTGCCCCTTGCCGGACCGGTACCGCACCGTTACCTTGCCGGACTACCCGGGTCGCCGAGGTCGGCTGCCCGCATCATGGAGAAGGTTGATGGCAAGCGCGAACGTCAAGGTCTTCAACGACGGCAACTTCGAGGCGGAGGTCCTGGGCTCCGACCTGCCCGTGCTCGTCGATTTCACCGCGACCTGGTGCGGCCCCTGCAAGCAGCTCGCCCCCATCGTCGAGAAGCTCGCCGACGAGCTCCAGGGCAAGGTCCGGGTCGGCAAGCTCGACATCGACGACGCCCCCGCGGTGGCCCGCAAGTACGGCGTGCGCAGCGTCCCCACGGTCGTGGTCTTCAAGGGCGGACAGAAGGCCGGCCAGCACATCGGCCTGACCACCCGCGACAAGCTCGTCACCCTCCTCGGCGTCTGAGCCTCTCCACCGCCTCTCTTTCCCCGCCCGGCGCCGCCTGTTTCGACGCCGGGCGGCTCGTTCTGATAAGCTCCCCACCGTGGTTACGGCCGGTCACGAGCTCCGCGATACCCTGATCGGGGCCGTGATCGAGGGCAGCGCCGGGACGAGCTACCACGTGCGCTCGCTCCTCGGCGAGGGCGGCCAGGGCTGGGTCTTCAAGGCCAGCCGCGATCGCCCGGACGGCGAGCTGATGGTCGTGAAGGTGCTCCGTCCGGAGTGCGTCCACAGCGACTCCCTCCAGCGCTTCCAGCGCGAGGCCGAGGTGATGCGGCGCCTCGGCGCGGTGCCGAGCCCCAACCCGCACATCGTCCGCTTCTACGACTACGCCACCTTGCCGGCGTCGCCCCTCACCCACGACACCGACATCCCGTTCATCGTCCTCGAGCTCGTCGACGGGCAGACGCTCGCCACCGTGATCAAGGCCCACGGCGGCTTCGGCCTCCCGGTCGGCCGCGTCCGCCGCCTGATGAAGCAGGTGGCCCGCGCGCTCCACACCGTGCACGAGCAGCGGATCGTCCACCGCGACCTCAAGCCGAGCAACATCCTGCTCACGCAGCACGGCGGGCAGGAGGTCGCCAAGGTGACCGACTTCGGCCTCGTCAAGCTGCCCGACCTGAGCATCAACAAGACCATCTCCGTGGCCGGCGCGAGCCTCGGCTACGCGCCGCCCGAGCAGTACGAGATGGGCAACAACCGGGTCAGCGCGCAGACGGACATCTTCGCCTTCGCGGCGGTGCTCTTCGAGCTGCTCTCCGGCATCGAGGCCTTCCCGCTCAAGGGCGGCGAGAGCCCGCTCCGGGTGGTGGCCCGCATGCTCAGCGGCGACCGCCCGACCCTCGCGAAGGTCACCGCCACCGTCCCGCGCGAGCTGCGCGATCGGCCCGACCTGACGGCCGCGATCGATCGCGAGATCAGCCGCGCCTTGAGCCCCGATCCGGCCATGCGCCACCGGTCGATCCGCGAGCTGTGGAACAACCTGGAGCCGCTGCTCGTCGACGCCCTGCTGCGCGCCGGCAGCGCCGACGATCCGGCCACGTCCGACGTCGGCTTGCCCGCCCCCGTCCCGCCGGTCGCCGCGCCCATGCCCGAGTGGAAGATCGCCGGCCGCCCGCTCGCCGGCGAGCGCCTGCGCGCGGCCTACATCGGCGGCGATCGCGGCGCGATCCTCGCCGTCGGCGCCCACGGGCTCTACCGCTTCGCGCAGGGCGCGTGGTCGGCGGTGCAGCTCCCGGGCGGCATCGATCCCAAGGCGATCCGCGGCCTCGCGCGCGGCCCCGCCGGCGAGCTTATCCTCTTCGGCGACGGCGGTCTCGCCGCCTCGATCGCGCGCACCGGCGCGGCCGAGCGCCTCTTCGCGCCCGACCGCGATCTCGCCCTCTTCGGCGCCCACGCCGACGAGCACG
This sequence comes from Byssovorax sp., assembly GCA_046351295.1. Taxonomy (GTDB): domain Bacteria; phylum Myxococcota_A; class Polyangia; order Polyangiales; family Polyangiaceae; genus JAXLYT01. The sequence goes on from JAXLYT010000050.1 coordinate 46,327, forward strand.
GGGTGATCCTCGTGGGCGAGCGCGGCACCGGGGTCTTGATCGAGCTGCCCCGCGGCGGCGCCGCGAGACCGCGCTCCTTCGAGCCGTGCGCGCGCCTCTGCGGCGTGACGCGCCTCGCCGGCGGGACGATCCTCGCGTGCGGAACACAGGGCGACCTGTTCGAGCTGATCGGCGCGAACGAGCGCCCCATCCCCTGGGGGCGCACCGGCCACCTCTACGCGGCGATCGCCACGCCCGACGGCGGCGCCTTCGCCGTGGGCAGCGGCGGGCATGCCCTGCGCATCTCGCCCCCGGCCACGCTCCCCGGCTTCGCCGGCCCGCCGGTCGCCACGCTCGAAGCCGTGCAGACCACGCGCGATCTCACCGGCCTCGCGCTCGACGACGACGGCAGCGCCTGGGCCGTCGGCGGGCAAGCGCGCCTCGTCCACCGCCGCGGCGGCGTGTGGATGCGCATCCCGCTCGATCCCGCCGCGCAGGGGCCGATCGTCGCCGTCCGCCCGCGCAGGGACGGCATCACCGTGCTCGTCGAGGACGGCCTCGTCCTCGAAGGCCCGGGCAGCGCCGTCGGCTCCGAGCCGGTGGGCAGCCCCTCCGGCGCCCTCGATCTACGCGGGGATCGCTTCAGCGCCTGAGCGCGCGCTTCCCCCTCCTTACCCTCGAATCCTCTTCGATCCTCGCTCGATGTCCGCTCCCGTGCCCCCGTCCAGCGCCCGCCGCCACACGATCGTCCTCTCCGACGTCCACCTCAGCCAGGCCCACCCGGACGACCCGTCGGATCCGATGTGGATGCGCTACCGCCGCCGGGAGTTCCACCCCGACGCGGAGTTCGCGTCGCTCGTCGATCACCTCCTCGAGACGCGCGGCGACGACTCCATCGAGGTGGCCTGGAACGGCGACGTCTTCGACTTCGACGCGCCGTGGGTCAAGGACGGCACGAGCTCGACCGACGAGTTCCCCCTCACCGACGCGGGCTGCGCCGAGCATGCGCGGCGGATCATCGCCGATCACCCGGGCTGGTTCCGCGCCGCGGCCCGCCTCGTCCTCCGGGGCCACCGCCTGCTGCTGCTCTCCGGCAACCATGACATCGAGCTCTACTGGCCGGGCGTGCGCCGGGCCATCCGTGAAGAGATCGGCGCGCTCGCCGCGCTCGAGGCCGGCCGGCCCGATCCGCTCGACGAGGCCACGCTCGAGGAGCGGATCCGCTTCCGCACCTGGTTCCACCTCACCGAGGACGGCATCTACCTCGAGCACGGCAGCCAGTACGACATGTTCAACGGCGTGCGCCACGCGATGCTCCCCGTGACGCGCGCGCGGGACTGGATCCACCCGCAGATGGGCAAGCTCGCCTTCAAGCGCACCGGCTCGCGGATGGGCTACTTCAACCCCTACTACGAGGAGACCTTCTACATGGGCCTCTTCGGTTACCTGGGGCACTTCTTCGAGCACTACGCCGGGCGCGACAAGCACATCTTTCGCGTGTGGTTCATGGGCGCGGTGCGCACGGCCGCCGAGATCTGGAAGCACCGGCACAGCGAGGACTGGCGCGCGGAGGCGAGGGCCCTCGCGCGCGCCGAGACGGGCGCGAGCGACGAGGCCATCGACGCGACGCATGCGCTCGGCGTCCCCCAGGCCGAGATCTGGATGATCCCGATCCTCCGCGAGCTCTGGCTCGACCGGCTGTTCTTGATCCTCTTCACGATCACCGCCGTCTCGATCGCCTTCCTGATCGGCGGCCAGGTGCCGGCCCTCGTCACCCTGGGCGCCGTGGCCGCGCTCATCCTCGCCTACGAGCTCATCGTCCCCAAGCCCGACATCCGCACCTACGACTCGGCCCCGCCCACCGTGAAGCAGCTCTTCGAGATCCACCGCGCGAAGGCCATCTGCATGGGCCACACGCACCGGCCCTTCAGCATCTGGGAAGAGGGCGCCAAGGGCCCGCGCTTCTACGGCAACAGCGGCTCCTGGTGCCCCGCGTTCCTCGATCACGCATGCACGCAGCGGGTGCTCCCGAAGCGCCCGCTCCTGCTCCTCACGAGCGAGGACGGCGAGCTCCACGGCGGCCTCCATTGGTGGGACGGCGAGACCCTCACCGCCGACCCCGACGCGCGTCCCGCGCCCGCTCAGCGCACGTAGATCCTCGGCTGCACGCCGAGCACCGTCGCGCCGATCGTCACCGTGAAGGTCACGGTCGAGACCTGCGGCGGCGCCATCCACGTGCCCCGCCAGATGCCGTCCGCGTCCTTGCCGAGCGGCTTGCCCCAGAACCCGCCGTTCATGGTCACGCTGACCGCCGCGTCGGGCGTCCCGAGCGCGCCCGGATCCACCGTCACGCCGACGCCCTCGCCGCTCCCCACGGCCACGCGCCTCTTCGCGATCGAGACGGCCGCGGGCTCGGTGATGTGCAGCACCGGACCGCTGCCCGCGTCCACCTTCTGCACGATCCCGCTCGGCCATCGCACCGAGATCTCACCCGACGGCGCGCGCACCGACTGCCGCTCTAGCCCGCCCGCGAAGGGCTGCCCGCTCCCGCTCATCATGCGCTTCTCGCCGCCGGGCGCCGTGACGATCGCATGCACGCCGTCGGCGTTCGAGACCTTGCCGTGGAGGATCAACGTGCGCCCCGCGGCCGGATCGACGAGGTCGTTGCGCAGGACGCGGAGCGAGCCGCGGCACCCGACGATCAGATCGGTGTCCCCGTCGCGATCGAGATCCGCGCCGAACGCGCCCCGGCAAGGCTGTGCGCCCAGGAGCCCCGCCGCCTCCGCCACGTCCCTGAATTCGCCGGGCGCGCGCTGCCAGTAGAGCCCGTCGCGCGATCCCTCGATGGTCTCCTTGGGATCGATGACGATCGGATCGTGGGCGACGAAGACATCGGCCTTGCCGTCGAGGTCGGCGTCGAGCACCACCATCGCCCACGACGCGTAGGGCACGCTGTCGCCGTCGACGAACGTGTCGAGGCCGACGTACGCGGCCTGGTTCGTGAGGAAGCTCGGCGCGCCCCAGAGCGGGTTCGTCGTGTGCGCGCCGAGCCACTGATCGAGCAGCCCGTCGCCGTCGGCGTCGATCCACGCGTCGCCCATCGGAGAGACGCCCTTCAGCTTCTTCTGCTGGAAATTCCCCATCACCGGCAGATCGGGCCCCGGGAGGAAGTGGAAGTAGTCGGTCGGCCCCGGCTTGCACCAGGCCTCGTAGTACCGGACGATCCGCATCGTCGATCCGTCTTCGAGGAGATCGGCGGCGATGCCCCAGGTGGCGCCCTCGGGGTCCTGGAGCGAGAGCTCGGGCGCCACGTCGACGAAGTGGAGCCCACCCTCGTTGCGCAGGACGAGGTTCGATCCGCCGCTGCACGTCATCTGCGTGGCGAGCACATCGAGGAGCCCGTCCTGATCGAGGTCGGCGACCACCACGCCGCGAAACCCGTTCCACGCCGGCCCCGCCGCGCTCACGCCGCTCTGCGCGGTCACATCGACGAGCGCGCCGCCCTGGTTCTCCAGGAGGCGAAACCCCTGCCCCGCCGCGGCGATGTCGAGGTCTCCATCACCGTCGAGGTCGGCCATCGCGGCCGTGCGCATGCCCGGGATGGGCGCGCCCTTGGGCATGAACGACCACGGCGCGACCTGCTCGTAGACCTGCGCGCTGTCCTCGGTCCACACGAAGAGGTCATCGTCGCCGTCGCCGTCGAGGTCCCCGGCGACCGCGCCGTAGAAGAACAGCGCGCCCGCCATCATGGGCCCGGGCCCCTTCGGCAGCCCCGCGACCTCGGTCACGTCCACGAATTTCCCCTGGAACGAGGGGTTCGGCGGCGCGCCGTTCGCTACGCAGAAGGTCGTGTCGGCGGTGTGGATCGCCCCGCCGTCGTCCACCACGTCGATCGAGAGCGTGTGCAGGCCATCGGGGAGCTTGCGCGTGTCGAGGATCGAGTAAGGCGCAGCCGGGGTGGGCGTGAGCATCGCGGCGCTGTCCACCCGCCAGCTCGCGACCGGGACGCCCTGCGCCGCCGTGCTCGGGATGATCGTCACCGCCCCGGCCCAGGGCCTGCGCGGATCGGGCTCGCTCAGCTCCGGCGGCTTGGTCATCGGCAGCGGGCATGGTGGGGGCGCACCACCTCCTCCGCCGCCCGCGGCGCTCGTCGTGGTGGTGCTCCCCGTGGGCCCGCCGCTCTGCCCCGATCCACCGGCGCCGGCCGTCGTGGTCGCCGCGCCCCCGGCCCCGGACGAGGTAGTGGAGGACGAGCCCGCCGCCTGCTCCCCGCAGCCATGGATCATGATCAACCCGGAGCACCCGAGGAGCCCGGCGGCGAGCGCGCGAAGGTACGACATCCTGCCAAGGATACCCGAGCCCGGCACTACCTCCAATCGCGCTCGCGGCGTCGGGGGAGCGCCCGCTCAGCTCCGCTTCACCGAGAACCCGGCGAACGACTGCATCACGCTCATCAGCTCCACCCGGTTGATGTTCACGTGCGGCGGCGTGCCCGCGCAGTAGTGGATCACGTCCGCGACGTCCTCGGCCTGGAGCACGGGGAAGCCCTGGTAGACAGCGCTCGCGCGCGCTGCGTCTCCCTTGAAGCGCACGAGCGAGAACTCGGTCTCGACCATCCCCGGCTCGATGTTGGTGACCCGCACCCGCTTGCCCGCGAGATCGGCGCGCAGGCCGAGGGAGAACTGCTCCACGAAGGCCTTGCTCGCCCCGTACACGTTCCCGCCCGGATACGGGTACGTCCCCGCCACGGAGCCGAGGTTGATCACGTGGCCGCGATCCCGCGCCACCATCCCCGGCAAGAGCGCCCGCGTCACGTAGAGCAGGCCCTTGCAGTTCACGTCGACCATCTCGTCCCAGTCGTCGAGGGACGCCTCCTGCGCCGGCTCGAGGCCATGCGCCCCGCCCGCGCTGTTCACGAGCACCGTCACCTCGGCGAAGTCCGCGGGCAGCGCCGCCACCGCGGCCTCGACGGCCGCGCGATCGCGCACGTCGAGCGCGATCAGGTGCGTCGGCGCGGCGAGCTCCGCGGCGAGCGCCTCCAGGCGATCTTTGCGCCGCGCGACGAGCACGAGGCGCGCCCCGTCGCGCGCGAACTTCCGCGCCACGGCGGCGCCGATCCCCGACGAAGCTCCGGTGATGAAGACGACCTCGCTCATGCCCCGCGCTTTACCGCACTCCGCCGCGGAAGCCTCGGCGAAAGTTCCAGCGAGAGCCGATAGTTCCATCGATTTTTCGGCGCGGCCCATTCCCGTATGCTGCGCCCCGCGACACCTCCGCCGCCGTCCGTCGTTCGAGGGTTTCATGGCTTCTCTTCGCGCTCCTCGTCGTGTCCATCTCCTGGCGACCTTCGCGCCGCTCCTCGCCGCCCTCGCCGGCGGGCTCGCGGCCGAGGCCTGCGCCACCTCGCCGAGCCTCGGCGGGAACAGCGAGGGCACAGGCGGATCCACGAGCGCGGGCGGCGGACAGACCTCCGGCGCAGGCGGCGCATCCTCGGGCTCCGCCGGCGGCGCCGACGTTCAGCCCACCGGTTTGCCCTGCGATCTGGTCGACGTGATCAAGACCCGCTGCGCGTCCTGCCACTCCGATCCACCCAAGAGCAACGCGCCCATCCCCCTCCTCAGCTACGACGACCTCACCGCCAAGAGCGCGGCCGATCCATCGGCCACCTACGCGCAGCGCAGCGTGATTCGCATGCAGGACGCCGCGAGCCCCATGCCCCCGGGCTACGGGGTCACCGCCACGGCCGACGACATCGCCGCGTTCAAGGACTGGATCGCGGCCGGCTATCCCAAGGGCGGGTGCGCGCCCCCGGACGCCGGGCCTCCGGACGACGGCGGCGCGCCCGACGACGCGGCGCCGCCCACCACCTTCAACGATCCGCCCGTCTGCTCCAGCAACCTCACCTGGCTCTTCGGCGACTCGCTCGGCGAGTTCATGCACCCGGGCCGCGCATGCGTCACTTGCCACGAGACCAAGGGCGGCAAGGCCCCGATCTTCTCGATCGCGGGCACCGTGTACCCCACCGGGCACGAGCCGGACGACTGCATCTCCGACGCGGTCACGGCGGTCACGATCGAGATCACCGACAGCAGCGGCAAGGTGCTGAGCCTCAAGCCCAACCTGAGCGGCAACTTCACCTCGAAGGACGGCATCGCGCCGCCGTACACCGCCAAGCTCACCTACAACGGGCAGACGCGCGTGATGACCACCCCGCAGAACGACGGCGACTGCAACGCTTGCCACACCCAGAACGGGGACAACGGCGCGCCCGGCCGGATCCGCCTTCCGTAAGGGAATTTGCGGGCGCGGCGCTGCGGCCCCGGTACGCAAGGCCGCGTCGATTCGGATAAGCTCTCTCGCGCATGGACGTCGTCTCCGCCTGCCCGCTCCCGGTCGCGTCGCTCCGCTGGCAAACGCCGGCCCGCGGCGCCTCGATGGCGGTGGTGTGCAAGGCGACCTACCAGCTCGAGCCGGTCGAGTCCTCCCTCGCCCGCGAGCAGCCGCCGCCGAGCGCGGAGGATGTCTTCCGCCGCGACGACCCGGCGGGCAGCCTGCGCATGGCGAGCGACCTCGTGCCGTTCAAGCGGCGGGCCGAGGTGCTGCTGGTCGGCCACGCCTACGCCCCGCGGCGCGAGCCCGTACGCTCGCTCCGCGTGCGCCTGCTCGTGGGCGAGGTGGACAAGGCGATCGAGATCTTCGCCGACCGCGCCTTCACCCTCGAAGGCCAGCTCCGCGAGGGCCCGCGCTTCACCCAGATGCCCCTCGTGTGGAAGCGCGCGGCCGGCGGCCCGGGCACGAGCAACCCCGCGGGCGTCCGCCTCGACGCGCCGCCGGACGCCTTCGGGCAGCGGCCCTTGCCCAACCTCCAGCCCCCGGGCCTCCACGTCACGAGCCCCGACGACATCATCCTCCCGGTGGGCTTCGGCCCGATCGCCCCCACCTGGCCGGGCCGCTGGGACAAGCTCGGCCGCCACGCCTCGACCTGGGATCCGCTGCGCTTCCTCGCGCGCCCGCTGCCCGACGACCTCGACCCCGCCTACTTCAACGTCGCGCCCCCCGATCAGCAGCTCGACGCGATCCGCCCGAACGAGCGGATCGTGCTCGAGAACCTCCACCCCGAGCACGAGCGCCTGGTGACGAGCCTCGCGCCGGCGACGCCCCGGGCCCGCGTCGAGTGGGCCGGCGGCGGGGGCGAAGACGTTCGTTTCCGTTGTGACACGATATGGATCGACACTGACCAGGGTGTCTGCTCGTTGACATGGCGCGCCCAGATCCCCCTCGATCACCCCGATCGACAGGGCCGGGTCACGGTGACGCTGGCCCAGGGCAGCAAGAGCGGCGAGGAGCGCCGCCGCTGGAACGGCATGGGCGTGACCGCCGCCGGCAACGCGCCCCGGAGCGGGTCGAGCGCCTCGCTGCCCTTCTCGCGCCCGCCGAGCGAAGCGCCGCCGCGGCCCGGCTCGACGCCTCCCCCGCGCCTCGATCGCCCACCGGAGGTCGCACCGCCCCCGCGCCTCGATCGGCCTCCCGAGATCGCGCCTCCACCGCGCCTCGATCGACCCCCCGAGATCGCGCCTCCCCCGCGCCTCGATCGGCCCGCCGAGATCGCGCCCCCGGCGCGCGGGCGCGTCGATGTCACCCAGGACGCGCCGATCCAGGGCGCCATGCCCGCCCTGCCCTTCCGCGTCGGCCGGAGCCCGCTCGCCGGCTCCGTGCTCGGCTGGGTCCCTGATCGGCCCGGCGCCGCGCCGCCCCCGCCCCAGCCGGCCGCGGCGCTCCCCTTCGCGCCGGCCGCTTCGTCTCCGCAGCTCCCGGTCCCCGCGGTCGATCCCCGCGCCGGGCTCCCGTTCGCTCCCGCGGCGCCGGCGCAGCCTCCGGCTCCGCAGCTCGACTTCGACGACGACACGTCGGACGAGATCACCCACGATCACCTCCCCTGGCTGCGCGCCGAGCCGGAGCTGCCGTTCTCCCGCGCCCCGATCGCTCCACCCGTCGCTCAGCCGATCGCTCCACCGCCCGCCGCGCCGGCGGTGATGCCGTCAACGACGGGGACGCCGTTGACACCGTTGATCACACTGTCACAGTCGGTGACACCGTTGTCACCGGCGAGCCCGGTGGTGCAGGGGAGCCCCGTGACGCCGATGCGAGGCGCGGTCCCGCTCGACGACACCTCGCCCGTCCCGGCGTTCTCCGCGCTCCCGCCGGCGCCGGTGGTCGCGCCGGCCCCGCCGCCCATGCTCGGGCCGCTGGCGACGCCCGAGATGCTCGCCGCCGAGGCCGCGCCCGGTGCCGAGCCCGCGCCCGCCGCGGAGGACGAGGCTGCTTCCTCGCTCGACGAGGCGCCCACCCCGATGCCGGAGCCGCCCTCGATCGAGCTCCCGCTCGCGCGCTATCCGCTCGAACGCTGCGCCCGGATCGCGGCCGACATCGCGCGGCGCAAGCCCGAGGCGGCGGCGATCCTCGAGGAGCACGACCTCGCGCCCGCGATGTGGACCGCGCTCGACAAGCACTGGAGCGAGGCCATCGCCGCGGAGATGGCGAAGGGCAAGAGCAAGCTGCTCAAGGCCTACGACGCGGCCTACGTCGGCCGCCTCGAGGAGGTGCGCGGCCTCATCGAGGTGCGCGACTACGCGCGCCTCTCGGTGGCCACGGAGCGAGGCACGGTGGCCGAGACGCTCGCGGCGCTCGGGCTGCCGAAGGGCGCGGTGCTGCGAATCCAGAGGCTCTGGCTCGCGAAGATCGCCGCGGATCCGGCCCTCGGCGCCGAGGTGCGCGCCGCGGTGGCCGAGGAGCGCGAGGCGTGAAGATCAAGGCGCGGGAACGCGAAGGAGGCGAACGGTCATGAGCGAGGCGACGAGCGGAGCGACGAGCGGGGCGACCGAGGGCGCGGGCGCGGCGGCGGCCGGCGCGGCGGCGAGCGGCTGGACGCTCCCCACCGAGGGCGAGGCCCTCACGCTGGTGGAGGCCGATTTCGTGGCCGCCGCGCGCGACCTCGACGTCGAGGTCGCCGCCGTCCACGCCGTGGCCGAGGTGGAGTCGGGCGGCCGCACCGGCTTCGACGACAAGAAGCGCCCGAAGATCCTCTTCGAGATCCACCTCTTCCGCGAGCACACGAACGGGCGCTACGACACGAGCCACCCCCAGCTCTCCGCGCCCTACTCCGCGAGGAGGCGCCGGCGCGCGAGCTACGCCCGCGACCAGTGGGTCGTCATCAACGAGGCCTTCGCCCTCGACAAGGAGGCCGCGGTCAAGTCGGCCTCCTGGGGCATGTTCCAGGTGCTCGGCAGCAACGCCTTCGACTGCGGCTGGACCACCTTGCAGCAGTTCGTGACCGACATGTTCACCTCCGAGGCCCAGCACATGCGCGCCTTCCTCGGCTTCTGCCGGGCCAACGGCCTGGTCCGCCACCTCAAGCGGCATGCGTGGGCGTCCTTCGCCGCCGCGTACAACGGCCCGAGCTACGCGGACAACGCCTACGACACCAAGATGGCGAACGCCTACGCGCGGTGGTCGGGCCACGCCGTCAACCACGGCGGCAGGCGGCGCCGCCGGCGGGCCTGAGCCCCGATCACCGCCGCGCGCGACCACCATGAAGAGCCGCGATTTCCGGGCCGACACGCTCTACTTCATCGTCACCGACCGCTTCGCCAACGGCGACCCCGACAACGACCTCGGCGACAACCCCGCCTGCTCGGACCCGACGCGGAAGAACTGGCTCCGCTACTGGGGCGGCGACCTCCAGGGCATCCTCGACAGGCTCGGCTACCTCGAAGCGCTCGGCGTCTCCGCGATCTGGATCACCCCGATCTTCGAGCAGATCGACGCCATCGCCGACGACGCCGGGAGGCTCACCGCGCCCTACCACGGCTACTGGGCCCGCGACTTCAAGCGCATCGACGAGCACCTCCTGCCGCGGGCCGAGTGGCGCCGCCCCTTCGCCGATCGGACGACGCTCTTCGATCGCCTGCTCGCCGAGGCCCACGCCCGCGACATCCGCGTGCTGCTCGACGTCGTCTGCAACCACACGAGCGCCGGCGCGCCCGGCGCGCCCAAGGGCGAGCTCTACGACGACGGCGCCTTCCTCACCTCGTACGACGACGACCGTCTCGGCTGGTACAACCGCTTCGGCCCGATCCGCGACTGGGACAGCCCCCACGAGCTGGCCAAGGGGGAGCTCCGCGGCCTCGCCGATCTCAACGAGGATGTCTGGAGCTTCCGCCGCTACATCACCGAGACCATGGCCGCCTGGCTCGACCGCGGGGTCGACGGCTTCCGCCTCGACGCCGTCAAGCACATGTCCCTCTCCTTCTGGCAGGAGTTCACGGCGACCATGCGCAAGCACCGGCCGGACGTGGTGCTCTTCGGCGAGTGGTCGGGCATCGGCCCGTGGGACAGCCGCGGCATGCACTTCGCGCGCAGCGCGGGGATGAGCGTGCTCGACTTCAACTTCCACTACGGCGCCCACGACGTCTTCTGCAAGAACGCCCACTTCCGCCGCTTCGTCGAGGTGCTCGCGCACGACCACGGCTACGACGACGCGACCGAGCTCGTCACCTTCCTCGACAACCACGACACGCCGCGCCTGCTCTCCGTGGGCATGCCGGTTGAGCACCTGCCGCTCGCGGTGACCTTGCTCCTCACCTCCCGCGGCGTGCCTTGCCTGTTCTACGGCACCGAGCAGGCCCTCTTCGACGCGACCGACGGCGGACAGGACCCGTACAACCGCCCGATGATGGAGCGCTTCGACCTCGACACGCCCGTGGCCCGGATCCTCCCCCGGCTCGCGGCCCTGCGGAGGCGGAGCCTGGCCGTGCAGCGGGGGTACACGCGCGAGCTCTTCGTCGGGCAGGACGTCTTCGCGTTCGCCCGGGCGTACCACCGGTCGAGCGTCGTGGTGATCCTCAACCGGGGCAAGGCGGCGCACCTCACGCTCGCGGGCGTCCCCCTCCCCGACGGACGCTACGCGGACCTGCTCGGTGCCCTCGCTCATCCGGTCGAGATCGCGCGCGAGGCCCTCTCGCTCGACGTGCCCGCGGGCGCGGCGGTGGTGCTGGAGCACCACGAGGCGCTGCCGGAGGCGAGGGCGCGGGTGGTGGTGCGGCTCAACGGCTACGCCTCGCGCTACGGCGAGCGGGTGGTGGTCCTCGGCGACGCGCCCGAGCTCGGCCGGTGGGATCCTTCGCGCGCGGTACCGCTCCACTACGTCAACGAGAACCTGTGGACCGGCGATCTGCTCTTCGACGAGAGCGCCGGCGCCGAGGTCCTCTACCGCTTCGGGGTGATCGATCAGGGCGGCACGATCCGCCACGAGGACCGCATGCCGCGTCTCCTGCGCGTGCCGGAGGGCGGGGTCCTCACCACCAAGGACCGCTGGCAGACCTGAGCGGCGCCACGTGGCAACCTTGCCACGTGGCAACCTTGCCACGTGGCAACCTTGCCAGTATCCTGGGCGGGTGTTCTGGACCAACCAGCCCGTCGCGGGGGCGATCTTCCACGACCGGGAGAGCGAGCTCGCCCGCCTGGGCGCGCTGGTCGACGAGCTGCGCGCCGGGGCCCCCCGGTGGCTCGCCCTGATCGGCCCGCGCAAGATCGGCAAGAGCAGCCTGATCCTCGAGCTGTCGCGGCGGACGCGCGACCTCGACGTGCTGATGCTCGACACGCAGGAGGTGCTCCCCCTCTCGATGGAGATCTTCCGCGTCTACGCCCTGCGCGCGGTGGACGCGCTCCTCGGCCCCGCGCTCTCCGCGTCGCTGGAGATCAAGGTGGCGACCGGCGGCGACGCCGACGCGGTGCTCGACGCGGCCGAGGCCTTCGCCCGCCTCCCCGCCAAGGTCAAGACGGTGATCCGCTCGCTCGCGCGCGCCCCCATGACGGGCGACCTCGCCCGCGTCTGCCTCGACCTCCCCGAGCAGCTCGCCGAGGCGCTCGGCCGCACCCTGCTCGTGGCCGTCGACGAGTTCCAGGAGCTCGCCAGGCTCGGCGGCTCGAAGGGCGGCGATCCACTCCCCCTCATCCGCTCGGTCTGGCAGCGGCACCGCCGCGTCGCGTACATCGTCTCGGGCTCGGGGCGGACGATGCTGGAGGAAATGGTGTCGCGGAAGCACTCCCCGTTCTTCCAGCACTTCTCGCTGATGCACATCGGCCCCTTCGCGCCGCGCGACGCCATCGCGCTGCTCACCACCGAGAGCCCGCCCGACCGGCCCATCCCGGAGCCGATCGCCGCGCGCGCCGTGGCGGTGCTCGGCGGGCACCCCTTCTACCTCCAGCTCCTCGGCGAGGCGCTGACGTCGCACGAGCCGCCGTACGACGAGGCCCTGCTCAAGCAGGCGATGCAGGAGATCCTCTTCTCCCGCAGCGGCCGGCTCGCCCTCTACTTCGAGATCGTGCACCTCGAGGTCGCAGGGCGCTCCACCTTCCTCGCGGCGACGCTCGACGCCCTCGCCGAAGAGCCGCTCCGCCTCACCGACATCGCCCGCGCCACCGGCGCCCCGAGCGGCGACACCGCGCGCTACCTCGAGCGGCTCGGCGACGTCGTGGAGAAGCGCGCGGACGGGCGCTACGCGCTCACCGATCCGGTCTTCGGCCTCTGGCTCCGCTGGCGCAGGCCCGGGGGCACCGCCGTGCCCATGACGGTGATCGGCGACAACGCCGAGCGTGAGGTGGCCGAGACGCTCGCGCGGAGCGGCTTCGAGCTCGTCTATCAGTCCCGCGCCTCCCGCGGCTCCTTCGACTTGCTCGCCACCCGGGGCCGCCACCAGCTCGGCGTCCAGGTGAAGCGGAGCTCGCTGCCCCTCCGCTTCGATCGGCCCTCGTTCCAGCGCATGAGCGCCGACGCCAAGCGCCTCGGCTGGCGCTGGGTGATCGCCGCCGTGAGCAAGTCGGACGGGACGCTCTTCCTCGACCCCGAGAAGGCCAGGCGGGGCAAGGAGGTGCGCCTCGACCGGACGGCCGCCCTCGACAACCTGATCGAGTGGCTCGAACGCTGACGGAGCGCTCGTCGCCGAGCGCCGGCCCGCGATCGCCGAACCGGTACCCGGCCGCCTCCTCCTCGGCTACCTTCCGGTACGTGTTGCTCCCCTTCTCCCGCCTCCGCCGCCGCGTCCGCGAGGGCACGCGCAACGCGCTGGAGATCGCCCGGCTCGGCCGGCTCGGCGAGCCCTACAGCGCGCCCTACGAGGTGGTCGATCGCGGGCCGCACCACCGCCTCCGGCGCTACGCCACCTGCGCCGACGCGGACGCGCCCGCGGTGATCTTGATCCCCCCGTTGATGCTGGCCACCGAAGTCTACGATGTGGACCACGACGTATCGGTCGTCAACGCCCTCGGCGAGCAGGGGATCTTGCCCTTCGTCGTCGACTTCGGCGCCCCCGAGCGGGAAGAGGGCGGGATGACGCGCACCCTCGACGATCACCTGCGGGCGGTCGTCTCCTGCGTCGAGCGGGTGCGGGCGCTCACCGGGCGCGACGTGCACCTCTGCGGCTACTCCCAGGGCGGGATGTTCGCGTACCAGGCAGCGGCCTTCCTCCGCAGCGAGGGCGTCCGCTCGATCATCACCTTCGGCAGCCCGGTCGACATCCACAAGAACCTCCCGGCCCTGCGGGGCGACATCGCGGGCGCGATCGTGCGGACCATCGAGCCCACGGTGAGCGCCGCGATCGCGCGGATCGAAGGGCTTCCCGGCGTCCTCACGAGCACCGGCTTCAAGCTCCTCAGCCCGCGCAAGGAGATCCAGAAGCACGTCGACTTCGTGCGGATGCTCCATGACCGGAGCGCCATCCTCCGCAAGGAGGCGAGGCGCCGCTTCCTCGGGGGCGAGGGCTTCGTCGCGTGGCCGGGGCCGGCGCTCGCCGCCTTCGTCGAGGAGTTCATCGTCCACAACCGGATGCTCTCCGGCGGCTTCGTGGTCGACGGCCGCACCGTCACCCTCGCCGACATCACCTGCCCCATCCTCGCCTTCATCGGCGCGTCCGACGAGATCGCCCGGCCCGCGACCGTGAAGGCCATCGAGAAGGCCGCGCCCCGGGCCCCGATCTCCTTCGTCACCCTGCGCGCGGGCCACTTCGGGCTCGTCGTCGGCTCGCACGCCCTCGCGGGGACCTGGCCCACCGTCTCGCAGTGGATCCACCACCAGGAGGGCAAGGCGGGCGTGCCCGACGCGCTCAAGCCCCGCCGCGCGATCGAGCTCGACGACGACCTCGAGGCGGGCGATTTCGCGATCGAGCTCGAGCTCTTCGTCGACACGATCGCCCAGCTCACCAAGAACCTCATGCGCCGGGCCGGGGACGCGGCGCGCGGCGCCACCGACGCGCTCGACTCCGCGCGCTACCAGGAGCCCCGCCTGCGGCGCCTCGCCGAGCTCTCCGCGGGCGATCGCATCAGCCCCGCGCGCGCCCTCGCCGAGCAGGCGAGCGCGACGCCGGAGGCCACCTTCTTCCTCTGGGGAGGCCGGGCCTTCTCGTACCGCGACGCCGATCAGCGGGTCTCCGCGGTGGCGCGCGGGCTCTACGCGTCGGGCGTCCGGCCGGGCGACAAGATCGGCGTGGTGATGGGCTCGCGCCCGAGCTTCCTCTCGGCCGCGACCGCCCTCTCCCGCCTCGGCGCGGCGGCGGTGATCGCGCCGCCCGACGCCGAGCCGAGGCCGCTCGCCGAGGCGTTCGAGCGCGCGCAGGTGACCCAGGTGATCGCCGACGCCGAGCGGGGCCCGAAGGTGCTCGCGGCGACGGGGCTCCCGGTGCTCGTGCTCGGCGGAGGCGGCGGCGCGCGCACGCTCCCGGCCGGCCTCACCGACCTCGAGGCCATCGATCCTGCCGCGGTGGTGATCCCGGAGGGCGTGGTCCTCGACGCGGGCCTCGCGGCCGATCCGGCGATGATCCTCCTCCGCCCGAGCGATCGCGGCGAGCTGCGCGGGGCCCTCGTCACCAACCACCGCTGGGCGCTCTCGGCCCTCGGCGCGGCGGCGACCACGACGTTGAAGACCGGTGACACCGTGTACTGCTGTGTTCCATTGCACCACCCGACGGCCATCCTCGCCAGCGTGGGCGCGGCGATCGTGGGCGGCGCGCGGCTCGCCCTCGCCGACGGCTTCGACGCCGACACCTTCCTCACCGAGGTCCGGCGCGCCGGGGCCACCGTGGTCTTCTACGCGGGCGAGATGCTCCGGCCCCTGCTCGCGCTGCCGCCCTCGCGCGGCGATCGGTCCCTGCCGGTGCGGCTCTTCGCCGGGAGCGGCATGCGGGCCGAGCTCGCGGTGCGGCTCGAAGAGCGCTTCGGCGCCTCGGCCCTCGAGTTCTACGCGAGCACCACGCAGAAGGTCATCCTGGCCGATCCCTCCGGCAAGAAGCCCGGCGCCATCGGCCGCGAATTGCCCGGCAGCGCCCGCGTCGAGGTCGCGCGCTGCGACCTCTCCGCCCGCGCGCCCCTCCGCGACGATCGCGGCTTCCTCGTGCGGGCGCCGGCCGGCGAGCCGGGCCTGCTCGTCGCCGAGCTCGCTCCGGGCGAGGGCGTCCCCGGCGAGGGCGGGGTGATCGAAGGCGCCTTCACCGCCGGCGATCGCTGGTTCGTGTCGAACGACGTGGTCCAGCGTGATCCGGACGGAGACATGTGGTTCGTCGACGGCCTCTCCGGCTTCGTGCCCACCGCGGACGGCGCCGTCTCCACCCGGACGGTCGAGGACGCGCTCTACGGGCTGCCGGAGATCGAGCTCTGCGCCGTCTGGCCCGTCGAGCACGCGGGGTCGATCCGGCTCGCCGCGGCCGCCGTCTCGCGCGAGGCGATCGATCCGAAGCGGCTCGACGAGGCCGTCGAGCGGCTCCCGCCCGCGGCGCGCCCGATCTGGGTGGCGCAGCTCGACCACATCGCCCTCACCGACGGCTTCCGTCCCTTGCGGCGAGCGCTGCCCCGGGAGCCTCCACCGGCGCGCGTCCATCACCTGGATCCCCTCGATCCCCTCGATCCAGCGGGGCGCTACGCTGCGCGGTGAGCGCGCGGGACGTTACGGAACGCGAGCGCGAGATCGAATCGCCACGGACCGCGCCGCGGAAGTAGACTCGCGGCCCGAAGTCCACGACCCTGCGCCGCGCGACCGAGGACCTCTGCCATGAACTACTGGGAGTACATCCGCGTCGAAGAGCTGCTCTCGCTCCAGGGTGGCTTCGACAACGACGAGAGCCGCGTCAACGACGACGAGACCCTCTTCATCGTCGTCCATCAGGTCTACGAGCTCTGGTTCAAGCTCGTCCTGCGCGAGCTCACCGCCGCGCGCGACATGTTCCGGCAGAACCCGGTGCCCGACATCCAGCTCGCCTCGGCGACGCGCAAATTCAAGCGGGTCATCACCATCTTCGAGCAGGCCATCCACCACTTCAAGGTGATGGAGACCCTCACCACGCGCGACTACCTCGAGTTCCGCGACAGGCTCATCCCGGCGAGCGGCTTCCAGTCGGCGCAGCTCCGGGAGATCGAGATCATCCTCGGCCTCGACGACGCGATCCGCCTGCCGCTCGGGCGCGAGGGCTCCTACAAAGAGGCGCTCCGCGGCGCCGACGGCCAGCCCTCACCCGCGACGCGGCGGGTCGAGGCCCGCATCGCCAGCGGACCGAGCCTGAAGCAGCTCGTCTACGAGTGGCTCGCGCGCACGCCCATCGACGGGCCCTCGACCGACGAGTCGGCCACGCGCTTTCTCACCGAGATCATCGACGCCCACAAGTCGGAGATCCGCACGCGCGTGAAGCTCGCCGAGCAGCAGGCGCTCACGCCCGACGACGTGGAGCGGCTGCGCGCCCGCTACGACAAGGAGATCGCCTTCGCCGAGGCCTTCCTGATGGGCGAGGACGACCCGGAGGCCAGCGCCGAGACCCGCGCGTTCCGCCGGCGCGTGCGCGCGGCGATCGTCTTCCTGGAGAGCTACCGCGAGCTGCCCCGGCTGACCTGGCCGCGCGAGCTCGTCGACTCGCTGATCGAGATGGAGCAGGCGATGCTCATCTGGCGTCAGCGCCACGCCCGGATGGTCGAGCGGGTCATCGGCCGGCGCACGGGCACCGGCGGCTCGGCCGGCGTCGACTACCTCGACCAGACGGCCCTCCGTTACCGCGTGTTCGGGGATGTCTGGGGCGTACGCGGGCTCCTGCTCCGCAAGCCGACCTTGCCGGCGCTCCGCCACGAGGACGACTATCACTTCCGGGTCGAGGACTGAGCCTCTCGGGCTCGATCTTCCGTCTCTTGCTCTTCTGATGCTTTGATCGACGCGACGATGCGGGCGGCCCGGAGACCGGGCCCCCCGCGAGAACCGGGACCATGAACGTAGGCAAGGCGCTCCGAGACCACTTCCTCCGCATCGACGCCCGATCGCTCGGCCTCTTCCGCATCGCCATGGCGCTCGTGCTCCTCGGCGATCTGTTCGGCCGCGCGCGCTACCTCAAGGATTTCTACTCCAACGAGGGCGTGCTCCCGAACCACAACCACCTCTTCAACCTGCGAAACACCGGGCAGGTGTGGAGCGTGCTCCACGCCTTCTCCTCGCCCGGCGAGAACGCCTTCGCGTTCATCCTCATCGCGCTCGCCTACCTGTTCTTCCTGGCCGGCTACCGCACCCGCGTCTTCCACGCCCTCTCGCTCGTCGCGCTGGTGAGCCTCACGGCTCGCGACATCCTGCTCGAAAACGCGGGCAATTACGCGGCCATCGCGCTCCTCTTCTTCACCCTCTTCTTGCCCTGCGGGAGCCGCTTCTCCCTCGACAGCCTGCTCGCCTCGCTCGCTTCGCGCGACGAGAAGCGCGCCTCGGAGCTCAACGCCCGCCCCGCCGCGGACGAGGACGCCATCGCCCGCGATCGCTCGCCCGGCTGGTCCCCTGTCTCGCTCGCCGCCCTCGCCGTGCTCGGGCAGATCGCGCTCATCCACCTCGCGACGGCCCTCCAGCAGCGGGGCTCCTGGCGCGACGGCACCGCGCTTTACTACGCGCTCAACAGCGAGCGCTGGGTGAGCCGCGCCGGCGTGTGGCTGCGCGGCATGCCGCCTGGCCTGCTCTCGGCCCTCACGCACGTGATGTACTACACGGGCTGGGCCATCCCGGTCCTGATCATGCTGCCCTTCGTGGCCCGCTGGGCCCGCGGGCTCGCGGTGGGGCTCGGCCTCGTCCACGGCCTCGTGCTCGGCGTCTTCTTCACCTTCGGCCTCTACGGGTGGACGCTCGCCGCGGCGACAGCCCTGCTCGTCCCGACGGAGACCTGGGACCGATTCCAGCGCTCGCCCAGGAAATCCCGCCGCCGCACGGTGATCTACGACACCGACTGCGGCCTCTGCCTGCTCATCTGCCGCATCCTGCTCCGCTGCGATCTGCGCGGTCATCTCACCTTCCAGGGCAACGACGATGTCTCGAAGGTGCTCCGCCGCAAGGACGACGGATCGATCGAAGAAGCCGCGCCGCCCAAGGAGCTCACGCCCGAGCTCGTGGCGGACAGCGTCGTGGTGATCGACGGCGAGGGGCATGTCTTCACCCGGAGCCGCGCCGTGGCCGAGTGCTTCCAGGCCTTGCCCCTCGGCACCATCAAGGCCTTCTTCCTGCGGATCCCCGGCCTTTCGAGCCTCTTCGACAAGGGCTACGACGCCATCGCCAGGCGCCGGCGCGACCTCAGCGTCCTCATCGGCAAAGAGGCCTGCGGCATCCCCCTCCCGCCGGAAGAAGCGGCCGAAGAGCAGGCCTCTCCTGCCCGCGTCTCCCCCTCGACCCGCACCGCCCGCTTCGTCACGGGCGCCCTGCGCGAGGTCCTCGCGGTGGTGCTCTTCGTGGCGGCGCTCGCGCAGACCACCAAGGAAAATGCGCTGCCTTTCCGCGTGCCGCAGGGGCCGAAGCTCGCCGCCGTCGCCGTCTGGCCGCGGATGATGGCCCGCTGGGACATCCTCACGCCCGAGCCGCCGCGGAGCGACGAGGTCTACGTGATCGACGCGCAGACGCGCGGTGGAAAGAGCGTCGACCCGCTCACGGGCAAAGAGCCTCTCTTCGATCCCGGGGCGATGCGCGGTCAGGGGCTCGGGCAGCTCTGGAGCGATTACCTCGCGCGGATGAACCAGAAAGAGTGGGCCGATTTCCAGAAGGCCTTCCGCGATTACATCGTGCGCATCGGCCCCGGGTGGCCCGATCCGCAGGGCGACGACCAGATCTCCGGCCTCGACGCCTACTGGGTGAAGCAGCCCATCCCCCCGCCCGGCCAGCCGCGAACGGCCGAGTCGATCACCAAAGAAAAGCTCTTCACCCACTCGCGCGGCGGGCGTCTCAACCTGGAGAAGACCTTGCCCATCTTCCGCCCGGATCTCCAGAAGCGCTGAGGGAGGGCCCGTGTCGACCTCAGCGCCCGACGAGACCGAAACCCCCGCCGCGGAGGCGCCGCCCGCGCCCGAGAAGGCCGAGGACAGGCCCGCTCCGGCCCAGCCCGCCCCGGCCAAGGCCGCGCCGCCGAAGACCACCTGGCGAGAGAACGTCGCCTGGTTCTACGAGACCTACTGCACCATGGAGCCGCGCACCGCGGGGCTCTACCGCATCGTCGTCGGCTTCCTCTGCGCGACGGACGCGATGCGGCACTGGTACTACGCCCGCGTCTACTACTCGAACGCGGGCGTGCTCACCAACCACTATCACCTCTTCCGCCCGAGCAGCGATTACAACTTCAGCATCTATCACGCCTTCTCCAGCCTCGAAGAGGTCCACCTCGCCTTCGCCCTCTCCGTCTTCGTGCACCTCTCTACCATGGTCGGCTGGCATGCGCGGCTGTTCTCGTTCCTCTCGTTCATCCTGGTGACGAGCCTCGACAACCGCCTCGTGATGGTCGAGAACGGCGGTTATGTGGCCGTCAACCTGGTGGTGGCCTTCTGCGCCCTCCTGCCCACCGACCGGCGCTTCTCGGTCGACGCCCTGCTCCGCAGCTACCGGGAGCGAAAAGAAAAGAGCGTGGCCGACCTCAACGGGCCGCGCGATTTCGCCTGGGCGAAGGACAACATCGTCTCTCTGGCCGTCTTCTGGGCGGTGCTCAACCTCGCCGCCGTCTACTTCTTCAACGTCGTCAACAAGTCCGGCGAGAAGTGGCACTCGGGCGAGTCGGTCCACTACGTGCTCTACCTGAACCGGATGGTGACGGGGATCGCCGTCTTCTTCCGCCACATCCTCCCGATGTGGTCGACCCGGGTGCTCGCCTGGAGCGTGCTCTGCTGGGAGGCGCTGCTCGTGCCGTTGATCCTCGCCCCCACGGCCCGGAAATACACGCGCACCATGGCCATGCTCGGGGTCTGGGGCCTTCACGTCATGTTCGGGACGATGTTCCGGCTCGGGCCCTTCGCCTGGTTCATGATCGGGTGGTCGTTCACGCTGATGGCGCCGGAGCAATGGGAGCTCGTGGAGCGCTGGTACCGCAAGCGCGCCTCGGCCCGGGTGGTCGTGCTCGACCGGACCTCGCCGCTCGCCTTCGCCCTCGGCCGCCTCCTCGCCCGGCTCGACAACCTCGATCTCTTGACCTTCGAGCAAAGCCGCGAAGGTGAAGAAAAGCCGCCCCTCTTCGAGGTGGTCAATCCAGCGACGGACACCCGCGTCCAGGGGATGGCCGGCTTCAAGGAGATCTGCCAGGCCCTGCCCGGCGGCCGGCAGGCCTTCTGGGCCCTCCGGATCGGCTCGCTCGGCCTCCTCGGCCTCCTGCTCGAATCGATGAGCGCGCGCCGCGACGCGTGGGCTCGCTTCTTCGGTCTGACGCTCTCGGCCCGTGGCAAGGAAGAGGTCGACTCCCCCTCTCCGCTGCGCAGGAAGGGCCGCCGTTATCTGCACCTGTCCCACGAGGTGCTGGTGGTCTATCTGGCGAGCTGCGCCGTCCTCCAGGCGATCGCCGAGAACAAGGCGATCCCCGAGAAATTCCGCCCCGGCCTGCCGAAATTCATGCTCGCCACCCTGATTTACCCGCGCATGTTCCAGGGCTGGGGCATGTTCGCGCCCAACCCGATCACCGACGATGGAATCCTCACCATCGACGCGATCACGGTGGATGGGCGGCACGTCGATCCGCTGATGGGCGGCGCCCCGCCGATCCTCGATCTCCGGCCGATCGAGGGGATGGGGCTCGGGCAGATCCCGCAGGACTACGCGAACCGGATCCGGCTCGACCGCAACAAGGTCTACCGGCAAGGGCTGAAAGAGTACCTGCAGCGCTGGCACCTCGAGACGGGCAACCCGAACGACGAGCTCGTGGCCTTCGACGCCTACTGGGTGCGCGCCCAGTGCCCGCCGCCGGGGAAAGACGAGCTCTACAACAACGAGAAGATCGCCCTTTTGACCTGGCGGAAGCCGAACTACAAGCCCCCGCCGGGGCTGCCACCGCTCCCGCCGGAGCCCAAGGTGGAGAGCGCGGACACGATCGATCCGCCGAAGCCGGGGACCGCGCCGAGCGGCTCGCCCAGCGCGGCCCCCGCGGCGCCGCCGAAGCCCTGACGGGGCCGCTCACCCTGGCAAAACCTTGAAATCTTTGTCGGATCGGCGCAGGAAGGGGGCGTGGCACGCCCGCAGATCCTCTCCCTCCCCGAGCGCCTCGACGCCAACACCCGCTATGCAGGCCGCGGGGTCTGCATGGGCATCGTCGACTCGGGGTTCTACCCGCACCCCGACCTGATGCGCCCCAAGCGGCGCGTGAAGGCCTACGCCGACGCCGCCCGCGATGTCCCGGTGGCGGGCGAGTTCTTCACCCCGCAGCCCTTCGGCTGGCACGGGACGATGACGGCGTGCACCGCGGCGGGCAACGGCTACGTCTCCGGCGGGCGCTACCGCAGCCTCGCGAACGAGGCCGAGGTGGTGCTCATCAAGGCCAGCGTCGACGACGGCAAGATCCGCGGCAAACATGTCGCCAACGCCATCCGCTTCCCGCTCCGCTACCCGCACCTGGGGATCAAGATCCTCAACGTCTCGCTGGGCGTCATGCCCTCGGATCCGGACATCGAGCAGGTCGAGGCGGCGGTGCGCGAGGTCGTCGCGGCGGGCATCTGCGTGTTCGCGGCGGCGGGGAACACGCCGGGGGCGGCGCCGAGCGCGCCCGGTTCGATGCCCGAGGCGATCACCTGCGGCGGCGCGAACGACAAGAACAACGACCGGAGCGAGGACGAGGAGCACTGGCCGTCGAGCCACGGCAGGACGAAGCACGGCGTCCACAAGCCCGACCTGCTCGCGCCGGCCATCTGGCTGCCCGCGCCGATGCTCCCTGGCACGCTCGTCGCCCGCGAGGCGGCGCCGCTCTTCCAGCTCCTCTCGGTGCTGGAAGAGGCCTCGGCCGAGCACGGCTTCTCCGAGACGAGGCAGACGGCGACGCCGGCGGAGCGGGCCAGCGTGCAGGAGCTGATCGACGCGGTGGCGAAGCGGATCAACCGCTGCAAGTACATCTCGCCGGACTACCAGCACGTGGACGGCACCTCGTTCGCGTCGCCGATCGCGGCCTCGGTGGCGGCGCAGATGCTGGAGGCCAACCCGGCGCTCACCCCGGCGCTCGTCCGCGAGGGGCTCTGCTCCACGGCCGTGCCGATCCCGGGGCTCGAGAAGGAGCGTCAGGGCGCAGGTGTCATCCGCCCGCGCCTCGCCGTCGAGTGGGCGCTCGCGCAGAAGAAGTGAGGAGCGTGAGGGGACTTGCTACGGCGGGGTGCGCCGGGTGACGATGGACAACGACGGGTGACGGAGCATGTACGGTGGGGCGCGACGGGTGACGATGGACAACAGCGTCTCCCGCGTCGCGCCCCGGTGGATCAGGGGGCCTGGTAGACGGCGCCGGTCTTGGTGACGCCGGCGTCCGTCTGGCCGCCCCAGAGGATCATCTGCTTCTCGGCCTCGGCGACGACGGCGGTGTGCCGCGTCCGGCCGGCGAGCGGCACGACGGGCAGCGGCGTCCACATGCCCGCGGGGACGGTGGCGCCGTAGCCGTTGTCGTAGAGCTTGTGGGGCGCGGAGGGGTCGCTCTCGCCGCCCCACACGATCATCTGGTTGCCGAGCCACACCGCCGTGTGACGTCGTCGCGGCTCGGGGACGTTGTTGGACGGTGGGATCACCACCCAGTCGCCGGCGGCGCTGGTGTTGAGCGCCCCGTCGGCGAACGAGGTCATCCCGTCGGCGCCGCCCCAGAGCAGCACGTCGGTGCCGTTCCACACGGCGGTGTGGTTGGCGCGCGGGGTGGGCGGCATCCCGAGCGGGCTCGGGTTGAGCGACGACCAGCCGTTGTCCTTGGCGTAGAGCGCGCCGTCGCCGAGGTAGTTCGTCCCGTCGAAGCCGCCCCACACGAACATGTTGCTCGACCCGGGGCGCCAGATCGCGATGTGACCGTCGCGCGGCGCAGGCGCGGGCGCGCCGGAGACGAGCGGCGTCCAGCCCTTGAGCAGGGGCTCGAAGACCGCGCCGGTGTTGAGGCGGCTCGTCCCGTCGAAGCCGCCCCACACGATCATCGACGTGCCCGTCCACGCGGAGGTGTGGTTCCAGCGCGGGCTCGGCGTGTTGATGTCGATCGGCATCGGCTTCCAGGTGTTCGTCTTCGGATCGAAGAGCGCGCCGTTGCCGAGCGCCTGGCCGTTGTTCTGCCCGCCCCAGACGATCATGTTCTTGTTGACGTCGTCCCACACCGCGGTCGCGTTGAAGCGCGGCGAGGGCGCGTCGACCATGCTCGTCTTCGTCCACATGCGGGTCTTGGGGTCGTAGACGCCGCCGGTGTCGAGGGCCTTGTTCCCGTCGGAGCCGCCCCACACGATCATCAGGTGATCGGTCGGGTCCCACACGGCCACGTGATCGCGCCGCGGCTCGGGCGCGCCCACGATCGCGGTGGGCTCCCACGGGTCGGCGCACTTGCCGTTGTTGCACGCACCGAAGCAGGCATGCCCGCACTCGCCGCAGTCGTCCTTCGAGGTCTTGATGTTGGTGCAGCGATCGCCGAGCCCGCCGTAGTCGGGGCAGAACTGGAAGTCGGGGTCGGGCTTGCCGTCGGCGCCGAGGTTCGGGCACACGCACGCGCCCTTCGAGCAGACGGTGCCGGGCTCGAAGCTGCAATCGTCGTGGACCGCGCACTCCACGCACTTCGCCGCGGCCACGTCGCACACGGCCTTGGGGAAGGCGCAGTCCGCGTTCGACTTGCACTCACCAGCGGGGCTCCCGCCCGTGCCGGTGGTGGTCGTCGTGGTCGTCGTCGAGCCGCCCGTGCCGCCCGTGCCCGCGGTGGTCGACGTCGAGCCGCCGGTGCCCGTGGTGGTGCCGGCGTCGGGGTCGAGGTGGATGCTCTGACATGCCGCCGCGGAGCCGCCGAAGGCGGCGAGGACGGCCAGGAAGCGAAGGGAGGAGCTCGGTACGACGCGTCGGAAGTGGAAGATGTGCATGGCCTGTTCTCGTGGGTGACCTCCACAGATACCAGAGAGCGCGGCGATGTGGATCCCTCCGATGAGGGCGCAGATCTCCCGGGGCCGCCGCGATCAGCCGTGGTGGCGGGCGATGCCGGCGACCAGGCGGGGGATGTCGCGCTCGGCCACCGAGCAGAGCGCGACCCGGATCGCCGAGGGGCCCTGCGGCACGACGAAGATGCCCTCGTCCTTGAGGCGGCGCGCCGTCCTCGGGCCGTCGGCGCAGAAGACGGTGGTGAAGAAGCCGCCGTCGTAGCGCGGGTACCGGAGGCCCGCCGGCGCCGCGAGCTGGTTGAAGCGCGAGACGCGCCGATCGAGCAGGCCCTTGAGCGCCCCGCGCTCCCGCTCGACGCGCGCGCGGAGATCGGGCTCGACGAGGAGGCGGGTGATCGCCGCCATGCCGCCGGCGTTGCAGGTGGACCAGGTGCCGCGGCACGCGAAGGTGAGCGCGTTCTGCACGGCCGTGATCTCGGCCGGATCGGGGTGGAGGGCGACGAGCGCGCCGACCCGCAGGCCATACTCGGTGTACGACTTCGAGGCCGACCAGGCGAAGAGGAGGAGCGCCTTGCCGGCGAGCTCGAGGAGCCTGTCGACCGTGGCGCCGAGATCGGTCGCAGCATAGCGGGCGTAGGCCATGTCGAGCAGGATCGAGATCGGCCCGCGGGCCGAGGCGCGCCCGACGATGTCCACGATCGCGCGCCATTCGTCGTCGTCGAAGGAGTAGCCGGTGGGGTTGTTGCAAGGGCTGTTGAGGAAGACGAGCGCGCGCCCTTGCTTGTCGAGCAGCGCGTTGAGGG
Source organism: Byssovorax sp. (assembly GCA_046351295.1). Lineage (GTDB taxonomy): Bacteria > Myxococcota_A > Polyangia > Polyangiales > Polyangiaceae > JAXLYT01. The sequence continues at coordinate 71,487 of JAXLYT010000050.1, forward strand.
CGCGCTCGAAGTCGGCGAGGTCGAGGCGCCCCTGCTCGTCGAACATGCGGAAGGTGGCGAGGGCGCGATCACCCTCGTCCGCGAGGGTTTTGTAGGGGCCCCAGTAGTAGGAGGCGGTGAGGAGCGCGTCGCCCGGCTGGAGGAAGTTGATGACCGCGTGGCGGAGCGCGCCCGAGCCGCCCGGGGTGGCGACGGCGCGGGCCATGGCGCGCTCGGGCCTGCTGCCGAAGATGTCGGCGATCACCGCGTCGAGGAAGGCCGGCGGGCCCGCGATCGGCGGGTAGGCCGCGGAGACCTCGGGGGGGACGTCGCGGAGCGTGTCGGCCACGGCGCCGAGGACGGCGAGGCGGCCTTCGTCGTCGAGGAGGGCGCCGACCGTGGCGTTGACGATGAGCTCGCCCGTGGCCGCGCGGGCGCGGGCCTCGGCGTTGAGGGCGAAGATGGGGTCGTCGCTCGGACGCGAGGTGCGCGAAGGGATCAAGAACGACATGTGTCGCGGCTAGCACGGGCGTCCGTCCGGGGCCATCCGTGCGCGCTCGGGCGCGGGCGGCAGAGTTTGCGCTGGGGCGGTGGTCTCGGCTCTGCGCGGGGCTCTGCGCGGCATACGCCTGGGCCGGGATCGGCTACGCTGCTCAGGTCGCGGAGGTTGCCGATGCGAACCTTGGATGCCGTCGTTGAAGAAGTCCGTTCGTTCCCGGTCTCGGACCGGCTGCGCCTCGTGGAACGGATCGTCCACGAGATCGCCGAGACATCGACGAGCGCGCCGACTCCACCCCAACCGAAGGTCTCCCCGGTCGGCTGGCTGGCCGACGAGCCCGAGCTGGCCGATCAGCTCGAGAAGCTCACCGGCGAGCTGAGGGCTCGCGGTCGGGTGCGGAGGGGTGAGGATGAGGACGCTGGTTGACACCGACATCTGGTCGGAGATCTTCAAGGGGAAGAACGCGACAGTCCTCGCGCGATCCGCGATCTATCTGTCGTAGCACGGGCGGCACACGAGCCTCGGAGCGAGAGCGCTCTGTGAAGGGCGGGGGACGCGGGCATATCTCGGATCTACAGGGGCTCGGCGGCCGAGGGACAGGCGGCCATATCCCGGATCTGCAGGAGCTCGGCAGCCAAGGGGCGAGCCAGGCAGATCATCGCGACATCGGGCGGGAGAGTCCGCTACATACAGACACCATAGCGAGGTTTGTGAATGTCTCTCGTTGACGATGTGATTGCTCGCTGGGAACTGCGCGGTTTGGCGCGAGGACGCCGTGTTGTGCCTACCTTCATCGAGGACGTCGGAAGTGCTGCGGCGGAGAACGTTCGCTCCGCCGCGCTTCGAAGATGGTTGCAGACGCATCCTGCGAATGCGAGCAAGTGGCTCGCCAGAGTTACAGGAACGACGCGCGATTTTGCGGCGCTCCATGTCGATCGAGAGATCCGCCTCGATGCCAGCAGTCGCGTCGACCTGCGCATTTCCGCACTCAACGAAGCGGTCGCATTCGTCGAGGCCAAGTGGGCTGCGCCACCCGCAGACAACCAGCTCGCCCGCTATCGCGCCATACTCGATCAATCGGTCCGGCCCGTGCCCCTGATTCTGATCAGTCCGGTCTGCCACGTGGTCGGTCAGGGGGCTATACTCCCCGACAGCATCCTCCTCTCGGACTGGAGTGGGTTGTTCGAGCACATCGACGGCGACGACACCGGAACAGTGGAGAACGACCTCCATCGCACGATTGCGCGATGGGCCGATCTTCGAGCCGGATTACGTGACACACTGCGATTGCCCAATACAACGGTTCGGGCGCTTCAGGAGCTGACGCGCTGGATCGATAACGAGGACGGCTCCTTTGGTTCGGACCTGAAGGACTACCCGGTGTTGCTGAAGCAGCTCGTGCTGGCAGAACTCGCGGAAGCCTTTGTAGATGTCGCGGGCCGCGCGAACTGGCGCCGCTGCCTGACAAATCGCGGCGCGCGCGGCGACTATCAAGCTGATGTGGCACCCACATCGCGTGGTGATGGTTGGTTTCCGTGCACCAATCATCAGGGCGTCGGCGTAGCCATCATGTTGCGTTTTCACGCTTACCCGGACTTTCAATCGATTGCGCTCCAGCTCGGCTCCTGTGTGTTGCCCTATCTCGATGGGGAGCCGCGACATCGATGGACCGTCGAGAATGAGCACCGCTTTCACGCGGCATTTGAGCATGCCGCTAATGTTCGTCGCCGCCTTTTCGAGGCTGTGCGTCGCGCGAAACTGCAGCCCCGGGGAAATACTGCGACAACCGAGTGGTACAAGTGCATCCACACGACGTCCTTCTCGAACGGCGAGTACATCAGCAACATTCTGGAACGCGCGACCGCCTTGTCTCAGGTCGTTCAGCAGGCAACCGCCACCTTGTGATATTATAGTGCGCTTTACGTCACGTGAGCTCCGCCCAACGCTGAGCGTTGCGAGGCGGGGGTCATGCCAAATTGCGGCGACGTAGGCCCCTGCGGCGGCGGGCTCTTGATATGGAGAGTATCCGTCCGCCGGGTAGTCCCCCAAGATGCTTGTGCCGCCCGCCGTGCCCCCGGTAGGGCCCCTGCGCCGGGCCGTACGGGGTCAAATCGCGGCCGGCGATCGCTGTCGCCTGGTCGCGCTCGGCAGCCGGCGCGGCCTCCCCTGGGGTGTAGATGCTCTTCCGGCGGGCCTCTTGCGAGCGGCCGGCGGGTGCGGCTCGTCTGTCCTGCTCGGCACCGCGCCGGCGTGGACCGACCATGGCGGCGCGGCGCGGGGTACAAAGCGGCGGATGGACACCGCTGGGTATCGGCGGCCGTGACGGTTGAACCCCTGCGGAGAGCGCGGTACAATCGACCGCGTGAACTACCGCAACACGATTGTGCGAGATCCCCTCATCTGCGGCGGAGAGCCGGTCATCAAGGGAACCCGTGTCACGCTCCGCACGCTGCTCGCCAGCCTGTCGGACGGCGACTCGATCGAGGACATCCTCGCCGACTACCCGACCCTGACCGCCGACGACATCCACGCCGTGATCGCGTTCGCCGCGGACTCGGTGCGGGAGGATCTACCGGCCCCCAAGGTCGTCGGGTTCTGATGCGCATCAAGCTGGACGAGAACCTGCCGATCGCCGTCGTCGAGCTCCTCCTGCTGCTCGGCCATGATGCCGACTCGGTGCAGGAAGAGGGGCTCCAGGGGTCGCCCGACCCGGACGTCTGGGCAGCGGCCCAGGCTGACGAGCGGTTCCTTGTCACGCAAGATCTCGACTTTTCTGATGTGCGCAAGTTCGCCCCGGGAACACACCACGGAATCCTTCTCATCCGCCTCGCAAATCCAAGCCGGCGGGCCCTCAATGCGTATCTCGAGTCTCTTTTTCGGACAGAAGATATTGCCCAATGGGCCAGATGCTTCGTGGTCGCAACGGATACGAAAATTCGCGTACGGCGGCCTTGATCGGGCCATGGGTCCTGAGCGCGTCCGGTCGCGCTCGCGGCTGCTGCCGACCTCGCTTCGCTCGGCGGCAGACCCGTGCGTTACAGGGTGAGGACGGCACACGGACAGGCATTCACGGGGCGCGGAGGCAAAAGGCGCTGAAAAGGAGGAGATTCCTCAGGCCTCCTCTCGCGTGTTGCAGGCAGCCTTTGCACCGGTGCGTGGCGCCTCGAACACGGTACACTCGGCGCATGCACACCGTTCGCCGCCGGTCTCTCCTCCAGGCCGGAGCCGCCCTCACCCTCGCGGCCTGCCACGGCAAGAGCAAGACGACCGAGCTCCCGGTGGACAGCGCGCAGGCCTCCTCCGCGAGCCCTGCGCCCCCGAGGCCGGCCGGCGGCGCCTGGCGCACCCTCTCCTTCGACCCCATCGCCGACATGCCCGAGGGCGAGCGCGCGCTCATGCTCTTGCCCGACCACCCGGAGCGCGCGCCCGTGCTCCTGGCGCTCCATGGCCGCGGTGAGGCGGGGCGCGGACTCGACATCGGCGCGGGCGCGTGGCCTCGCGAGTATGCGCTCGACCGCATGCACCGGCGCCTCCTCGCGCCGCCGCTCACCGCGGCGGACCTCGAGAACATGCTGAGCCCCGCGCGCTTGCAGAGCCTCAATGACTCGCTCGCGAAGACGCCCTACCAGGGCCTGTGCGTCGCTTGCCCCGCCACACCGGTGCTCGCCGATCGCTCGGTCGACGGGGCGCGCGCGTTCGGCCGATTCCTGGTCGAGACGTTACTGCCCCGGGCCCGAAACGAGGCAAAAGGCCCCGCGGTGCGAGAGGCCACGGGCATCGATGGGGTGAGCATGGGGGGCCGGATCGCGCTCTTCGTGGGCCTCACGAATCCGCAGATCTTCGGCGCGGTGGGCGCGCTTCAGCCCGCGATCAAGGAGGACGAGGCGGAGATGATCGCCAAGCTCGCGGCGTTCGCGATGGGGAAGGTGCGCAGGCTCGCGCTGCGGCTCGTGTCGAGTGACGACGATCCGTTCTTGCCTGCGGTGCGCGCGGCCTCGGCGGCGATGCGCGCGATCGGCGTGCAGCACGAGCTGCTCGTCATCCCCGGCACGCATGGATACGAGTTCAACCGCGGGCCGGGGGGCGCCGAGATGTTGCTCTGGCACGAGCGCGTCTTGCGGGGTTTGCCTCCGCCTTGAGGCGCTGTTCGCTGCGGCGCGCCGCGATTCGCTACGGCGCGCCGGGGCCCTGGGCCATCGGGCCGGGGGCGGTGAAGGTGGTCGTCGGCACGGGCTGCTCGGGGGCCTTCCTCGGGCAGAGGAAGAGGCGACCGTGCAGCGTGTAGCCGCCGAGGCCGGCGATCATCGGGCGCTCGAGGAGATCGACCGATACGTAGTTGCCTCCGCGCAGCACGGCGCGGCGCACGACGTCGCTGTGGGCCTCGCCCATGTCGGCGGCCATCGAGCCGCCCTTGATCGGGCCGAGGTAGCCGCAGGTCGGCGGGGGCTCGCTCTTGTCGACCATCACCTCGGCGGCGATGCGCGGGTCGATGGCCGGCGGGCGCTCGAAGGCGGCGCAGGCGGGGAGGGAAACCAGCAGGAGCGCGGCGAGGGGGAAGAGCTTTCGGATCATGGCGAGGCCCAGGCTAATGGGTAGGTAGATGTAGGGCCAAGTAATCCAACGCGGCTCTCATCAACCGGCTGCCTTTCTCGGGGGCCCGCTGCGCCGAGGCCGGCTACAAGGCTACGAGGACACTTCGAGCCTCGATGCGCCACCTCGCCTGCCTCGCCTTGCTCCTCCTCGCGGCCGCGCCGATCGCCTGCGTGGCGGGCGCGCCCGACGCCCTCGGGCCGGGCGACATGCCCGCGCCGCTCCCGGAGATCCGCTCGGCCCCGCCCAACCCGGCGATGGTCTGGGTCCCCGGGAGCTGGCACCGCGATGGGCCCTCGCTCGTGTGGCTCCCAGGCCACTGGAGCGCGCCTCCGCCCGTGCCGTGATTGGCGCGATTTGAAGGGCGCTTCACGCGCTCGATTGCCTCCGCTCGGCCCTCGTGCTTTGCCCGGATCATGAGCCTGGAACGACAGCTCGCCGATCTCCCGCCGGCCTTGATCGAGCGCCTCCGGGCGCGCGGATTTTCCTCCGATCGGCTCCTCGGGTGGGCCAGGACCATCGGGGTCGATCGCGACAAGCGAAACCGGCTGCCGGGGCTGGTCGAGCCGCCCGGGCCGGGGGACATCACCGACGCGCCGGTGCCTGGATCGGAGGCGCATGCGCGGCTCTCTGCGATCGGGATCGAGGCGATCCGGCGCGGCGAGGTGGCGCTCTGCGTGCTCGCCGGTGGCATGGCGACGCGCATGGGCGGGGTGGTGAAGGCGCTGGTGGAGGCGATCCCCGGGCACACGTTCCTCGACCTGCGGCTGCGCGAAAACGCGGCGCTCGAGGCGCTCGGCGGGCGGCCTTTCCCGCTCTGGCTGATGACGAGCGAGGCCACCGAGCCGACGCTGCGCGCGGCGCTCGGCGAGAAGCTGAAAGGGGACGATCTCGCGACGTTCGAGCAGTGCGTCTCGCTGCGGCTCACGCCCGCGGGCGATCTCTTCGAGGGCGGGACGGGGGAGCACAGCGTGTACGCCACGGGGCACGGCGATCTGCCGGAGGCGCTCAAGCTGAGCGGGTTGCTCGAACGCTTCGTGAAGCGCGGGGGCAAGGTCGTGTGCATCGCGAACGTCGACAACCTCGGGGCCACGGTCGACCCGGCGATCGTCGGCGCGCACCTCGATCACGGCGGGCCGATGACGGTCGAGCTGGTCGACAAGGTGGGCAGCGATCGCGGGGGCGGGCCGGTGCGGTGGAACGGGCGGCCGATCATCACGGAGGAGTTCCGGCTGCCGATCGGCTTCGATCCGGCGAGCGTGCCGGTGTTCAACACCAACACGTTCCTGGCGAGCGCGCCTGCGCTGCTCGATTTGCAGATGGAGTGGACCTACGTCGAGGTGGAGAAGAGCATCGGCGGGCAGAAGGCGGTGCAGTTCGAGCGGCTGCTCGGCGAGGTGACGGCGGCCCTGCCCTCGGCGATGCTCCGCGTGCCGCGGGAGGGGACGCGATCGCGCTTCCTCCCGGTCAAGGACATGCCGGAGCTCGAAAAAAGGCGCCCGGAAATCGCCGCGATCGTCAAGGATCGTGGCATTCTCTCCTGACGGCCGCGCGCCTTCCGCGCTCGCCCCCGACGAGACCGGCTCTTGCACTTCGAGGTTGCCCACGAGCTCGACGCCCCCCTCGACGCCGTCGAGCTCGCCGTGCTCTCGCCCGCCCTCGGGCCGATGCTGGCGAAGGCGCTCGCGCCGGGGATCGCGTCGGTGGAGATCGTGCAGCACGAGGTCGAGCGGGGCGAGCTCAGGAGCGTGCTGCGCTACCAGGCGAGCGCGCCGCTCTCGATCTTCCAGGGGCGCACCATCGCCCAGGACGCGCTCTCGTGGGACACCTGTCAGACCTACCGGCTCGCCACGCACGAGGCGCGCTGGGAGGTGCTGCCGAGGGAGCAGTATCGCCGCTATTTCCAGGCCAGCGGGCGCTACCGCCTCACCGCCTTGCCCGACGGCCGGACGCGGCGCACCATCGACGGCGAGCTCACCATCACCGTGCCTGTCCCGATGATCGGCCCGATCACCGAGCGGCTCGCGCTCGCCGAGATCCGCAAGACCTACGACGCGGAGGCCGACGTGCTCCGCTCGCTCACCCTCCTATGAGCCTCCTTCGAACCCGCTGCTTGCTCTCCTCCGCGCTCGTCGCCTCGCTCGGCCTCTCCGCCTCGCTCGCGTCGCGACAAGCGCATGCCGAAGCGCCGCCCCCTCGCCAGAGCGAGCCGGTGCCCGATCCCGGCAAGGGATCGGCCGGCGTGGACGACACCGCGGCCATCGCCCAGAACCCGGCCAACCTCGTCTTCTTGCCGACCTACGAGCTGCGCTGGAACATGGTGTGGACGGGCGCGGCCTCGCCGGTGCCCGCGCGGGGGACGTCGTTCGCGGGCGGGCTTCCCATCGGCCCCTTCGCGACGGGGCTTCGCCTCGATCTGCTCTACCCGAGCGGCGCGTCGCCGTTCCCCTTCGCGGGCAACAGCGCGCACTGGATCCGGTGGGCGGTCGCGTTCGGCAACGCGCGGGCGAGCCTCGGCACCACGGTCGGCTGGGGCTTCTCCTCCGCACCCGCGCTCGACGGGCCGATCTCGCTCACCACCGCGCTCACCGCGCGCCTCTTCCCGTGGCTCTCGGCCTCGGTGCAGGCCCGCGACTGGAACCAGCCGGAGAGCCGCGCCGGGCTCTCGATCGAGCGGAGCTGGCTCTTCGGCCTCGGCGTGCGGCCCCTCGGGAGCCGCGTGCTCGAGGCCGATTTCGACCTCGCCTACTTCGAGCGGAGCCACGGGCTCACCGGCCGGGCCACGCTCGGCGTCGACGTGCCACGGATCGGCCGGCTGCGCGGCGATCTCACGGTGAGCCCGGAGAGCGATCGGCGATTTCTGGCGATGGCCGGGGTCGACGTGAACATCGATCGCTTCCAGGTCTCCGCGGGATCGGTCTTCGGTGACGCTGTGACACAGTCGGGGACAGGTGTGTACGCCGGCGCCGCTTTGCGCGGGTTCCGCGAGCCGGGCGTGCGCTTGCCGCCCAAGGTGGTGCGGATCCGCATCAACGACACGCCCGGGGTGCGGGGCAACACGCGGCTGCTCCGGCGGCTCGGGCGGCTCGCCGACGACCCGGAGGTGGCCGGCGTGGTGCTGGAGATGCTCGCCGAGCCCGCGAGCTCCATGGCCCACGCCGAGGAGGTCGCCGACGCGGTGCGCACGCTGCGCAAGAAGGGCAAGAAGGTCCTCTGTCACCTGGAAGACGCGGCCGGCAAATCGCTCTTCGTCTGCGCCCAGGCCGATAAAATCGCCATGAACCCCGCGGGCGGCCTGCGCTTCGCCGGCCTCTCGTCGACGTACCAGTTCTTCGGCGGCCTCCTGAAGAAGCTCGACGTGCAGGCCGATTTCGTGCGGATCGGGGCCCACAAGCTCGCCGCCGAGCAGCTCACCATGGCCGGGTCGAGCGATGTCGGGAAGCTCGATCACCAGGAGCTGATCGACCAGATCGAGAAGGTGTTCCTCCACGACGTGGGCGAGGGGCGCAAGCTCGCGCCGGAGGAGCTCAAGGCGAGGCTCGCCAAGGGTCCCTTCCTCGCCGCCGAGGCGCAGAAGGCCGGGCTCATCGATCTGCTCGCCTACAAGGACGAGATCGACCGGGTGATGACCGACGTGATGGGCGAGCGCGTGCACGTGGTCGACGACGCGCCGCTCCCCAAGGCGCCGGCCTTCTGGGGCGAGGCGCCCAAGGTCGCGGTCGTCTACCTGCACGGCGACATGGTCGACGGGGAGAGCCAGTTCGTGCCCTTCGTCGGCATCAAGCTCGCGGGCTCATCGACCATCGCCCGGGCCCTCAAGCGCGCGCGGGAAGATGCGAGCGTCAAGAGCGTGGTCTTCCGCGTCGAGACGGGCGGCGGCTCGTCCCTCGCGGCCGACGTGATCCTGCGCGAGGCGATCCTCACCGCCAAACGCAAGCCGCTGATCGTCTCGATGGGCACGAGCGCGGCGAGCGGCGGGTACTACGCGTCGGTGGGCGCGAAGGAGATCTTCGCGAACCGCACCACCGTGACCGGGTCGATCGGGATCTTCTACGGCAAGGTCGATGTGTCGAGCCTGCTCGGCAAGCTCGGCGTGCACCTCGAGCAGTACCGATCCGGCCCGCGCGCGGACGCCGAGTCGCTCTACCGTCCCTTCACCGACGACGAGCACAGGGAGCTCGGGGTGAAGGTGAAGCAGTTCTACGATCTGTTCGTGGCCCGCGTCGCCGAGGGGCGGAAGATGACGCCCGAGGCCGTGGACGCAGTGGCGCGCGGCAAGGTGTGGACGGGCGCGCAGGCGAAGGGGATCGGGCTCGTCGATCGGACGGGCGGGCTCGTCGACGCGCTCGCCGAGGCGCGGAGGCTCGGCGGGCTCCCCGACGACGCGCCGATCGTGGAGTCGCCGGAAGAAGACGACTCGCTGCTCGGCGTGCTGCTCAAGCTCGTGGGCATCACCTCGGTCGGGGTCAACCCGGCCGCCGCGACGGTGATCCCGCCGGTGTTCCTCGATTTTGCCCGCATGCTCTCGCCCTTCTTCGTCTTCGAGTCGTCGCGGCCGCTCGCGCGGGCGGAGATCGGCGAGGTCGAGTCGGCGACGCCGCGCGCGGACGCGGAGGAGCCCTGAGCGTGGCCGAGGCCGAGCCGCTCCTCGTCGCCGATCAGGCGCGGATCGCCGTCGACGGCGCGGTGGCGATCGATCGGCTGACGCTCGCCACGCGGGGCGATCGGGTGCTCTTCGCGGGCGACGCAGGGGCCCTCTTCGCCGCGGTGACGCAGGTGCCGCTCTCGGCGCGGATCGGCGCGCTCGCGGCGAGCCCGACCGCGCGCCCGCTGCCGCGCGGCCCGCGTGAAGACGAGGACGCGCCGCTCGGCGAGGCCTCGGTGGTGGCAGGCTCGCTGCGCCTCGCGGGCCACGAGGTGAGCGAGGACAGACACCTCGCGGTGATGGGCGCCGCGCCCCTCGATCCGCCGATCCCTGCGCGCTGGACGGCCGAGGAGTACCTGCGCTGGGGCGCGCGGCTCGGCGGCGCGACCGCGAGGCAAGCCCGGGAGCTCGCGCCCGCGGTGCTCGCGCGCATGGGCCTCGGCGCCTCGCGCGCGAAGCTCGGGAGCGCGCTCTCCTTGCCCGAGCGGCGCGCGCTCGTGCTCGCGCAGGCGGTGGTGCTCTCGCCGGAGGTGCTGGTCGCGGAGGCGCCGCTCGAAGGGCTGGAAGGCGCGGCCGCGGCCTTCGTGATGCAGGCGATCGGCCGCGCGTCCGAGGGCAGGCGCGTGTTGCTCTCGGCGGCGCGCCTCGATCCAGGCTCGGCCGAGGGAGCGCTGGCGCGCGAGGCCTCGCAGGTGCTGGTGATGGCCGGCGGCGCGCTCGCCCTCGAAGGGACGCCGGCCGAGCTGTTCTCCGGGGCGACGGTGGTGAGCTTGACGGTGACGCGCAACGCCGACGCGCTGCGCGCGGAGCTCGGCGCGCGCGGGCTCGATCTGCGCGGCGGCGCCCAGGGCGGGGCCCGCTTCTCGGTGATCTTGCCTGCGGGGATGGGGACGCGCGAGCTGCTCCTGGCCGCCCAGACCGCCCGGGCCGCGGTGATCGAGATGGTGCCCCTCATCGGCTGACGCGGGGCGGTGAAGAACGCGCGCGGCTGATCTATCGTGGCCTTGCGTGAACGGGCGCATCTCTCCCCTTCTGCCCCTGCTGTTGCTCGCCGGTCTGTACGCCGCGCTCGCCGGGCGCTACCGGTTGACGGCGCGCCGGGAGATCGACGTGACGATGACTCGCGAGGAGACGAAGGAGCCCGCGCAAGCAGTGGCCGGTGCCACGCGCGACGAAGCGTTCGCTTGACGCCGCGCGAGGGCGCGCAACAGCTTGTGCCGCGAATGATCCCTCTCGACGCGCGCACGACTCCGTCCAAACCGAAGGCCGTGGTGCTGCTCAGCGGCGGGCTCGATTCGACGACCACGCTGGCGATCGCGCAGAGCGAGGGCTACGACGCGCACGCGCTCTCCTTTCGCTACGGCCAGCGCCACGCGGCGGAGCTCGCAGCGGCTGCCCGGGTCGCAACGCGGTTCGGACTCACCCACCACATCGTCGCCGAGATCGATCTTCGCCTGTTCGGCGGCTCCGCTTTGACCAGCGACATCCAGGTCCCCAAGGGACGTACGATCGAGGAGATGGGGAGGGACATCCCGATCACCTACGTGCCCGCGCGCAACACGATCTTCCTCTCGTTCGCGCTCGCTTGGGCAGAGGTCCTCGGGGCCAGCGACGTGTTCATCGGCGTCAACGCGCTCGATTACAGCGGCTACCCGGACTGTCGCCCCGAATACATCGCCGCCTACGAGCGCATGGCCAACCTGGCCACCAAGGCCGGGGTCGAGGGGACGCAACACCTCAAGATTCATACCCCCCTGATCACCCTCACGAAGGCGCAGATCATCCAGCGCGGCCTGGCCTTGGGCGTGGACTATGGCATCACGCTCACCTGCTACGACCCCTCCTTCGAAGGGGTCTCCTGCGGCCACTGCGACGCATGCCTGCTCCGCCTCAAGGGCTTCGCCGAGAGCGGGCTCTCCGATCCCGCCCCCTACCGCCTCGCGGCCCCGCCGGCATGACGTACTCTGTCAAGGAGATTTTCTACACCCTGCAAGGGGAAGGCGCTCAGACGGGCCGCCCGGCTGTCTTCTGTCGCTTCTCGGGCTGCAACCTGTGGACCGGGCGGGAAGAGGACCGCGCGACCGCGACGTGCCGGTTCTGTGACACGGAGTTCGTCGGAACCGACGGCGACGGCGGGGGCCGCTTCGCTTCGAGCGAGGCGCTGGCGGGCGCCGTCGCCCGGCACTGGCCCAAGGATCTAGGTCGCGCCGCACAGCGGCTGGTCGTGTGCACCGGAGGCGAGCCGCTTCTCCAGCTCGACGACCTTCTCGTGGACGCCTTCCACCGTGCCGGGTTCGAAGTCGCCGTCGAGACCAACGGGACGCGTCCCGCCCCTCGCGGCATCGACTGGCTCTGCGTCAGCCCGAAAGCCGGTGCCGAGCTCGTCCTCCGGGCCGGTCACGAGCTCAAGCTGGTCTACCCGCAAGAGGGCGCCGACCCGGACCAGTTCACCCACCTCGACTTCCGCTGCTTCTACCTGCAGCCCATGGACGGGCCGCTGCGTGAGCAGAACACCAGGCGCGCCGTTCGCTACTGCCTCGAGCACCCCCGCTGGCGGCTCAGCCTCCAGACCCACAAGATGCTCGGGATCCCCTGACAGGATGCAGCATGGAGATCTTCAAGGAGTTCACCTTCGAATCGGCGCACCGCCTGCCCAATGTGCCCCCCGGGCACAAGTGTGGCCGGCTGCACGGCCACTCCTTTCGCTGTGAGGTGCACGTCCGCGGAGACGTCGGGAAGGAGAGCGGATGGGTGCTGGACTTCTCGGAGATCAAGGCGGCGTTTGCTCCCCTGGACCAGGTGCTCGATCACAACTACCTGAACGATGTGGAGGGGCTCTCCAACCCGACCAGCGAGAACCTCGCCCGCTGGATCTGGGAGAGGCTGATCCGCGAACTGCCCGGGTTGTCGGCCGTCGTCGTTCGTGAAACTTGCACCACCGGGTGCATCTACCGCGGCGAGGTCTGAGATGGAGGACGTGCAGGGACGGGGCGATGAGCGCGGCATCCCCATCAAGCGGGCCGGGGTCAACCATCTGACGTACCCGATTACGGTGCTCGACCGCGCCCACGAGAAGCAGCAGACGATCGCCAAGGTGTCGATGTCCGTGGGGCTCCCGCACGAGTTCAAGGGAACCCACATGAGCCGCTTCATCGAGGTCCTCGAGGAGCATCGCGGCGAGGTCACCTTCCGCACGCTTCCTCATATCTTGCGGGCGCTGCGCGACCGTCTCACGGCGGAGACCGCGCACGTGGAGGTCGTCTTCCCCTACTTCCTCGAACGACGCGCCCCCGTCAGCGGCGCGTCCGGGCTGATGGACTACGAGTGCTCCCTGGTCGGAGAGGCCAACGGAGAGCACGAAGACTTCGTGCTGGGGGTTCGGGTTCCGGTCACCAGCCTGTGCCCGTGCAGCAAGGCCATCAGTGACTACGGCGCCCACAACCAGCGGACGTACGTCACCGTCGAGGTCCGCACGGTGTCGAAGCCGGCAGGCAGCTTCGTCTGGATCGAGGAGCTCGTCGAGATCGCCGAGTCGTCCGCCTCGGCCCCCGTCTACCCGCTGCTCAAGCGCCCAGACGAGCGGTACGTGACCATGCAGGCCTACGACAACCCAGCGTTCGTCGAGGACATCGTGCGCGAGGTAGCCCTCAAGCTGCGGCGGGATGCACGGGTGGCCTGGTTCAGGGTCCACGCGCGAAGCGACGAGAGCATCCACAACCACTGCGCATTCGCTGAGGTTGAAGAGAGCCCCGCGCGCTAGCGCGGACCTCCGGTGCGGTGCCGCTGCAGTTTCTCCAGACGGCGCCCGCGCAGTTACCCTTGGCAGCGCTGCGGCGGAAGTGTAGTTTCCGCGAGCTTCCCCAAGCGGAAACTGTACCAACCCGTGACCTCGCTCGCCCTCCATGTCATCGCCAGCTGCACCGATCGGAAGCGGCTACCTGTTCCGGCGGCCCTGCGCCTCGGGAACTTGCGCGGGACCGCGGGGAGCGATCGCTTCGCGGCCTGGTGGCGCGCGTTGCAACGAGATGGATCGCCGACTCGGACGGCCGCGGAGCTGTACGCCGGCGATCACTGGACCGTCCTCCGCGAACTGCCGGCGCTTGGGGCCAAGGCGGGGCTCGAGGTCCGACTCTGGGTCGCCTCTGCTGGGTACGGGCTCGTCCCTGGTGCTGCGCCGCTGCGGTCGTACGCAGCGACCTTCACGCCCGGCCACGCCGACTCCGTCGTGACCTCGGGAGCGACGGCACGGGGCGAAGCGCGGGACTGGTGGCAGCGCCTGGGGCGAGAGGTGGGGCCCGACCCCAGCGCACCGCGAACCATCGCCGCCCTCGCCCGGGCGCACCCAGGGGGGACGTTCATCGTGGTCGCCGCGCCTCGGTACGTCGCCGCCATGGAAGCCGACCTTGCCGAAGCCCTGGGTCATCTGCGAAGCAAGGAGAAGCTGGTGATCGTGTCGGGCATGCCTGGGCCCACAACGGAAGCGCTGCGCGCGAACTGGGTGCCGTCGCTGGCCGCTCTACAGTCGGTGCTTGGAGGCGCGCGGACTTCCCTTCACGCCCGCCTTGCCCGGCGCATCGTCGACGAGGCCGCTGAGCGTGGGATCGCGGCGACGGCCGTCCGTGAGCGCTTCCAGAACCTGGCACGGCAGGCTCCGCCGCTACCGATCTATGATCGGACCGCGGTTGAGGACGACGCGGTCCGGCGCTTCGTTCTCGACGAGTTGCGCCGGAACCCCCACGCCACGCACACGCGCTTGTTGCGGGACTTCCGCGCGAGCGGGCACGCTTGCGAGCAGAGCCGCTTCCGCCGCATCTTTCAGGAAACGCCGAGGCGCTGATGGCTCGCTCGCCCAACGTCATCCGGCGCAGAGCGCTCCGCATCCTTCAGGATGCTCGCAGCCCGCTTTATCTCTTCACGCTGCGCGCAGACGAGATCCTGAAGATCGCCGACATCTCGCGGATCTCTCGGGACAACGACACCGACCTGATCGGCTACCAGCGACCCGAGGTGCGCCGGCATGTCCAGGCCATCCAGACCTACCTCGACAACAAGAGCGGCGACGTTCTTTTTCCTAACTCCATCATCCTGTCCCTGTCGTCGGCGGTAACCTTCCGACAAGTCCGCGGGCCGAAGGTGGACGATGGCGTTGCGGAGGCCGGGACGATCGAGATTCGTCTACCTAAGCCCGGCGCACCGAAGCCGGCGTGGATCGTCGACGGCCAGCAGCGGGCCCTCGCCCTCTCGCGCTGCAGACGAAAGGATTTCCCAGTCCCGATCAATGCCTTCGTCGCCGACGATGTCGAGGTGCAGCGAGAGCAGTTCCTCCTGGTAAACAGCTCGAAGCCGCTTCCTCGCGGCCTGATCAGCGAGCTCTTGCCCAAGGTGAACACGGTGCTCCCGCCGAGCCTGGCGATCCGGCGAGCCCCGGCGGCCTTCTGCGAGCTCCTCAACAAGGACCCGGCGTCGCCGTTCCAGGGGCTCATCCGGCGAGCCTCATCCACGAAGGGCGTCTCGAAATCCCAGGTGGTCTCAGACAACTCGCTCATCCAGGTCTTGCAAGAGAGCCTGAGAACCCCCTCCGGCTGCCTGTTCTCGTACCACAACGTAGCCACCGGCGAGACGGACTTCGACGGCATCCGCAAGCTCCTCTTGCTCTACTGGAACGCGGTTCGAGAGACCTTTCCGGATGCGTGGGGGCTGCCACCGTCGCGGAGCCGCCTCATGCACAGCGTGGGTCTACGGGCGATGGGGCGGCTCATGGACCGTGTGATGGGATCCATCGACGTCGAGGCACGCGACGCAGGCCGCCGCGTCCGCCGCGAGCTCGCGCCGCTTGTCAGCGTGTGCCGGTGGACGGCGGGCACCTGGGACGAGTCCGGCATTCGGTGGAACGAGTTGCAGAACGTGCCGGCCCACGTCCGCTTCCTGACCAACTTCCTCCAGCGCGCCTACCACGACAGTCGAGCGAAGGGACGATGAAGTACTTCCTTCCCGACAGCCAGGACCTCGTCGATCCCAGCTTCGACTTCGAGCGCGAGCGCCGGTCAGTCACCCGCCTCCGTCAGCGCGACGATCTCTACGCCCACGAGGTTTTCAAGGACGCCGCCTTCGACGGCATCCTGGTGTCGAAGGGCATCGTCGACGGCTCTCAGAACACCGGCGGGCGGTACACGCTCGCGCAGCGACACCGGTTGCTGAGGGAGGGGGCGCGCGCATTCTTTCGGCTGGACCGGGCTGGGAAGCTCTCCCTGCCGACGATGGGGGACTGCGGCGCCTTCACCTACCTGAAGGAGAAGGATCCGCCGTACAGCGTCGACGACGTGCTCCGGTTCTACGTCGAGTGCGGCTTCGACTACGGGATCTCGGTCGACCACGTCATCCTCGCTTTCAACGCTGCCTGGGACGAACCGGGGGCGGCGGTCCCGTCCGAGCTGCGCGAGCGCCAGGAGATCACCCTCACGTTGGCCCGCGAGTTCCTGAACCGGTGCAAGCGGGACAAGCTGGCGCTCAAACCCCTGGGCGTCGCGCAGGGCTGGAGCCCGAAGTCCTACGCCTACGCCACGCAGGAGCTCCAGAAGATGGGGTACCGCTACATCGCCGTAGGCGGCATGGTGCCGCTCAAGACGTCCGAGATCCTCCTGGGGCTCGAAGCAATCGACGGCGTTCGCAAGAAGGACACCCGTCTCCATTTGCTCGGCATCACGCGCACGGAGCAACTCGGCGAATTTGCCCGCATGGGCGTGGAGAGCTTCGACAGCACCTCCCCGCTGCGCCAAGCCTTCAAGGACGACCGCGACAACTACTACACCATGGACCGCACCTACGTCGCCGTGCGGGTCCCGCAGGTGGAGGGGAACCCCAGCTTGCAGAAGCGGATCTCTTCCGGGAAGGTGCCGCAGG